>NZ_OZ244205.1:2507500-3135000 GCF_965216895.1 Nisaea sp.
GTCCCTCAGAAAGAGATTGTAAGCGGCGACGCATACGCTATGATGACATCTCCAGATGCCTTTCAGGGCAAGTCCAAGCCTCCGCCCTGTTCAACCTGGTACCGGGCGCGTTCCGACGCGGCCCGGTCTTTTTTTTGCCGGTCCCTGTCCGCGCCCGCGGCCCTACGGGCCGGCCGCCAGCCCCACCAGCGTCCGCGACAGACTTTCCGGCACCCGGATCCCCTCGCGCGCCGTGGTCTCCCGGGCCCTGCGCCGGCGGTCTCCCGGAAGCCTCACCCCCTCGTCGGCGAGCATGCGGTCGAACAGCAGATCGGCATGAGCGGCGAAACCCGCCGGATCCCCGAAACGGGCCGGATCGAGCGCGATGATCAACTCGCCGCCGACCGGCGGGCCACCGTCGCCATTGTCCGCCGCCTCGGCCTCGAAACTCAGCTTGTCGCCGATCAGTGCCCCGGCCAGCAGCTCGACCATCATGGCGAGCGCGGCCCCCTTGTAGCCGCCGAAGGCGAGCTGGGCGCCGCCCTCGAGAATCGCCTTGGGGTCGGTCGTGTCCTTGCCGTCGCCGTCGATGCCGGCACCGAGCGGCACGGAATGACCATCCCGGGCGGCCAGCATGATCTCGCCGCGGGCCATGGTCGAGGAGGCCTGGTCGAAGACCATCGGATGCCGGCCCGGCCGGGGCCAGGCGAATGCCATCGGATTGGTCCCGAAGATCGGCCTGCGTCCCCCGGGGGCCACGACATATGGAAAGGCGGCGGTGAAGGCGAAGGCGGCCAGACCCTGCTCGGCCAGCGCTTCCGTCTCCGGCCAGAGCGCGGCGAAATGATAGATATTGTTGAGGGCCAGCGCGGCGACGCCGTTCGCGCGGGCGCGCTCCACCAGCGGCACGCGGCCGGCCTCGAGCGCGAGCGGCGCGAAACCGCCGTCACCGTCGACCCGGAGCACGCCGGCCGCAAGCTCGCTCACCACCGGCTGCGCACATCCGTTCGCCTTGCCGCTTTTCAGCGAGGCGACATAGCCCGGAATCCGGAACAGGCCGTGGGAGTGGCAGAGATCGCGTTCCGCCGCGGTGACGATGTCCGCCACCGCACGGGCATTTTCCCCGTCGGCGCCGTGGCGCAGAAGACATGCCGCGGCCAGCTCGTGCGCCTCCTGCAGGCTCATGGAAACAGTGTGCATCGCATCCCCTCTCTTCGGCGGAGAGCTAAGCACGGATCGCCCGGACGGAAAATCCGCTTTCGTCAAAGTCCCCGACGGATCATGCCGTCGGCGAAACGGAACAGGGGCCCCGCGCGGCCTGGCCCGCGCAAATGTCAGGCGCCGAGCTTCTCGGCGACAAAATCGAGGCGATCCTGGCCCCAGAAGAGCTCCTCCTCGATGATGTAGGACGGTGCCCCGAAGACACCGCTACGCATGGCGTGCTCGGTATCCTCATCGAACGCGGCCTTGGTTTCCGGGCTCTCCGCGGCCTTCAGCAGGGATGCCGCGTCAAGTCCGGCCTTGCGACAGCAGTCGCCGAGCACCTCCGGATCGTCGATCGAGCGATCCTGCTCCCAGAGCGCTTCGAGAATCAAAGTGGAGAGCCGCAACGCATCGCCGCCGGCAAGCCGAGTCGCGGTGACGAGATGGACGGAGAGCGGCGTCCTGGCCGGGAAATTCTCCGGCTCGATCACCATCGGCAGGTCGAGACGCTTCTTCCAGCGCGCCAGTTCGACGAGCCGATAGGCCCGGCGCTGCGGCGCCCGCTTCGGCAGCGGCAGGCCACCGGACTGGGCGAAGATCGCGCCGAAATCGACGGCATAGACATTCACCTCGGCCCCGACCTTGCGGGTTATCTCCATGAAGCGGCGGGCCCCCAGGTAGCTCCAGGGGCTGGAGGTCGTCATGAAATAGTCGATGCTCACGGCCATGGTCAGTTACCTCTCCTGCCCGCGCCAGAACCTGCGCGGTTCACCGATTGAACGCCGCCCGCTGCGAACGGCGCGCCCGAATCAAGGAACACTTTGCGTGCCGGATCAAGTCCCGCTTTCCCTCAGCGCAAGGATCGCCCGCGCGGTCACCAGGTCGAGAGCGGTGCGGCCGCCATTCTCGAACAGCGCGATCTCCCGCCGGCCGCCTCGTCCCGCACCGGCGCGTCGAAGGGCACGCTCATGAGAAATCCTCCCGGCGGAGCCGGTAGAGCACGTGGGGGCGCAGGGGATGGCCGGGTTCGAGCAACGGGTGCTCGAAATCGCCGTCCGCATCCCGGCGCATGCCGAGCCGCTCCATGACCGCCTGCGAACGGAGGTTGGCGGGAACGGTAAAGGAGACGATCTCTTCGAGATCGAGTACGCCGAACCCGAATTCGAGCACGCGCCTCGCCGCCTCGGTCGCATAGCCATGGCCCCAATGCTCTTCGGCCAGTCGCCAGCCGATCTCGACAGCCGGCATGAAGGGCGCCTCGAAGCGCGGCACGGACAGGCCGGTCCAGCCGATGCAGGCGCCTGTGTCCTTGCGTTCGACCGCAAAGAGGCCGAAGCCGCGTTTCTCGAAATGCGCCTCGACCCGGTCGAGCAAATCGTCCGACTCCGCGCGCGTCAGCTGCTTCGGCAGGAATTCCGTCACCTTTGCCGAGGCATTCAGCGCCGCAAAGGGCGCCCGGTCCTCCGGGCGCCAGCGGCGGAGGAGCAGACGCGCGCTCTCGATCATCGTCAGGTCCCGCTCTCGGCGGCGTGCAGCGCGCGCAGATCCTTGCGCACGATCTTGCCGGTCGTGGTCATCGGCAGTTCCGCAACAAAGGCGACCTGGCGCGGATACTCGTGCGCGGCGAGCCGGGTCTTCACATGCTCCTGGATCTCTTTCGCCAGATCGTCGGAGCCGGCGATGCCGTCCTTCAGCACGATGAAAGCCTTCACCGCCTGGGTGCGGAGCGGATCCGGAACGCCGATCACCGCGGCCATGGCGACGGCGGGATGGCCGACGAGGCAATCCTCGATCTCGCCCGGGCCGATCCGGTAGCCGGCCGAGGTGATGACGTCGTCGTCGCGCCCGACATACCAGAAATAGCCGTCTATATCGCGGATCCCCTGGTCGCCGGTCAGCAGCCAGTCGCCGGCGAACTTCTTCTCCGTCGCCTCCGGATTGTTCCAGTATTCGAGGAACATTACCGGATCGCCCCTGGCGACAGCGATATTGCCCTGGCTGCCGTCCGGCTGCGGGACGCCCGCGTCGTCGACCACCGCGACCTCGTGTCCCGGAATGGCGCGGCCCATCGAGCCGGGGCGCACCTCCATCGTCCCGGCGCAGTTGCCGACGACGAGATTGCATTCCGTCTGGCCGTAGAATTCGTTGATGGTGAGGCCGAAGGTCTCCCGGCCCCAGTCGAGCAGTTCCGCGCCCAGCGTCTCGCCGCCCGAGGCAACCGAGCGCAGGTCGTAGGTGAAGCGCGTTCTCGGGTCTTCGACCTGGCGCATAAGCTTGAGAGCCGTCGGCGGCAGAAAGGCGTTGCGTACCCCGTGCTCCTGCATCAGCCAGAAGGCTTCCTCCGGGTCGAACTTGCGCGCCCGGTAAGCCAGCACCGGCACACCGTGGTGCCAGCTCGGCAACAGGACGTCGATCAGCCCGCCGATCCAGGCCCAGTCTGCCGGCGTCCAGAACAGATCGCCGGGCTTCGGGAAGAAACTGTTCGGATACTCAACGCCGGGCAGATGGCCAAGCAGCACGCGGTGCGCATGGAGCGCCCCCTTGGGCGGCCCCGTCGTGCCCGAGGTATAGATGATGAGCGCCGGGTCCTCGGCCCTGGTGTCGGCGATCTCGAATGTGTCCGACGCCCGCTCCAGCGCGGGATCGAGGGCAATGAAGCCGTCACCGCTCTTCGTCGCATCGGTCACGAAGACCTGACGCAGCTCGGGCAGTCGATCCCGGAAACTGCGGATCTTCGCGAGCCCGGCCTCGTCGGCAACGACCGCCGCCGCGCCGGAATTCTGGAGCCGGTAGACCAGCGCCTCTTCGGCGAAGAGGGTGAAGAGCGGGATCGCGATCATGCCCGCCTTGTAGATCGCGGCATGAGCGACCGCCGTCTCGGGACGTTGCGGCAGCAGGATCGCCACCCGATCTCCGCGGCCAAGTCCGCTTGCCGTCAGCAGGTTGGCGAGCCGATTCGACGCAAGGGCGATATCGCCGAAGCTGAACCGATCGACCGTTCCGTCTTCGGTGCGGTAAATCAGCGCCAGCGCCGACGGATCCTGCCGGTCGGCGATGTCGCGGCCGATATTGTAATGCTCGGGGATCTGCCAGCGGAACTTCCGGCGGATCTCCTCGTAGGTGCTGCCGGTCGGAAGCATGTCGGAAGGCCCCAGGAAAACGGTCCGGAAAAAAAACCATGGAACGGCGCGCCCGGCCAGCAGAAACCGGCCGGACCTCCGTCTGATCTGAGCGCGATCAGTCCGCGGCGGCGCTACGGCCCTCGACCACCTGGTCGGCGATCCGCCCGGTAAGTTCGGCCAGGTGGTCGAACTCGCCGTTATAGAAACCGATACCGCCGGTCTGGGAGCGGATCTCGATGATCAGGTCCCGGGTCTCGCTCTCCGGCAGATAGGCCTCGATCTCGTCCCAGCCGTTCCAGTTTTCTTTCGCCTGGAAGCCGAGGATCTGTCCGCGCCGCCCGGTGACGATGCGCTGCACCCGGGCCGTCGAATCGTTGGGCACGGAGATCACCACTCTCTGGATCGGCTCCAGCAGCACCGGCTGGCATTTCGCAAGGCCCTCGTTCATCGCCATACGCGCCGCGGTCTTGAAGGCCATGTCGGAACTGTCGACAGCATGGAACGAGCCGTCATAGAGCTCGACCGCCACATCGACGACCTCGAAACCGAGCGGCCCCTGGCGCATGTAGTCTTTCACCCCCTCCTCCACGGCCGGGACATACTGTTTCGGCACTGCGCCGCCGACGATGCTGCTCTTGAAGCTGAAGCCCTCTCCGCGCGAGAGCGGGGCGATCTTGATCTTCACGTCACCGAACTGACCGTGTCCGCCGGTCTGCTTCTTGTGCCGCGCATGCTGGTCGGCCCCTTTGCGGATCGATTCCTTGTAAGGCACGCCCGGCGCGCGGCTCTCGACCTCGAGCTTGTACCGCCCCTCCAGCCGCTCCAGCATCACCTTCAGATGGGTATCGCCCTGGCCCTTGACCACCAGTTCGCCGAGATCGGCATTCTGCTCTACACGGAAGGACGGATCCTCCTCGCCGAGTTTCGAGAGGGCACCGGACAGCTTCACCTCGTCGCCCCGGCTGGTTGGTTCAATGGCGAGTCCATAGACCGGTGAAAGCGCGTCCGGCCAGTTCGCGCGGCCTTTGCCGTCCGGTGTCAGAAGATCGCCGGTCGCCACCTCGTCCATCCGCCCGAAGGCCGCGACGTCGCCGGCCGAGACGGAGGAGACCTTGTCCATCTTGGCGCCGAGCAGGTGGTTGATCCCGCTGACGCGCTGGCCGTTGAGCTCGTCGCCGTCCTTCACCGTGCCGCACCAGACCCGCACATAGGACAGCTTGCCCACATGGGAGGCATGGACGGTCTTGAAGATCTGCGCGACCGGTCCGCCGGTCTGCGGAATACCGAGCCGCTCTGCCGTGCTGTCAACGCCCGGCGCTTCGTGGCGCAGGGTCTTCAGCAGACGCTGGATGCCGTGGTCCTTCTCCGCGCCGCCAAGCAGAATGGGAACGACGAGATCGTGCTGCAGGGTTTCGGTCAGTTGCGCGTAGACCTCCGGCGCCGCCGGTTCGACCTCTTCGAGCAGTTTCTCGAGCAGTCCGTCATCGAAATCGGAGAGCGTTTCCAGCATCTCGTTGCGTGCCTGTTTTTCGCGGTCCAGGACCGAGTCGGGAAGTTTCACCAGCTTGGACGGCTTGCCGGCCTGGTACTGGTAGGCGCGCTCGCTCACGAGATCGACGAAACCGGTGATCGCCTCACCATCGCGGATCGGCACCTGGCGCAGCGCCAGAGGCCGGTCGGAGATGTCCTGAAGCGCAAGCACCATGTCGCGCACCTGGTCGTGCGAGTCCTCGATCTTGTTGATAAAGATCACGTGCGGGATGTCGTGCGCGTCGAGAAATTTCAGGTAATGGGTCAGCGCCGGGGCCTTTGCCACCTCGGGCTCGGCCACGACGATGGCGATATCGGCGACCATGCAGGCATTGCGCATGTCCTGACTGAACTCGAGATTGCCCGGCGTGTCGATGAAGGTCCATTTCTCGTCGAGATAGGTGCCGTGCCCGACATTTAGCTCTGTACTGGCCTGGCGTTTCCTGGCTTCCTCCGCGCTGTCGCCGACGGTATTGCCGTCCTTGACCGTGCCTTTCTTGTGCAGGGCCCCCGTCGCCAGGAGCAGCGCCTCGAACAATGAGGTCTTGCCGCTCAGATAGGGACCCACAAGCACCGCGCAACGGGCGGTGTCTCCATTCCTGCCTGCCATGAAATCCTCCCTGTGATTGCCGGTTCCGGCCCGAGATAGGGCAGTCCGGTCCTCCTCTTGGATGAGGCGGTTTCAAGCCGGCACAACGCGCTGGCACCAGGGAGCGGCGCGAGCGCGCACGCCAAGATCATTCCCGCACGAGTCAGGGCGGGAGGCAAGGAGATTCGCCGATTCGCAGCATCAGGAATTGGCTCCGGACATGTGCCGCGCGGCGATATAGCCGAAGGTCACGGCGGGCCCGAGCGTGATGCCGCCGCCCGGATAATTCCCGCCCATGATGCTGGCGGCATCGTTCCCGGCGGCATAGAGACCGGGAATCGGCTGCCCCTCCCCGTCCAGCACCCTTGCGTTCGCATCGGTCCGGAGACCGGCGAAGGTTCCGAGATCGCCGATCTCCAGACGGACGGCGTAATAGGGCCCGTCGCCGATCGGGGCGACGCAGGGATTGGGCTTGTGCTCCGGGTCGCCGAGCGAGCGGTTGTAGGCGGTGCTGCCGCGGCCGAATTCCGGGTCCTCGCCGCGCGCCGCCGGACCGTTATAGGCTTCGACCGTCGCACGCAGTTGCGCCGGGTCTGCGCCGATTTCGGCCGCCAGTTCCTCCAGCGTCCCGCCGGTATGCAGGTAGCCGCTCTTGATGTGCTGCTTGTAGGGCACCGGAAATGGCTTCACGTATCCAAGTCCGTATTTGCGCAGTACATGGTGATCAACGATGAAGTAGGCGCAGATCTCACCGCCCTCCTCGGTACAGCGCGCGAACATCGCCTGGCAGAAATCATGATAGGAGTCAGACTCGTTGACGAAGCGCCGTCCGGAGCGGGTGACCGCGATGACGCCCGGTTTGGAGCGGTCGACGAAATGCGGAAAAGTACCGCGCGTGCCGTCGGACCAGACGGGCCGAGAGATCGGTACCCATGCCGCCGCGTGCGGCAGGTCCTCCTGCACGGCCGCGCCGATGCTCTCGCCGAGACGGAGCCCGTCGCCGGTATTGCCGGGAGGCGCCGGGCTCAGGTGCTCGTGGCCGGACGGCGCATGCGGGAAGAGCTTCTTGCGCCGTACCGGATCGTGAGGGAACCCTCCGGCGGCGAGGACCACGCCCTTGCGCGCGACGATGCGCGTGCGGCCTTTCGGCGTGTCGATCTCGGCGCCGACCACCCGTCCCGCTTCGTCCCTCAGCAGTTCGCGGACCGGTGCGCTGGTGCGGATCTCGACGCCCTTGTCGAAGCAGGATTTGGCGAGGCGCGCGACCAGCGCGTTGCCGTTCATCAGCCGCATCGAGCGGCCGTGAAGGAGCATGTCCCGCAGGAACTTGAAAAACAGGATCGCGACGAAATAGGCAGAAACCGGAGAGCGCGTGACATTGAAGAAATGCAGCAGCTCCTTGCCCGTGCCGATCATCAGGCCGAAAAAGGTGATCTCCTTCAGCGGCTTCCGGAGCCGCTTGATCTCCGGGCCGAGCTCGCGTCCGTCGAACGGACGCGCGACGATCGACCGACCTGCATCCACGCCGCCCGGAGCGTCCGGATGATAATCGGCGAAGGTCGGGCCAAGATCGAACTGCAGGCTGGTCTCGTTCTCGTAGAACTCGACGGCCTTCGGACCTGCCTCAAGAAAGGCCTCGACGCGGGGCGCATCGTAGAAATCACCGGCCTCGTGTCTAAGGTAGGTTTCCGCCGCCTCCCGACTGTCCTCGATCCCGGCGCGCTTGCCCGGGGCGTTCATCGGGACCCACATCCAGCCGCCGGAACGGGCGGAGGTGCCGCCGAAGACCGGCTCCTTCTCCACCACCAGAACAGAGAGCCCGCGATGCGCCGCCGAGACCGCGCCGGCAAGTCCGCCGGCGCCCGAGCCGACCACCAGAACATCGTAGCTTTCCGTCGGGCGCAAATCTTCCGCCATTCCCATTTCCTCCATCCGTTCGCTTTTTTCTCTCGACTCTAACGGCTTCCGCGCAGCGGTCTATCGCCGTAATTGTCATGAAAGAGAGACCGAAACCGGAGGAAACGGAATGTTCGAGGGCAAGCTTGTGCTGGTGACCGGCGCGGGACAGGGACTGGGCGCGGCCATGGCTCAGGGTTTTGCCGACAAGGGCGCGCAGGTGATCTGCGCCGATATCGACGCGGCGGCAGCCGAGCGGACCGCCATTCTCATCGGCACCGGGATCGCACTTCGCCTCGATGTCTCGGACCGCGAAGCGGCGGACCGGGCGGCGGCAAAGATCGCCGAGGAGCACGGACCAATCAGCGTGCTCGTCAACAATGCCGGGATCTGTCCGCGCAACCGGATCGACAGCCCGGACGTCGCGGAAACCTGGCGTATGGCGATGGACGTCAATCTCGACGGCACGCTGAACATGACGCTCGCCCTGGTCTCCCAGCTACGTGAGACAAAGGGGGCGGTGATCAACATGGCCTCTGTCGCCGCCTACGTCTCGACCGCAACCTCGATCGCCTACTCGACCTCGAAGGCGGCGGTGAAGATGTTGACGCAAAGCCTCGCACAGGAATTGGCGCCGGATGGCGTGCGGGTGAACGCGATCGCGCCGGGTCCGATGAAGACGGACATCACCCTGCCGACCCGCGAGGACCCGGAACGCTACAGGCAGTTCCTGACCCGGATTCCGCTCGGCCGCTTCGGCGAGCCGGAGGAGCTGGTCGGCCCGGCGCTGTTCCTCGCCTCAAACATGTCGAGCTACGTGACTGGCACGACGCTGGTGGTCGACGGGGGCTATCTGGCGGTCTAGGCCGAAACCGCCTCGCCGAGCTCCGTGACCGCCTTGCCGATCGCTTCGTCCACCGCCTTTTCCCAGACGGCGGCGCTGTCCGTGTCGCCACCCGCCGGGTAAAGGATGCCGCGCGAGGAATTGACGATCCCGCCCTCGAGCCCGTTCGGCCCCTTGACGAAGCCGTTGAGCGCGTCGGCTGCGCTGCCGCCCTGGGCCCCGTAGCCCGGCACGAGGAAGAGCGTGCGCGGCAGGATCTCGCGGATCCGTTCCGCCTCGCCCGGATAGGTCGCGCCGACCACGATGCCGAACGAGGACCATCCGGTCTCCACGCCCTCCATCTCGCCGGACATCTGCTTCAGGCTGTCGGCCACGGTCTCCGCAAGGCTGCGATTGCCGACTATCAGGTCCTGATAGTCGCCGGAGCCGGGATTGCTGGTCTTCACCAGGATGAAGAGGCCGCGCCCGTTGGCCTTTGCGGTCGTGAAGAAGGGCTGCAGCGTGTCCCGGCCGAGATAGGGATTGAGCGTGATCGCGTCGCACGGCATCGGCGCGTCGGCGGCGAGATAGGCGCCGGCATAGGCGTCCGCCGTGCTGCCGATATCGCCGCGCTTCGCATCCAGCAACACCAGCATGCCCCGCTTGCGGGCATGGGCCGAGACCTCGTCCAGCATGCGCATTCCGCGCCAGCCCATGCGCTCGAAAAAGGCGATCTGCGGCTTGACCACCGCCACCCGCCCCGCGGCCCGGTCCAGCACCGTTTTCAGGAACGCCTCGACCGCCGGCGCCGTCAGAGGATTTCCGGGGGACATGTCGCCGTCCCGGAACAGCGGCGGAATCTTGTCGAGATAGGGGTCGAGACCGAGACAAAGCGGGTTGCCGAGCGCGCGCACGCGTCCGATCAGGGCATCGCCGAAATGCTGCATGGAAATCTCCGAGAAGTTTCCAGCTTATAAGGCGAAGCCCTCCGCCCTGTCCACCCCGTGCGCCGCCATTCCAGGGGCGAGAACGGGGGTGTCCGGCTCAGGGAATCCGCTCGACCCGGAGCACGTTGGTCGACCCGGGCGTGCCCATCGGAACACCCGCGGTGATGACAATCTTCTCGCCCGGCGCGCCGAACTCTTCAGACTTCGCCACCTCAACCGCCCGCTTCACCACGGCGGAGAAGCGCTGCTCCTGCTCGACATGGACCGCGTGTACGCCCCAGGCCATGGCAAGCCGCCGCGCCGTCCGCTCGTTCGCGGTGACGCAGAGGATCGGCACCGCCGGTCGCTCCCGCGAGGCACGGACCGTGGTCGATCCCGAAGTCGTATAGGTCACGATGCAGGAGGCGCTGACCGTCTCGGCAACCTGACGGGCCGCCAGTGTAATCGCATCCGAGACCGTCGGCTCCGGATCGTCGTGGCTGGCATTGATGATCTGCTGGTAGATCGAGTCGCCCTCGACCTCGCGGATGATGCGGTTCATCATCTCGACCGCCTCCACCGGGTAGTCGCCGGCCGCCGACTCGGCGGACAGCATCACCGCGTCGGCCGAGTCGTAGACTGCCGTCGCCACGTCCGAGGCCTCGGCCCGGGTCGGCGCCGGACTGCTGACCATCGAATCGAGCATCTGCGTCGCCACCACCACTGGCTTGCCGAGAGAGCGGCAGAGCTTGATGATCCGTTTCTGCAGCATCGGTACCTTCTCGGGGGGCATTTCCACGCCGAGATCGCCGCGCGCGACCATGACGCCGTCGCTCAACTCGCAGATTTCCTCCAGCCGGTCGATCGCCGCCGGCTTTTCCAGCTTCACGATGATCGAGGCCTTGTCGCCGATCAGCTTGCGCCCCTCTGCGACGTCTTCCGGGCGCTGGACAAAGGAGAGCGCGACCCAGTCGACCCCGATGCTGAGCGCGAAGGATAGATCCGACTTGTCCTTCGCGCTGAGCGCCGAAAGGCCGAGCATCACGTTCGGCACGTTGACGCCCTTGTTGTTGGACAGCGGCCCGCCGGTCACGACCTTGGTCTCGGCGAAACCCTTGCCGCATTTGGTAACCATGAGCCGGATCTTGCCGTCGTCGAGCAGCAGCTCGGTGCCTTTCGCGATCGCCTCGAAGATTTCCGTGTGCGGCAGGCAAACCCGTTTCTGGTCGCCCGGCGTGCGTTCCAGATCGAGCCGGAATTTCGCCCCCGCTTTCAATTCGATCTTGCCGTCCTTGAAGCTGCCGATGCGGAGCTTCGGCCCCTGCAAATCGGCCATCACGGCAATCGAGCGGCCCGTCTTCTTTTCCAGTTCCCGGATGACCCTCAACCGCTCGGCATGATCGCGGTGAGAGCCGTGGCTGAAGTTCAGGCGGAAGACATCGACCCCGGCCCTGAACAGCTCCTCGATGCGCTCCGCAGTCGAACTTGCCGGTCCGAGCGTCGCGACGATTTTCGTGTTTCTGTATCTTCTCATGACGCCAGTTAAGCGCGAGCTAGGTGACAATTCAAACCGTCATTGAGGGACAGGTGACAATTACCGGATCAGAATGGCTCGGAAATCATTCACATTGGTGAGAGTCGGCCCGGTCTTAACCAGGCCGCTCGCCTTGTCGAAAAAACTGTAGCCGTCATTGTTCGCAAGATAGGGCTTCGGATCGTCTAGGCCGCCAGCGAGTCGCGCGTGGATTTCACCGGTCATCACGCAGCCCGCATTGTCCTCCGTCCCGTCGATTCCGTCGGTATCGCACGCGATCGCCGAGATGCGCTCACGGCAATCCGTCATCCGTTCCTGCAGCGTGACAAGGAGCGAGAGCAGGAATTCCGCATTCCGTCCGCCACGGCCGGAGCCGCGCACCGTCACTGTCGTTTCGCCTCCCGAGAGCAGAACCGCCGGCGCCCCGAGCGGCTGACCATGTCGTGCCACCTGCGCGGCGATGGCGGCATGCATTTTCGCGACCTCCCGGCTCTCCCCCTCGATCGCGTCGCCGAGAACAAGCGGCGTCACACCGGCAGCCAGCGCCACTTCGGCCGCGGCCTCGAGCGAGCGCTGCGGTGCGGCCACGAGATGGGTCTCGGTACGCTCGAAGGCCGGGTCACCCGCCTTAGGTGTCTCGTTCTCCGGGTCGTCGAGCAATGCCCGGACCTTTGCCGGAACCTCGATCCCGTACTTCTCGATGATGGCGACAGCGTCGGCGAGTGTCGTCGGGTCCGGCACCGTCGGACCGGAAGCGATGACGTCGAGATCGTCGCCCGGAACATCCGAGATCGCGAGCGTCACCAGTCGCGCCGGTGCCGCTGCGGCAGCGAGCCTGCCTCCCTTGATAGCGGAGAGATGCTTCCGCACGCAGTTCATCTCGTGGATTGTCGCGCCGGATTTCAGCAACGCGCCGTTCAGCGCCTGCTTCTCCTCGAAGTCCAGGCCCGCCGCAGGCGCCGTCAGCAGGGCCGAGCCTCCGCCCGAAATCAGGCAAAGCGCCAGGTCGTCCGGACCGAGGCCCTCGGCCATTTCCAGGATCCGCATTGCAGCCGCACGGCCGCTCTCGTCCGGCACCGGATGGGCCGCCTCGACGATCTCGATATGGCGGCAGGGCAGAGCATGCTCGTAGCGGGTGACCACGAGACCGGAATAGGCACGATCCGGCTGCTTCGCCGACATATAGTCCTCGACCGCCTTTGCCATGGCGCCGCTCGCCTTGCCCGCGCCCAGCACGACGACGCGGCCGGCGACCGGAGTCGCGAACACACGGTCGAGGAAAGGCGGCAGACAGCGCTGGGGGTCGGCGGCGGCGACCGCGGCCTCGAACAGAGATTTGAGGATCTCGGTCTCGGAACTCATTTCAATCCTCCGGAAAAGCGGGCCGAGTCTAGTCCGAGCCCTTGCCCCGGACAAGCGGCCCGGAGGCGCTTGCCAGCGATGTGCAAAAAGGCGATAGATCGCCCCGAACACAGCCTCTCTCTGGACAGACATGACCACGATCCTGACCGACCGGGACCCCGCGCCTTTCGGCGAGCGCAACCCCGACGGCGCCTCCCGTCTCCTCTTCATTTCCGACCATCACCGGAATACGGTGCCGCAGACACTCGACGGGCTTGGGCTTCCCGATGAGGAGCTCGGCCGGCATATCGGCTACGACATCGGCATTGAATGGGCCGGCGACCATCTTTCCGACCGCTTCGGCGCACCGATGGTGCATTCATGTTTCTCGCGGCTGGTGATCGACTGCAACCGGGTGCCCGGTTCCCCCGGTTCGATGCCGGAGATCGCGGACGGCACGGAGGTTCCGGGCAACCGGTCGCTGACCGACGAACAGCGCGAGGCCCGGCGGCAGGAGATCTTCGAGCCCTATCACGAAGCGATCCGCCGGCGGATCGGGGCGATGGAGGCCGACGGGCGTATACCCGTCGTCATCGGCTTGCACAGCTTCACGCCGCAACTCCGCGACGGCGGCACCTGGCGTCCCTGGGAAATCGGCATCCTCTGGAACGAAGACGAACGGCTCGCCCGCCCCCTGATCGACGTGCTGCGCGAGGACGCTTCGCTCTCGGTCGGCGACAACGAACCCTATTCCGGCAGAGGGGTTGGCGGCTTCTCGCTGAATGCCCATCCGGAAGCGCGAGGCCTCCCGCATGTCGCGGTCGAGTTCCGCCAGGACCTGATCGCCGAAGAGGCCGGTGCGCGGGAATGGGCGGAGAAATTCGGGAACGCTCTGGAAATCGCGCTGGCGTCCATTACTCTCTGAAACAGACAGCAAACGCGCCAGGCGCGAGGGAGCGAACGCAATGAGCAATCCGGCAGACAAATTCGACCAGCAGACCCGCACCGAGCTCGAGGCGGCGGCATTCCGCAGGCTGCTCGCCCATCTCGACGAGCGCAAGGACGTGCAGAATATCGACCTGATGAACCTTGCAGGCTTCTGCCGCAACTGCCTCTCGAAATGGTACCTGGCGGAAGCCGAATCGCGGAACCTCGAGCTCGACTACGACTCGGCACGGGAAATCGTCTATGGCGAGCCCTACAGCGACTGGAAGGCGAAGTACCAGAAAGAAGCCTCCGCCGAGCAAAAGACGGCCTTCGACGCGGAAATGGCGAAACAGAGTCACTGAGGCTTCAGGCAGCGCTTGATGGGAGCGGACCGCCTGACTATTGTCCGCTCGTTTTTTCCTTCCAGATACGGGGATCTTCAATGACCGATGTCGGCGGTATCGCTGCGGACCAGCTGCGTTCCTATATCGAACGGATCGAGCGGCTCGAAGAAGAGAAAGCCGCGCTCGCTGCGGATATCAAGGATGTCTTCGACGAAGCCAAGGGCAACGGCTTCGATGTGAAGATCATGCGTCAGGTCCTCAAGCTCCGGAAACTGGACAAGGACGATCTGCAGGAACAGGAACACCTGCTCGAGCTTTACAAGCGCGCGATCGGTCTCGAATAGATCTCAGAGCGTGATCGCGTGATATCCGAGGATCCGGCTCACCTCGATGCCGTCCTCCGAGATTGGCAGGAACACAACCTCGATATCCACTTTGACATCGTTCATCGCTTTCACCTGGGGCCATACCCCGTGGACCGGAGAACGTTCCGTCACGCAAAGCTGCAATGCCTGCTGAAGGGCTTCCTTGGTCGGCTGCGGAAAGGCGGCGCGCGACACAAACTGACGCGTTACCAGACCGTATATTTTCGCCAGTCCCGTTCCGATCAGGCTGAACTGGAACCCGTCGCCGCCCTCCGAGATCTTGATCATCGCCAGGGTCGGAAGGAAGTCGAACAAATCCAGCGGATCGACTTCGCTCCGCCGCGGTGCGATCCGATCGGCCCTGAGGTCGTTCCATTGTGCCAGAATCCGCTTTGCGCGCTCGCTCGCGAGGACCGTTCCTTCCCCGATCACGGCGCTCCCCTGAGTCATGTCCTCTAGGCTCACGTGAATTCTGCCCTCATTTCGTTCCGCCTGCCTGAGCCTACGTTAGCATGCCGCGCATTACGACGGCGAATTTCCGCCAGTCATTGCAAGAGCCGCCGCCGCTCCCAGCCTCTGATCGGTTCAAATCCAGTCGGAGACCAGAACCGGACGACCTCGGCAGAACGTCGCACGGACCTCTGCGCGTCCTCCCCCGATCGGCGGCGCGACAAACAAAATGTCCGCACGCTGACCGGCGGCGATTTCGCCGCGGTCGCCGAGCCCGGCGGCCCGGGCCGGATTGCGTGCGATCAGGTCCCAGGCATCGGCGAAGAAGGCCTCGCCAGAGGCCGCCAGGATGAAAGGCGCCTGGGGCAAGGACGGGTAATAGTAGTCGGAGACCAGCGCCGAACAGCGTCCGGCCCGGACCTCGTCCGCCGCCCGGATGCCGCCATCTTTCATGTGACTGCCCCCGCGCAGCACGTTCGGCGCTCCAAAGATCGCTGTATTGCCGAGCTTCCGGCTTTCCTCAGCGGCGTCGAGGGTCAAGGGAAACTCGGCAATACCGCACCCGAGCGCGTGAAAATGCCGGCGCTCGTCCGGAGTCCGGTCGTCATGCGAGGCCATCGGAATGCCGTTGGCAAGTGCGATCTCGGCCAGCCGGCTCACGGTCGGCTGCACCTCGTCGCCGCGCGCCGCGAGCCCGCGCACGAGTGCAAGGAAGTCCGGTTCCGAGAGACCGGTCCTGCCCGTATAGGTGCCGAGCGGCTCGCTCCTTTCCACCTTGCGGAGGATCGGCGCCATATGCTCGTTGAAGGCCAGCAGGTCGACCCGGCCGTTCCGCATCCAGTCCGCCACCTCGTCGGCAACGTCGAGATTGTAGAGCTCGTAGCGCAGATGAAAGCGCGAGTCGGCGAGCAGGCGCGGCCGGACCTCGTCGAGACCGTCGATGATCTCGATCACCGTGTCCCGCCCCCGCAGGCCCGGCTCCCAGGAGTAGGTGACGGCGTGATAGGCGGTGGTGATTCCGTTCGAGATCAGCTGGCGGTCGGTATCGGCGAAGGCGACCTCGGTCGGGAAATGGACGCCGGGACGCGGCATGAGCTGGCGCTCGAAGGCGTCACCGTGCAGGTCGACGATTCCCGGAAGCACGAGGAGCCCGGAAGCATCCACGATACGGTCGCGCGGCGCCGCATCCACGCCGACGGCCGCAATCCGGTCCTCTTCGATCCGCACGCCGGTCTCGACCAGCCCCTCTCCCGGGACAAGCACGCGGCCCCCCTGAATCAACGCCCCCAACGTACTTCTCCGATCCGGTTAGCCATGTCATAAGGGCGAATATACACGGTCGGCCTGACAGTGAGATGAACCTTTCGGAGTCCCTCTTGCAATGACCAGAAGCACGCCGAATTTCCCGGCTCACGCCCCCGCCGCAGATCCCGACAGCCCGCGCTACGCGATCTATTTCGCGCCAGACGCGAACACGCTACTGCACCGTTTCGGCTCGGCCTGGCTCGGCCGTGACGCGATCAGCGGCGAGGTTCTGGAGCAGCCCGCGCTCGATGGCTTCGACGCGGAGACCCAGAAGGCCTTGACCGCGACCGCCCGCAACTACGGTTTCCATGCGACATTGAAGCCGCCGTTTCGCCTGAAGGCCGGCCTGACGGCCGAAGACCTGATGGACGAAGCGGTCCGTTTTTCGGCGGATCGTGCGGCTTTCGAGATCAACCTCGTCGCCCGGAACCTCTCCGGGTTTCTTGCCCTCATGCAGAAGGAAAGCAAGGCCGCGATGCGCGAACTCGCCGCCGATTGCGTCCGCGATTTCGATCCCCTGCGCGCGCTCCCGGATGACGCGGAGCTGGAAAAGCGCCGGGCGGCCGGTCTCTCGAGCCAGCAGGAACTGATGCTGCAGCGCTGGGGCTATCCCTACGTGATGAACGAGTTCCGCTTCCACATGACCCTGTCGAAGCGGATCGGGGACGATGGCGAGCGCGAGGCGCTGCTGCACGAGATCCTGAAGCACGGCGCCGAAGCGATCGCGACACCGGTCAGGATCGATGCCATCTCGGTGTTCCGCCAGGAAAACCGGACGTCGCCGTTCCAGCGCCTCGCGCATTTCCCGTTTGGCGGCTGACCGTCGCCGGCCGCGCTATCCCGCCAGGACATCCTTCATAGCGGCAAGAAAGGCGTCGGTATCCTCGGGGCTGCCGACGGTCACGCGGATATAGTTTTCGTAGCCCGGATACATCAGCCGCCCGATCATGACGCCGCGCTCGAGCAGCGCCGAGACGACGTCGGCAGCAGGACGGTCCGTCTTCGCGGTGACGAAGTTCGCCACGGTCGGAAAGGGTTCGGCGCCGAGCTCGGCCAGGCCGGCGACGAGGCGTTCCCGCTCGATCCGGGTTTTCTCCAGCAGCATTTCGCGATGCGCCGTGTCCTGCCAGGCTGCGAGCGCGCCCGCCTGGGCGACCGCGTTCACATTGAAGACGCTGCGGACCTTCTGGAAGGCTTTCGCGATCTCGTCCGAGCCGGAAAGGATGTAGCCGACCCGGATCCCGGCAAGCCCGTAGGCCTTCGAGAAGGTCCGGAAGACCGCCCAGGGCCCCTTGCGGGCCGCCATGACCTTCAGATGGTCCTCTCCGCCGGCATGGATGCCGAACTCGTAATAGGCCTCGTCGAGCACCAGCAAGGCCGTATCCGGGACGCCGTCCGCCAGCCGCGCGACCTCTGCCGAAGTCAGGATGGCGCCGGTCGGATTGTTTGGCGAGGCCGCGAAGACGATGCGGGTTTTCGGTGTGCAGGCCGCGAGCATCGCATCCACGTCGTTGCTGCCGTCGGCTTTCACCGGCACCGTCACGATCGTTCCGCCGTTCAGCGCGGCGGCATTGTTGTAGCTCGGGAAAGACGGCATCGGCACGACCACCTCGTCCCCCGGCGAGACCGCAAGGCGGCCAGCGGAAACGATCGCCTCGTCGCTGCCGTTGCCCATGACGATGCGATGCTGCGGAATACCCGTCGCCTCCGAGATCGCCGAGGTCAAGGCGCGCCATTGCGGGTCCGGATAGCGGTTCACCCCCGTGCAGGCTTCCTGCATCGCGGCAATCGCTTTCGGTGAAGGTCCGATCGGCGATTCGTTCAGGTTCATCCGCCGGATCTGGCCTTTGCCGACATCCGCCTCGATCGGCGGCCGTCCGGGGTCGGGAAGCGCACGCAGCGCGGGTTTTGGAATCGTGGGCTCAGCGGAGATTTCGGCCATCGGACTGTACCTGGAGAAGAAGGGCGTTGGAGAAACCGGGTGATCGTAGGGTCAATCTCGCAGCCCGTACAGGCGCAAATCAGGAATGGTCCGAGTCCTTTGCGGCAGCTTTTTTCAGCAGCTCCGTCGCCTTTGCCAGGCAATCGAGAGTCTGCTCGGACAGATGATGCTCCAGTCCCTCGGCATCCGCTTCCGCGACATCCGCCGGCACGCCGATCAGATGCAGAAACTCGAGGACGAGATGGTGCCGCTGGCGCGCATGTTCGGCGACCGCACGGCCCTTGTCGGTCAGGAAGATCGAGCGATAGGGCTTGCTCTCGACAAGTCCCTCCTTCTGCAGCCGCTGAATGGTATTGTTTACCGTCGGCCGGCTCACTCCGAGCAGATCCGCAAGATCGACCAGCCGCGCCTCGCCATTGGTCTCGATCAGGTCGGCGATGAGCTCAACGTAATCTTCCGCAATCTCGACACTATGATCGCGCCGGATGCGCTCGAACAGGGCCGCGCGCTTGCTGGAATCGCCAAGGTCAATGACCGGCATATCCCGGTCGTCCACCAGTTTCGTGCTGCGGCCGCGTGTCAAATCCCGGTCCTTCGCCTGTTTCTTTGTCGAACAGAATATTAGCATAAGCTAAATTTCTATTGACGCCCTAACATAATAATCCATATCTGGCATGTATCGTCATCGTAGCACGGTCCATTGACCGGGCATCCGAATTGGCCCGGTTACCTTAAGGGGAGCGACCCGGAAATGAGAGATGCAAAGCGGACGGCACAACGGTTCGTGCTCGCTGCAATTCTGACATTCGGCATGGCGGCGGCGCACCACGCGCTTGCCGCGGAAAAGATGAAGGTCGTGACGACCTTTACCGTACTCGCCGACATCGCGGCGAACGTCGCGGGAGAGTCGGCCGAGGTAATCTCCATCACCAAACCGGGCGCGGAGATCCACGGCTACCAGCCGACTCCGCAGGACATCGTCCGGGCGAGCGATGCCGATCTCATACTCTGGAACGGGCTCAATCTCGAACTCTGGTTCGAACAATTTCTCTCCCATCTCGGCGCCGTTCCCGCGGTCACACTGACCGACGGAATTACGCCGATTGCGATCGGGTCCGGCTCCTATGAAGGCAAGCCCAATCCGCACGCCTGGATGGGGCTGGACAACGCTCTGATCTATATCGACAACATTGCCGCCGCCTTTGCCAAGCACGACCCGGCGAACGCGAGCGTGTATGCAGCGAACGCCTCCACCTACAAGGAGAAGCTCCGCAGCACCATCGAGCCGCTCCGCCGTCGCATCGCCGAGATCCCGGAGGCGGCGCGCTGGCTGGTCACCTGCGAGGGCGCGTTCAGCTACCTCGCGCGCGATTTCGGCCTGAAGGAACTCTACCTCTGGCCGATGAATGCCGATCAGGTCGGCACGCCGCAACAGGTCCGCAAAGTGATCGACGGGGTGCGCGACAACGGGATCCCGGTCGTGTTCTGCGAGAGCACGGTCAATACCGCGCCGGCCAGGCAGGTCGCGCGTGAAACCGGAGCCAAATACGGCGGTGAGCTATATGTCGACTCGCTCAGCGCCGCGGACGGGCCTGTCCCAACCTATCTCGACCTACTGACCGTCACGTCGCGCACCGTCGCCGACGGTCTCGCACCCGCGACAAACTGAGGACCGGCATGCTTGCGCGCAATGATCCGAAGAACGAGACCGCCATGACGGGCGAGGTCGCCGGAGGCATTTCTGCGCAACACGTCACGGTGACCTATCGCAACGGCCACACCGCCCTTTTCGACGCCAGCTTCAAAATCCCGCGCGGCACCGTAACCGCCCTCGTCGGCGTCAACGGTGCCGGCAAGTCGACGCTCTTCAAGGCGATCATGGGCTTCGTGCCGACCGCAGAGGGCGAGATAAGACTGCTGGGCCGAAGCGTGAAAGACGCGCTTCGCGAGAATCTCGTCGCCTATGTGCCGCAGTCCGAGGATGTGGACTGGGCCTTCCCGGTGCTTGTCGAGGACGTCGTGATGATGGGCCGCTATGGCCATATGGGCTTCCTGCGCCGCCCTTCCGCCGCCGACCGCGCGGCGGTCGACACCGCACTTGAGCGCGTCAACATGCAGGCCTATCGCCTGCGCCAGATCGGCGAGCTTTCCGGTGGTCAGCGAAAGCGTGTCTTCCTCGCCCGGGCGCTGGCGCAGGACGGCCAGGTGATCCTCCTCGACGAGCCGTTCACCGGCGTTGACGTCAAGACGGAGGATCAGATCGTCGCGCTCCTGCGCGAACTCCGCGAGGAGGGCCGGGTGATGCTGGTCTCCACGCACAATCTGGGATCCGTGCCGGAATTCTGCGACCGCACGATCCTGGTGAAAGGCACGGTCCTTGCCTACGGCCCGACGGAGACGACCTTCACCCGGGGGAATCTCGAACGCGCCTTCGGCGGTGTGTTGCGCCACTTCACCCTTGGCGGGGATGCCCTGCATGAAGACGGGGACACCCGCGAGGTCACCATCTTCACCGACGACGAACGGCCGCTGGTTCAGTACGGCGAGCGCACGCACACGATCCGCAACGAGGATTCCCAGTGATCGCCGCGCTGCTGGAGCCCTTCTCGTACGGCTATATGACCAACGCCATGTGGGTCTCGGCGCTGGTCGGCGGGGTCTGCGCCTTTCTCTCCGCCTATCTGATGCTGAAAGGCTGGTCGCTGATCGGCGACGCGCTCTCGCATTCCGTCGTGCCCGGCGTGGCGGGGGCATACATGCTCGGCCTTCCCTTCGCGCTCGGCGCCTTCATTGCCGGTGGTCTCGCGGCTGGGGCGATGCTTTTCCTCTCCGAGCGTTCGGGCCTGAAGATCGACGTCATCATCGGGCTGATCTTCACCTCCTTCTTCGGACTCGGGCTCTTCATCGTCTCGGTCAATCCGATGACGGTAAGCATCCAGACCATCACCATGGGCAATATCCTTGCAATCACCCCGGAGGACACGCTGCAGCTGGCACTGATCGGCTTCGTCTCGCTGGCGGTACTGACGGCGAAATGGAAGGACCTGATGGTGACTTTCTTCGACGAGAGCCATGCCCGCTCCGTCGGCCTGCGCCCGGAAATCCTAAAGGCGGTCTTTTTCGTCCTGCTCTCCGCCTGCGTCGTCGCAGCCATGCAGACCGTCGGCGCTTTTCTCGTGATCGCCATGGTCGTCACGCCCGGCGCGACCGCTTATCTGCTCTGCGACCGCTTTCCCCGCCTGATCCTGACCTCCGTCGCCATCGGCACGCTGACAAGTTTCTTCGGCGCCTATGCGAGCTATTTCCTCGACGGCGCGACCGGCGGGATCATCGTCACCCTGCAGACGCTGATCTTCCTGTTCGCATTCGCCTTCGCCCCGAAGCACGGCTTGATGGCATCGCGGCACAGGGCCGCCGAGGCACTTCGGAAGAGCCACACGCCGGAGAGGGCGGCATGACCGAACTCGAGACCCTGCTGATGCCGTTCCGCTTCGGCTTCATGCTGAACGCCTTCGCGATCTCGCTGATCGTCGCGGTGCCGACGGCGCTGCTCTCGTGCTATCTCGTGCTCAAGGGCTGGGCCCTGATGGGCGATGCGGTCAGCCATGCCGTGCTGCCAGGGATCGTGCTCGCCTACATTCTCGGCCTGCCGCTGATCCTCGGCGCCTTCGCCGCCGGAATGACCTGCGCGCTCGCCACGGGCTATCTCTCCCACAACAGCAGGGTGAAGGAGGACACGGTGATGGGCGTCGTGTTTTCCGGCATGTTCGGGATCGGCATCGTGCTCTATGTCTCGATCGAGACCAACGCACATCTCGACCACATCCTGTTCGGCAACATGCTCGGCGTCGGAGCCGCGGACCTCTGGACCGCGGGACTGATCTCGCTCGGCGTCTCCGCCGCGATCCTGGTGAAATGGAGAGATCTGCTGTTGCACAGCTTCGACCCGGCGCAGGCCCGAACCTCCGGCCTGCCCGTCGCCTTGCTGCATTACGGATTGCTGGCCGCTCTGTCGCTCACAATCGTCGCGACTCTCTCGGCCACCGGGCTGATCCTCGCCATCGGCCTGCTGATCTCGCCGGGTGCCATCGCCTTCCTCCTGGTCCGGCGCTTCGGGAGGATGCTACTGGTCGCGGTCGCGGTCTGCATGACGTCGACGCTGCTCGGCACCTATATCAGCTTCTTCCTCGACAGCGCGCCCGCGCCGACGATCATCCTGATCCTGACCGCTCTGTTCATCGCCGCCTTTTTGCGACGCATGTTGCTGACCCTGCGCGCCTCGCGGCGGAAGACCCTTACAGCAACCGGCATCTAGCCTCCACCACGAGATGCACAAACAAAAAGGACGCGGTCGAACCGCGTCCCTTGATGGGTGTGTTTTCCGGAGACGCTCAGTCGAGCCAGTCGGCGATCACGTAAGGCGCGCGCGCGCTCGGCACTTCCGGGTGATGGTGCTGATACACCTTCACGGCGGAATTGAAGCAGATCTCGTCGCGCTGGCCGAGCATCTTCATCTTCGTATAGGTGTTCACGACCGCCCTGTAGCAGGTGTCGGTCGGCCCACAGCCGAATTTATCGTCGCAAGAACTCATGATCGGTTCCACACCATCATCGTCCGATTACACCGGCAGGATATGAATCCGCCCCCGGAACGCAAGGAAAATCGTTGGGGTTTCAATAATTTAGAACAATTCTAAGAATCTGATCCACCCCTTCGAATACGGCAAAGGGTCCTAAAATGGTCTTATTTCAATGCATTATTGTGCATCGACCAGTCTGGCCCGCTGTCCCTCCACGACCTGCTCCATGATGCCGTGCATATCGTATTCGAGGCGCCAGTCGGGGAAATGACCCTCAAACTTGGAAATGTCGCCGATCCACCAGATGTGATCGCCGACGCGATTCTCCTCCGAATAGGACCAGTTGAATGGTTTTCCGGTGATCTGCTCGGCCATCCGGATCGCCTCCAGCATGGAGCAGTTGGCGCGACGGCCGCCGCCGATGTTGTAGACCTCGCCCGGCCGCGGCGCCTGGAAGAAGTGCCAGAAGGCGTTGACCAGATCGTGCGCGTGGATGTTGTCCCGCACCTGCTTCCCCTTGTAACCGAACACCGTGTAGGCCTTTCCGGAGAGCGCGCACTTGGCGAGATAGGCGAGGAAACCGTGCAGCTCCGCCCCCGAATGGCCGGGGCCGGTCAGACAGCCGCCGCGGAAGACACCGGTCTTCAGGCCGAAATATCGGCCATATTCCTGCACCAGCACGTCGGCCGCGACCTTGGAGGCGCCGAAGAGCGAATGCAGCGTGTCATCGATGCTCATGCTCTCGTCGATGCCGTTGGCATGGAACGGGTGCGACTCGTCGATCTCCCAGCGCGTCTCCAGCTCGACCAGCGGCAAGCGGTTCGGCGTGTCGCCATAGACCTTGTTCGTGCTCGTGAAGACAAAAGCGGCTTCAGGACAATGCCGGCGCGTCAGTTCCAGCAGATTGAGCGTGCCGTTGGCATTGACCGTGAAATCCGTAATCGGCTCGCGCGCCGCCCAGTCGTGCGACGGCTGGGCGGCCGTGTGCAGTACCAGTGCGATCTCGCCGCGATATTCCTCGAACACCGGCTCCAGTGCCGCGAGATCCCGGATATCGGCACTTACATGCCGATAGCGGCCCCCGAGCGCGCTTTCGAGCTGCGCCCGGCTCCAGCCGGTGCTGGCCTCCCCGCCGAAGAAATAGGCCCGCATGTCATTGTCGATGCCGACGACATCAAGCCCTTTGTCTGCCAGGAAACGGACGGCCTCGGCGCCGATCAGGCCGGCCGAGCCGGTAACGAGTGCAATTGCCATATCTCACCGTGCGGTCCGCACTTCACGCGGACTGTTTATGTTCTTTCAGGGCTTTCGCCGAAGCGTTCAGAGCCAGCAGCATGGAACTGTGGCGGTTGGTCAGTGACCGTGCGGACTGCAATACGCCAAGCTCGGCGAAATTTCCATCCGGGACGGCGCCATCCTTCTTCAGCATGCCCTCCATCTGATCCCGCGCCCGCAGCACGTCTTCGACCGAACAGCCGACAATGGCGCGGGCGACGATGGAGGCCGCGGCGGACCCCAGCGCGCAGGCGTCCACCTTGTGCGCATAATCTGCGACACGGCCGTCTTCCACTCTCAGATAGACGGCGATCTCGCTGCCACAGGCCCGGCTGACGGCCTCGCCCTTATGGGTCGCGTCCTCGAGTTTTCCAAGCCGCGGGATGTCCGCCGCGTAAGCGAGGATCTTGTCCTGATAGATCGCGTCGATGCCGCTCACGTACGGTGCCTCACGCGGCCGCGGTGGCTTGCGCCTCCGCCTTGATCTTGTTCAGCATCGCCCCGAGGCCGTTCTTGCGGGTCGGGCTCAGATGCTCCTCGAGGCCGATCTCTCGGATGAAATCCGGTTCGGTCGCGAGGATCTCTTCCGCCGTCCGGTTGCTGTAGATACGCAGGATGACGGCGATCAGGCCGGAGACGATGGCAGCGTCGCTGATCGCCCGGAACACCAGCCGGTCGCCATGCCGCTCTCCGACCAGCCAGACCTGGCTCTGGCAGCCCTTGAGTTTGAACTCGTCGCGCCTGTACTCCTCGGGAAGCTCCGGAAGCTTGCGGCCGAGATCAATCAGATACTGGTAGCGGTCCATCCAGTCGTCGAAGAAGGCGAACTCGGAAATCAGCTCTTCCTGTTCCTCGGCGATGGAACGGTCGGGCGCCGGAATGTCGGTCTCAGCAACCATTTTTCTTCCCATGCAAAGCAATGGCTCTGACTTGGCGCGGCCGCGCCGGATTGTCAACGAACGGTTCCGCCGGCCCCGAAGCCGAAGGTTTGCAGCAACCGGTCCGCGGCTGCGCTCGCGGTCAGCCGCGCGCCTGCGACGTTCCCTTCGAGTTCCGTCACCAGATCCCGCACGGCCGCGTCCTCCTCGAAACGCGCCATCAAGCGCTCGCGCACCATGGCCCACATCCAGCGCACCTGCTGGTCCTGTCGCTTTTTCTGGAACTCGCCGCTCTCGCTCAGCGTTTCGCGATGCCGGGTGATCTCGCCGAGGATGTCCGCGAGCCCGTCTCCGGAAAGCGCGCTGCAGGTCGAGACAGGCGGCCGCCAGTTCGGGCTCGCCGGCGTCATGATCTCCAGTGCCCGGCGATATTCCGACGCGGCCCGGCGGGCCCGGCTCCGGTTGTCGCCGTCGGCCTTGTTGACGGCGATCATGTCGGCGATCTCCAGCACGCCCTTCTTGATGCCCTGCAGCTCGTCACCGGCGCCCGGCAGCATCAGGACGAGGAAGAAATCCACCATTTCCGCGACCACGGTCTCGGACTGGCCGACGCCCACCGTCTCGACGATCACGTGGTCGAAGCCCGCCGCCTCGCAGATCACCATGGTCTCGCGCGTCGCCCGTGCCACGCCGCCGAGCGTGCCCGCCGACGGACTCGGGCGGATATAGGCGCCCGGATCGCGGCCGAGTTCCTGCATCCGCGTCTTGTCGCCGAGGATGGAGCCCCCGGTCCGGTTGCTCGACGGATCCACCGCCAGCACCGCCACCTTGTGGCCGGTGCCGGTCAGCATCCTGCCGAAGGCCTCGATGAAGGTGCTCTTGCCGACGCCGGGCACGCCGGTGATGCCGATCCGCCGGGCCTCGCCTGAGAACGGCAACAGGGCGTTCAGCACCTCCTGCGCCTGGCGGCGATGGGCCCGGTTGCGGCTTTCGATCAGGGTGATGGCGCGCGCAAGAATGGCCCGATCGCCCGACCGGACGCCCTGCACATAGTCTTCGACGCTCATCTGGCGCCGCTTCGGCGCGGTGGCCGGCTCAACCATTGTCATGCGGTCCACACGGGGGAAGGAACGGTCACGCCGCCTCGTCGGTATGGCCGAGAACCTCGCCGATCTTGCCGATCAGGTCCACCGCGGCCTCGCTGATGACCGTCCCCGGCGGGAAGATCGCCTTGGCGCCGGCTTCATAGAGCGCGTCGTAATCCTGCGGCGGGACAACGCCGCCGACCACGATCAGGATGTCCTCGCGCCCGAGCTTCTCCAGCTCCGCCTTCAATGCCGGAACCAGCGTCAGGTGACCCGCCGCGAGGGAGCTCGCGCCGATCACATGAACGTCGTTCTCCACCGCCTGCCGGGCCGCCTCTTCCGGCGTCTGGAAGAGCGGGCCGATATCGACATCAAAGCCGAGATCGGCGAAGGCGGACGCGATCACTTTCTGGCCACGGTCGTGCCCGTCCTGTCCCATCTTGGCGATCAGGATACGGGGCCGGCGACCCTCGACGGCCTCGAAGGCATCGACCGCCTTGCGCACCTTCTCCACTGAATCGGCGCCCTTGCCGACCTCGCTTGCATAAACGCCTGACACGGTCTTCACCTCCGCGACATGCCGCCCGTAGACCTTTTCCAGCGCGTCGGAGATCTCCCCGACTGTCGCCCGCGCCCGCGCCGCGTCCACCGCGAGCGCCAGCAGGTTGCCTTCGCCGGAAGAGGCCGACGCGGTCAGCCGGTCCAGCATCTTCCGGGTCTCGCTCTCGTCCCGCTCGGCCCGCAGGCGTTCTAGCTTCTCGAGCTGCTGGCGGCGGACGGCCTGGTTGTCGACCTTCAGCACCTCGACATTCTCGGGCTCGTCGATGCGGTACTTGTTCACCCCGACGATGGTCTGCCGTCCGCTGTCGATCCGCGCCTGCGTGCGGGCGGCGGCTTCCTCGATCCGCATTTTCGGGATCCCGGCCTCGATCGCCTTGGCCATCCCGCCGAAGCTTTCCACTTCCTCGATATGGGCCCAGGCGCGCTGCGCCAGATCGTGGGTCAGGCGCTCGACGTAATAGCTGCCGCCCCAGGGATCGATGACGTTGCAAGTCCCGGTTTCCTGCTGGATCAGCAATTGAGTGTTGCGGGCGATGCGGGCGGAGAAATCCGTCGGCAGGGCCAACGCCTCGTCCAGTGCGTTGGTATGCAGGGACTGGGTATGGCCATGCGTCGCCGCCAGCGCCTCGACGCAGGTCCTGACCGCATTGTTGAAGACGTCCTGCGCGGTCAGCGACCAGCCGGAAGTCTGGCAATGGGTGCGAAGACTGAGGCTCTTCGGGCTTTTCGGGTCGAACTGCTTCATCAGCTTCGCCCAGAGCAGGCGCGCAGCCCGCATCTTGGCGACTTCCATGAAGAAGTTCATGCCGATGGCCCAGAAGAAGGAGAGCCTGGGCGCGAAGGCGTCGATATCGAGGCCGGCATCGATCCCCGCACGCGCGTACTGCACGCCGTCCGCCAGCGTGTAGGCGAGCTCCAGGTCCGCCGTCGCGCCGGCTTCCTGCATGTGGTAGCCGGAGATCGAGATCGAGTTGAAACGCGGCATGTTCGCCGAGGTAAAACCGAAGATATCGGAGATGATCCGCATCGAGGACGCCGGCGGGTAGATGTAGGTATTGCGGACCATGAACTCCTTCAGGATGTCGTTCTGAATGGTGCCGCTGAGCTTCTCCGGCGAGACGCCCTGCTCTTCCGCCGCAAGGATATAGAGCGCCAGGACCGGCAGCACGGCTCCGTTCATGGTCATGGAGACGCTCATCTGGTCGAGCGGAATGCCGTCGAACAGCTGGCGCATGTCGAGGATGCTGTCGATCGCGACCCCGGCCATGCCCACGTCGCCGACGACACGCGGATGGTCGCTGTCATAGCCCCGGTGGGTCGCGAGGTCGAAGGCGACCGAGAGCCCCTTCTGTCCCGCCGCGAGGTTGCGCCGGTAGAAGGCGTTCGACTGCTCCGCCGTGGAGAAGCCGGCATATTGCCGCACGGTCCAGGGCTTGTTCACATACATGGTCGGATAGGGACCGCGCAGAAAGGGCGGCAGGCCCGGCCAGGTCTTCAGAAAGTCGAGCCCCTCGATGTCTTCCGCGGTGTAAAGCGGCTTGACGCCGATCCGCTCCGGCGTTTCCCAGAGCTTGCCATTGACCGCGGCGGCGCCAGATGGCGCACCGAGCTCGATCTCGGAGAAATTGGGTATCGCACTCATTGTTCGATCACTCCCAATCCGGCGGCGACGTCGCGAAGGGTGGCGAGGGTCTGGTCGCCGACGAAGATGAACCCGTCGATACCGGCCTCGCGCCAGGCGGCCTCGTTGTCGCCCGGACGGCCCGCGAGGAAAATCCGCTCCGCACCCGCCCGTTTCAGGTTTCCGGCGGCTTTGGCCGCTTCTTCGCCGTAGATTTTATCAGAGGAGCAGAGAACGGCAAAACGGCAGCCGCTCGCTTGGAACTCTCCCGCATCCCCGGCCGGGACGCTCTCGATCCCGCCGGCCGCGAAATAGTTCTGCGCGAAAGTCGCCCGCGCCGTGTAATCGGCCGGCGTGCCGATGTTCAACTGAAAAATCGCCGGGCGTTTGCCGGTCTGCGCCAGGAAAGCGTCGCTCGCGTCGCGCAAAGCCTCGAAACCCTCGCCGAGCCGATGCCGGGCGAGCGGTTCCATCTCGGTGCCTGCCTCTACCCGCTTCGACCAGGCGTCTGCGTCGAGCTTCGCCCGAAGCGGCTCCCGATCCACCGCCAGTCCGGTCGCGGTCTCTTCCTGCAGATTCGGGAAGGCGCTGACGCCGGTCAGCTCGTCCTTGCGGCGCGCGAGATTGCGCTCCCGCTCGGTCCAGCCATCGGCGACCAGCTTCGCAACCGTGCCCGAGGTCAGTGCCGCAGCCATGCCGCCGTCGCGCTCGATCTGCTGCAGCAGCTCCCAGGCGCGGGATGCATATTCGTCGCTCAGCCGTTCGACATACCAAGACCCGCCGGCCGGGTCGGCGACCCGGTGCAGGCCGGATTCCTCCATCAGGATGATCTGCGTGTTGCGCGCGATGCGCCGGGCGAACCCGTCCGGCAGGCCGACCGCGCTGTCGTAGGGCAGAACGGTCAGACTGTCCGCGCCACCGACGCCCGCCGCGAAGGTCGAGACCGTGGCTCGAAGCATGTTGACCCACACGTCGCGCCCGGCAATCGCCCGCTCCGCGGTCACGACATGCTGCATCATTGGCAGGGCCGCGGCATCGACGCCCGACGCCTCGAGGATGCGGGCCCAGAGCCGCCGCGCCGCCCGCAGTTTCGCGATGCCCTGGAAGACGTCGACGCCAAGGGCACAGCTGAACTCGATCTGCCGGGCCGCAGCGGCAACCTCCAGCCCGGCCGCCTCCATCGCACGCAGATAGGCGATCGCGGTTGCCATCGAGAATGCAAGATCCTGGACCTCGTTCGCCCCCGCTTCGTAATAGGGCGCCGTATCGACCGCGACCGTCCGCACATTCGGGTGCGAAGCTGCCGTCCGGGACGCGATGCCGCCAAGTTCCGCGAGAGACGCGTCGAGCGTTCCAGGAAGCCAGCCTTCGCGGGCCAGGGCGCCGAACGGGTCGATCCGGAAGCTGCCGGAGACATCGCCTGCGCCATGGCCACGTCTAGACCAGAGCTCGTTCAGCAAGGCTGCCGCGCGGAGAGCATAGGCGCCCGCATCGAGGGCGACCGGCACCATGTTCAGGTGAATGCCCTCGAGCGCCCGGTCGAGATCCTCGGCGGACCCGATGACGACGCCTTCGACGCCGGGGCGGTCTATCCGGAGCAGCACCGAGGTCGCGCCGCGTTCCAGGTCCTGCCTTACCGCCTTCGCAACTTCCGCCGGATCACCATGCGCCTGCATCTGGCGCACGTCCCATCCGGTTTCGGTCCTGCTTCCGCCGGCGACCGGGGCCGCCCGTCCGGCCGGCGCGTCCTCGGCCGTGTAGATCGGCTGCAGCCGGAGACCCTCATAGGTCTGGCGCGTCAACACCTTCTCGAAGGGCGCCCCCTTGAGGGCCGTCTCGACGGCCGCCATCCAGGCATCTCGGGATGTCTCGGGAAATTCCTCCGCGAGCGCCATCAAGGTTTCGTTGTCCAGGACCGGCATTGCCTTGGCCACCTCTTTCACACGCTGTCGCGATTGTCCTACCGGGTCGCCGCAGGTTCGGCAAGAAACTCGGTGATCACCGTTGAATTTGCCGCGGCCCGCGATTCCGATTGTTTCCCGGGGCCGGCTCCGCTAAGGCGAAGCGTGACCGCCCAAACACGGAAAGCCGCGAAACGCATGCAGACCGTCACCGCCGACCGGGATCGGCCCTATTTCCTCTGGCTTCTGCTCGCCGTCGGCGCCTTGACCGCCGCCCGCCTTGCGGTGCTCGGTTTCAGCAATATCGGGCTGCATGGCGACGAGGCGCAGTACTGGTCGTGGAGCCGGGACCTCGCCTGGGGCTACTATACGAAACCGCCGCTGATCGCCTTCATCATCTCCGCGGCCGAGACGGTTTGCGGCGACGGAACAGCCTGCATCCGCGCACCTTCTCCCCTGCTCCATGCCGGCACGGCGCTCGCGATCTACGGGATCGCCGTTGCCCTTGCCGGGAGCCGCCGGATCGGGTTCTGGTCGGGCCTCAGCTTCGCCACGCTGCCCGCGGTCTCACTCTCCAGCTTCCTGATTTCGACCGACGTCCCGCTGCTCTTCCTCTGGGCCGTCGCTCTGTTCGCCTTCGTGCGCAGTCTCGAGAGCGACGCCCTCGGCTGGCCGCTGATGCTCGGTCTCGCGGCCGGAGCCGGTTTCCTCGCGAAATACGCCATGGCCTATTTCGTCCTGGGCATGTTGCTCTTCGTGCTCATCTCGCCGGCCCACCGTTCCTGGCTTGCGAGCCGGAAAGCGCTGGTCGCGCTGATCGCGACCATGGCGGTCTTCGCCCCGAACCTGCTCTGGAACATCGAGTCCGGCTGGGTGACCTTCACCCATGTCGGCCAGAACACGAACCTGAAGGGCGATCTTTTCCATTTCGGAAAGATGCTCGAGTTCGTCGGCAGCCAGGCCGGTGTTTTCGGACCGGTCCTGTTTATCGCCTTGCTCTGGCGCCTCGCCGTGCTGCGGCGGGCAAGTCCCGAAGCCACCGAGACGCTCCTGCTCGCTTTCTGCATCCCGGTCCTGCTGATCATCACCGTGCAATCGTTCCTCAGCCGCGCCAACGCGAACTGGGCGGCCACCGCCTATGTCGCCGCCACGGTCCTGACCGTTGCCTGGCTGCTGCGCCGCAACCTGGTGAAAATCGTCGCCGGCGGCATCGCCCTAAATCTGACCGCCGCGATTGTCCTCGGGTTCTTCTTCCTGAACCTGCCCGGTTTCGAGCCACCGCTGAAGAAGGACCCGCTCCGCCGCCTTCGCGGCTGGGAAGCGACCGCCGAACAGCTTCGCCCGGTCCTCGCCGCGCATCCCGACGCGGTCTGGCTGACGGAAGACCGCAAGACCATGGCCTCCCTGCTCTATGCCCTGCGTAACATCGAGCGGCGCCCGCTGATGTGGGACTATGACGGTTATCCCGACCATCACTACGAACTCACCGAACGCTATCTGCCGAAGCCGGGCGACAAGGTCCTTCTGGTGGCGAAGTGGGACAATCCATTTCCGATTCTGGAACGGTTCGGGTCCGTGACACCGCTTGCCCCGATCGAAGTGCAGACCGGTGCCGGCTCAACGCGCAGATTGCATCTGTTCCTGCTCGACGAGCCGCTGACCGCAGCCTCGGTCAAGAACGGCGTTTCACTCGATAAATGATTACGATGAATATTGTATTTCCCGTTTCCTGATAAAATTGTGGTAGGCTCGGCGCGGCTATATAACAATTGAATCAATCAGATGCAGGCTACGGCTAGAGATAAGATCAAAACTATCTCAGAACTCTCTGAAATAGCTGATCAAATTCGCGCTTCCGGAAAAAAGATCGCGCATGCTCACGGGACCTTTGACCTGCTCCATATGGGGCATGTCCGTCATCTGGAACATGCTCGTCGCGAAGGCGACTTTCTTTTTGTCACGGTCACCTCGGACGAACATGTGCACAAGGGGCCCGGCCGCCCCGTCTTCACCGACCAGCTTCGCGCCGAGATGCTGGCAGCCCTCGAATATGTCAGCTGGGTCGGGGTGAACCATGCCCCTTCGGCCGAAGAGGCGATCCATGCGATCAAGCCTGATGCCTACATCAAGGGCTCCGACTATGTGGACGCCGGTCAGGACGTAACCGGCAAGATCGTGGACGAGCGGCAGGCGGTCGAGCAGCATGGCGGCCGGATCGTCTTCACCGACGACATCACCTTCAGCTCGAGCGAACTGATCAACCGCCATGTGGATGTCTTCGAACCCGAGGTCCGCGAATATCTGGACCGGGTGCGCCAGACGGTCGGGCTGCAGCAGCTTCTCGATCTGATCGACAGCATCAAGGACATGAAGGTCCTGATGATCGGCGACACGATCCTGGACGAGTACCAGTATGTCTCGCCGTCCGGTCAGCCGTCTAAAGAGAACATCATGTCCACGCGCTACGAGGACATTGAGCTGTTCGCCGGCGGAGTCATTGCTGCCGCCAATCACGTCGCCAGTTTCTGTCGCCAAGTCGACGTTCTGACCTGCCTCGGGCAGAACGATCCACGCGAGAACTTCATCAAGACCCAGTCGCATCGGAACGTGAACGTCATCCCGGTCTACCGGCCCAATGCGCCCACCACGCGGAAGGTACGGTTCGTCGACAATTCCTATGTCCGCAAGCTGTTCGAGGTGCAGTTCATCGAGGACTCCCCCCTGCCGGCGGAGACCCATTCGACACTGCACGGCAAGATCAGTGAAATCGCCAGAGACTATGACCTTGTCATGGCCGCGGATTTCGGCCATGGCCTGATCAGCGGCGACACCGTGGACCTGATCTGCGAGACAGCCCCGTTTCTCGCCGTGAACGCCCAGACCAACAGCGCGAACCGCGGCTACAACCTGATCACGAAGTATCCGCGCGCGGACTATATCTGTATCGACGCTCCGGAAGCCCGTCTCGCGGTCGGCGACCGGTTCAGCGATCTCGCCAGGATCGCACAGGACATTCTGCCGAAACGCATCGACTGCCGGAGGATGATCCTGACCCACGGTCGCCACGGCTGCGTCGCCTACGATGCCGGCGCGCCGGTGACCCAGATTCCGGCCTTCACGCGGCGGGTGGTCGATACCATGGGCGCAGGAGACGCTTTTTTCTCCATCACTTCGCCGCTGGCGAAAGTTGGAACGGATATTGCTACAATCGGTTTGATCGGAAATATCGCCGGCGCCATCAAAGTCGGCATCGTCGGACACCGCAATTCGGTGGACAAGATCAGCGTGGTGAAGGCTTTGACCGCGCTTCTGAAGTAACCGCCCGGCAGCGGGACCAGAGGATGGTCGCTGGCGGGCCAATGTGGCAAGCAGGAAAGAAATGCCGGATACGCGCACGCCCGAACCTCCCATTCCCTACGTGAATATCGGTGCCCAGTTTGCCGAGGAGCGCGACGAACTCATGCCGATCATCGAAGAGATCCTGATGAGCGGCATGTATGTCGGTGGGCCCTGGAATGAGAAACTCGAAACCGCGCTGGCCGAGCTTTGCGGCACCAAGCATGCGGTGGCGCTGAACTCCGGAACCGACGCGTTGATCCTCGCGCTCGCCGCATTGGGGATCGGGCACGGGGACGAGGTCATCACGCCGCCGAATTCCTTTGTCGCCTCTACCGCGGTGATCGCCCATGTCGGCGCCACCCCGGTCTTCGCGGACGTGCTTGCGGACCAGAACATCGATCCGGCAGAGATCGAAAGGAAGATCACGGCGAAAACCAAAGCGATCATGCCTGTTCACCTGACCGGCCGAATCGCGGACATGAAGCCGATCCGGGAAATCGCCGCGCGGCACGGTCTTGCAATTATCGAGGACGCGGCGCAATCGATCGGCTCGCGCTACGATGGCGTCATGAGCGGCGCGCTCGGCGACGTCGGGTGCTTTTCGGCTCATCCGCTGAAGAACCTGAATGCCTGCGGCGATGCCGGGTTTCTGACCACCGACCGGGACGACGTCGCCAACTATGCCCGCCTCTACCGCAATCACGGACTGGTCGACCGCAATACCGTGGCCCGTTTCGGCTCCGTTTCGCGGATGGACCAGATTCAGGCCGCGATCCTGTGTTACCGCCTTGGCAAGATGGACGCGCTGATCGAGAAGCGCCGGCGCAACGTCGCGCTCTACCGCACACTTCTCGATCCGGACCTGGTTTTCGCGCCGCCCTGCCGGGAGATTGAATTCAACACGTTCCATACCTTCGTCATCCAGGTCGACCGGCGCGACGAACTGCAGGCCCATCTGGGTGCGCACGGCATCGGCACCGCGATCCACTATCCGGTGCCGATCCACTTGCAGCCGGCGGCGGCATATCTTGGCCACAAGGTCGGTGACTTCCCGGTTACCGAAGAGCAATCCCGCCGGATCCTTACCCTTCCGGCCAATCAGAATCTGACGGAAGCGGACATCACCCGCGTGGCGGAAACCGTGAACCGCTTCTTGTCGAAGGCGAACTGATGCCGGAGCAAATCGCATGAGCGAGCAGGCGATCAATTACGAGAACCTCGTCGCCTCCTACGAGGACAGGCTGTTGAACCAGTTGCGCAGCCACGGCGTCGATCTCGACTTTCTCGAGATGTGGGTGCCCGACGAGGATCCGGTCGCCAGTATCCTCAACATGGTGGAAGCGGCCGCCGCTTTCGGCACCGAGATGTTTACGCTGCGCGTTGCGAACTCCAGCCTGCCGTCGGCGAAACGCGGGGAACTGCGCGCCGCCTTGGGGCCGATCTCGGATATAGAGATCGACGATCATGGGGACTTCAGTCTTGTCCATATCAGCAATATCAAAGCCTGAGACGGTCATGAGCGAGCAGCCCGGCATTCCCGCCGCCCTCGCGGGGCGGATCGCTGAGCGGCTGCGATCCCTGTCGCATCTAGAGCCATCCGGCAGCGGAACCTTCGGCGACCTCGCGGTCGAACAAGCGGATATGGGACTCGCCCTGGAATTCGAGAGCGGCTCGGAAACGATCCGGCGAGCCCGGTTCTGGGCTCCGCAATCCGCGCCGGAAGCAGCCATTCTGGACGTCTTGTGCGATTATGCTGGTGGCGTCCCCGCCCGCGAACTGATAGAGCACGGGCTCAATTTCGCGTTGCAGAGACTGCGTGACCCTGCGGAGCCCGCCCCGGTAAGAGGCATCCTGACCCCGCGGAACGCCGGTGCCTGTTTCTCGGTGCCGCTGAAGCTCGTGGCGGCGCTGCGGCGGAAAACGGAAGCGCGGTTCGGGCGACACAGCGACACCAATTTCTTCGATCGGCCGTATAGCGATACCTGGAAAGAACTCGACAGGACCGGCAAACGGAACCTCGTCCTGCCGCACATCGAGAGCTTCAAGGCGGCGCATGAAATAGCGGCGAACGCCTTCGAACTGGTTGAAATCGACCAATATGATCGTCTGTTTCTCGTATTCGACGAAGAGATACCTGTTTGGGACAAACCGGGCATATTGATGCATCTCGAACGCCATCTCCGCGACAAGACAGGCGAGCGAATCGAACTCTTCACCGAAGTGGTGAAGGACGCAAACCGCATCCGGCGTCTCTAGAGCGGGGCTGAACCGCGAGGAATGAAGCCATGACCGGAATGACAGATCACGTCGAGCTGATCCTGGACGGCACCAAGATCGCCTGGCACCAGGACCGTATCGATGCCTGGGAGCGCGGCGAGCGGATCGCGCCGATCACGATCGACATGTCGCTGACCCGTGCCTGCAATTTCGCCTGCCATTTCTGCTATGCGATGCTGCAGGAGAACGAACGCAAGGTCATCGACAAGAAAGCGATCTTCGAGTTCCTGGAGGATTGCGCCGAGATCGGGGTCAAGGGAATCAGCCTCGTCTCGGACGGCGAGAGCACGATCTCGCCGGTTTTCGTCGATGCCTGCAAATACGGCCACGAACTCGGGCTCTCGATGGCCGTCGGCACCAACGGTTTCGTGCTGAACCGGCGGAAGCTGGAGGAGGTGCTGCCGGCGCTCACCTATCTGCGCGTCAACATCTCTGCCGGCGAGCGCGCACGCTACGCCGAGATCATGGGCGTGAAGGAACACTGGTTCGACCGGGTCTGCGAGAACATCAAGGCGATGGGCGAGATCAAGCGCGAACAGGATCTGGACGTCACCATCGGCATGCAGATGGTACTGATGCCGGAATATCACGATCAGATCATGCCGCTCGCCCGTCTGGGCCAGGAGCTCCGCCCCGACTATCTCGTCATCAAGCATTGCAGCGACGACGAAGACGGCTCCCTCGGGGTCGATTATGGCGGCTATGCCAGCCTCTACGACACCCTGCATGCCGCCGAAGCGCTTTCCGACGAGAGCTATCAGGTGACGGTCAAATGGTCGAAGATCGATACCGAGGGAACACGCAGCTACCAGCGCTGCTATGGCGCCCCCTTCATGTTGCAGATGTCGGGCTCCGGCCTGGTCGCCCCTTGCGGCATGCTCTTCAACGAGCGCTACAAGAAGTTTCATATCGGGAATATCACCGAGCAGCGGTTCCGCGATATTTTCAACAGCGACCGCTATTGGGAAGTGATGAACTACCTTGCCAGCCCGGATTTCAACGCACAGAAAATGTGCGGCAGCCTCTGCCTGCAGCACAAGGTGAATGAGTTCCTGGACGGCTACCAGAAGGGCGATTTCGACCTTCCGAAGATGGAAGGCGAACCGCCGATGCATATCAATTTCATCTGAGCCCGGAGCAAGGAACCAATATGGCCGCACACGATTACCGGCTGCGCTGCCTGAGGCAGATGTTGCGCATCCGTCTGGTCGAGGAAACCATCGCGGAACGCTATGCCGAGCAGGAAATGCGCTGCCCCGTCCATCTCTCGATCGGCCAGGAGGCTGCAGCGGTCGGCGTCTGCGACGTCCTGAAGCATGAGGACAGGGTCTTCAGCAGCCATCGTTCACACGCCCATTATCTCGCCAAGGGGGGCAACCTCAATGCAATGATGGCGGAAATCTACGGCAAGCGGGACGGCTGCATCGGCGGACGCGGCGGCTCGATGCACCTGATGGACCCGGGAGCCGGCATGATGGCGAGCGTCCCGATTGTCGCCAGTTCCATTCCGCTGGCAACCGGGACGGCCCTCTCCGACATGTTCGACGGCAACAGCAGGGTCACCGTCTCGTTTCTCGGCGATGCCTGTCTCGAGGAAGGCGCTTTCCACGAATCCGCAAATTTCGCCCGGCTGCGCGGCCTGCCCATCGTCTATGTCTGCGAGAACAACCTCTATTCGGTCTATACCAACCTCGCTGACAGGCAACCGGACCGCCCGCTGACCGACGTACCGACGGCGCACGGTATCGAGAGTCGCCATGCCGACGGCAACGATCTCGACGCAGTGCGCGAGAGTGCAGGCTGGGCCGTCGAGATGGCCCGCGCGGGGAAACCGGCCTTCCTGCTGCTCGACACCTACCGCTGGCGCGAGCATTGCGGGCCGAACTACGACAATCATATCGGTTACCGGACGGAGGACGAGTTCCAGGCCTGGCGCGCCAAGGATCCGCTGGAACGCTACAGGAAAGTTCTCGAGACTCATCACCTGCTGTCGGCCGCCGATTATGCGGCCCTCGAGAAGGAAGTGATGGCCGAGGTCGATGCGGCCTTCACCTTTGCAATCAATTCTCCGCTGCCGGAGCCGAGCGAGGCACGTGCCCATGTCTATGCCTGACCCCAAGGGTGCGGCCGACGCCCCGATCATCAATATGGGCACCGCAATCCGCGACGGCCTTCTCGAAGCGGCGAAGCGCGATCCGTCGGTGATCTTCTTCGGCGAGGGTGTCGAGGATCCGGCCGCGCTTTTCGGCACGCTGAAGGATATCGGCAAGCATATCGGCCACGAGCGAATGATCGAGATGCCGATCGCCGAGAACGGTCTGATCGGCATCGCGATCGGAGCCGCCATGGCCGGAAAGCGTCCGGTGGTGAGCCTGCAGCGCGTCGAGTTCGCCCTGCTCGCTCTCGAGCAGATCCTGAACAACGCCGCAAAGTCGCACTATGTCAGCAAGGGCCAGCACAAAGTGCCGCTGGTGCTGCGCATGATCGTCGGTCGTGGCTGGGGCCAGGGGCCGGAACACTCCCAGAGCATGGAGGCGATTTTCGCCCACGTGCCGGGCCTGAAAGTGGTCATGCCGGCCTTTGCCGAAGACGCGAAAGGCATGGTGGCGGCTGCGGTCGAGGACGATAATCCGGTGGTCGTGATCGAACACCGCTGGTCGCACTATACGACAAGCGCCGTGACCGCGGGCTATGTCCACTGCCCGCTCGACGGCCCGCGCACCGTGCGCAAGGGTGAAGGCCTCACGATCGTTGCGACCTCTTACATGACGCTGGAAGCGGTGCGCGCCGCCGACAGGCTGACGGAGGCCGGCTTCCCGGTCGAGGTGATCGATCTCCGGGTCGTGCGCCCGCTCAATCTCGACCCGATCGTGGAGAGCGTCGCCCGCACCGGGCGCCTTCTTACCGTCGATACCGGCTTCCGGATGTTCGGCATCGGCGCGGAAATCGCCTCGGAAGTCACGTCCCGCTGCTTCGACCTGCTGGAGGCAGCCCCGGTCCGCATGGGGCTGCCGGATCACCCAACCCCGAGTTCGCGCGGTCTGGTACGCGGCTTCTATCCGGACGCCGCACGGATCGCCCGCACCGCCGGCGAGATGATGGGGATCGAGGACGCGAAGATCTCCGGGATCGAGGAAACAATACTGACCGACCGCGCCGATGTCCCGATCGACGTGCCGGATCCTTTCTTCAGAGGCCCGTTCTGATGGCTGCCGATGCTGCACCCGAAATGAAGGTGCGCTATTCGCCGCTCGAACAGCAGTTCGCCGATGTCGACGCGGTTTTCGACGAACTGAAAGCCCTCGTCCGATCGACGGACTTCACCCTTGGCAAGGTGGTCGACGAGTTCGAGCAAATGTTCGCCGCCGCCGTTGGCTGCAAGTACGCGATCGGCGTCGGCTCCGGCACGGACGCGCTCAAAATTCCGCTGAAGGCGCTCGGGATCGGCCCCGGTGACGAAGTCATCACCGCCGCCAATACGTTCTACGCGACCGCCGGCGCCATTACGGAGACCGGCGCCCGGATCGTCTTCGTCGATTGCGACGACACGTTCGCGATCGATCCGGACCTTATCGAAGCCGCGATCACGCCGCGCACCAGGGCGATCATGCCGGTGCATCTGGCCGGCGACATGGCGAACATGACCCGGATCACCGAGATCGCCGAAAAATACGACCTCAAGGTGGTCGAGGATGCCTGCCAGAGCCTGCTGGCAATGGAAGCCGGACGCCCGGCCGGAACCTGGGGCATCGCCGGTGGCTTCTCCATGCATCCGCTGAAGATCATCAATGTATGGGGCGATGCGGGCGTCATCGTCACGGACGACCCGGATATGGACCGGATGTGCCGGCTGCTTCGCAACCACGGCCTGCGCAACCGGGACGAGATGGAGATCCTCGGCTACAATTCGCGGCTCGATTCCGTGCAGGCCGTGGTCGGCAAGTGGATCGTCGCCAAGGTCGAGGATATCGTTTCCCGGCGGATCCGGAATGCGGCGCGCTACGATGCAGGATTCGCCGACATCCCGGAAATCACCATCCCGGCCCGCCGGGCCGCGAAAGGTCCGGGCGAACGGGCGGTATTCCTGAATTACGTGGTCTTCGCGGAACAGCGGGACGCGCTGCTGGCGCATTGTCACGCCCGCGGGGTCGACGCAAAGGTGCATTATCCGATCGCGCTCTACAAACAGGATGCCCTGCGTCATCTCGGATACACCGACGGCGCGTTTCCCGTCACCGACAGGCATGCAGAAACGATGATCAGCTTCCCCGCCGACCAACATCTCTCGCCGGAGGAAATCGATTACCTGATCGAGGTCGTGAGAGCGTTCTACGGGCGTTAGCCGGCGGGCTCGATCGCGTCGCTTACACGCTCGCTTCCGGCGGGCCGGCTGAGGAGCCATAGGAGCCCGCCGAGGCTAGCGGCAACGATGACCGCCATTCCCCAGAGGATCGACGCCGCCAGGGCCTGCTCCGGCGCCATGCCGGTCATCACAAAGATTCCGACCATAAGGCCCTCGCGCACACCCCAGCCGCCGACAGAGATTGGCAGCAGGGTGCCGAGAATCACCAGTGGCAGCGCTCCCAACACCATGAGGAAATCGACCTCGACCGAAATCGAACGGAACACGACCCAAAGCCCGAGCGCGCTGATCACGTGAAGCAGATAGCTCAGGCCAATGATGATTGCAGACCGATAGCCGGCACGCCAGAGCACGCGGCTGTCGCGGAGCATTGCCGCAAAGGGGCGACCAAAACGATGATCCTCGATCATGTCGGCAATCCAGTCAGCGCTGGAAAGCCCCATGGCGAGCAGCACCATCGCGCCGCCGACAACGAGGATCGCGATCGTTTCGAGATTGGGATCGGGCGCCACCTTGGCCACCGTGACGCTGGTCACGACAAGCATAGTCAGGATCGAAACGAGCCCGGCGGTCCGGTCCAGGAGAACAGTGCTTGCGGCACGCGACAGCGGCAGGCCGTGGCGGCTCACCAGCCAGATCCGGACCGTATCCGAACTGAGCGATCCCGGGAGCGCCTGGTTGAAGAACATCCCGGCCAGGAGAATACGGAAGGTCTGCCATGGGGAAAGCGGTGCGCCGGTCCCGCGGATCAGCAGGAACCAGCGGGTCGCGCCGACACAGAACTGAAGGATGACAATACCGACGACAGCGGCGAGCAGCGGCAGAGATGGTGAGAGCGCCGCCGAAAGCAGACGCGAAAAATCGACATGATAAAGAAGCGATCCTATCAAGCAGAGGCTGACTGCAAGCTTTAGGAATAGTCTTGATCTCACCGTGCTTGGTTTCCGTTCTTCCACTTGGGGCGTCTGGTAGCCGGATTGCTCTCTCCGGCCGGGACATGTCCCGGCCGTTAGCCGAGATCGAGTGATTGTAATCCCAAGTCCACCGATATGGATCAGAAAATTGGCCGGACATGGCTGAACGGCACTACTTGACGGCAGCGATGCGACGGAACTTTATGCTTCAGATGGTCGCGCGTCGATGACACTGAGAAAGCTGGGAGTTGGAACCGGATGGCAATTTGCGTCCCACAGCCGTTTGATTCCGGTCTCATCGGCGCACCCGTCTACCGGATCGAGATCGCGTCGGCGGACGAGATTGCGTCTCTCCGCGACCTTGTGCCGGAAGATGCGGCGCTGGTGTCGGTCCGCATCCCGGTGTCCTGGGGCATGCCGACCGCGAACTCGGGATTTCGCGAAATCGAGACGCTGGTTTCCCTCGAACGCCCCCTCGCACATGAGGACACGGACTTTCGGGCCGCCGCGATCCGGTTCTCGCGGCCGGGTGACGCGGACGCCTGCTCCGCGATTGCCAAGACCACGTTTGCCGCCGACCGCTACCATGCCGACCCGCTGGTCGCCGACAGCGTCGCGGCACGAATCAAGGCCGCCTGGGCCCGGAACGAGGTTACAGGACGCGCGGACAGAACCTTCATCTACGAGAAGGACGGCGCAATTCTCGGATTCAATGGCTGCCTCGTGCGGGACGGATTGATGATCGTCGACCTCATTGCGGTCGCGGACGGGCACCAGGGGAAAGGGATCGGCGCGCAATTGCTAAGAGCGGCATTCGCCTTTTATGCGGCTCGGCTCGGAAAAACCCTAATTGCGACACAGGCAGGCAACCACGGCGCCCTCGCGCTCTACCGAAAACTCGGCTATGTCGAGACGGCGCGCTCCCGGACGTTTCACTTCACGCCCGAACCTGTCGGCATCGCCTGACGCCGGCGGCGGTTAATCCAGGAAGCCGGGGTTCAGTTTCGCGTAGCTGACTCCCAGACGCCGCGGCCAGCGGGCCACCTCGCCCGACGGCGGGCGAACGTTCGGGTCATATGTGCCCGCAACCTCGGCGTACCGCTGTTGCAGCGCCGCGTCTTCCCATTCCGGATCCTCGAGGCGCTTCAGCATCTCCTCGGCACCCGCAAGCAGTTCCTCGGCCGAATTGCTCTCGACCGTGAGTCCCTTGGTCTCGAGTTCCTCGGCAAAGAGCACATGCTGAACGCCATGTTGCCATTGCTCCGAATAGCTGAGTTCGTGCCCGCTCTTGTCAAAGAAATGCTTGTAGAAGGTGACTTCCTGCGGAAGGAAGCTCCAGAAGGTTTGCGGATAGGCATTCGTGAAGAAAATCGGTTTGCCGAACCCCTGCAACAGCGACCACGGTCCGGAAAGGGTGCAGATGCCCATGCGGCAGAGCCCGCAGAGCCCGACATCCAGATAGTCATCATATTCCTCGTCGCGCATGACCTCGCGGTAGTTCGGCGAGCGGATCTCTAGTGCCGGACTTGCGGCATCCCCGATGCGCAACACGTTCAGGCCACGTTCGAGCAGGCGTTCGACGGCCGGCCTGTAGCTCTCGATCGGGCTGAACCGGAACGAGTGATAGCTCATCTCCGGTGCGAACCCGGCGTCGCGCACATGCATGACCGCGAACGGCGCCCGCGGGTCCAGTCCGCGCGCTTCGAGATAACGTTCGGTTCGCGCCCGGATCCCGTCGGGCAGGGTGAAGAAGACATGGCGCGCGCCGCCGGCGAGGAGGCGGGTATGGTATTCGGAGAATTTGAGGGTCGGCAGCAGCAGCAGGTCCGCTCCCTCCACCGACACCAGTCCCGCATCGATGAAGCCGAGAGTCGTGAGGATCAGGTCGTCGGTCTCGACGACCGTGAAATCCAGATCCATCACCTCGCGGAATGCCTTGTTCGCATAGTCAGCGAGCGGCGCCGTCACGATGATCATCCGGTCATAGCCCATCGCCTTCAGATGGGCGAGGCACCATGTCTCATGAGTCAGATGCCCGATACGCGCCACCTGCGCATTGACGTAGACGAGGGTTTTCGCACCCGGCCGGACATGCGGGCGGACCAGATCGAGCAGCCGCCTAAGATGATGCGCGAGCCGGTCCGGTTCCGTCAGTTCAGTCTTGAAGAGCTCGGTGCGATCCCGATGCATGAGGTCGTGCCTTTGTCTCTTGAATCAAGCACGTGACCATAACATCGCCAAACCGGCGAAGCGCCGATTTTTGTTACGCGGCAGCCTCCACCTTCGGATCGTAGTCGAGGTTCGAGGCGAGCCAGCGTTCGACCTCTTCGACCGTCACGCCTTTGCGCCTGGCATAGTCGGCGACCTGATCGCGACCGATCCGACCGAGTCCGAAATAGCGGGCCTCAGGATGCGCGAAATACAAGCCCGACACCGAGGAGGCCGGCCACATGGCACAGCTCTCGGTCAACGAGATCCCTGTCGCGGCTTCGGCATCCAGCAAACGGAAGAGTTCCGGCTTCTCCGTATGGTCCGGACAGGCCGGGTAGCCCGGAGCCGGCCGGATGCCGCGATATTCCTCGCCGATCAGCTGATCGTTGTCGAGAGTCTCGTCCGGCGCGTAGCCCCAGAACTCCTTGCGCACCCGCTCGTGCATGCGCTCGGCGAAGGCTTCCGCCAGACGGTCGCCGAGGACTTTCATCAGGATCGCGTCGTAATCGTCGTGCTTCGCCTCGAGGCGCTTCGCCCGTTCATCGATCTCGGCACCGGTCGTCACAGCGAAGCCGCCGAGATAATCCGGCACTCCGGATTCGAGCGGCGCCACGAAGTCTGATAGCGCCAGGTTCGCCCGGTCGGCGCGGCTGTGAATGCGCTGCTGGCGCAGGGTGTGAATGGTGCCGAGCGTGTCCTTCCGGCCCTCGTCGGTGAAGAGAGCGATGTCGTCGCCCACCGACGCCGCCGGCCAGAAGCCGATCACGGCGCGGGCACGGATCCACTTTTCGGCAAGCATGCTTTCCAGCATGCGCATGCCGTCGTCATAGAGCGGGCGGGCCGCCGCACCGACTTTCGGGTCGTCGAGGATATCCGGGAAGCGGCCATGGAGTTCCCAGGCCTGGAAGAAGGGTTTCCAGTCGATCCGGTCGGCCAGTTCGGAGAGGTCGTAATTATCGAACACTCTGGTACCGAGGAAAGACGGTTTCGGCGGCGTGTAGTTCTGCCAATCCAACGCTTCCCGGTTTTCCCGCGCCTCGGCCAGGGTCAGCCGCTTCGCGCCGCTGTTTCCACGGGCGTGATGGGCGCGAATCTTCTCGTATTCGTTCGCGACCTCGGCGGAGAAGTTCTTGCTGTTGCTGGCGGAAAAGAGATTGCCGGTGACGCCGACCGCGCGCGAGGCGTCGGTCACGTAGACCACGGGCCCGTCATAGTTCGGCGAAATCTTCACCGCCGTGTGCACCTTGCTGGTGGTCGCGCCGCCGATCATCAGCGGCAGGCCCATGCCTTCGCGCTTCATCTCGGAGGCGATGTAGCACATCTCCTCGAGACTAGGCGTGATCAGCCCGGAAAGACCGATGGCGTCCACGTTCTCCGTCTTCGCGACCTCGAGGATCTTCGCCGAAGGCACCATGACTCCGAGATCGATAACCTCGTAATTGTTGCACTGGAGCACGACGCCCACGATGTTCTTGCCGATATCGTGCACGTCGCCCTTCACGGTCGCGAGCAGGATCTTGCCGTTCGAGCGGGAGCTTCCATCCGCCTCCTGCTCCATGTACGGCAGCAGAATGGCAACGGCCTTTTTCATCACCCGGGCGCTCTTGACCACCTGCGGCAGGAACATCTTGCCGGCCCCGAACAGATCGCCGACGACATTCATTCCGGACATCAGCGGCCCTTCGATGACGTCGAGCGGCCGCCCCATGGAGAGGCGCGCCTCCTCGACATCCTGCTCGACGAAATCTGCGATGCCGTGAACCAGAGCATGGGACAGGCGGGCCGACACATCCTGCTCCCGCCAGCTGAGATCCGCTTCCTGTGCCTTCGCCTGACCGCGGAAATTCTCGGCAATTTCCAGCAGCCGCTCAGTCGCGTCATCGCGCCGGTTGAGGACGACATCCTCCGCCCGCTCGCGCAGCTCTTCGGGAATGTCCTCGTAGACCGGCAGCGCGCCCGCATTGACGATCGCCATGTCCATGCCGGCCTTGATCGCATGGAACAGGAAGACCGAATGGATTGCCTCGCGGACCGTGTTGTTGCCGCGGAAGGAGAAGGAAAGGTTGGAGAGGCCGCCGGAGACATGGGCGCCCGGCAGTTCCTTGCGGATGCGCCGCGCCGCCTCGATGAAATCCAGGCCGTAATTGTTGTGCTCCTCGATCCCCGTCGCCACCGCGAAGATGTTCGGGTCGAAGATGATGTCCTCGGGCGGGAATCCGACCTTCTCGACCAACAGGTCGTAGGAGCGCTTGCAGATCTCGAACTTGCGCTCCGCCGTGTCCGCCTGGCCTTCTTCGTCGAAAGCCATGACCACGACGGCGGCGCCATAGCGCCGCACCAGCCGGGCCTGCCGGAGGAACGGCTCCTCGCCTTCCTTCAGGCTGATGGAGTTCACCACCGACTTGCCCTGGACGCATTTCAGCCCGGCCTCGATCACCTCCCATTTGGAGCTGTCGATCATCACCGGCACCTTGCAGATATCCGGCTCGGAGGAGATCAGATTGAGGAAGCGGACCATCGCCTCCTTCGAATCCAGCATCGCCTCGTCCATGTTGATGTCGATGATCTGCGCACCGTTCTCGACCTGCTGGCGCGCGACCTCGAGCGCGGTTTCGTAGTCGCCCTCGAGGATCAGCCGCTTGAAACGCGCGGAGCCGGTGACATTGGTGCGCTCGCCGATATTGACGAAGCGGGCGGTGCTGTCGGTCGCGGTGCTCATGCCGGCACCTCGAACGGCTCGAGGCCGGACAGGCGCATTCGTCTCGGGGGCGCCGGTATGTCTCGCGGCGGGACATCCGCAACCGCCTCGGCGATGGCGCTGATATGGTCCGGCGTCGTGCCGCAGCAGCCACCGACGATATTGACCAGTCCGTCGCGTGCCCAGGCGCCGATCTCGCGCGCGGTCTCCTCCGGGGTCTCGTCATAACCGCCGAAAGCATTCGGCAGGCCGGCATTCGGATAGGCACTGGCCCTTGTCTCTGCGACACGGGAGAGCTCGGCAAGGAAGCCGCGCAGCTGTTTCGCCCCGAGGGCGCAATTGAGCCCGACGCTGACGGGATTGGCGTGCCGGACGGAATTCCAGAACGCTTCCGGCGTCTGGCCGGAGAGCGTGCGGCCAGAAAGATCGGTGATGGTGCCGGAGATCATCAGCGGCAGATGCAGGCCCGTCTCCTCGCCGAGTTCGTCGATGGCAAACAGCGCCGCCTTGGCATTCAGGGTGTCGAAGATGGTCTCGACCAGCAACAGATCCGCGCCGCCCTCGACGAGTCCGCGCGCGGCTTCCTTGTAGGCCGCAACCAGCGCGTCGAAGGTCACGTTGCGGGCAGCCGGATCGTTGACGTCCGGCGAGATCGAGGCCGTCCGGTTGGTCGGGCCGAGCGCACCGGCGACGAAACAGACACGCCCGGGATTTTCTTCTTCCACCCTGTCTGCTGCACGCCGCGCGAGTCGCGCCCCCTCGACATTGATCTCGGCGACCAGGTCCTCTGCCGCGTAATCCGCCTGGGCGATCGAGGTGGCGCTGAAGGTATTGGTCTCGACGATGTCGGCGCCGGCCTCGAAATAGGCGCGGTGGATTTCCTCGACGATGTCCGGACGCGTCAGGTTGAGAATGTCGTTGTTGCCGCGCAGATCGTGACCATGCTGCTTCAGACGTTCGCCACGATAGCCGGCCTCGTCCAGATCATAGCCTTGGATCATTGTGCCCATGGCACCGTCCATCACCAGGATGCGTTCGCCGAGCAGCAGATCGAAGGCAGCCCTGCGCTGTTCGCGTGTCATGTCAGTTTCTCCGTTGAATGACCGCCGCCGCGGATCCGAGGCTCGTCTTGATGACGCGCCGGAGATCGCGCGGAGAGGAAGAGGGAAGAAATGCAAGCCGGCCGCCAAGCAGCGGGTTCTCGCAAAGCGCCCGCACGGTCGCCGCGTCGGCAGCCGGGCCGAGGGCTATCGTACCGTTCCAGAACGGGAGAACGTGCTCCAGCAGGTCGGGCGCTGTTTCCGGAAGATCACCCGGATTGACACCGAGCGCCGCGACACGCGCGGTGGCGGCGACCACTGCGGCCCCGGACAGTTCGTCATACAATCGTTCGCGGTCGACCTGGCCCGGCGCCATCGCGGGGCGCAGCAAGAGCAGCAGCGGCACCGCGCGTTTCGCCTCGCTCATCCCCCAGCGCGCACCGTTCAGCGCCGCGGCGAGCTGGGCTGGACGCGCGGGGAGATCGAGCAGAACCGCATCGACTCCGCCGGCGACCTGCGCCGAAACAAGGCAGCGCGCTGCCGAACCGAGTTCGTCTTCCGTCATGTAGCCGGTAACCGGAACGCGCGACGGCAGACGCACATCGCCGATGACATGCACCCGGTGCGCCGCCTCGTCCGCCACCGTGCGGGCCAGTTCGGCGCCGAGATAGCTGACGGCGAAGGCCTCGTCGAACATGCGGAAATTGCGCAACAGTTGCGGCGCCGCATTGCCGGAATTGGTGAAGATGATCTCCGCCCCCGCCTTCACGAAACGGCGGTGCACCTTCATGACAAGCTTTGGCCGGTCGATGTTGAGCGCTTCCACGCAGCCGTCCTGGCCGACCCAGCGCGCAAGCTGGGCTGCCGGAGCGGGTGCGGCGTGGGGAATGCGCTCTCCGCCTCCGCTCATGCCGCCTCCGAGACGTCCGGACGGATCCCGAGAAGGTGGCAGACGGCATAGGTCAGCGAGGGCACATTGAGGGTATAGAAATGGAAGTCGGTGACGCCTTCGGACATCAACTGGTGGCAGAGGTCGGCGGCCGTGCTGGCGGCGACCAGTTCTCGGGTTTCCGGATCCTCATCCAGCCCCTCGAAACGGGCATGCAGCCAATCGGGAACCGTCGCGCCGCAGGCCTTGCTGAAATTCACCGTCTTGCCGAAATTCGTGATCGGCATGATCCCAGGAACGATCGGCACGTCGATCCCGGCCGCGGCGACCTTGTCGCGGAAGCGCAGGAACAGCTCGGCATCGAAGAAGTACTGCGTGATCGCGCGCGCCGCGCCGTTGCCGATCTTCGCCTTGAGATTCTCGATGTCGGCGCGCTCGGAGGGCGAGTCCGGATGCGCTTCCGGATAGGCCGCGACGGAGATGTCGAAATCGCCGATCTTGCGGAGCCCTTCGACCAGCGCGGCGGCATTCGCGTAACCGCCCGGATGCGGTGAGTATTCGCCGCTTCCCTTCGGCGGATCGCCGCGCAGCGCGACGAGATGCGTGATGCCCTCGCCAAGCCAGCCGCGCGCGATGTCATCGATCTCCGCCTTCTCGGCGCCGACACAGGTCAGGTGCGCGGCCGGCACCATGCGGCCGTCCTGCTTCAGGGTCTTCACGATCTTCAGCGTACGCTCGCGGGTCGTGCCACCGGCGCCATAGGTCACCGAGGCAAAGGCCGGACGCAGTGGCGCCAGCTTCTCGACCGTATTCCAGAGTCGCGCTTCCGCTTTCTCGCTGGTCGGCGGGAAAAATTCGAAACTGACGGACAGATCCTCGGTCATCAGAGTGCCTCCGCAACGAGATCATTGGCGACTTCGATCCGGCACCGGCCGGTCCAGATGCAGACGGTGAGCGTGCCGCCATCGATCCGCTCGACATCCTGGAGTTCAAGTCCGGCCTTCATGAAGAGACGCTCGACGTCGGCGTCCGAGAAACCGAGCCAGCGATGGGCATGGCGCTCGCGCATGTCGGTAAGATCGTGAGTCGCGAAATCGACCACGACGAGCCGGCCGCCCGGGCGCAGCACCCGCGCCGCCTCGCGCACCATCTCGCCCGGATTGTCCGCGTAATGCATCAGCATGTTCGCCGTCACCGCATCGAAGCGGTGGGCGGGAAACGGCAGGCGGTACATGTCACCGTGCCGGACCTGGCAGTTCCGGAGCGTGTCCTGGTCAAGATAGCTGCGGGCGATCGCCAGCATCTCGCGCGAATTGTCGACACCGACGGCGGAGCGCACCTCATCCCCGACCAGCCGGAGCACACGGCCGGTCCCCGTGCCGATATCCAGCAGATCGCGGACCGGGGCACTCAGGATCCTGCGCTTCAGCCGCTCGTCGACATTGTCGTCATCGATATGCTCGCCGCGCAGGTCGTCCCAGTGCTTCGCGTTGCGGCGGAAATACTCCTCCGCCACCTGGGCCCGCCGCACCTTGATTTCTTCAAGGCGTTCCAGATCGACGGCGATGACGTCGTCATCGTCGGGGGTGAGGTCGACCAGGATGCGGGCCAGATCGGAGACCTCGCTGTCCTCGGCGAGGCGATAGAAGGCGCGGCTGCCCTCCTGATGCCGGTCGAGCAGGCCGGCCTCGACCATGAGTTTGAGATGACGGGACACCCGAGGCTGACTCTGCCCCAGGACCTGAACCAGTTCGGTCACAGAGAGCTCTGCATGGGCGCACAGAATCAGGATGCGCAGCCGTGTCGGCTCGGAGACGGCCCGAAGGCCCTGCAGCAATGTTTCCATGGCCCAACCACACAATCACATAAACATGTCTTTATGTTTTTATGTGTTGACCTGCCGAGAATCAAGCACATTGTGCAGCGCATGGACCAGATGCCGCCAGTTCAGTCAGGAAATCGTGAGTCTTGGCCACGACAGGCCTGATGAGGCGCGATGCTTGAGTTCGGCAGGGGCTTTGATATACAACGCGGTCATTGGCAGAGAACGGGCTCCTTCAGCAAGCCGCCAACCCGTCTCAAGGGGTCGACACATGCATTTCGAGTTCATCGAATCGGCTGGAATGATCGCGCTGTTCTTCGCGGCGGTCGCGGCGGTGTTCTGGATTATCGTGACCATATTGATCCATCGCGTTGGCAAAGGCGAAGCAAGCGAGGAGCTTGCGCAATACGAGCAAGAGCTCGAGGATGATGTCGACGCGATCATCCAACGTCAGAAAGAGCAGAGCGGCCTTCACCAGCATCCGCCGATCACGTCGTAGAATTCGGCAGAACGAGGCACCTGCAGCAGGGTGTCCGAGATTTAAGGCCGATTTTCCAAACCCCTAGCTCTTCAGGTGCGCGAAGCCCATTCGCATTGAGTTCGAGGCGGGACTGCAAGGCGGCAGGTTGCGAAGCTCTGCGCCAGCGGCCCAGGTCCTTCGCCGACCCCGCACGTGACCGCGCGGCGCGGGAGATCCGGAATCCCGGTGTATTTGCAGGGGGCGGCTGATCCGCAGCCGGGACGATCTGCAGACGATCAGGCAGAACCCGAACCTGCCCTTGTTCCCGAGGGATCCAGACGAAATCGCGGAAATGAGAACTGTTAACGGGCGACCAAGCGGCACATTAGGGAAGTTTTCATCAAATCTGATTATAATCAGAACTTCCCATCAGGTCTCATCGTATGCAGTTCTTGTGAGCTAGACAGTGATCCGCCTCAAACATCTCCTCATCATCGCGTTCATAGTCCTGTCTGCAGCTCCTTTATTCTTTGGACTGCAGTATCTAAACGGGCAATTCGGCCAGTACTCGCGCCAATTGTTCTCCGAGAACCTCGCCGCGCTCTCCCAGATTGCCAAACAGCGGCTCCTGACCGCCGTCGACCGGATGAAGGACACGACGGCCCTCGTCGCGAGCCGCACCCAGCTGCGGCGCAATCTGGCCGAATGGAACCGGACAGCCGATGCAAAACATGCCATGGACATCACCCGCATCATCCTCGATGCGAAACAGGGCCTCGGCCACCTGAAGGAAATCTCCATCCACGACCAGTCCGGCAGGCTGATTGCATCCACTTCGCCTGAACCGGTGACCAGGAAACTTGCCTCCGGCCAGGCTTCGAGTACACGTATCGATCTCGTCCTTGAAAAAGACGAAGTCATTGCCGCGAGCGTGGCCCCGCTCGTGTTCGAAGATCAACTCGCCGGTCATGTGCGCCTGACCTTCTCCACCGATTTTATCGCCGAACTGATTCGTCAGCGCACCGGCCTCGGCGAGACCGGCGAATGGCTGTTCGCCGTGCGTCACGAGAGCGGGGACGCCCTGTTCGCCGTTCCCTTGAAGTACGATCACAAGGCGGCCTTCCAGCGCCGGGTCTCCAAAGACAGGGTCGACGTCCCGATCACCCAGGCCATGCTGGGCAACGAGCTCCTCATGGATCATGCCCCGGATTACCTGGAACGCCCCGTGCTCGCTTCGACGCGCTACCTTCCGGAACTCGACTGGGGACTCGTCGCAAAGATCAACGAGGCCGAGGTCGATGCGTTGGTCAGCCGGAACGAGAAGCTGATCTACATCGCCGAATTCTTCATCGTGCTGCTGGCAATCCTCGCCGGAATTGGCCTGTCTTTCTTCATCGCCAAGCCGATCGAGAACCTGCGCGCGCACACCGCGAGGGTGGCGCGCGGTGAACTGGAACAGCCACCCAATGCCGGCGGATGGCGCGAAGTCAAGGAACTGACCCAGCATTTCTCCGTCATGATCGCCGCCCTGAAGGACTTCAACGAAACCCTGCAAAGCAGGGTCGACGAACGGACCCGGGAACTCGACGAAGCAAATCGGAAACTGACCGAACTGGCGACGCAGGATCCGCTTACGGGCCTCTATAACCGGCGTTACCTCGAAACGTGCCTCGATCGGGAGATCGACCGGGCACGCCGCTACGAGCACCCCCTGTCGATCGCCATCATGGATATCGACCATTTCAAGATCGTCAACGACACCCACGGACACGGCGTCGGAGACGAGGTGCTGCAGAAGATAGCCGCGTTCCTCGGATCCGAACTGCGGGCCTCCGATATCGTCGCGCGCGTGGGCGGCGAGGAATTCTGCCTGGTTCTGCCGGAATCGCCCGAAACCATCGCGCACGCGCTCCTCGAAAGATTGCGCCTCGGCATTTCGGAGATCGCGTTCGAAGCGGATGGCCAGACGTTCTCCATCACCTGCAGCTTCGGACTGGCGGCGCTCGACGAGACGTCGGACGATGCCGATCTGCTCCAGAAGCATGCGGATTTCGCGCTCTACGAGTCGAAAAAGAACGGCCGGAACCGGATCACCTCGTTCACGCCACGATAGGGAGGCGCCTGAGCCGGGAGAGGATCCGGACACCGCATCCGTCCATACATCCCCGCTTGGGGCTGGCGGGTGATCTCTTGCTGGGACCATCCAAGGGAGACACGCAGGGCCTGCCGGATGCCTTGCGCCAGCGCCGGAAGACTGACTTTCTGAAGCATCTTCATTCCAAGCCTGGAGACATGGAATCATGCAACTCGGCACTTTCTCAGTCAGTCTTTCGGTTAAGGATCTGGCACGTTCCGTGGCGTTCTACGAAGCGCTCGGATTTCGGCGTTCTGGCGGCGATGGCGATCAGGGATGGGCGATCATGCGCAACGGAAACTGCGTTATCGGCCTGTTCCAGGGGATGTTCGAAGGCAACCTTCTCACCTTCAATCCGGGATGGGACGCTGATGCAAATGCACTCGAAGACTTCACCGACATCCGGGATATCCAGAGACAGCTGAAGAACCGGGGAATTGTTCTTGCGAATGAAGCCGACGAGGATACGACCGGGCCGGCAAGTTGCCAGCTTGAAGATCCCGACGGAAACCGGATCTTGATAGACCAGCACGTCTGAGATCGCCCTTCCCTCCCACGCCCGTCCTGCGCTAAACCATCCCCCAGTTTTTTCGGCGGGATTCCGCCGCGTGCCGCACCGCCAACCGGGACATATCCACGTGCAGGACTTTCTCGACAACGACCCGACCATCAGCACGGCGAAATACGCCGCGATCCTAGGGCTGACGCCGTCCAAGGGCGCACGCTCGCCGCTGCTCTGGAACGCCGCTTTCAAGGCCGGCGAAATCGATGCGGCGATGGTGCCGATGGACGTAACGCCGGAGAACCTCGCGGGGCTCGTCGCGGCGCTGAAGGCCGACAAGCGCTATGTCGGCGGCGCGGTCGCGGTGCCGCACAAGCAGGAAATCGCCAAGCTGCTTGACCGGCTGGAGCCGGAGGCGGAACGGATCGGTGCGGTGAATGCGATCTACCGCGACGGAGACGCTCTCGTCGGCGCCAACACGGATGGCGCGGGCGCGCTTTCGCAGATAGCCGACGCGCTGCCGGATCTCGGTGGGCGGAAGGCGGTGCTGATCGGGCTCGGCGGCGCCGGGATCGCGGTCGCGGCCTATCTCGCGGGGGCGGTGAAAGAGCTGGTTGTCGCCAACCGCACCGAAACGAAGGCCAAGGAGGCGGCGATCCGGCTCGGCGACAACGTTTCTTCCGCCCCCCTGCCGCTGACGGGCGAGCTGCTATCCGATTGCGGCGTTCTGGTGAACTGCACGACCGCGGGCTACCAGGACGGCCCGGCAGGCACGCCGCTCGGCGCCGAGGCCGACACGCTGCTGGATGCACTTCCATCCGACGCGCTGGTCTATGACATCATCTACCAGCCGCTGGAGACCGAACTGCTTTCCAGGGCGGCGCAGCGCGGGCTGAAGACGCGGAACGGGCTCGGCATGAATCTCGACCAGGCGGTGATCGCCTTCCAAAAGGCCAATCCCGGCGCGCTGAGCATCGACCGGGTGCGCGACGCCATGCGGAACGCGGGGTAAGCGGTGCGATGAAGATCCGGCCTCTCGGCGAACACGAGCATCCCTTCGAGCATGGCGTGATCCTGCTCGGCGACCATGCGGACACGGTCGAGGCGGAAACCTGGCCGATCCATCTCGACGCGATCCGGCACGAGGAGCTGGACGCTGTCGCCGCCGATTTCGATATCGTCATTCCGGCGGACCATCTGACCAAGGCGCCGCTGCTGAAGGCGGGCACCCGCGCTGCCTATCTGGTGCACGATCTCGACGCGCTGGAACGGCTCCGGGCGCTGGAGGAAACGGGCGAGATCAAGGGCCCGATCCTGTTCGCGCCGACTCCGGTCGCACGGCTGGAGCTGCACCGCCTCGCACGGCCGACCCTGAAGGCGGCACGGCCGATCCCGCACGGCAAGGTGCTCGAAGACGCGGATATTGCCGAGGAGAAAGGCGGGCCGGGAATCTGCGCCAGCCTGAAGGACAACGTGATTGGCAAGAAGGCGCTCTACGATCTCGGCGCGGGTGCAGCCCTCGATTTCGGGGTCGTGGACGAGGACGATTGGAGGAAGCCATGATCAGCGTCGTACTCCGGGCGAAGAACGAGGCCGCCTGGATCGGCCGCTGCCTGACCGCGCTGAAGCACCAGCGGGTGAAGGATATCGACGTCATCCTGGTCGACAACGACTCGACCGACGACACGCTGCCGATCGCCGAGGCCTACGGCGTGAACATCAAATATATCAGCCGCGAGGAGTTCTCCTACGGACGGGCGCTGAATATCGGCATCGCCGCGGCGAAATACGACACGGTCGCGCTGATCTCCTCGCATTGCGTGCCGGTGGACGAGCTCTGGGCCGACTATCTGCTCGCCCATCTCGGCCCGAACGGCGACCCGAAGCTCTGTGGCATCTACGGCCGCCAGGAGCCGCTGCCCGACACCAGCGCGGTCGACCGGCGCGACCTCTGGACAACCTTCCGCGACGAGCGGGTGCGCCAGCGCCGCGACTATTTCTTCCACAACGCCAACTCCGGCATCCGCAAATCGATCTGGGACCTGCATCCGTTCGACGAGGAGATCCGCGGCGTCGAGGACCGGGAATGGGGCAAGCGCATGATCGCGCTCGGCCACGAGATCCTCTACGAGCCGGGCCTCCGGGTCTATCACCATCACGGCATCCATCAGGGCCGCGACGAAGGCCGCGCCAAGCGCGTCGCCGAGGTTATCGACTATATCCGGACGAGTGCGCCATGAACGAGACGCTGATCATCATCCCGGTCTATTCCGGCGCCAGTTCGACGCCGCGGATCGTGCAACCGCTCGACGGGACGTCCAGTCTGGTGCGCACCATCGAGGCGGCGCTCGAGGATCTGCCGGACGCCCGCATCGTGCTGACCGCGGACGACGACGCCGTGAAGGCACAGGCCGCGCCCTATGCGGACAGGATCACCATCCACGACCGCCGGGCGGAGTCCTACCTCGATGCGCTGGTGGAGGTGCTGGACGCCTTCCCGGCGCAACAGATCGTGGTGATCGAGCCGACCCACCCGTTCCGTCCGCGCGGACTGATCCGGCGCACGGCTGAGAATCTCGCCGCCCGCGAACATCTCGACAGCGTGGTCTGCGTGCGCCAGTTCGACGCCAGCCTCTGGCGCCTCGATCCGGACAAGACGATCCAGGCCCTCGGCCCGGGCGGCGACCGGCGCAATTCGACCTATTTCCAGGAAGTCGTCGGTCTCGCGCTGGCCACCCGTCCGGAGCTGATCCGCGAAGGCCGCCGTCTCGGCGACGCGGTCGGCTTCGAGGTGGTCGACCAGTTCTGGGCCCTTGTCGATATCCGCGACGACATGAGCCTCGCCATGGCCGAGATGGTCGCGGACCGTTTCACCGAGTTCAGGAATTCCATCGCATGAGCAAGTCTGACCGCGTCCTCGCCATCCTGCCCGCCCGTGGCGGCTCCAAGGGCCTGCCGGGCAAGAATGTAAAGCCGATCGGCGGCAAGCCGCTGATCGCCCATTCCGTCGAGCATGCGCTGGCCTCCGGGGTCTGCGACCGGGTGCTGGTCACCACCGACAGCGAGGAGATCCGCGACGCGGCCGTCGCAGCCGGGGCCTGGTGCCCGTTCCTGCGCGAGGGCTCGCTTGCCGAAGACCTGACCCCGACCGAGCCGGTACTGAAGGACGCGCTGGAGCGGGCGGAAGAACTGGACGGCCCGTTCGGCATCGTCGTATTCCTGCAGCCGACGGATATCTTCCGCAAGCCGGAATGGATCGCGGACTGCGTCAATCGGCTGAAGGCCGACGACAGCCTCGAAACCGTCTTCGTCGCCAACAAGACGCACAAGAATTTCTGGTCCCGCAACGAGGCCGGCGAGTGGGAGCGGGTGTTCGACTGGATGGCGATCTACGGCCCGCGCCAGACCCGCAAGCCTCTGTTCCGTGAGGATACCGGCCTTGCCTCGGCGATCCGCGCCGACCTGATCCGGGCCGGCAAACGCACCGGCATGAAGGTCGACATCCTGGAGATCGACGATTTCGCTTCCGGCATCGACATCCACGACGCCTTCGACCTCTACATGGCCGAGAAGGCGCTGGAATATTTCGCGAGACATGGCGGGCGCTGAACCCCCGGTTGCGATCGGTCCTTCCTGAAAGGACCGGCCTCCTCTACCATCCGGTCATGGCCGAGGATCCCGGGAACGAAATCGATATCCTGCGCGACGCCGTCGGCTCCGGCGACTGGGATACCGCGCTTCCGATCCTGCGGCGCAAGGCGTTGGACGCAGCCGACACGGCCCTGCACTGGTCCAACCTCGCCGCCGCACAGCGCGCGGCAGGACAGGAATCCTGCGCCGCCCTCAAGCGGGCCATCGCTCTCGATCCGGATGTCCCGGCCTATCTGAACGATCTGGGCGCCGGTGACAGCTCAGGGACCACAGCGGCAGAGCGGCTGCTCGTGCTCGATCCGCTGCACGGCCCGGCCGCGCTGATGAGCGCGCTCCGGGCGTTCGGCGACGAGCAGCGAAGACGCGGGTTCCGGATCCTGCGGCGGCTCCGGCTCTCGGAACCGGGCAGTCTCGAGGCGACCTTCATTCTCGGTCAGTTTCTCGATCTCGCCGGACGCACCGAGGCAGCCATCCGGCTCTACCGGGCCGCGCTCTGCATCGCTCCCGAGGACCCGATGGGCGTGCGCCGCGATCTTGCGCGTCACGGCATCGCTCCGGTCCAGGAAGCCTACAGCAGCACTTATGTCAAAAGAGTGTTCGACGGCTATGCGAAGAATTTCGACGCCCACCTGACCGGGCGGCTGAAATATTCGGCCCCCGAGACGCTTCGGCTTCTCGGGCTCGCCTGCGGCATCCTGTCGGAAGAGCACCAGGCCCCGCGCGCCGTCGATCTCGGCTGCGGAACCGGCCTCGCGGGCGCCGCGTTCCGATCTTACTGCACGGAGTTGACGGGGATCGACATGTCTCCGGAAATGCTACGCGTTGCCGAAGAAAAGCAGATCTATCACCGGCTCGTCGAGGACGACGCCGTCGCCGCACTGGCGCGGGAAGACATGCCGTACGACGTCGCCATCGCAGCCGACGTCAGTTCGTATATCGGCGACCTGGAGCCCTTTTTCCGCGCGGTGAGCGCCCGCCTGCACCCCGGTGGGGGACTCCTTATGACCGCGCACGAACCGGTCGACCCGGGCGGGGATGGCATCGGGATTGGCCTCGACGGTGCCCATAGCCACAGCCTCGACTATCTGGAACGCTGCGCCGGGAACGCGGGACTGGCGCTCGTAGAGATGCGCCGCGGATCCATGCGCGAGGAGGGCGGAGAGCCTCTTGCGACACTCTTCCTGGCTCTCGTGAAGCGCCGTTGATACGGATTTCGCCCCCCCTGCAGCACCCGGGGGCCGTGTTCGTGGGCGGCATTCTCCGGACCGTCTGCTCGACGGCCGCACTCCGGCCTGAATAGGACCCGACAGACCGCCGCCGGCACCCCGACAGCCATGTTCCCTTGGACAGACAGTGGGGAAACCGCGTTCGAAAACGGCCATCCGGACAGACACCGGAGTCGAATTATGGCGACGCGAGATAAGCCGGCTCAATTTGCGCCGCCCCTTCAGACCAGAGGAAGACTTCGGATGATCTGGCGCTCTGACTCTGTTCTTCTTGCTTGATCGCGCACCGAAATTATATTCGATTCAGAAACGATATATGACGTAAATCCTGCTTTCCCAAGAAACCTATTGATTTCGTCTTTATGTGGATTCTCGATCGGCCCAACGGAATATTCCCAGAGAATGCCATCCACGGCACCTTCCTTCAAGATTTCCTTTCCGCCCGACAAGACATCCAGTTCCCTCCCCTCGACATCTATTTTTATCCAAGCTGAAGTATTTCTTGGATATTTTTTGTATAATTTCGTTAGTATTTCATCCAGCGTATAGACTTCTATCTCAAGCACATTGGAATCGGAACTGGTTTCCGGAGATTTTACAACGTGATGCCCCATGCTTGTGTTGGTACGCAGGAAACCGACACCGGAATGTGCACCGACCGCCTTCGGAAAACACGAAACACGCCGATTACTTACGTTACACGCGCAATTCTCGAGAAGAACCGCAAAATTATCCGGCGCCGGCTCGAAGGCAAAACAATTCAACTTCGATTTGTGATACGCTAGAAATACTGAATACAGACCAAAATGCGCCCCAATATCGAGAAATATTCCATCTTCCGGTATTAGTTTCATCAACATTGAACGCTCAACGGATTCGAAACCACCACGATGATATTCATCATACGCAAGACGGCGAATACTTTGGTCTTTCAGGAATTTTTTGGGTATTTTCAGCGTAATATCAGATTGCTTGTACCCCAAACTGTTCAGTGGGAGGTAAAGATCATCCCCCTTGAACAATCTCGCAGGCAGCCTGATCAGCTCGTCCTTATCCTGCATTCCCGGGAGCGCCTCTTGTGATTTGGCGTTTTCCAACAATTTTTTCGGAAACCTTTGTCAATGTGGATCGCATATTCACGATAATGTCGTCCCAAGGCTCTCGCGGATCCCTGAACAGGACGCGAATTGATGGAATCCATGGAATATGCGGCGTCCCGAGTTGCTGCCATAGGCTCTTGGACTCGGCGCTCCTGAAGACCCATGTGGGCGTCCCGATCGTCCCTCCCATGAAGGCCGTGGAAATAAGCGGTGTTACGATGGCATCCAGCGCACCGCATAGATCGATCACATCGGACAAGTCGTCCTTGAGGTCCAGGTCCGGGAACGTGACCACATCAATTCCACGCTTGGCGGCTTCTCTGCGGAGTTCTTCCAGTTCTTCCGGCTCATAGACGTATTGAAGGTTAACGGCGATCGCGTTCTCCGGGAGGCTATGCGCCAGCTCGAGCGGGCTGAGATATTGTAGCTTCCGTTGCCTGTTCAGAGTCTGGCTTCGCCAAGCAACTCCGATGCAAACACGCTCATTGCGCCCCAAACGATCGAGTTTACGTCTCCATTCTTCCACCCGCTCATGGTCCGGCTGGATCCAACCATAGCCACTGACATGAGGTTTGAGCGCAAGAGCCCACCGCTCCCGGATGAGCGCCCGTAGTTTCGGGCAGAACATACTCGGAAGATGGCCGATCGGCACCTTGTAGAGAATATCCGTCTCATAGAGGCGCGGAAGGACCGGTGTGGTACGCGGCAAGAACTCTATATCCGGAAAAGACCTCTGAAACGCCGGCAGCAGGCGGTAGTCGCATTCGACAACGATCTGCCCCGGCGCAACCTCTTCCGCATATTTTAGGAACCAAGAGAACATCAGCTCGTCGCCCATGCCCTGTTCCATATAGATCAGGGCCTTTTTTCCCAGCGGGAGCTTCTGGAGCATCCATTCCCGCTGAGGGAATGACCGCTTTGCAGACGGAAAGTTCTTTTGCGCCCAGCGAACCCGATAATTCTCGAATCCTTGTTCAATCGCGCCGAGGGTCAGCTGATTGAATGCGACGCCCATTCTGGCGATCGCATCGGTCGGTGCGATTCTGAGCTGTTGCAGACCGGCCTCCAGTGCGCCGGCCACATCGCCCAGACCGCGGCAGGCCATTGCGAGATTTGTATATCCCGATTGCAGCCTTGGATCTGCGGCGATGGCGCTTTTCGAGAAACGCACACCGTCCTGCGACTCAAGCATGATCGACTTCGAAACCGAGTAAGCGCTGAGCGCTTTCGCATAGTCTGGAGCCAAGATTATCGCACGTTTCAGAAATGGCTCCGCGAGCTCCGCGAAAGATCGCTCGTTCAAGTGTGATCCGGCATTGTAGAGAAGCGGGGGACTCGCACGGAACCTGTCCGCCGCCCGCCATACATATAGATCCGAAACCGAATGATCATTGAGCATTTTGAGGACGATGACGGCGTCATTTGCCGTCGCCTCTTCGATATTTGGAGTGACGATCGCCGCCCTTGCCCAGCGCGATACATAATCTCGAGAATATTCTTCGAACTCCGAGTCATGCGGGAGGATTGCGGCGATACCGGCCGGGTCGTCCGGTCGCCACAGCAACGCCAGACGAGCTCCGCGGAACGCATCTTCCGCCGCGGGCCATTCCCGCATGAATGCTGCCGTATAGCTGAGGCATTTCCCGTCGGTCTGGCGGATGAGGTCCGGGCTATTCAGCGCGCACGCCAAGCTCTCCGCCAGTTGACTATTGATAAGCCAACGTATCACGGCCAACGCGAGCCAGCGGATCTGGAAGATCCGTTCACCCGCCAGCGGAAAGATCAGGCTTGTGGCGTCTTGTCCGTCAGCATCGATTCTGGACCGCAACAGCCCTTTCAAGACGTCAGCCGCAGCACTCGACCGGTCGTGAATTTCCGAATCCCAGCAAACCCATGCAACGGCACTCGCAATGAAGCCCCTGCACGCGAATGCCCAGGCGGCAGTCATATGAAGCCCGGCGTATTTCTGCCAGTCTCCGGGCTCTTCGGCGTGCAACAAATCGACGATATCTTGCGGACGCTGGAGCCGGTGCAGGCATCCTACCGCACGGTATAGGGCATCCCGCGAATGCCGCTCGCCTTTCTGAATGACATCCCGATAGCGTTTCGCCGCTCCGTCAAACTCTCCCAGCAGCTCCAGGGTCAATGCGTAACGATAAGTGATCCCCTCATTGAATGATCTCTCAAGTATTTCAGCTCGCTTGAAGAACGTTGCTGCAATACCGACTTGCTCATTCCGGATCAAATGCTGCCCCCCGGCATCCCAATGATTGGCATCATCCGGAGAAGTCAAAGTGGCAAGGATGCTTTTCTCTTCGATAAGCGCCACAAGCCCGACGGTGTGTTCTATCGCGGTTTTCTGTTCCATTTTCGGATTATCTAAGGCCTGCGGGCAGATGTAGCGAGAGTTCCTTTTTTACACGTTGGATCAATTCGCTCCAATCGCTATCGATGCGAAACAGACGCATCGATTCATACCACAAGCTGTCCGCGCCATGGACGAGCCACCTCCAGTCCGGGTGATGACCGATCAGGATCCACGTTGGCTTTCCAATCGCGGCCGCAAGATGGGCGAGGCTTGTATCGACGGAGATGACCAGATCGATTTCACCCAGCGCTTCAGCCACGCCGGCAAAGTCAGCATGCTCGCCGCATAACGGTGTGATGGCCGCAAGGTCGGGATCCTTTTCCGCCGCCAAGTCGAACGGCAGGCCGGTGAATTCCACATGCTCGAATTCGCGGACAAGCTCCGCCATCAGGTAGGCCGGGCAAGAGCGGACCGCGTCCCTGGAATTATCCGGGTTTCCTTTCCATGCGATTGCGATCTTGAAGGGCGACCGCTCGGTTTCCCGTTCGCTCTGGCGCTTTGGAGGAGAAAGATAGGGTTGCCTCAGCGGGATGCTTTCTGGCGTCGTCGAGAACAACCGCGGCAGACTCATGGCCATGACCGCATAATCAAACCGGGTCTTGTCCTGGTTGGTCACAACCTCATCGATTTCCGGCAGCCAGCTCGCCAGTCTCTGGATTTCGGGGCGGGTAAGAAAAATGACATAGGCGCCCCGTTCTTTTAGGAGCCGGCAATACCGCATGAAATGAATATGGTCGCCGAAACCCTGTTCTCCGACGACAAGAACGCGCTTTCCGTCGATATCGCCACTTCCGTCCCAAACACGATCGTGTCCCAATGTCTGGATGAGGGTCTCACGACCCTCGCGAAGATCGTAGAGGGCCCAACCTTCTTGCCACTTTCCCAGTCGCAGTTTGGTCACGCCAAGAGCGACCGAATGCCCGCGCATTGAGGGTTCTACAATAGTCGCACGCTCGAACCATTTCTCGGCCGAGCGGTAGTCCCCCAGGGACGAGAACGCGCGCGCGCAACCTGCTGCCGCCCGCGGAAAATCGGGACGATAAACCGACAGTTTGGAGAGGCATAACAGTGCGCGATCCGGAACGAGCTTTTCGTTGTACACTCTTCCGAGTCCGGCCAGGGCGCGATTCGACCACGGTTTCCGTTTCAGGGCCTCTTGGAAAAGCAGTTTCGCGACGCCCAGCCGCCTTTGCGCAAGAAGCGCATCCCCGGTGCTGATGAGAACCTTCAGACTGAGAGAGGCGATCGAAGGCGACGCCTGCGACGATTCAGGCGTCGGCACGATCAAGCGGTCGGCTTTTTCCGACATCGGCTTAAATTTCTACTTCGTCTCTCAGGGCTCTCGCATCGCTTGACTCAGGCTCGCGCTCAGCGGGGTCACGACGTATTCGAACAACGTTCGTTCGCCGACAGAAATCAATGCCGAGACGGTCATACCGGCCGATAGCTGTGCATTCGGGATATTTGTCTTCAACGATACCGGGTCGATCGCAATCCTTGCCTCGAAGAATTCTCCCCCTCTCCCTGAGTTCGGAACAGAATCCAGTGAAACCGACGTCAGGGTCCCCTCAATGGGGGGCGTGATGCGCGGATTGAATGCTGCCAGCTGAAGCTGAACGGGTGCTCCGATCAGGATTGCATCAATATCTTTCGGCTTGACCTTCGCCGTCACGATCAACTCGTCCTCGGTCGGGATAATGGTCATCAGGGGCTCGCCGGACCGCACAACGCCATCAACAGTGTGGGTTTTCAAGTCAATAACCTGACCGCTGCGCGGCGCCCGGATCTGGATCCGCTCCCTGCGGTCCTTCCAAATACTTTCCTGCTCGCGAATATCGGCGAGTTGCAGGGCGTTGTTTCGCAACCGGGCGGAAATCTGCGACTGATGCTCGTTTTCGAGCGCGGAGCGGCGCAGTTCCTGCTCATTGATCGATTGCCTATACTGGGCAACCGTGGTCTCCAGCTGTGCGGCAAGGCCCTTGAGCTGCTCCTTGGCGCGCTCAAGCGCGAGCACTCGCGGCTTCCGTTCGAGCCCCTTATCGTAAAGGGTCATCACGCCAGCCAGCTCTTCTTCAACGATTTCGATCTGCTTACGCGTCGACACCAGCCGTTCGTTGGCGCCGTCGATCTGCGTTATGTACTGGGCGATTCGTTCGGAAATCAGCTGTTTCTGGTCATTCGTCGCAGTGCGCTGTTTCGAGAAAACGGATTCTTCCCGCCTGATCAGATCCGCGATTTCGGGATCATCGCTGCGGCTCAGAAGACGTTCCGGAAACTCAATCGAAGACAGCCCGTCACGCTCGGCTTCGAGCCGTGCCTTTTCTGCAAGAAGAGAAAACAGCTTGTTTTCGAGTTGCGCGAATTGCGCATCGGTTGTTAGCGGGTCCAGGCGGAGCAGCACATCGCCCTTTTGGACCCGTTGCCCTTCTTGGACCAGTATCTCCTTGACGATCCCGCCTTCGAAATGCTGAACGACCTGGGCCTCGCTAACCACTTGAAGCTTGCCGGGCGCGCGAACGGCGCTCGCGAGGGGCGCGACCACACTCCATCCGCCGAACAGGATGAAGAAAAGAAACAGCATGCCCCACCCAAAAAGCGCGGATTTTCTCCAGGGGGCTTGGGACAACAGGTTTTCGTCGGTGGTCGCGCTCGAAGCTTCCCGCTTTGCGATTGGCAGCCTCTTCGAGAAGATCGGGTTGTCGAGCGTCGCCGGGAGTGTCTCTGACATTCTTGCGATTACTCCGTTTACTTCTCTGCGACAGCCTTGATGGCGGCCTTTTCGATTTTCTGTTGACCACTGACACCGCCGATCAGCGGCATAACCTCGTCTCGGTCGGAGAACTTCTGAACCATACCATTTCTGAGAACCAGGATCTTATCCACGATCTGGAGAATGTTCGGGCGGTGCAGAATAACAACAACTGTCGTGCCGCGAGATTTCAGAACCTCGATCGAATCCCGAAGCGCGTTGTCGCCCTCTGTATCCAGGTTTGCGTTTGGCTCGTCGAGAATGACCAGTTTCGGATCGCCCAACAGAGCGCGCGCCAGGCCGACGCGCTGCCGTTGGCCACCCGAGAGCAGACGGCCATTGTAACCGACTTCGGTGTCGTAACCGTTCTCCATCTGCAGGATCATTTTGTGAAGCCCGGCCATTTCCGCGGCTTGAATCACCTGCTCGTTGGTAATGGTCTCGTCGAAGCGGCTGATGTTTGACCGGATAGTCCCATCGAACAGGAGCACATGTTGCGGCAGATAGCCGACATGCCGGCCCCGGTCGTCGCTTGGCCAGCGATATACATCCGCTCCGTCAAGGCGCACGACCCCCGCCGTCGGACTGTCGATGCCTGCAAGGAGTCTGGCAAGAGTCGTTTTCCCTGCCGCCGACGGGCCAATGATCGCAACGGACTCCCCCGGCTCGAGCGCAAAGGAGACCCGAGAGAGAATGGGTCGCTTCATGTCCGGGATCTGGAAATGCACATTCTCGACGGAGAGTTCGCCTTTCGGCTCCAGCGGAAAGACGCTGTCTTCAGGCTTGCTCTTCACACCGGACAACAAACCGGACAGATACCGATACTTCTGGACAGCATCCGAGACCTGGGCCCAGGAGCTGACAACAGCTTCAAGCGGCATCAGGGCGCGGGAAACGAGAATGACCGAGGCCATCATGGCACCACGCGACATGCCGCTCGTCGGATCGACAATCTGCACCGCCGCGACGGTCATGACCGCCATCATCGCGCCCATCCGGACCATTTTGATGAAAGCCTGGATGATCCCGGAGGCCTGGCTTGCGTCACCCTGCAATTTGAGGGCGAGTTCGTTGTACATCATCCAGGAATTCGCCAAGGTCTTTCGCATTCCCATCGCTTCGACGATGTCGGCATTCTCGATCGCCGAGCGGCTGATCGACCGCGAACGACCCGCAGCGGCAGTGGCTCTTGTCAGCCTCTTGTCAGAGATCGAGCGATTCAACAGCGCGAGACCGACGAGAATCACGCCGCACATCGTGGCCGTCAGACCGATGCCGAAATTCAGCAGAAACAGGACACCCATGAAGATCGGGATAAACGGGAGATCCATGAGCATGAACATGGACGAGCCGCTCAGGAACGACCGCAACCCATGCAGTTGATCGAGCGCATCACTCCCGCCTTTGCCCCGTGCCAGCGCGCCGGTCACGGATTTCTCGAACAAGCGTGGCGAGACCTGTTTGTCGATCCATTGGCTGACATTCGTGAACAGGTAGGTACGCGCGATATCGACGAGCGCCTGGACAAGAAGGGCGCAAAAGGCCATGAGGGCCAGAAATGTGAGCGTCGACATGTTCCCGGTGCCGAGCACCCGGTCGAAGAGAGAGAACATGTAGAGCGGCATTGTCAGGATGAGCAAGTTCACGACGAAACTGAACACGCCCGCAGTAACAAACGCGCTGCGGCATGCCTCGAAAATCGGCCGCAACGGGTCCTCTAGCTTCTGACTCGTATCTACCGGCGTTTTTTGTTTCGCCATGAAGGTCTTGTCCGTACTAATCGATTTATCACTGGTGAATCGCAGAACAACGCGATGCTATCTTGAATGACAAGAATCACCGATAGCTGCCGTACCTCTCGGGAACCGCACTTGCTTCGAAGCTCCGTGGCATTCATAAGCGCGTGCGGTAAGAGTATCAACGATAATTCGTACCCTGTGACAACATGGTTCAGTACTGATGAAAGTCCTTTTCGCCCACCAGAATATGCCCGGACAGTTCAAGCATCTCGCGCCCGCCCTTGCGGCCGATGGGCATGAGGTGGTCTTCCTGACCAAACCCAAGCGTCCTAATCTTCCCGGCGTGCGCAAGGTCGAATATGAACTGCATCGGCAGGCGGGCAATCCTCCGCACCGGTATTTCGACCGGTTCGAGGACCAGATTCTGCACGGCCAGGCGATCACGCGCGCCTGCCTGAAGCTGCAGGCCCAAGGGTTTACCCCGGACGTGATCTGCGCCCATACCGGCTGGGGCGAGGCGATGTTTCTGAAGGACGTGTTCCCCGAGGCGCGCCTGCTCGCCTTCAACGAGTTCTTCTACCGGTCTCGCGGCACCGATACCGATTTCGTCAACAAGGGACCGGATATCGACCGTGACTGCCGGACCCGCGTGCGCAATGCGCATATGCTGCTCAGCATGGCTGCGGCGGATTGGGGGTATGTTCCGACCTACTGGCAATGGTCGACCCATCCAAAACAGTTCCGCGAGAACATGACGGTGGTCCATGACGGCATCGACACCGACGCCTGCGTGCGCGAACCCGATGCCTTTATCGATCTTGCCGACGGACGCCGGCTGACCGCGAAAGATGAGGTGGTCACGTATGTCGCCCGAAACCTGGAGCCATATCGGGGCTTCGATGTGGTCGCCGCTGCGCTGGAAAAAATTCTTCAGGCGCGGCCGAATGCCCACATCCTGATTACCGGCGGCGAAGAGGTCAGTTACGGTTCGGGGCCCGGCTATGCCGATAGCTGGAAGGACGCGCTGATCCCGCACCGGAAACTCGATGCGAGCCGCCTCCACTTCCTTGGCCGCCTACCCTACGACGAATTCGGCCGGATGCAGTCGATTTCCAGCGCACATATCTATCTCACCTATCCGTTCGTGCTTTCGTGGTCGATGCTGGAGGCGATGGCTAAGGAATGTCTTGTGGTCGCAAGCGACACGGCCCCGGTCCGCGAAGTGATACGTCACGGCAAGAACGGGCTGCTGGTCGAGTACGGCAATCCCGAGCTTTTGGCCGACGCGGTGACCGATGCCCTGGCGAAGGGCAAGAAGCTGAACCCGGTCCGCAAGGCCGCGCGCAAGACGGTCGTCGAGCGCTATGATCTGAAGACGATCTGTTTGCCGATCCAGAAAGACATCGTCGAACGGCTGGGGCGCGGCGAGAACCCTGCCCCGACCAGCAGCATCCCGGCGGACATCGCCAAGGCGATGGGATGGAATGCAACGAAGACGAGCGACCTCGCGCTATGGTCCGAACTGGGAGCCTAGTCGCGTCGCCGGGCGGCGAAGCCGACCGCGCGGCGCTCAAGGCGGAAGCGGGAACGGCCTTTCGCGCAGGCGATCTGGCCGCCGCCCGAGACGCTCTGCAGCGTTACACATGCCTTTTCCCCTCGGAAGTCGACGGCTACGGCAACATGCTGGCCGTTGCGCGGCGCACTCCAGCGGACGGCAAGATGCTCGCCCGGCTCGCCCTGCATGCGCTGCATCTGGCCCCGGCGCGCCCCGGACCGCTGGTGGCGCTCCTTACGACCCTTGCCGAGCGCCGGGAAGCGCTGCCAGAGGGACTTGAAACCTTTGTGTCGCGCTTTCGCGGAGATCAGGATTTCGCACTTGCACGCGCAATCCACCTGCACAGGCTGGGCCGGCCGGTCTGCGCGGAAAGGAAGATCCGGCGCGCGCTGATCCAGATCCCGGACCGTCCGCGCCTCTATCACCAACTCGGTCTCCTGCGGCAAAGCGAAAGCGGGTCCGATCCGGGCAAGGCGTTCAACGAGGCCATTTGTGCGGCGGAGCCGGGCAGCCCGATCGCAGCTGAGGCGGCAGAGCATTTCGCCGCCAATCTGCACGCGACCGGAGATCTGGTCCGCGCTGTCGGGCTGTACCGAAAGGCCCTGGCGGGCCGGCCGGACGCCAGCGGCCTTCGTGCCAATCTTGCTGCGGCGCTGGTCGATTGCGGTGAGGCGGACGCGGCCGAAGCCGAGTTGCAACGCACCCTGATCCTGCAGCCGGGGCACCGGGACGGCTTGTGGCTCTCGTCCTGCTTGAGAATCGGCGCCGGTGATTTCTCCGGAGGATACCGGGCCCACCATGTGCGTTGGACAGAGCCTCACGACGGCGCCCGCACCCTCGAATTCGCTGCGCTCCCGCTCTGGCTCGGGCAGCCGGCGAAAGGGCGGCGCATCCTGGTCTGGGGCGATTTCGGGATCGGCGACGAGATTGTCTTCGCGCCCCTTGCGCAATGGCTGGCGGGGCAGGGAGCCGAGGTGGTCCTCGAGACCGACCCGCGTCTGGTCACGCTCTGCAGGCGCAGTTTCCCGGGCCTCACCGTGGTTGCCCGGGACGGCGCGCCTCAGGATCTCCCGACTTTTGACTTTCATGTCCCTTCGGCCCTGCTGGCCCGTTTCTACGAGAAGTCCGGCCACGCAGCGGAACTGTCTCCGTTCAAGGCGGACCCGGAACGCGTGGCGGAGATCCGCGAGGCGCTCGGCCCGGCGAGCGGCGGGGCGCGGCTGGTCGGATTCTCCTGGGGCGGCGGCGGCGCCCGGACCTCCTGGTCGAAATCCACCGAACTCGCGGACTGGCGGCTGCTGCTCTCCTGTCCCGGAATTCGTCTGGTGAGTCTTCAGTACGGGGGAGCCGGCGGGACGGAAGGACTGCCGGAAGAGATACTCCCGTCGCCCGTCCGCGATCTCCGGAACGATCTCGAAGGCCTCGCCGCCCTCGTCGCCGCTCTCGATGCCACGGTCTCGATTTCCGGCATCAACGCGCACATGGCCGGGGCGCTCGGGCGCCCGGGTTTCATTCTGCTGCCGCGTCTGCCGCTCTGGTTCTGGGGGCGCGAGGGGAGCGGCGCGCGCTGGTATCCGAGCCTTCGCCTGTTCCGCCGCTCGGACACCGGCTGGGAGGTCCCGATCTCGGATCTCTCGGAGGCCGTCAGGCGGTTTCTTTCGCCTTGACCATTGCGGCCTCGGCGAGCCACAGGTCGCCGTAATCGACATCGCGCCAGTCCTCGAACCAGGGACCACCGCGCGTATAGTGGATCGCAGACGGGTAGGAGCCGTCCTCGGGTTTGTCGTACCAGCCCTCGAGCCAGTTCCAGGTGTGGCCGACAGCGCCGATCAACTCGTCCGGTAGCCACTGGAAACGATGCAGGTAGGCGCCGCCCTCCCGGTTGACGACGTCCGGAGTGAGTGCGGCATTGGCGGGATGACCGCAATTGATCAGCATCATGCTGGACCAGTTCTTGCGCGGATAGACGGTCTGGGCCTTGCCATCCATCTTGGTGCGCTCGGTCGGCCGGTAATCGTGCTGGACGCAGATCAGGGCCTTGTCGTCGTCGGCAAGCCCGAACAAATTCGCGACGTCGGTCGTCCAGAGGAAGTCACAATCGCAGAATAGGGCCCAGCCTTCGTAGCCTGCGAGATGCGGGACAAGGAAGCGGGTATAGGTGAATTCGGTGGACGCCAGCGGATCCGCCTCCTTGGCGTAGAGCCCCGCCGCGCGCAGTTCTTCCTGTTTCAGGGGACTGATTTCCAGATCCGACGCGCTGTGACGTCGCAGAGAATGCGCGCAGACGTCGTAGGCGATGGGCTCGCGGCTGTCCCAGCCGATGAAGATCCGCAGGGGGCGGGAGCCGGCAATTGCAGTCATATTTTGCTCCGAAAGGACGAATTGCACGTGCGTCTCATTAGCATGCGCCCGGGCGGTGCCAAAGGTCTCGCTTTGTCGCACGGGCGAGAGCGCTTTGCACCGGTCCAGCCATCCTCTATAAACGCAACGCTTCAGATTTCGTGTTTTTATCTTTCCGTTGCCGGACGGTACTACGTGTCATCCACTCCTGTTTGCGCCATCCAGTATCACCCCGATGCCTACAAGGCCGATCGAGTCGGGGTGAAGGGCCGCCACTCGGCGGGCAGCGGGTTCCTGACCGGGCTGTTCCGGCACGGGCGTGCGCCGTTTCACGCCAGCGTCACCCCGAACGAACGTCACGCGGCCGAATTTGCCGAGGCCGCGCGGCAACGCGACCCGCAAGGACGCGAGACCCGGAATTTCCGGACCATGCTGGCGGCCGATCCCGCCGCGGAGTGTGTCATGGTTCCCGGGCCCGTGTTCGACGAATTCGCATGGGAACGCAGGATCAAGGACCAGCGCGCCTACAGCATTTGCGGCGTGACCCACACCCTGTCCTCGGACCGGATCATTGCCGGCCTTGCCAATTTCCACATTCTGCCGCTTCAGCCCTGGGATGCCTTGGTCTGCACCTCGAGGGTGGCCCGCGATGTCGTCGTCAATGCGATGGAGACCTACGCCGACTATCTGGCGCGGCGGACCGGGGCAAAGTGCGCGACCTCGCTCAAGCTCCCGATCATTCCACTCGGCGTCGACGGCGCACGCTATGCGGAGAACGTGGCGACCCGGCAGTCGTTTCGTGCCGGAATCGGTGCGGGCGAAGGGGATTTCGTGATCCTGTTTCTCGGCCGCTTCACCTTCCACGCCAAGGCGCATCCGGTTCCGATGTATCTCGCCGCCGAACGGGCGGCGAAGCTGCTTCCCGACCGGAAGGTCCATCTCGTCATGGTCGGGCAGGCGCCGAACGAGAACATCCTGAAGCTCTTCAAGAGCGGCGCAGAGACCTACACCGACGCGGCCGAGGTCCATTTTGTCGACGGACGGGACGACGGTCTCGTCAGCGGTTCCTGGCAAGGCGCCGATGTCTTCCTTTCCCTCTCCGACAATATCCAGGAAACCTTCGGTCTGACGCCGATCGAGGCCATGGCGGCGGGGTTACCCGCGGTGGTGAGCGACTGGGACGGCTACAAGGACACCGTCGTGCACGGCGAGACCGGGTTCCGGGTCCCGACGGCCACCCCCGGTTCCGGGAGCGGACTGGAGTTCGCGGTCAAGTATCAGACCCGGCAGGAAGATTACGACCGTTTCGTTGGCAGGGCCTGCATGTCGACCTCGTGCGACCTGCAGGCGACAACGGACGCCCTGGTGCAGTTGGCGAAGGATCCGGGACTGCGCGCCCGGATGGGCGACGCGGGACGGGCGAGGGCCCGATCCCACTATGACTGGTCGGTCGTGATCCGGGCCTACGAGGAACTGTGGCTTGAGCTGCGGGAGCTGCGCTCAGCCGCCGCCGAGGTTGCTCCACGGCAGGACCAGGAAAGCCCCCACCCGCTCTACCCGGACCCGTTCGGCATCTTCGCACCGCATCCAAGTTTCGTGCTTTCCGAGGATACCGTTATCAGCGCCGATCCGGAATCCCGCCTTGCCGGCTTCGACGACCTCACGCGTCATCCCTTCTGTTCCTTCTCGAGCGATCTCATGCTTCCGAGCCAGGTCTTGCCAGACCTGCTCGCCCGACTGACTGCCGGAGGGCCGCTTTCGGTCGGCGAGATCGAACGGCTCGTTGCTCCGGAAATGCAGCAGCATCTTCGCCGCAGCCTGCCGTGGCTCGCCAAATTCGGTTTGATCAAGTTGAGTTCGCAATGAAACCTATCGATCTCCCCGCCAGAGCGAAACTGCACCGCGACGCCAAAGCCGCCTTGGCGCAAATCGCCGAGGGCAAACTCGACGAAGCACAGAAGATCTCCGCCCAGATGTTCAAGGATGTCGGCCAGACGGCAATCCAGGCCGGTCTCGAGGCCAGACTGGCTTTTGAACGCAAGAACCCCGCCCGGGCCCGCGAACTCCTCGCCGCTGCCCTGAAGATGGCATCACCCGGGGATGTGACGCTCATTCGACTGGCGATCGATTTGGCGCGGAAAATCGGCGACAGCAAATTCACCGAGGACGTGTTCAGAGTCGCCCTCGACCGTGTCCCCAGCGACGCCACCGTACGCTATGCCGCCGGCGGCTACTGTTACCGCAAGGGTATCCTGCCCGCCGCCCGGAGCCATCTCGAGGCGGCAGTCAATCTGCGGCCGCGCTTTCTCGACGCCATGCGCGACCTCGCGCTGCTCTATTTCGAGCTTGGCGAGAAGGATCGGGCGGTGAGGGTTCTGGACCGAGCCTGCGCGTTCGACCCCAAGGTACGGGATATGGTGCTGGAAATCGGGAACCAGCGGTACAAGGTCCCGAACTTCAAGGGCGCGATCCAGGCCTACGAGCTGACGGTGGCGCAAGATCCGCTATTCTCCTCTGCCTATTCGAACCTGGCCTCGGTCTATCGGCAGAGCGGTCTTTTCGACGAAGGGGAACAATCGCTCAAGAGAGCGCTCGTCGTTGAGCCCACGAATTCCGGTGCTCTCTACAATCTCGGAAACCTCATGAAAGAGAGGGCGTGCCTGGATCGGTCGGTCCGGTCTTTCCGGCAGGCCATCGTATTGCGGCCCGACGAGCCGACCTTCCACTGGAACCTCTCGCTGGCGCTGCTTGCCGCCGGCAATCTGCGGGACGGCTTCAAGGAATACGAGTGGCGCTGGAAAACCGCGACTTTCCCGACGAAGAAACGGGACCTGAAAAAGCCCGAATGGGACGGGTCTCCGCTTGAAGGGCGTACATTGCTCATTCTCGCGGAGCAAGGGATCGGGGATGCGCTGCAATTCCTGAGATTTGTCCCCGCGGCGGTAGAACAGGCGCAGGCGGGCACCAAGAAAGGCCGGATCCTTCTCGAGGCCCATGAAGAGATCCTCGAGGTCTATTCAGACTATGAGCCCATGGTCGAACTGGTACCGCGTAGACCGGGCAAAGAACCGGAATTCGACTGCCACTTTGCGCAGCTCTCTCTCCCGCTGATGCTTGGCGTCGATACCGTCGAGGATCTTCCGAAAGCTCCCTACATCAATGCAATCGGTCCGGACCGGTTTCCGGTACCGGACCTCGATGCCGGAAAACTCAATGTCGGTATCGTCTGGGGCGGCAACCCGGCATTTCCGGGCGACAATATTAGGTCCTCGTCGGTCGAGCATTACCTGCCGCTCTTCGGGCTCGGGGGTATCCAGTGCTACAGCCTGCAGAAGGGCCCGCGGGAAGCGGACCTCGCCCAGGCCCCGGCCTCGCTCATTCCGCTCAGCAGGGACATCACGTCCTTCGCCGACACCGTCTCGATCGTTCGTCAGCTCGACGTCACGGTAACCACCTGCACGTCGGTGGCGCATCTTGTCGGCGGCATGGGCTGTCCGGTCTTCGTGCTGCTCTCGCACAATCCGGACTGGCGCTGGCTGCAGCACCGCGACGACAGCCCGTGGTATCCCTCGGCCCGCCTGTTTCGGCAGTCCGAACCGGGGGACTGGAGCGGGGTGATCGAGCGGGTCGGCGCGGCCCTCTGCGAACTCAGGGATGCGAAAGGAACATCGTGACGCGGGTTTTATTCGCCTGGGAACTCGGCGACGGCTTCGGGCATGTGAACCGCCTGCTCCCGATCGCGCGCCTCCTCAAGGAAAACGGCGTTACATGTGGTTTCGCCGTGCGCAATCTGACTGTGACTCACCCGGTCATCGCACGCGACGGTTTCCGGGTGTTCCAGTGTCCGCTGGTGAGACCCTATGTACCGAAGGAGGTCGAAGGCAAACCGATCGCATCGATCGGCGACGTGCTCGCGACGGTGGGCTACGTGAACCCGGATCTTCTCGCCGCCCTGACCGACGGCTGGGCGGCGATCATCGACTCGTTCGACCCGGACCTGATCGTCTCTGACTATTCTCCAACGGCCGGGCTCGCGGCTTTCGGCGAACGGCCGATCGTCCCGATCGGCGACTGGTTCACGCTCCCGCCCGGCAACTGGTCGGAATTCCGGACCTTCAAGGAACATCCCAACCGGGTCGAGCCGGGAGAGCTGCTGGAAACCGTCCAGGAAGTACAGCGCCGCCGCGGCAAGCCGGTCCCGGACCGCGTTCCGGCACTGATGCATGGAGCACGGAACTTCGTGGTCACGATCCCGGAACTGGATCCCTATCATGCGTTCCGGGAAAACACCTCGAGCTCGCCGCTCAGCCCACTCCCCGAGCCCGCGACGGCGGAGCCGGTGCAGGACTATTTCGGCTATCTTTCACACAGCTATCCCGGAACCCCGAAAGTTCTTGCGGCGCTCGCCGGCAAGGACTGGACCGGGGAGATCTTTCTGCGCGATGCCAATGACGAGGTCAGGGCGGCCTGGCGCGAACGGGGCTTGAAGATCCACGCGACACCGCAGCCGATCGAAGAGGTCGTCGGACGCGCGCGGGCCGTCATCCATCACGGCGGGATCGGAACCCTCGAACAGGTGCTTGCAATGGGACGACCGCAATGCATTGTGCCCAGGCATTTCGAGCAGCAGAAAAACGGTGAGTTCGCCGGCAAACTCGGCGCCGCGACCGTTCTCAGGAGTTCCAACCGGTTCACCGAGGACCATGCCAGCCAGGCCATCGGGGCCGTGCTGACCGGTCCGCAATTCACCGAGAGCGCGCGCCGTGCCGCGGACGGTCTGGCGCGCCGGGGACCGTTCAATCTGCTTGCAGAGATCACCGAGTATATCCTATCGACGTTGGCAAGGCGCTGACATCCAATGAGCCACCTGGAGGGAATGAACCATGGCTGTTGAAAACAAATTTCCGGGCAAAGATCTGAGCGACGACGATATTGCCGGGAAGATCCCGCTGGTGGCCAAGAAGTCGCCCGACCACAAGACGGTCTTCACCTGCGGCGGCATCGAGATCGGCGGCCCTCTGGTACCCGTGATGGCGGGTCCGAACACGGTCGAGACCGAGGACCTGATCGTAGAGAGCGCGAAAGCGATCAAGGCCGCCGGCGGCCACTTCCTGCGCGGCGGAGCATTCAAGCCGCTCAGCTTTCCCTATCGCAGCCCGAAATTCTTCGAGCCGCGCGAAGACGGCCTGAAATGGCTGTCCGTCGCGAAGCAGGAAACCGGCCTGCCGATCGTTACCGAGGTCATGGAAATCTCGAAGATCGACATCGTCGCCAAGCATTCGGACATGCTGCAGATCGGCACGCGCAACATGCAGAATTATCCGCTGCTGACCGAGGTCGGCAAGACGGGGATGCCAGTGATGCTGAAACGCGGCTACGGCTCCTCACTGCGCGACTGGCTGATGGCGGCCGAATATATCGCGCTGGAGCATGACCGGCTCGGCATCGCGCCGCAGATCGTGCTCTGTGAGCGCGGCGTCGTCGCGCCGCATACGCACCGTGCGACCTCCCGCTTCATGCTCGACCTTCAGGTCGTTCCGGCAGCGCAGGAAGTGACCCATCTGCCGGTCATGACCGACCCGTCCCACGCCACATTCTGGCAGCCCTGGGTGAAATCCATGATGCTGGCGTCGCTTGCCGGCGGCGCGGATGCGCTGATGCTGGAAGTGCACCCCGATCCCCGGAACGCCGCCGTGGACCCGCTTCAGGCGAGTTCGTTCGAACAGTTTGACGATATGATGAAGGCCATGCGTCCGGTCGCTGCGGCCATCGGCCGGACACTTGATGCCGGGAGCAACAGCTAGGGTCTTCCGCGTCGGGCGTGAATTGCCGGACGTACCAGGAAAAACGCACCATAAGCGAGCGCGATGGCCGGCGAAGGTCGCCGGCCATCGTGCGCCCCCTCCCTCTCTCGAGGGCCCCGTCCCTTGCCGTCTGAGGAACCCGCCTCTTAGAACTCGATCCCGGCCTGCGCCTTGAAGCCGGAGCGGAAGGGATGCTTGATCTGCGTCATCTCGGTAACGAGATGGGCGGCCTCGATCAGCTCTTCCTTGGCGTTGCGGCCGGTGACGATGACATGCAGGTCCGAGCGCTTGTTCCTGAGCGTCTCCAGCACCTCTTCCAGCGGCAGGTAATCGTAGCGCAGGACGATATTGAGTTCGTCCAGAAGCACCATGTTGATCTTCGGATCCGCCATCAACTCCTTCGCCTGTTCCCAGGCGGCGCGGGCGGCGGCGATGTCGCGGTTGAGATCCTGGGTGTCCCAGGTGAAGCCCTCGCCCATGGTGCGGATGAAGACCTGGTCGGAGAAGGCCTCGAGGATCTTGCGCTCGCCGGTCTCCCACTTGCCCTTCACGAACTGCACCACGCCGACATTCATGCCATGGCCGATGGCGCGGCAGACCATGCCGAAGGCGGCGGTGCTCTTGCCCTTGCCCTTGCCGGTATGGACGATCAGCAGCCCGCCGGTCTCGGTCTTGGTGGCCATGATCTTGTTCCGGGCGGCCTTCTTCTTCGCCATCTTCTCGGCGTGGCGGGCGGCCTTTTCCGGATCGATCTCGGTGTCCTGGATCTCGTCGCTCATGCTCTCTCTCCCTCTTGCCCCATCATGGCATCGCCGGCCCCCGCAGGGTCAACCGGCAAGCGCCGTCAATTCCCCGTGCACCGCGTTGCGGCGCGGGCGCCAGAGCCCGCGGTCGAGCGCTTCCTTGAGCCGTGCGGCCATCTCCTTCAGCGCTGCCGGATTGTGCCGCTCGAGGAACTCCCGAACCGACGGATCCTCCAGATAGGCATCGTAGACGGCGTCGAAATGATGGTCGCCGACGCAGCGCGCGGTCGCGGCGAAGGCGAACATGTAATCGACCGTGGCCGCCATCTCGAAGGCGCCCTTGTAGCCGTGCCGCATCACGCCGGTGATCCATTTCGGGTTCACCACCCGGGCGCGCACGACGCGCGCGACTTCCTCCTCGAGCGAGCGGATGCGCGGGCTCTCGGGTCGCGAATGATCGTTGTGATAGACCTTCGGCTGGTTGCCCGAGAGATGCCGGATCGCGGCGGTGATGCCGCCCTCGAACTGGTAGTAGTCGTCGCTGTCGAGCAGGTCGTGTTCACGGTTGTCCTGGTTGTGCAGCACCAGTTCCACATCCTTCAGGCGCGACTCGAACAGCGCATGCGCGGCCTCGCCCTCGGCGCCCTTGCCGTAGGCATAGCCGCCCCAGGCAAGATAGGCTTTGGCGAGGTCTTCCTCGCTTTCCCAGAGCTGCTCGTCGATCATCGCCTGCAGGCCCGCCCCATAGGCACCGGGCTTGGAGCCGAAGACGCGGTAGCCGGCCCGCTTCTCCGCCGCCTCGCGGTCCGCGCCGGCATTCTCGAACGCGGCCGCGTCGGCCCGGTAGCGGGCGGCGAGCGGGTTCTCGGCCGGCGTTTCGTCCAGCTTCGCGACGGCTCGGGCGGCGCTGTCGATCAGGTCGATCTGGAACGGGAAAGCGTCGCGGAAGAAACCGGAGACGCGGAAGGTGACGTCAATGCGCGGCCGGTCAAGCACCGAGACCGGCAGAATCTCGAAGCCGGTGACGCGGCCGCTGGCGACATCCCATTCCGGCTTTACCCCCATCAGCGCGAGGGCCTGGGCGATATCATCGCCGCCGGTCCGCATGTTCGCCGTACCCCAGGCGGACAGCGCGAGCCGCTCCGGCCAGCTGCCGTTTTCCTGCCGGTAGCGTTCGAGCAGCAGAGAAGCGGATTTCCAGCCGAGCTGCCAGGCCGCTGGGGTCGGGACCGCACGGGTATCGACGGAATAGAAATTGCGGCCGGTCGGCAGTACGTCCGGCCGTCCGCGGGTCGGCGCGCCGGACGAACCGGGCGCAACGAAGCGGCCGGCGAGGCCTTTCAGGAGGCCGTCGAGCTCGGCATCGCCGCAGTGCGTGACGGTGGGGCGCAGATGCGTGTCGACGGTGTCGAGCACGGCGCGGGTCCGCTCCCAGGCCGGATCGGGCACGGTGCGCCCGGCGACAAGCGCGTGGGCGAGAAGTTCCAGCCGCTCGACCGTGTCGCCGTGGCTGCGCCAGGGAGCGTCGTCGACCGACGCGAGAGCATCCGGGCGGGCGCCGGTCCAGTCCGCGGCCATGTCCGCCGCCAGCGGGTCGAACGGTTCGCCTGCGACTTCGAGGCCGAGATCACGGGCGAGCGCGCGTTGCAGGGAGGCATCGCCGCCTTCGCCCTGTCCGCGCGGGACGCGGACCAGCGCGGTCAGCAAGTCGTCCAGCAATCGGCCTTCCGGCGCGGCGCCGAAAATGTGCAGCCCGTCGCGGATCTGCAGTTCCTTCAGCTCGCAGAGATAGCCGTCCAGCCGGTTCAGCCTTTCCGCCTCGTCATCGGAGGCAGACAAGCCGAGATCCTTGTCGAGGCCAATCGCGGCCATCTTCTCGAGGATCTGTTCCGAGAGCAGTTTCAGACGGCGCGGATCGACCCCGGCTGCCTGGTAATATTCGTCGACCAGCCCCTCCAGCTCCTTCAGCGGCCCGTAGCTCTCGGCCCGGGTCAGCGGCGGGGTCAGGTGGTCGACGATGACGGCGGCTGACCGGCGCTTCGCCTGCGTGCCCTCTCCCGGATCGTTGACGATGAAGGAATAGAGATGCGGTACCGGGCCGAAGACGGCTTCCGGATAGCATTCTTCCGAGAGCGCCAGCGCCTTGCCCGGCAGCCATTCCATGTTGCCGTGCTTGCCCATGTGGATCACGGCATGGGCACCGAACTCCTGCCGCAACCAGAAATAGAAGGCGAGATAGCCATGCGGCGGGACGAGGTCCGGCGAGTGATAGGTCTCGGTCGGATCGATATTGTAGCCGCGCGCAGGCTGGATCCCGACGACGATATTGCCGAGAGAGAGCACCGAAAGCCGGAAAGTCTCGCCGATGACGAAGGGATCGCTCTCCGGCGCTCCCCAGCGTGCGTCGATCTCGTTCCGGACCTTATCCGGCAAGGATGCGAAGGCGGCCTTGTAGGCGTCGAGCGAGAAGGTGGCGCCACCCAAACGACCGGCGCGATCGGAGAGGTCGTTGGTCGGACCGGAGGACATCCGGCCGATCAGGGCATCGCCGTTGATCGGGATGTCCCGCACTTCGTGGCCGGCATCGGAAAGGGCGCGGAGCACGTTGACCGTCCCAGCCGGGGTGTCGAGCCCGACACCGTTGCCAAGCCGCCCGTCCCGGTTCGGATAGTTCGCCAGCACCAGCGCAATCCGGCGTTCGCGCGCGTCCGTCCGGCGCAGCTTCGCCCAGCCCGCCGCGAGTTTCGCCGTGAAAGCGATGCGGTCCGGAACCGGGGCGTAGGTCACGATGGCACATTCCGTCGCCGTGTCGCGCCGAGCCTCGGCCTTGAAGGAAACGGCACGGGCGAGAACGCGCCCGTCCACTTCCGGCAGGGCGACGTTCATTGCGATGTCGCGGGCGGAGAGTCCGGCGGTCGAGGTTTCCCAGCCTTCCCGGTTGCCGCCGGAGAAGATCACCTGCAGCACGGTGCAGTCGGCCGGATCGAAGGGTGTCGCGCTGCCGGGCGCGCCGGGCTTGGAGACGGCGAAGCCGGTGGCGTTCAGGATCACGCCCGGCGGTGCGCCGTCGATCGCATCCCGGATCAGGTCGGCCGAAACCGGATCCTTCAGGCTGGAGACATAGATCGGCACCGGTGCGAGACCCTCCGCCCGCATTGCCTCGACGAGCGCGTCGACCGGCGCGGTGTTCCCCGCCTGCACAAGCGCCCGGTAGAAGACGACAGACGCCGGAATCGCATCCGGCGCGGAGGCGGAGAGCACCTCTTCCAGAGACGGGTGATTGCGGCCCGGCAGGTAATAGCCCGCCTTCGGTAGCGGCGCCGGCTCGCGCCAGTCCGTCTCCGTGCCGATCAGGCTGGCGGCATAACGCACGGCTTCCGCCGCATTGCCGGTTCCGCCCTCGATCAGGTAACGCCAGAGCCGCTGGCAGGCGGCGGTGTCGAGCGTGCCGTGTCCGGTCAGTTCCGGGTCCGGCTGGTCGTCCCCGGGCAGGAAGGCGAGCGGGATTTTCTTTCGCCGGCAGTAAGCCGCGAGTTGCTCGACGCCGTAGGGCCAGTAGCCGGAGCCGCCGATCACCCGCGCGACCACGAGCCTGGCATGCGCCACCATCTCCTCGACATAGAGGTCGACGGAGAGGTTGTGGCCGAGTTGCATGAGGTTGGCGAGACGGAGGCTCGGGAAGGTGCCCTCATGCCCCGCCGTCACCTGCGCATAGCCCTGGGCGAGGCAGGACAGTTCGGTGTCCGCCGCGCTCAGGATCAGGATGTCGCCCGGCGTCTGACCGAGATCGACAGCCTCGCTGCCGTCGGTGACCGTGCCGGGGGTTGCCGCCAGTAGATGCATGGGGCCTCCGCTGAGGAGAGGCCGGGTTTCTTACCCGGCGATGGCGGCGGCGATGGCGTCGCGGTCGAGCCCGTGATGGCCGATCACGACGAGGCGGGATTCCCGCGTCTCGCCACCCTTCCAGTCACGGTCGAAATAGCGCTGGATTCGCGGGCCGACGCCCTGGATCACCTGCCGCATCGGCTTGCCCGGGATGTCGAGGAAACCCTTCACGCGCAGGATGTCATGGTCGCGCACGGCGGCGACGATGCGCGCTTCCAGCGCCTCCACGTCCTCGACGCTGGCGAGCGGCAGCACGAAGCTGTCGAAATCGTCATGGTCGTGCTCGTGCCCGTCATCATGGTGCGAGGGCCGGCTGTCGAGATCGTCCTCCGCCGCGGCGTCTAGGCCGAGCAGGACGTCGGCACCGAGCTGGCCGTGCGCACTGGCGACGGTCTTCACCCCGCCCCGGAGATAGGGTGCGACGATCTCGCGAACATCCGCGAGACCGGCTTCGTCAAGCAGGTCGGTCTTGTTCAGCACCACCATGTCGGCGCACTGCAGCTGTTCCTCGAACAGCTCCTCGAGCGGGCTTTCATGGTCGAGCGACTCGTCCGCTTCGCGCTGCCCCTGCACCGCGTCGTGATCGTCGGCGAAGCGGCCTTCGGAGACCGCGGCGGCATCGATCACCGCGATCACCCCGTCGACTGTCGTGCGGGTGCGCACTTCCGGCCAGGCGAATGCCTTCACCAGAGGCTTCGGCAGGGCGAGGCCGGAGGTCTCTATGATGATGTGGTCCGGCTTGTCCGGGCGCGCGAGGATGGCCTCGATGGTCGGCAGGAAATCGTCCGCGACGGTGCAGCAGATGCAGCCGTTGGCGAGCTCGACCACATCGTCCTCGCTGCAGCCCTCGATGCCACAGCCGGTCAGCAGTTCGCGATCGACGCCGAGATCGCCGAACTCGTTGATGATAAAGGCAAAGCGGCGGCCGCCGTTATTTTCCACCAGGTGCCGGATCAGGCTGGTCTTGCCGGCGCCGAGAAAGCCGGTGATGACGGTGGCGGGGATCTTCTCACTCATGTCTGCCTCCTTGGGCCTTCCATAGGCCGGTGATGTCACGTCTCGTCACCGAACGGAAGACCGTGCCCCGGACACACCCCGGACCGAAGCGGGCGACGATGCTGACGGCAGGTCTCCTGGCTCGCCGGGTCGCCGCGCTCCGACCACCTTCCCGGCGGCAGTTGCCTGCCTCCAGTGGCCTCCGGTCGAAGCGCTCGCCGGCTACAGTTGCGGGGGCAGCCGCGGCTTGGTGCCGGCACAGGCGCCGGACTTCCGCGTTCCCTTTTGATCCCCTTTGGGAACCGTCAACGGATCACTTGTCTGATGGGGAGCGGACGGAGTCAAGCGCGGGAAGCCAGCTGGTCGACATACCATTGGTAGGTCCGCTCGAGTCCGGACCTAAGCGAGACTTTCGGTGTCCAGCCCATTGCGTGGATACGGCCGCCGTCCAGAGACTTCCGCATCATTCCGTCCGGCTTGGAGTGGTCGAAAACGAATCGGCCCTCGTAACCGACAACCGCGGCAATCTCGGCGGCAAGGGCGGCAATCGAGACTTCCGAACCAGCCCCGAGATTGAGCGGGGCACCATCCGAGTAGTTTTGCAGCGCGAACATCATGCCATCGGTGAAATCGTCGATATAGAGAAACTCGCGGGTCGGCCGGCCGGAGCCCCAGATCTCGACCGATTCAGCGCCGGTCTGTTTCGCCGTGTGAATTTTCGACATGAGGGCGCCGCAGACATGGCTGTTCTCAAGGTCCGTGTGCTGACCGGGACCGTAAAGGTTCGCGGGGATCACTGTGATGCAATCCATGCCGTATTGTTGACGGTAGAATTCGCAGAGTTTCAGTCCGGCGATCTTGGCAATGGCATATCCCTCGTTGGTCGGTTCGAGCTCACCCGTGAGCAAGCAATCCTCAACGATGGGTTGCTCCGCATCTCGGGGATAGATGCAGGAGGCGCCGAGATAAACCAGCTTGGAGCAGTTTGTTTTTCTGGCTGCTTCTATGGTCGAGACGGCGATGGCCAGATTGTCGTAGATGAATTCGGCCGGACGGGTCCGGTTCGCCTGAATGCCGCCGACGGTAGCAGCCGCCATGATCACGATGTCCGGACGATTGGCGGCGAGCCATGCCTCAACATCCGCTTGCCGCCTCAGATCGAGGTCGTTGCGGTCGACGGTCAGCAGGCGATAGCCGGACCCGCGGAGCTTCTCGCTCAACGCGGAGCCGACAAATCCATTATGTCCGCAGACCCAGATCGATGTCTGCCGGTCGGAACCGGCGCCGTTTTTCTGTTCTGAGCTCACCTGAGTCCTCCCGCTCATTCGTATGGGTGCGCCGAGACGGCATGCCCTCTCAAAGGGCCATTCTCGTCAACAGCCATCTGGTACAGGCGGCGATCGTCGCGCTGCCGATAAATCGCTCATCGAGAACAAGCGATTTCAGGGACGGGGCATCGAAAAATGTGAGCGTCCCGGTTCCGGGCTCCGGTTCACTCGCGTCGCCCGAGATCATCGTGCAGTCCTTTGCGACGAAGAGACTGACAGTCGCATCGATAAGGCCTGCGTCTGGCAGAAGCTCGCCAAGCGGTTCCAGATTGCCCGGCGCACAGGTCAGGTTCGTCTCTTCGCGCAATTCCCGGAGTGCCGTATGTTCAACCGCCTCACCTGGCTCAAGGAATCCTGCGGGCGCTTGCCAGATCTTGCGGTCGAACTGATGCCGGTATCCGCTCATCAGACCGATCTTCCCGTCCGCTTCGGGCAACACGAGAACGCCGCCGACGATGCCCACCCGGACCTTGGGGCGGACGATCAGGAAATCGTCGACGCTGATCGGCGCGTTGTCTTCGCCGACGGCGTCGAAATAGACTTCGAAGACCGAGTTGGAGAGCATCTGCCGGCGGCCTTGCAGCTTGAATGACACTGCTCAGCGCGCCTTTCCGGAAACCTGCCGACAGAGATCACCCGCACGATGCGGTATTGTGTCAGCGGACAACAAACGCATCACCGTTCGACGCGACCTGGCCGCGCCAGTAATCGAGAAGATCCGCCATCGTTTGATCGAAGGGGATCTCGGGCTTCCACCCCGTGTGCGCCGTAAACTTGTCCGTGTTCGGAACCTGGAGGTCGGCGTCGATCGGCCGTAGCCGGTCCGGATCGACTTCCACCTTGATTTCTTTGGCACGGGTCGAAATAGCGATCAGCTTGTCCAGAACGTCGCCGATCTTGCACACATAGGTGCCGCCGATATTGTAGTAGGCGCCTGGGACGGGCGATTGGGTTACCAGCATGTAATAGGCTCGCACCGCATCCCTAACGTCCGCGATGGTGCGAAGCGAGTCGAGGTTGCCGACTTTGACCACGGGGGGCATCAGGCCTTGCTCGATCATCGCGATCTGCTTGGCGAAACTGGATTCGGCAAACACATCCCCGCGGCGTGGTCCCGTATGCGTAAACATCCGGGTCATCAGTGTCGTCATCCCGAAGGCTTCGGCGTAGTAGCGCCCGACGAGATCGGTCCCGACTTTGGAAATCGCGTAGGGCGAAGCCGGGTGGAAGGAGCATTCTTCGTCGATCGGCAGTTTTTCCTTGGGGACACGACCGAACACCTCGGACGAAGCGCAGACGTGAATAACCGCGTCGGTGGAGTAGTCCTTCAACGCTTCGAGAACGCGAGTCGTGCCCTGAATGTTCGTTTCGTAGGTGTCCAGAGGCGCGGTGAAGCTGGTTTTCGGAAAACTTTGGGCCGCCAGATGGAAGACGTAGTCCGGGCGGACCTTCTTGACCAAATCGCGTACGGACTGGTCATCGCGCAAATCGGCATAATGCAGGAATACGCGCTCTTTCCTGTTGATGTAGGGAACCAGCGACTGGATATTCGCAAGCGGGCTCCGCCAGCGGTACATGCCGTGGATATCCCAGTCGGTATGCTCCAGCAGATATTCCGCCAGATGGGAGCCGACCATTCCCGTGATGCCGGTTATCAATGCGCGTGGCTTGCCCATGTCTCGATCCGTTACTGGGTTGCGATGAAGTCTCGTATCTTGGAGACGATATAGGCGCGCGCATTGTCATCGACGGCCTGGTGATTTCCAAAGGCAAAGCCGTTGGTCATGACCCGGTCCGAATTCGGCAGGTTTCCGGAGACCCTGTGTTCGAACAGATTCATCGCCGGCTGGCGGGCGATATTGCCGGCAATGATCGGCCGTGTCTCGATATTGGCCGCGTTCAGATGACCGCAGATATCCTGCACGGTAAAGCCCGCGGATTCCTTGATGATCATGGGGAAACCGAACCAGCTGTGCGCGCTGTCCGGTGTTTCCTGCTGGAAATCGAACAGGTTGTCGAACTCCGCGAGGTTGTCGCGGAACCATTTGGCGTTCTTGCGCCGGGTGTCGACGAAATCCGCAAGCTTGGGAAGCTGAACCGACCCCATCGCGCCGGCCAGTTCGGTAGCGCGCAGATTGAATCCCGCGTTCACGAACAGAAAACGCGGATCGAACCCGGGGTATTTTTCGAGCCACTTTTCCCGCTCTTCGGTCTCGCGGACCCATCCGTGCGCCCGGAGGATACGGGACAGTTCCGCGAATTCGTGGTCGTTGGTGACGCATATGCCGCCCTCGAGGGTCGTCATGTGATGCGAATAATAGAATGAGAACGTCCCAACCTGACCGAAGCTGCCGACCGGTTTCCCCTTGTAGCTCGCACCCAGTGCCTCGCAGCAATCCTCGATCAGCACGAGATCGTGCCGCCGGCAGATATCCGTGATCGCGTCCATGTCGCAGGGATTGCCATAGACAGGCACGATCTTTATCGCGCGGGTTCTCGGACCGATTGCCTCTTCGACGCTTTGAGGATCAATGTTCAGTGTTCTTGGACAGATATCGACGATGACGGGCTTCAGTCCCATCTGCACGATCGGCCATACGGTTGTCGACCAGGACAGGGCCGGAACGATGACTTCGTCTCCCGGTTTGAGATGACCCGGATAGGCAGGATTCACGATGGCGGCAACCGCGAGCAGATTGGCTGAAGAACCGGAATTGACCATGATCCCGTTCTTCCAGCCGAAATGGTCCGCGAATTCCCGCTCGAACTTCTTGACCTTCGGGCCCATGGTTACATAGGTCGTGAGCATGCACTCGAGCGCGGCGTTGATCTCCTCGGCGCCGAATGTTGGCTCGTGAAGTCGGACGATCGGGTCTTCAGGGTTGAAGGTCCAGTCATGGTTCGCGGCGCAATAGTCCTGAACCGCCGCTTTGACGACTTCGAGTTCATTTCCCATCAACGGTCTCTCTCGGGTTTGGAAATTTCGGGATCGGTCTCTGAATAGCGCCAATTCGTGCACGTCTGGTCTTTGCGCGATGCGGCGTCTCAATGTGCGCGGTCAGCGCTGAAATCTCTATTGAATTTTGCCGGGGGCGTCAATTTCGAGAAAGGCTGCTCTGAAATCTCACGCGTGCGGGCCTTCGCCGATCTGCGATGCCGGCCCTGATCGGGAGGGTTGGTCTTTCCCCGAACGCGTTCCCGGTTGGCCGTCAAGGCGGGCAGATACAAAGAAGGCGGGTCAATTTGACCCGCCTTCCCGTTATTGAGTGTGTTGCGACGACTTAGCTGAAGTCGAAGTCGTTCAGATCCAGCGTCGTCACACCGGTGACGCGGATGACCGTGTAGTCGTTCGCGGTACCCGTGCCGTTGACCACGACGGTCACTTCGTTCGCACCGGACTGCTGCAGAAGCGAGGTCGCAGAGCCGGACGTGAAGGTCGCCGAGCTGATGAACGCCGGCGTCAGACCGGAGGAGAAGCCGAACCCGACGAGCTTGATCTTGTCGCCGTCTTCGAAGGAGAAGATCGACGCAACCGTGGCACCCGGAACGTTGATGGTGTGCGCACCGCCTGCTTCAACCACGAAGGTGTCGTTACCGGCACCGCCGTAGAGGGTATCGCCACCCGTGGTGACGCTGACGCGGGCATAGAGCACGTCGGCACCATCGTCGCCGTAGATCGTATCCGAACCCAGCGAACCGGCGTAGATGACGTCGTTACCGGCGCCACCAGAGACCAGGTCACCGTTCGTGCCGGCACCATAGATGGTGTCGTTACCGTCGTCGCCGAACAGCGTGTCCGCATGCGTGCCGGCACCGCCGCCATACATCAGGTCGTCGCCGGCGCCGCCATACTGGAGCGTCGCGGTGACGTTGCCGACCGAGGTGAGAGTATCGTTTCCGTCACCGCCGTAGAGGGTATCGGAACCGGTAGTACCCTGGATGTTGTCGTTCCCGACACCACCGAACAGCATGTCGTCACCAACACCGCCGTCGACGGAGTCACCGCCGTCACCGCCGTACAGCGTATCCGCACCGCTGGAACCGAACAGCGTATCGGCACCCAGGTTACCATAGATCAGGTCGTTGCCTTCGGCACCGGAGATCGTGTCGTTGTCCTGGCCACCGAAGATGGTGTCGGTACCGGCACCACCAGTGATCGATTCCGCACCGGCGTTACCGTAGATCAGGTCGTTGCCAGCGCCGCCCTGGATGATGTCGTTGTCGGCACCACCGAAGATCGCGCCACCGGTACCGCCCACAAGCGTATCCTGCCCGGCGCCACCATAGAGCGTGTCCGCACCTTCGGAGCCGACGAGGCTGTCAGCACCCTTGTTGCCGTAAAGCACGTCGGCGCCAGCGCCGCCCGAGATGATGTCGTTGTCGGCGCCGCCGAAGACCGTGTCAGCACCGGCCCCGCCGATGATCGTGTCACGCTCGGAGTTACCGTAGATCAGGTCGGTACCGGCACCACCGGAAATGGTGTCGTTGCCCGCGCCACCGTAGACGATGTCGGAACCGTCGCCTGCGGTGATGGAGTCTTTGCCGAGGTTACCGAAGATCGTGTCGGCACCGCTGTTGCCGTCGATCGTATCATCGCCCTGACCACCATAGACCAGATCCGAATCGCCATCGGCGAGGATGCTGTCGTTCTCAAGGTTACCATACAGCACGTCATTGCCGTCGGAACCGGAGATGACGTCCTGGTTCTGGCCACCGAAAACGGTGTCCGCACCAGAACCAGCCAAAATCGTATCGTTACCCTGGTTACCGTAGATCAGGTCCGCACCACCAAGCGCGGAAATAATATCAGAGCCCGAAAGAGCAGTGATCTGATCAGAATTCCCCGTACCCGTGATGGTATCCGGTGAACTGGTGCCCGTTATCGTTGCCATTACAACCCCCTAGTTAGCATCAAAGCTACACCAAAACTGTCTGGGTTAGCTTTGGTGCCGCAGTCGGATTTCGTCAACCAAAAAATCCTGCACACCAAGCGAACGCCAGTCCTATTGCTAGCCGCGACGACACGGCTTGCGAGCTTTCTTACACTGCTTGCCTAATGAACGCAAGCGGTTACGCGGCAGTGTGGAAGCGCCTGAACGAGGTGTTTGACCGCCTTGGTTCATTCTTTCGCAATTTCCCGAAATATGCCCCGCAATGCATTATTTTTACTGCTAATTCAATGAACTAAAGACCGAACCACCGCACTGCCGGCATGCCTGCACGCTCCGGACGGTTTTGGATTGCGGGCGCCGAGAAGCAATTGATGTGCGGATGGTCGCAGATTCCTTGTAGCACCGTGACTTCTTGGCAACAGATCGCCCCGCCGCAAAGCGGGTTGTCAGAACAGGCTGTCCATCAGCGCGTTTCGGATGTCATCCCCCGACTCGCTCGCCGGCGGTCTGAGGAAAGTCGCGCCCGGCAGCCAGGGCGAACTGGAGCCCGAATATCCATAGCGCCAATCCTGCTGGACATTCCTCAGCAGGACAACTGACGACGTACCAACTGCACCGGCGAGGGGCACAAGGGCTGCCGCAACCGTGACCAGGCAATCCAGCCCAGCGATCGCGGCAGACAGGGAAAACAGATCGTTCCGGACATCGAACTTCGGGCGGACGACGCGATCGCGTCCGAAAAAGTCGATCAGCGTCTGCCATTCCCGATCGTTCATATCGTATTGAAGCGGGACGATCTTGAGATGGTCGATGTCTGCGAGGCCGGCAAACCGATCCAGTTCGATTGCGAAGGACCGGTGTCGAAGAGGCTTTATGCTCTTCCACGAGATCCCGACGATCTTGTCCGGCGGATCGCCGGCGAACTGGCGCCGCGCCAAAGAGACGGCGCCAGGGTCGATTCGAAGCCATCCACCCGGGGTTTCTGTACGCGTGAGGCCAAGCCGGAGCGGCAAACTCAGTATCGGCATCTGACTGTCGAAAGAGGACCAATCGAAATCCGGTTCCCGGCGGCGCGGGAACGTCCCGATCTCCGGAAAGGCCTGGCGCATTATAGGAACAAGCCTTTCGTCGCACTCGACCGCGAACGTCTCCTGCCGGCCGGCAAGGGCAGTCAGGTACGAGAGCCCCCAGATCTCATCCCCAAGACCTTGCTCCCCCCAAAGCAGGACACGCTGCCGTCCACGCCTTTCCGGGTCCCAGAGCGGCAGATCGAAAGACGCCGGGGGCTTGAGGGTGCGCGCCCACATATTCATCGGCTTCGGGGCGTGGAAGCGATCCTCATAGAGCTCAAGCCCTGTCTGATACTGCCCCGATTTGAGTGCCAGTATGGCCATGTTGTTGCGGAACCGCTTGTCATGCGGCGCGATGAGACTGCATCTCTCCTGGAGCACCCTGGCTTCGGCAAAATGACCGCAACCATACATCGCCGTACTGCACGAGAAATACCGGTCCGCAGAGTGCGGCTGAAACAGCAAGACCTGCCTGGCAATCGACAGGGCCAGCTCGGGACGGCCCTCACGCTCATGGAGCCCTCCCAGATTGACCCGCGCCGCGAGCGACCCCGGATCCAGCAACTGGGAAAAACCCAAGAGACTTCCGGCCGCCTTGAGAGCATCGCACTCGAGGAAGTGAGACGCCGCAGCGATGTAGGCACTATCTGAAGATGGATTGCAGATCATCGACCTGTAATGGCATCGTCGGCTTTCATCAGGTTCCAGACGCATCTGCATCAATATCGCGCGGAGCCGCCAGGCGTCCGCCTCGAGGGGCGACTGCGCAAGAACGCGATCGGCCAGTCTTAGTGCCTCGGTGACCCTGTCCGCGTCCTTGAGACGCTCCGCCATCGCCATACCGGCCTCGTGAGTGCCGCCGGCGACCCAGTGTTTTGACAGCTGTCTCAAGGTCTGGTTTCGCGATGAAGCGACCGCGCCAAGCGTGTTGTAGGCGCGCCCGAGGCCTGGCTCGAGCAGAGCCGCCCGCTTCAAAGAGAGACGCGATCGCTCAATCTCTCCGGATCGCAGCCATTGATTCGCGCGGTTTACATGCAGGCGGTAATCGCCCGGAGCGATCTGCAGAGCCCTGGACAGAAAACTCCTGTCAGGGTCCCAGTCAGAATCGGACAGCGCAGCCCAACGCCCCGCTTGTTCCGGAGCAATCAAAGCGAGTCGTCTGACGACGCAGGTTTTCTGCGCTCCGACGAGGGCGGATTCGACCAGCCGTTTCCCGAGTCTTTCCGCGTACCGGCCGATTCCATCCACATTGCGCGCGTTCTCGCTCATACCGGAACGAACCACCCGATGTCAGAGTCCCAACCGCTCCGACTGCGGAACGTCGTCCAGCTTGACCCAGCCGCCGATTTCCATGCTGCGATAGAGGGCGTGAAGGAAGGCGAGCGCCTTGCGCCCCTCCTCAACCGAGACAGGCACGTCCGTCTTTCCCTCGCGCCAGCAATCGATGACCTCGCGGATGTAGGGGCCATGGCCGAGGCCATAACTCGTTGGTACATCCTGCGAAAAAGTAGCCGGCACGTCCGCGTCCCCGTCATGCGGCTCAACCGATTCCCAGGTCTCGACGAGATTGATGGCGCGGCCACCGACCTTCCCGAGCGCCTTGTCGCCGACGATATGCAGCGAGGCCTCGAAATCGCGGGGGCGCGCGGCCGTGGTCGCCTCGATCGTGCCCATGGCGCCGTTCTCGAAGCGGACGATCGCCGTCGCGGTATCCTCCGCTTCGAGCTTGTTGATCACCGCACGACCCTGGGCGCAAACGGCTTCGATCGGTCCGCCCAGCCAGCGCATCGCGTCGATATGATGGATCGCCTGCTGCGACAACACCCCGCCATCCATCAACCAGCGACCATGCCACGGGTCGTCGTAATAGGACTGATCTCGGCTCCAATGCACCCGGACGCCAAGGGTGACCAACTTGCCGAACCGACCTTCATCGACCGCACTGCGCAGGAAGCGCATCGCCGGGTTGTAGCGATTCTGTTTGATTTCGGCACAAATGAGACCGCGCTCACGCGCGATCGCAGCCAGCTCGTCGGCATGCTCCAAGCGCAACGCAACCGGCTTCTCGACAATGACGTTGATGCCGGCCTCGAGCACCGCTTTGGCATGCCGGTAGTGGTTGCCCGACTCTGTCAGGATGCAGATCAGATCCGGTTTTGTCGCGATCAGGGCGTTCAAATCGGCAACCACCGGACTGCCCCCGATATCGGCCGCGAAGGACTCCGACTTACCCGAGTCAAGATCCGTTACCGCGACGACGTCCGCGATATCTGTCAGTTCGTCACGAAACACCTCGCGGTAGCGCGCCGAGACACGCCCGCATCCAAGAACCCCGATCCGGGCCCGATTCGCCCTCGCTGCTTCCATGCTGACTCACACTCCGTTCTTCGATTCCGATGCTTGAAAGCCGACGCCATCGTCGTCTCGCTAAATGGCATGGAAATCGCTTATAAGAAATCCGTTTGTACCTGTGCCGGCATATCAATGCGACCCGGCATGTTCGAAAAGGGGGAATTTAGCCGTGTCACGACGTTTCAACAGGGTTCTGGTGACGGGCGGTGCGGGATATGTCGGCAGCCTCCTGATCCCGCAGCTTCTGGATCTCGGCTATGAGATCGTGTCCTACGATATCCAGTTCTTCGGCGACGACTTCCTCCCGAAAGAAAATCCGAGGCTGACCTCGATCAAGGGCGATATCCGCGACACCGCGGCACTGAAGGATGCGCTGCACGGTTGCGACGCGGTGATCAACCTTGCCTGCATCTCCAACGACGCAAGCTTCGAACTCGACGAGTCGCTGAGCGAGACGATAAATTTCGACGCCTTCGAGCCGATGGTGATCGCCGCCAAGGCGGCCGGCGTGAAGCGCTTCATCTACGCCTCCTCCTCTTCCGTCTACGGTGTCTCCGACCAGCCGGACGTCAAGGAAGACCATCCGCTCCTGCCGCTCACGCTCTACAACAAGTTCAAGGGCATGTGCGAGCCGCTGCTGTTCAAGCACCAGTCGCCGGACTTCGTCTGCGTCACCATCCGCCCGGCGACGGTCTGCGGCTACGGCCCGCGCCAGCGCCTGGACCTCTCGGTCAACATCCTGACCAACCACGCGATCAACAACGGCAAGATCACGGTCTTCGGCGGCGAGCAGCTGCGCCCCAACCTGCACATCCAGGATATGTGCAACCTCTACAAGCTGCTGCTGGAGATCGAGGACGAGAAAATCGCCGGAGAGACCTTCAATGCCGGCTACCAGAACCAGTCGATCATGGACATCGCGAAGATCGTCAAGAAGGTGGTCGAGCAGGAGATGCCTGAACTCGGTGACATCGAGATCGTCACCACGCCGAGCGACGACAACCGCTCCTACCACATCAATTCCGACAAGATCGCCGACAAGATCGGTTTTCGCCCGGAACATTCCATCGAGGACGCGGTCCGGGACCTGGTGAAGGCTTTCAAGGCCGAGAAGCTGCCGGAACCGATGTCCGACGATTTCTATTACAATGTGCGGCGCATCAAGCGGCTGGGGATGGGCTGAGCGATGAGGTGGCGTCGGTCGGCCGCCTCACGCCAGCCTGGGATTCCGCTCAGGTCTTGCTGCTTTCGCCAAGATAGGTGAACCACGTCCTGGTTGCGTCAGCGATCGATTCAGGATCCCAGAGCGGCGCGTCCTTCCATCGCTCGATATCCTGCAGCATGCGGCGAACGCCTTCCTCGAACGGGATTTCCGGCGCCCAGCCGAGTTCGGTCTGGATCTTTGTGATATCGGCCCACGTCGCATCTGGCTCGCCCGGCCGCTTCGGAACGTAGACCACTTCGCCCTCGAGAAGCTCCACCAACCGGTTGATCGACTGCGGATTGCCGCAGCCGGCATTGTAGATCTCGCCGCTCTTGTCCGTACGGGCAGCCGCGAGAAAGGCTTTGGCCAGGTCCGACGCGTAGATGAAATCGCGCCGCTGGGTTCCGTCGCCGACCACTGTGAAAGGTTTGCCGGCGAGTTTCTGGCGCAGAAAAACTCCGAACACGGCCCCGTAGGCCCCGGTCGTTCGCACCCTGGTGCCATAGGCATTGAAGATCCGGACCGAGTTTGCCGGCAACCCATACACCTGTTGCCAGTGCATCACCGCTTCCTCGCCCTGGTACTTGCTGAGGGCATACGGGTATTGCGGGCGGAGCGGGTGGGTTTCCGGTGTCGGGGTATCGGCAAGCCCGTAACAGGACGAGGAGGCCGCATAGACGAACTTTTCCACGCCGCCGGCGCGGGCGGCCTCCAGAACGTGGACCGTGCCCTGGACGTTCGTCGCCATGTAGTCGATGGGTCGCTCCATCGACGGCACGATGTCGCCAATTCCCGCAAAGTGGAAAACATACCGGGCGCCATCAAAGGCCGGGCGGATGGCTTCGACATCGCGAATGTCCGCTTCGAGAACCTCGAGTTTGGGGTCATCCTGATGATGTGCCAGGTTGGAGCGATGTCCGCCGACAAAATTGTCGATTACGCGAACCTGCATGCCTTCGGACAACAGCAGATCCACCATGTGGCTTCCGATAAAACCGGCACCGCCCGTGACGATGGCACTGCCTTGCCCGCTCCCAAGGGTCATCGCATGCCCCCCTCACGCTGTTGAAATTCGGCGCCTTGTCCCTGATAACTCACTCATTATCACAAGAAGCGTCCGCTCCGACATACTACTTTGACGGAAGCGCGGCCTGCGGGGCAGGAACAAGATGCTGACAAAATGGGTTCTCGAAGCCGATCTGGATTTTCTGGAACCGGCGATCCGGTTCGCTGACCTCAATCCGAATGCAATCCGTGAGTATCCCGGTCCGACGCGGGTCTGCGCCTTGACCTATCCGTCCCCGTTTTGCAGAGACTCGGTTCTGTGGATGCGCGCATTGTCGCACCTCGTCGTAAGAAACCGCGATTTTGAGCTGTTTCTCGTTAATATGACATCCGAAGCCGAATTGAAGGAAACCGGACGCACCCGGATCTACCCGGTTCTGGACAATCAGGTCATTCGGTGGCTTACCCAGATCAATCAGGCCGATGCAGACGACCTGCAACGACAGAGCCGGCGGGTCGAGGAGGTTATCGAGCATCTCAAACACCGCGCCTCGAACGTTTTGAAGCACGAACTCACGCGTCTCTATGAAGAAGAATAGATCTGGATCCACGCACGTCCCACCCGTGAGACATGCACATCCTTGAACCGCTGGGCCGCCTAGACTAATGAAGCGTTATCGGCACTGTGGCGTCAGCACCGCGAGATGTGCGGCGTCCCATTCATATAGGAATATTATGAGAAACCTACTCGCCTGTCTCATGCTGATGCTGGCGCTCTCAGCTTGTTATTCGGACGAAGAGAAAATCGATGGCAGATGGGTCGGCACAATTTCCGACGAGGCCCGCAGAGAGCTGAGGATCGACGGACAGATCGACGGCGACGTGTTCGTCGTCGAATTCGAACCACACAGAGTCCACCTCAACGACACGATCCGGAATGTCGAGTACTCCTCGAACAAGGGCCGGACATTGGTCAAGTTCGAGAACGAAAACCGTGTCCTCACAATCTATCGAGACGAGGACAACCCGAACCGCATTCGCATGACGGCCGTCGGCTATTTCCAGGCGAAAATCTATTCGTTCGATCTTGAACGGGACGACAATTGAGGTCGGCTAGCGCGAACGGGGAGGATGCGGCATGAATCCGGATCAGATCGGATTTTCATGGGCGATCAATCCGTATTCGGGCTGGGGAATTTACGGCTACAACATCGTTCGTTACTTGTGTCTTCACACAAGGATCACACCGGTAGTGCTCGAGGAGTGCACATTCAATTTCGCCGATCCACTTGAAACCGAACTTGTTTCATACCGTACCGAGACCTCTCTCGCGGATGATCCGGACGCGCTCGAACGATTTAGATACTCGAACAGAGCATTGCCGTTTCCTGTCTTGCACGCTCGCGGAAATTTTCTGAAACCCCAGTTCGCCGGCAATTCACTTGGCGTCCTGGGCCGTCAGAATCATGCCCTGACCTTCATCGAGAACTCGGCAATATCCCCGCGAGAAGTCGAGATTTATAATGAATTCACAAGCGTTATTGCCGGATCGACTTGGAACGGCACCTTGCTCCGGGAAGCCGGCGTCCAGAATGTATCGGTGAACGTACAGGGTATCGACCCTGCGATCTTCCACCCCGCACCCAAGAGAGAGCTCTTCAAAAACCGGTTTATAATCTTTTCCGGCGGCAAGATGGAGTTTCGCAAGGGTCAGGATATCGTTCTGGAAGCCGTGCGTGTTTTCGCACAGCGTCACCCGGAGACCCTGCTGCTCAATGTGTGGGGAAACAATTGGCCATCTAGCCGGTCATACCAACAATTCGTGCATTCGCCCTATTTCGAGGCGCCTCCTCCCCCGGACGAGACGGGTAAGCTTCAACTCATGAAATGGTTCGAGGCTTTCGGCCTCGGACGACAAAATATTTTCGCCTTCCCGAAATACGCGCACTTCAAGACTCCGTACCTGATGCGGGAAGCCGACGTCGCCCTATTCGCGAACCGATGCGAAGGCGGGACCAATCTCGTCGCGATGGAAGCAATGGCCTGCGGCATTCCGACGATTATTTCGAGAAACACGGGACATCTGGACATCATTCACGAAGGCGCATGCCTGCCGCTTCACTCACAATCCCAGATAACAATCCCGGATCCGGACTTCGACAGCGCCGGATGGGGCGAGTCCTCCGTCGAGGAAATCCTGGAGAACCTCGAATTCGTTTATCAGAACAGAAGCGCGGCGGCCGAAATTGGACAGGCCGGCGCGCTGAAAATGCGCGAACTGTCCTGGGACATACAGGCCGCTCGCCTGCTTGACCTCATCGGCTGCAATGGCCGCCAGTAACCCGAGACCGCCGTCGGGTCGGGCGGCTCCAGTGCATGCGATCGGTTGGTTCGAGGGCCGGTTCGGCTACAACGTGCATACCCGCAATTTCTTCGAAAGCCTTGCGCGGCTGACACCGGTTGTCGCCTCGCCACTGATCGTAAATGACGGGCCCTGGCAGGCGGACCGCGCCCTTCTGGAACGGATCCCGAACCTCACGCCGCGCGCGACCGTAGCTCTGCTGTACGCGGAAATGATGGATATCCTCGACGGCGCACCAGGCAGGAGAATCGCCTACACAGTCTGGGAATCGACCGTCTTCCCCTCCGCCTGGATCGAGAAACTGCGCGCCGCGGACGAGGTCTGGATCCCCTCGGCGTGGGGACGCGAGGTTCTGATCGAAAACGGACTCTCGGCCGGGACCGTCCATGTTGTGCCGGAAGGGGTCGATCCTGCGATTTTCAATCCCGATATTGCCCCAACCGCGGCGCTCGACGCCTTTTCAGGCTTCAAGTTTCTCAATGTCGGACGGTTCGAATCGCGCAAGGGAACGCAGCTTCTCATCGAGACCTTCGATCGGGCCTTCGGACCGAACGACGATGTCCGCCTCATCCTGGCCTGTGACAACCATCATGACCCGGACTTCAACATCGCGCGGATCTTGCGGGCGCTGAACCTCAGGTACCCGGAACGGATCGCCTTCATACCACCCGTGCGCAGCCATGCGCGCTTTGCCGAACTCTACCGGGCCTGCGATGCTTTCGTCTCGCCGTTCCGCGCCGAAGGCTGGGGCTTGCCGGTCTGCGAGGCCATGGCCTGCGGCTTGCCGGTGATTGCGACGGACTACAGCGGCCCGACGGAGTTCATGGACGAGTCCGTCTACCGGATCGGCTGCTCGGTCGTCGAGATCACCGACGCGCAATATCTGTCGGCCGCGACCGCGGGAGGACGCTGGGCGGAACCGGACCCTGACCATCTCTGCGAACTCCTGCGGGAGGTCTACCGGAACCGGAATGAAGCGGCCCGGCGCGGATTGGCGGGCGCACGTCACATTCTCGATCACTTCACCTGGACCGACGCGGCCAACACCGCACTTTCCCGCCTAAGCTCCTGAGTTCGCGAGAGTCACAAGCTGCTTCCAAGCGTACAGATTTGCCTTGAACGTTGCATCGGCATCGAGTCTGAGTGCCGAGAGCCTCGCATTGCGGGCAAAGCCGCAACGCAGGTCCGGCCGCTCCTGCAATTCAGTCAGTCCGGCAATGAGGCCCTCGACAAACTTGTCGAGCGTCGCACTGTCGACCCAGAGGCCATTCTCGGCCGTGGCAATCTCCCGCAATCCGCCACCATGGGAGCCACAAACAATCACCTCCGAGGCCATCAGGTCGAGCAGCGGCAGCGCCGAACCGCATAAGCCGCGAACCGATAGGAAAAGATCGCATCGCGGCACCATCCGTCGCCACTCATCGGGAGTCTCGAAATCCATCTCGATCCATTCGATGTCCTCGAAGTCAGGCCTGAGCCTGGTCACGGCGCCGCGGATATGGGCGAGATAATGCGCGCTGGTCGTAAAGTATCCGATCCGCGAGACCGGTCCGTAAAATGACCGTTCTGCATCCATTTCGGGCTCCGGCAGATCAGCTGATACGGTCACGCACAGGACGGGTTTGCCCAGACGGTAGCGATGGATCTGCCGTCCGAGGAATTCACTTGGCGCAATGACCCCAATGACCGAACCGGACTTCCGGATCCAACCTTGGCCTGCCCCGAACAACGCATACGGGTTCCACACGATCGGTGCCTGTCGAATTCCCGACCGATCCAGAAAGTCCTTCAACACGCGCATGCGATCAACGTCGAATACGGCGATCCGACCGGGCTCCGGAAGCGACGACGCCGTTCCGGTGAACTCAAAAATCCGCGCGTCGACACCCGCGGCGGCGAGCCGGTCCGCCTGCCCCCGATAGAAGGCGAGCTTCTCCTCCCGGGCGCCCTCACCTTCCGTGACAATGAAACCGATCAAAGAAATGAGCTCCAGAATTCGAGCAACCGCGTCTCCATGGCCGACTGGGAATATCTGGCGGCCGTCTCGCGGCCGGCCTCGGTCAGGGCGGCAAAACAATCCGGCTCTGCCCGAAGCCGCTCCAGCGTATCGGCGAGCAGGTGCGTAAGGTTGTCCGGGGTCGCTTCGTCGTACCACAGGCCGTTCCGGGCCGTCGCGTAATCGAGGCCACCGCCGCCGTGATAACCGACAATCAGGCATCCGGCCGCCATTGCCTCCAGGGGAGGCAAACCCAGCCCCTCGTGCGCGCTCAACGACAAGAAGACGGAGCTTTCGGCCATTCGCTGCGCAACTTGATCCGGGTGCATCTGGTGAATGCTGGCGAAGACTGTTTCCCGCAATTCAGGATATTGGAACCACAAGTTGTACATTACCGAACCGAACTCGACGGTTCGCTTCCTTGGCATGTAGCAGACCTGCAGTTTCTTCGGCCCCTGGATCTTGGGAGCCGGACGAACCGCCGGACGGATGATGACGGGGTCGGCAATCCCGTGAACAGTGCGCAGATGTTCCGCAATCGGCTCGGAAACGCAGAGGAACGCATCGATCGGGAAATCGCATAGCCGTTCGCGCGGCTTCAGTGTGCCATCGAGGAAATAATGGTTCTGGCAGAAGAAGACGCGCTTTATGGGCATCGAGAGAAAGCGATCGAAAATATGTCGCGGCATGGAGTCATGCATCACAAGCACGTCGCCCGGCCGAATAGGATGTTCCTTGCCATTCACAATCGGAGCATCCGGATTGATCCAATCGGGACGTCCACCCTCGAACGTGCTCGCAATCTTTGCGTCGAAACCGGCACCGCACAGGACGGCGACATGTTCCCCTTGAACGATCACGCCCCCGACAGGGGCATCGAGCTTTCTTATTGAGGAATAGATAATCTGAACCATCTGCGCTTCGCCTGACTCTACGCGCCAAAGAGCCGTTTCATGCTGAACCCCCTGCAAGGCAACCTGTCGGCGAAGCGACAGCAAGCCATCTCCATTCGGGCACTCCGGCAGACCGTTGAGGAAGGTATGGTCGGGGAAGGGAATCGGGTTCAAACAACTGTCGATCTACCAAATATCAGGTTCTCGAGATGGCGCCACCTCGGCAGTTCCGTTCAATATTAATTCATAAACCGCAACACCGCTTTCTGCGCCAGAAACCGACACAGAATGTCGCACTGTGCGGAGGCGCAGATCTTGTTCGGTGAGGAGTGGCATCGCCTTCAACTGGCCGGTCGCGCCGAAGGGATTGCTGAGTGCGAACGCCTCGCGGCCCTGGTTGAGACGCGTTTCAGCCAGATACGAGCCGGCGCGTCCATCCGAGCCGATCGCCAGAACCGGATCCGTCATACCCGTCCCTGTATGAGTATGTGCGCGCGAACGCCTTCTGCAGCGCGAATGTGCGGAAACTGTATTGGTCTTATCCCTCCGCCACCACTCAGGCAGCGACGATATGCGCCCCTTCATGTCCCCGCGAACGCATCGCGTTCCGCGTATCGACGATTAGTCCGGCCCTCTCCGCCAGCAGCCCGTAATCGACGCCGTCATGGTCGGTCACGATCAGCACCGCATCGGTCGCCGTGACGCGCTCCGCGGTCAGCGCGACACTCTGCCGTCCGGCGAGATGTCCGAATTCCCGGCTGGGCAGGATCTCCGGGATCCAGGGATCGTGGAAGGAGACCGACGCCCCCGCCACATCCAGCTTCTCGAGGATGGTCAGCGCCGGGCTTTCACGCTGGTCGGCGACGTTCTTCTTGTAGGCCATGCCGATCAGCAGGATATCGGCACCCCTGAGGCCCTTGCCCGAACGCAGGTCAACCGCCTCTCGAAGCCGGTCGATGACATAGTCCGGCATCGCCCGGTTGATCTCACCCGCGAGCTCGATGAAGCGGGTCGACTGGCCGACGCTCCGGGCCTTCCAGGCGAGATAGAAGGGATCGATCGGAATGCAGTGTCCGCCGAGGCCGGGCCCGGGATAGAACGGCATGTAGCCGAAGGGCTTCGTCGCCGCCGCCTCGATCACCTCCCAGACATCGATGCCCATGGCGCCGTAGATCAGCTTCAGCTCGTTCACCAGCGCGATATTGACCGCGCGGAAGACGTTCTCGGTGATCTTCACCGCCTCCGCCGTCGCCGCGGAGGAGACAGGTACCACCCTCTCCAGCACAGTGCCGTAGAGCGCTTCCGCCGCTCGGCCGGACGCCTCGTCCATTCCGCCCACCACCTTTGGAATGCGGCCGATCGCGTAGTCGGCATTACCCGGATCCTCACGCTCCGGTGCGAAGGCGAGGAACAGATCCTCGCCCAGTTTCAGGCCCGCATCTTCGAGGATCGGCAGCAGAACCTCTTGCGTGGTGCCGGGATAGGTGGTCGATTCCAGCACTACCAGCGCGCCCGGCTTCAGCACCGGCGCCAGGGCCGCCACCGTGTCGCGGACATAGCGGAGATCCGGGTCGCGCTCCGGCGTCAGCGGCGTCGGCACGCAGATCAGCACGGCATCCGCATCGCCGAGATCGGATATATCGCTTGTCGGGCGGAAACGACCCGAGGCAATCTCGGCGCCGATCCCGTCAACCGGGATATGCGGCAGGTAGGAACGCTCCGCCGTCAGCATCGCGACCTTTGCGCCATCGATGTCATAGCCGGTCACCGGAAAGCCGGCCCGGAGACAGGCCAGCGCCAGCGGCAAACCGACATAGCCGAGGCCGATCACGCCGACCCGCGCCTCTTTCGCCGCCACCCTGTCGAGGAATGCTTGCACGCTCATGGGCACTGTCCGTAGCCTGAAGCAGGAGATCACGCAAGCACGGGAGAAGCGGCATGGCCGGGCTCAGCGACGCGCAAAGGGACGCCTTCTGGCGCGACGGGTTCCTTACCATCGAGAACGCGGTCTCGCCGGACCTGCTCGGACGGCTGCGCAGCACCTTCGACGGCTGGGTCGAGGAGAGCCGGGCGCACGACACGCCCTATGGCGAAACCATCAACAACAAGCCGCGCTTCGACCTGGAACCCGGGCACTCGGCGGAGAAGCCCGGTTTGCGCCGGGTCAACGCACCGGTCGAGGTTTCCGAAGACTATTACGAGGCGATGGCCTCCAGCCGCATGACCGACTGCGTCGCCGACCTGATCGGCCCGAACGTGAAGTTCCATCACTCCAAGATCAATTCGAAGCTGCCCGGCGGCGCCACCCAGGTGAAATGGCACCAGGACTTCCCCTTCACCCCGCACACCAACGACGACGTGATCACCGCGCTGCTGATGGTCGACGAGGTGACGGAGGAGAACGGCCCGCTCGAGGTCCTCGCCGGCTCGCACAGGGGCGAGATCCACGGGCTCTGGCACGAGGGTGTCTTCACCGGCGCGATCGACGACGATGTCGCGGCGGAGTGCAAGCGAAAGGCGGCGCTCTGCACCGGCCCGGCGGGCTCTGTCTGCCTGATGCACACCCGCCTGCTGCATGGCTCCGCCCCGAACCTCTCGAAGCGGCCGCGGACGCTCTTCATCTCGGTCTATTCCGCCGAAGATGCGGTGCCGGTCTCGCCGAGCCCGATGCCGAACAGATACGAAGGCACCGTCGTACGCGGTGTACGCACCGGACGTGTGCGGTCGATCCCCTACGAGATCACCCTGCCGCAGCTGCCTTCGACGGCTTCGTTCTTCGATCAGCAGGCGAAGCACAAACGGTAAAGCTCGTCATCCCGGCCGCAGAGCCGGGACCGTTGGGATCGACGCGCGCTCTGCCCTCTCGCCAGCGGTCCCGGGATGACGATTTACTCTGGCAGGACCTCAGATCCCCGTCGCGCCTTCCCGGATGAACGTCCCCTCGTTCAGATCGCGGATCGCCTGCATCAGCTCCTCTCGGGTGTTCATCACGATCGGGCCGTGCCAGGCGACCGGCTCGCGGATCGGCTTTCCGGCGACCAGTAGAAAGCGCACGCCTTCCGGCCCCGCCGTCACGGTGATCTCGTCTCCCGTGTCGAAGCGCACCAGCGTCCGGTTTCCGGTCATGTCGCGCAGGTTCAGCTCCTCGCCCTCGAACTCCTTCTCCACCAGCACGCCGACCGGGTCGGAGGCGTCGCGGAAGCGGCCCGCGCCGGCAAAGACATAGGCGAAGGCGTTCATGTAGGTGTCGACCGGCAGCCGTTTCGTGGTGTTGGGCGGCATCGAGATGTCGAGATAGAGCGGGTTCGCCGCGATCCCGTCGACCGGGCCGCGCTTGCCCCAGAACTCGCCGGTGACAACCTTTACCTTTGTTCCGTCATCGTCCACGATCTCCGGAATGTCGGCGCCTGAAATGTCCTGGTAGCGTGGCGTCGTCATCTTCTCGGACGAGGGCAGGTTGGCCCAGAGCTGGAAGCCGTGCATCTGCCCCGCCGCGTTCCCGCGCGGCATCTCCTGGTGCATGATCCCGGAGCCCGCCGTCATCCACTGCACTGACCCGGCCCCGAGCACGCCGTGATTGCCGAGCGAATCCCCGTGCTCGACCTCGCCCGCAAGCACATAGGTAATGGTCTCGATGCCGCGATGCGGATGCCAGGGGAAGCCGGCCTTGTATTTCGCCGGATCGTCGTTGCGGAAATCGTCCATCATCAGGAACGGGTCGGACTCGGTTGGGTCGCCGAAACCGAACACCCGGTGCAGATGCACTCCGGCCCCCTCCATCGTCGGACGGGCAACGGACTCGGATTTCACGGCACGGATCGACATGGCTTGTCTCCAGATCTCAGGGCGTGGCGGGATGGCCGCGCGGAGTGAGAGATGGGGGAGAGCATAGCGCATTTGGAGGGGGCGATTGTTCGCGAGCGGGGACAGTCAGTTCACGCCTCGGAACCGGGATCGCATTCCATGTCTTCCCGTAGCCGGGAAAAAGAGCGGCGCTGACGCGCACGGCACATATTCGATCTGGAGCGAGAACAGGTTTCAGATAGATATATTGAGCAGCGCACCACGTTCGAGCGATTCAGCGAGCGCGACACGTTCTGCGGATTCCGCATCAAACAGTGCCCGGCGCCGCTGGTCGGCTGTATCGGACGCGGCTTCCGCCGCGCCGCGCGCCTCGCGCAATTCGGCCTCGCGCTGGGCGACCGCCCGTTCGGCCGCCTCAAGCGCCGACTGCGCCTGTGCCACAGCCGTACTTTGCTGGCCGGAACTGCCGATCACGGAACTGGCGGCATTGGCGGGGCTTTCGGCGGCGGATACGGGCTCAGGCACCTGCGGCGCCGAATTCGATCCAGACTGGCCGGCACCCAACAGACGCAGGGAGGCCAACTGCAGTGAATTCGAACCTGTAGGCGCAACAGCCATTTGTCTTACCTTCGAGCCGCAGAAGGAATTGTATTGCAATCAGAACCAATGAGTCGAATCCTTGCACACTCTCCTGACGAACGAAGCGAACCCTTTGGCGCGTAACAGCACGGCGATGTCTATGAGCAATTCAGATCAGGCCGTAATCCTGGTCGGAGGCAAGGGAACTCGCCTTTCGGCGATTACCCGTTCAACACCAAAGCCCCTTCTGAAAGTGGGCGGTATCCCGTTCCTCGAACATTTGCTTCTGCGATGCATGCATTACGGCTTTGCGCAGGTCATCCTGCTCTCAGGGCACCTGCACGAACAGATCGACCAATATGCGCGCGACTTCTCCCGGCGCAGGCCCGGCATTTCAGTCAAGACCATCTCGGAATCCGTTCCTCTTGGAACAGCCGGTGGACTGAAACAGATTGCCCCTCATCTCGCAGAGACATTCCTCATGATGAACGGCGACAGTATTTTCGATTTCCCCTGGAACCAGCTTGAGAGCGAAATAAGCTCGGACGCTATCGGCATAGTGGGGCTCAGGACGATCGAAGATTCCAGCAGATACGGCAGCGTTCAGCTTGATGGACGAAAAATTCGGGAATTTGCAGAAAAACCCGCGGCAGGATCGAACACCATGATCAATGGTGGCGTGTATTATTTCCGGCGACAGATTCTCGATTTTATCGGCACCGGTCCGCAGAGCCTGGAGCACGATGTTTTTCCTCCACTCGTGGCCGCGAGGCGTTTGGACGGAACTGTCAAAGTCGGTCACTTCATCGATATTGGCGTACCCGACGATTTCAGCAAAGCCCAGACACTGGTCCCCGCTTGGACGCGCGAGCTCGGTCTGGACTTTTTGCGTTCGAGTGTCTGAGCTCAGAGCTTTCCGCCCGGCTCTCTCAATAGATCATTTGATTTTCGGGCACGTGCACGCTACGCACACGCACATTGCAACAAGTCAACTGTCGAAGAGCAATCTCTAGAGAGTTGCTGCACGTTTGCGCCGCGTATCGCGCTTAGGGGGTCCTTGAATGGCTCGAAAACTCGACGTTCTTTTCGTCAATCCCAACTCGGCCAAAGCAGCCTATCAGGCGCTTTCGAACTTATATTCGGCAATCGAGCCCCCGACTTGGTCGCTTCTTCTCGCGGCAGCGATGCGCAAGCAGGGGTACGGAGTTGAGATCCTGGATTGCGAAGCGTTGCATCTCGATCCGGAACGGGCCGCGCAAGAGATTTCGGACAGAGATCCAAGGCTCGTCTGCTTCGTCATGTACGGACAGAATCCCAATTCGGGGACTACCTCGATGATTGGCGCCATCGAACTCGGGACCGCACTTCGAGATGCACGACCGGATTTGAAGACCTGTTTCATTGGCTCGCATCCAAGCGCTCTGCCGCGCGAAGTGCTTGCTTATGATTTCGTCGATTTCGTCTTTATCAACGAGGGTGTCTACGGCCTTCAGCAGCTTCTTTCCTCTGACCTCAAGACAGGAATGGACCGTGTCGAAGGCCTCGGCTTCAAGACCGAGGATGGCCATCAGCAGTTCGGACGTCCGGGACGGCTCGTGCCGCAGGATCGGATGGATGAAGATCTGCCGGGATACGCCTGGGATCTCCTTCCTTACGACAAGAAGCCGCTCGACCTCTATCGCGCGCATTTCTGGCACACCAATTTCTCACATGAGGGACGGACTCCCTTCGCGGCCATCTACACCTCTCTGGGGTGCCGGTTTGGTTGTGACTTCTGCATGATCAACATCGTGAACCGCACCGAGACGGACGACAACGTCTCGGCAGCGGATAGCCGCGTCATGCGACACTGGTCACCACAATTCATCCTCAAAGAGTTTGAAGCGCTCGCCGATCTCGGTGTCGAGACGCTGCGTATCTCCGACGAGATGTTTTTCCTCAATCGGAAATATTACCAACCGATTCTGGAAGGCATCATAGACCGCGGCCTCAAATTCAATATGTGGGCTTATGCCCGCGTCGACACCATTCGTCCGGACCAGCTCGAGCTATTCAAGAAGGCGGGAACCAACTGGCTTTGCCTCGGGATCGAGGCCGGCAACAAGAAAATCCGCAAGACCGCCAGCAAGGGCCGCTTCGAGGAGGTGGACATTCAGGACGTCGTCCGGATGATTCAGCAACACGACATCAACGTCCTCGGCAATTACATCTTCGGCCTTCCCGACGATACGCACGAGACGATGCAGGAAACGCTCGATCTCGCCCTCGAACTCAATACCGAGCACGCAAATTTCTACCCGTGCCAGGCCTTGCCCGGGAGTCCACTGCATCTCAGCGCTCGGCTGAACGGCTGGGAGCTGCCGCAGACCTATGAGGAATATGCCTTCCTCTCCTATGCATGCAAACCCCTGCCGACACACCACCTCTCCGCGAGCGACGTGCTCCGGTTCCGCGACGAAGCCTGGACCACCTACTTTACAAACGAGCGGTTCCTTTCCCTCGTGGAGCAAAAATTCGGCCCGGAGCAGAAACGGAACATTGAAGAAATGGCCAAAATCAAATTGAAGAGAAAATTATTGGAAGACGCGGCCTGATTTTCGGATTTTCCGTCTTCTGCAAGGAATTCAAATGGCGACGGATCGCGAGATCTATAATACAGTTCGGAACAAGATCCGCGCAGGAAAGGCTGGGGCCGACCTTTTCGCATGGCTTGGGTTTGTCTATCGAAAACTGCCGGCGACGCCACAAACCCGCAAGCAGGCTGAGTTTTATTTGGCTCTAGCGCACCAGATCGACCCGAGTTCAGAGGAATTCCTGGCCGATCTTGTACGCCTCAAAGCCAACTCGGGACAGGCAGTTCCAGCGCTTGCTCTGATCGAACAATGGAAGCGGCGGCAGAAGATCACCCCGCTCCTCGCAAAAATGGAAGCAAGACTACGTGGTACTCTGACGCCCGGCCAAATCGACGCGGCCGTCAAGAAGCCAGCAGTCTATGACTTCCTTGACTCGTCCAGTTTCACCGATGGCGCTCCCCTTTCTCTGTTTTTCGGGAACTTCGACAGCGGGCACCTGGACTTCACGTCTACCTTCAAGCAGGAAACGGGTGAGTCCTTCCTCTCCATCAACCCGGTCAAGCTGATCGCCCAACTCAACGCGCCGTCCCCCCATTCTCTTCTGTATTATCTTGCGCGGGATCTGGAACCGAGGATTCTATTCTATTCGATCGCCGGCATCAGCAAACTGCATGAGAATGTCGACTATTCGATCTTCGCCGCGCTCAAGGAGCATTTCGATTTCTCTCTCGTCCTGGTTTGCTACGATCTTGCAAAACCGAATTACGAGAGAATTGTGGCTCCCCTCTTTCGGATCTCGGATGCCGTTGTCTGTCTCGACATGCAAATCGACCTCGAGCGGTACGGAATTTCGAACGAGAAGTCCTTTCATTCCTTCGTCCCGCTGGATTTCCAGTATTTCTACGATGACGGACGCGAGCGGGACATAGACGTGTGTTTCGTTGGCAGCAGGGCCAATCATTACAGAGGCCGGCAGGATCTGGTCGACCTTCTCGGTAGTGCGGGCATTTCCGTTCTCGCCGCCGGCGGGGCAACCGACCCGATCAGCAAGACGGAATACACGGATCTCCTGCGGCGGTCGAAAATCTCTTTGAACTTGTCTTGGACCCTTATTTTCAGTTTCGATCTCCACCCGCTCCTCGACAAGCCTCAAGTCACCACGCACCTGAAAGGCCGGGTTATCGAATCAATGCGCTGCGGTGCGCTTCTCTTCGAGGATGATCGCTCCGTGCTCCCGCCGGTGTTCAAGGAGGGCGAGCACTATGTCCGATATTCCACATCGAACATTGTCGAAAAGGCCCGTTACTACCTTTCACACGACGATGAACGCAGGGACATCGCGGAGAGGGGTCGGAAGACCGCTGAACAGCACTACTCTCCAAGTGCGTTCTGGAAGTCGGTGTTCGAGAAGCTGGAAATGGCGCGCGCGGCGTCCAGCCCGCTAACAATCCGCCGAAATTTCTTTGAGATATGAGCCCAGGCGGGAAAATTCTGCTAGAACTCCAGCCATCCGCGGCCCCAACTCCCTCGAACCGGTGCATTTACGCATGATCATCACCCGCACACCCTATCGGATATCTCTGTTCGGAGGCGGAACCGATTATCCCACCTGGTACCATGAGCATGGCGGAAGCGTGGTCGGTTTCGCGATCAACCGATACAATTACCTGACGATCCGGCGTCTGCCCCCTTTCTTCGAGCACAAACACCGGATCGTCTATTCGCGGATTGAGACGGTTCGCGAAATCGATGAAATCGAGCACCCGGCCGTTAGGGCCGTCTTTAGCGAACTCGGCGTGCGCGACGGTGTGGAACTTCACTACGATGGCGACCTCCCGTCGCGATCCGGTCTTGGATCAAGTTCCTCTTTCACCGTCGGCTTGATAAATGCCCTCCATGCAATGCGCGGCCGCTTGATCAGCAAGCGCGATCTTGCGTCCGAAGCGATCCGAATCGAGCAGGACGTGATCGGTGAAGCCGTCGGAAGCCAGGATCAGACTTGGGCGGCTTATGGCGGGCTCAACCGGATCAATTTCCTGCAAGACGGCCAAATAAGCGTCAATCCCCTCGTCCTGACGCCGGGGCGGCAACGCGATCTCATGTCCCGCTTCATGCTTTTCTTCACCGGGCTCAGCCGCCTTTCGACCGTCGTCGCCAAGGAAAAGATCGGAAATCTCAACAAGCGCTCAGCAGACCTGCATCACCTTCAGGATCTTGTGGACGAAGCGATCAACATCATCGTCGGCGGTTCTTCAATCGATGATCTCGGCAATATGCTGCACGAGAGCTGGATGATCAAAAAGGGTCTCGCAGAGTCAGTGACGACCACGCTGGTCGACGAAATCTACGAAAAAGCGCGAGATGCTGGCGCAATCGGAGGGAAGCTGATCGGCGCTGGAGGCGGCGGATTCATGCTCCTCTATGTCGAGCCGGAGAAACAGCAGTTCGTGCGCGAAGCCCTGAAGGGACTCATCGAGGTTACTTTCGATATTGATCGCGCCGGGAGTTCCGTCATCGTCTACGAACCAAACGGACTCGAGAATTGCTAACCTCGTACGCGTCTATCGTTTAACTTCCCATTCCCGGACACCTTCAACCACTCAGAAAACGGATATGCCGTCCAGAGAGAAAAATAGCGCGGTACGCGCTAACACGGATTTCAGTATCGAGACTGCCTACCGGCAGATGCTGCGGATTCGAAAGACCGAAGAGAAAATTATCGAGCTGTACGCGTCGGATGTCGTCAAGAGTCCGGTCCACCTCTCAATCGGCCAGGAATTCGTTTCAGTCGGCGTTTGCGAAGCGTTGGGACAGGACGATACGGCGTTCGGAACCTACCGCTCCCATGCGCTATATCTCGCGAAAGGCGGCAACCTGCGGAAAATGTGGGCCGAACTCTACGGCAAGGAAGACGGCTGCGCGCGCGGCAAGGGCGGCTCGATGCACCTGTGCGCGCCGGAAGCCGGTATGGTCGGGACATCCGCAATCGTCGCATCCAGCCTGCCGAATGCGGTCGGCTATGCGATGGCGGAGAAGATGCGTGGGTCAAATAATATCGTCGCCGTCTTCTTTGGCGACGGCGCCACTGACGAGGGCGTATTCCACGAGAGCATAAACTTCGCCGCCCTGAAGAAGCTTCCAATTCTGTTCGTATGCGAGAACAACCTGTTCGCGATCTACTCGCATGTGTCGTCCCGCATGGCCAATGTCGGTTTTGCGGAACGTGCGGGTGCCTATGGGGTGCCGTATCTGAACGTCGATGACGGACGGGCGGAGAGTGTCTTCGAAGGTACTCGAGAAGCCGTGGAACGTATCCGGAATGGCGACGGTCCGCAGTTCATGGAATGCCTCACGTGCCGGTGGCGGGATCACGTCGGTCCGGGAGAGGACCTGTACCTCGGATACCGCTCGGAGCAGGAGCTCAATTCCTGGATCGAGAAGGACGACCTGCCGCGCACGGGCCGAGAGATCGGCGAGGCGCAGCGCAAAGCAATCGATGCCGAGGTGGAACGCGAACTCGCCGACGCGCTGCAGTTCGCCGAGGCGAGCAACTTTCCCCAGACGACGGAAGCCTATCATTATGTCTACGCCTAAGCCGTCCGACGCCCGAACGCTTACCTTCGGAGAAGCGCTCTACGAGGCAACCCGGCAGGAGATGCAGAGGGATCCGTCCGTTTTCGTAATGGGACTCGGTGTCGACGATCCCATCGGGCTCTATGGCACGACGAAAGACCTACACAAGGATTTCGGTCCCGATCGCAACTTCGACACACCACTTGCCGAAGACGCCATGACCGGGGTCGCGATCGGCGCGGCATTGAACGGAATGCGCCCGATCCATGTCCATCAGCGCATGGACTTCCTCATGCTCTGCATGAACCAGCTCGTGAACGTCGCGGCAAAGCAACATTATATGTTCGCGGGCAATTACAGCGCCCCGATCGTAGTTCGAGCCTCCATCGGGCGCAGTTGGGGGCAAGGCGCCCAGCATAGCCAGGCCTTTCATAGCTATTTCATGCATGTCCCCGGAATTCGCGTGATCGCGCCGACGACACCGCATGATGCCAAGGGCGGGCTCATCAGCGCAATCCGGGATAACAACCCGGTGGTGTTCGTGGAACACCGGATGCTCTACAAGCTCGAAGGGATCGTGCCTGAGGAACCGTTCGAAATTCCGCTCGGCAAAGCCCGGATCCTCCGCGAAGGCGGAGACGTCACGATCGTTGGCATTTCACATATGGTTGTCGAGTGCTTGCGCGCGGCCAATTGTCTGAACGACGTGGGGATCTCGGCGGAAGTGATTGATCCCATCTGGCTTGCACCGCTTGATATCGAGGCAATCTGCCGTTCGGTAAAAAAGACCGGGCGGCTCGTCGTTGTCGATAACGGCTGGACAACGTGCGGGGCCAGCAGCGAGATCATGGCACAGGTGTTCGAACGAATGGGCGACGCCCCGCCAAAAATGGCGCGCCTTGGATTCAAGAATATACCCTGCCCGACAACACGAATTCTTGAAGACGAGTTCTATCCCGATTCAGGAACCATCGCCAAGCAGGCAGCCATTCTTGCGCGACCCGAGGATTTCGGGAATTGGACACCGCCTACCCTCATCTCCCGGGAAGTGGAAGAATTCCGAGGGCCGTTCTGATTCTTGCGGGTTGGCGCGAGACCTGAGGTGCAAACCGGCCTTCTTGGCCGGTGAGCGGCCGCTCAGAGCCGAACGCATTTCTGGCCCGTCAGTCGAGCCAGGAAGCCAGAAACAAGTGGTTCGACGGCAAGCAAACGGCCTGGGGTAGTGTCGAGCGCTTCGTTGATCCGAAGAACAAAGCGGACCGAAAGGCTCAGCTCTCAGCCTCAAGTTCGAAATACATGTTCTTATCCTGGTCTCCGGGAACGCGCCGGAATCCGGACGTCTCCAGATCGAACTGGATTTTGAACGCCGTTGGCTTGTCCGGTGTCGTCTCGACCATAAGCAGGCGCGGCGGGGCGGCGCGCATGAGGTCTTCCATGCCTGCGAAGACATTGGCCTCATCACCATCGACATCGATCTTGATGAAAGTCGGGGCCGGGATCTCACCACGCTCGATCAGATTGTCGACTGTTTCAATCTTGACCGATATTTCGGGCCTTTTCTTGCCATGGCGAAACCGGTCTGAAGACTGGATATTCTGCGCTCCGATGCCGGCGATATCCCGGGAATAGGCCATCCGCCCCGTCTCGGCGGCTTTGCCGACCGCCTTCTCGACCACTTTAATCCGGTCCGTTAGCTCGTTCGCTTCTATGTTATGACGCAGTTCTACGATGTTTACCGGGAACGGTTCGACCGAGACACATCGCGCGCCGCAGGCTGCCGCCAGCACAGAATAAATTCCTATATTCGCACCGACATCGAGCATGACGTCATCGTCGTGCAGACAGAATATCCGGGCAAGAAGCGCAGGCTCGATCGCCGGCAGGAACTTCAGAGTTCTTTCGACACGATCGTTTGCGACGCGGAACTTTACCGACTTGTCCCCGAACGCGATACGATAGCTTGATCCTCCGTCAATCCTGAAACACCGAACATCGACCCCGGCATTCCGGCGGCAATGGATCCGCCCGAGCACTGCGGCGACAGCATCCATTGAGGCGATCCGTGCCGCATACCATACCGGCATTGCGCCCGAACGGCCCGCCGCCGGAACGACAACGGCAGCCAAACGCTCAAGATATCGGGCCATCGAATCATCGAGCGGAACGGCCCCCATAACTTCAAAAAGCTCGATGTCATCCGGAGCCGTCACTGCCATTTGGCGGATCGTTGCCGCGTCATGCACAGGAAGCTTCGGATCGGTCGGGACGCCGGTGGAGACAGGATGGTCTTGCACTTTATTCTCTCGCTCAGGGCCAACGTGCAGAAATTGCCGGTTCGGTAACATCGAGGTTCAGGATACCCGGAACCGATATTTCCCGGCTCGATATGGACGGGGAGACAGCGCTTCCCGATTCATGACCGTTAATTGCATCAAACGATGCCGTCGCCAAGCAGTTAATGGGATCCGGTTCCTCCTGGTGCGGGCACCGCCCCGATGCCACCCGCCCACCGTCCTTAGTCAACGCGTGGGTTCAGGCGGTCGGTCTCGATACTCGTGGAAACCAGGAAGTACCTCTGAACGTCCCCATGCGCATGGTCGTCGGTTACGAAGCTTGTGATCTCGGCTGCGTTCAGGCCGCGCTCCTGAAGCACATCAACCAGGTTTTGCCCGATGCTGTAAAAATGCTGGGGATCTACAGGACCGGTGGGATGGCATTCGAGCACCAGTAGATCCGTCAGTTTCAACGCTTTGCCGATTACCCGAAGCGGATCTGTAAAGTGGTCGAGAATATTGAAGAAACCAATAGCATCCAGAGACACGCCCTCGGTCTCCAGAGCATCGAATGAACTCAGATCGTCGAACAGGAGATCATGAGCGAAGCTGCGGCAGTTCGCGCCTGAAAAGGTGCAGGAATGCCCCCAGCATAGCGGCGTATCTTCATTGATCAGAACGGTCTTGAGTTCGGAAAGCGGACCGCTGGTAGGGCCGCGTCCCAGTTTTTTCCACGCCTCCGGCTTGGCGTAATGACGGACCAGCTGGTCGGATGCATACATCTCGCGCATGGTTCGAATGCGACCGGCGATAATGCTGCGGTCCAGTTTCGGATGCTGCCGGTTTCTGATCTCGAAAGCCAGACCGGAAAATGGGCAGTTGATTTCGCCGTAGCTCTTCAATTCAGGCTTCAGGCTCAGGATATGGTCGAGGAGTTTCGGCCGTCCGACGAAATAGGGGCGATTCTGCTGGTTTGCCCAAGCGCGCATGGCCGCCCAGCCGTAGATATGGCGCCCGACCATGTACCCGTAGCCGCGACGCACGAAACTGGAACTGAACCAGGGGTCGAACCAGTTGGTGAGGCATTTCTCGCACTCCCAGATTTCCATCTGCTCCAGAAGCTCGAGCGTCTCGATCCCGAAGCTTTCGCACATGACTTTCACGTATGTGCTCGTCTCTTTGCGCGGACTCCCCTGGGATCGGCGCTCTTTGCTGCCGCAAAGCGGGCAATCGGGTTTCGGCACAAAGATTTCGTCATACGTCATCGTCATCGCACTCTTCCACATACGCCGGGGGGATCTCTCCCGGGCCCTATCGAAACGGTCGGGCCTCTCGGAACTCAAGCATTGCTGGATTTCATCAAACGCCCCCGCAATAATTCAACAGCGGCATCAACCGTCGGCCCCCAATCTCCATACACACCGTAGAGATACCGGCCTCCTTCGAGACGCTCGGTAGGTTTAAGCGTTGATGCCACTGCTGCATAGTGTCGACGATGTCGCATCAGGCTCCAGTATTGAGACGGCCGTTCGTACCCGAGAATGACGACAGGCTTTCCCAATGCAGCCGAAATGTGGGCATGAGTGCTCGGTATCGAAATAACACCATCAAGAGCATCGATCAGTGACACAACTTCTTCGAAGTCTCCAAAAAAGTCCAAGTTCGGCAGCAACAGCGGCGTATCCGTGCGCTCAATGAAATCCGCTTCGATAGATCCAAGACCATGCTGAATTGACACAGCCTGGAGTTCTGCATCCGCAAATAGTTGTCGGAAAGCTCCGATCGGCACCTGTTTACGCCACAGGTGAGGATAATCGATAATACTACCGCTCATACTCCGCCTCAGATCTGCAAGCGCCTGATCTGAATTCGGAGAAAAATCGTAAGATCCGCGAAGCGTGCTGCGCCAATTGATGCCGATAAAGTAGCGGTCAGGATCGTGTTCTCTGAGGCGTAAGCGCCATCTCTCAGTGCGCTCGGGATCCGAGAAAAGCCATTGCTTCGCTGGCTTCGAAGTTGCTCCAGAGAGAAACGGAACCGAAGCAAGATCTACTTTGATCGCGTCGGACTCTTCATCGCTTGCGGAAAAACGTAGATCGGGAAAACTTCGGGCCAGGACTCCGAGCACCCTCTCGTCGACCGAGAAAACAGCATCAAAGCGCTCTGCGAAAGGAACAAACCATCGAGCATGATGAACGGTTGTGGCGATATCGTCGCCGCATACGACGCGCGTGCGTAATTTGCGCGCGCCGGAGCTCTCTTGTTCGATGGACGGATCCGTTGCTCCTTCGAGCTTTGCTGCGTGATGAAAAAGACGCCAAGCCGAATCGCCAGCGCCGCGCCGCAATTGCAGTCTTGCAACCTGGCGTGACATCTCCGGTTCACGCGCCGTATGCGCGAACTTCTTCAGCAGCGCTGTTTGAAATTTCTCGGCTTTCGCGACATCACCCAGGACCTCGAAGACATACACCGAACGACTAAGAAACTCGGCGCTCCCGCTGTCGATGACAGCCATCCGCTTGAGCCCTGCAAGCGCGTCCTCCAGATACCCCGCCGCGACAAGAAAACGTACAGTCTTGAAGTGATTTTCCTTGTTTCCAGGGGATTTTAGCTGCTCAAGGCAAAGAGCCCTTAACCCGTGGTAGACGCTCTTTGACCCGTTTCGGGTTCGACGAAGAATGTTCTGTTTCGATTCCATGTCTCAAACGGGCTCGAGATTGTTCATGTTCATCCAGATGGGCTGAGCCTCATGGCGCCAACGGCCACAATACGGGTGCAAGCGATTGATACATTGGGTGAAGGGATTAGGCTAGCGCAGCGTGAGCGGAGCCAAACACGGTCCGCCGTTACCGGTCGAGTGAAGTTTTCGATCCACATTTCGCTTTCAGACTCGGAGATTGTGCGGGGACGGTTCGTGATCGTAAGAAAACAGAAACGATCGCCCGGGCCATGGCCCGCAATCGACCTGTACTGACAAGTCTCGGGAAATACTAGAATCGCATAGACCGGAGCGCCGCGATGTCATGCAGCAGCCCCGGTCCCATCACAATCTTGGAGCGCCCATGAACGACAAAGGCCATCAATTTTTTGAGGTGTTCTCAGGAGCGTCGCTGTCTTTGAGGATTGCACAGAGCCCCTCGCGGTAGGTCGGATAGGCCAAGGTCACACCGAGTTCCTCCTTGAGCCGGGTCGTATCGAGACGCTTGCATTCGGCGTAGAAAGAGCGGGCCATCGGCGACAGATCCGCCTTCTCGAAATCGACCGGCGTCGGTGCCGCTGTTCCCAGCAACGCGGCCGCATAGCGCATGACATCGCCGCTCGCGCAAGCCTCGTCATCAGCCACATTGTAGATCCGGCCCTTGTGCGGCCGCTCCATCGACGCGACCAGAATCGATCCGATATCGTCGACATGGATGCGATTGAAGACCTGCCCCGGCTTTTCGATTATCCGTGCGCTACCGGCCCGCAGCTGGTCGATCGGACTCCGACCTGGCCCGTAGATACCTGAAAGGCGAAAAACCTGAACCGAAATGTCGGTATCGGCGAATGCGTCGATCCAGGCCTTCTCGGCTGCAAGACGCCTGTGACCTCTCGCCGAGCCCGGATTGGGCGGCGTCTCTTCGGAAACATACCCTCCCCGTCTGTCTCCGTAGACGGCGGGAGTAGACAGATAGGCGATCCAACGCATCTCCGGCGCTGTCCGCAGGTCTTCCCCGTGGGACAGGAGGGCCGGATCTCCGGCGGCGGTCGGCGGAATCGAAAGCACGACATGCGTGATGTCCGCGAAGACGTCTCGGTCGAGTAAATGATCCTGGCCGTCGAATAGATGCAGCTTCACCTGGCCATCGTAAGTGGAGCGCGGCTTCTGCGTATCTCTGACTGTCCCGGACACGCGCCAGCCACTGTCCAGAAGCCGCCGCGCCAGACGATGCGCGGTGAATCCGTAACCAAAGAAGAGGGCGTGTCGCTTGTCCGCCAAACGCGAAGCCTCCTACTTCTCCCCATGCGGCGATTGCCGCAGGGCAGAGATATGAAAAAGGCTCTCTCCGGCATTCTTCACTTTCAGTTCCAGCTTCATGCCCATCAGCATTGCCATGTCCACCACGCGCTGGCTTACTTCTTTGAGTGTCAGGTTGATTTTCTTCCGCTGGTACTCGGTGAGCTCCTCGCTACGGTCCATCTCCCGGCCGGGCCGGAGCATCGATTCATTGCCGCTCTCGATCGCGACGGCGTCGATCTCGTTCAGTATGCGGGCAGCCGCAGTGTCGGCACCGTCAAGCATGATGTGCTCTTCAAGGAGCGCGCTGTAATCCTCGTCGATCTTCGCGACGCTTGCCTTGCGATCCGATATGGCTGCCGCGGTGGCAGCGATGACGTCATCCTCATTTCGGTATACCGGCGTTACCAGGTTGGAAAGAAACACCTGTTCTTTCCAGTTCGTGAACGGCGCATATGCGCCGACGGGAACCTTGAGCAGCATGGCCTCGGTCCCGGTTGTGCAGGTATTGTGAATGAAGTAGTCCGACGCCAAGATCCAGGGAACGGCCGATCCCTCGTAAACGATATCGATGCCGTCCTCCCGGCCGAAAAGCTTGTGCCAGGTCTCGAGATTTTCCGCCGGGTGCGGGCGGATCAGAATCCTGTGCTGCTCGAATTCTTCGCGGAGCCTCCGGGCCAGCTTGATAAAACCATCCATCGTGTGTTTTTCAAGCTCATAGGACGCCTTGAACCAGCGTCTGTCTTCCGGATTGTCCCAGTCCGCAAAGCCAACATTCTTGCAGACATCCACGAATGCCTCGAAGGACCCCCAGGCGGAATTGTAACAGCCGAAATTCGAGTTCAGCAGGATATACCGCCCGTGTCTTTCCCTTATATCCTTGGCCGCAGGGAAGAAGGCTTGCTTCCGCTCTCCCCGCAGCAGGTCGAATCTCGGATTTCCCGTAACTCTGCAGATATCGGAAATACGTCCAAAATATTTCTGATAAATTCTACTTTGATTTTCTCCTTGCATGAAAAATCTATCGCAATATTCAAAAATTTCTTTTCTTACACCCTTGATGACATGCTTCTCTTCCGCAATCGCCGTTACTTCTTCGTCAATAGCGACAACCTTGTGACCAGACGCTTTCGCATACCGCATCCAGTTCGCCTGAATCGCATTGGTGCCTTTAAAAAAGAACGTGCCTGGCTCGATCAGGTGTAAGTTCCTGATCAGCAACCATTGTTGCCCAATAACAACGTCATATCCTTTTCCCAGCGCCTGAACAGCCAAGAGGAGCCGCGCATCCAGTTCGCGCGCAGCTTCTTCGATTGGAAGATAAAGGTACTTATGAGCCATCTTCGCCAATCCGATCACTGGAGGAAGGACGTCTATAGCTGTTCGTCAGCCCGCTGCGCAAGCGACCGCCAGCCGGGAAAAACCGGCGGCGGCGCCCCCGGCGCATGCGGAACAGTTTCTGCCCCTTCCGGACTTGCCGGGTGACGGCGAACCCTCTATCCAGAACGTAGCGGCCCGGGACACTGACGTGACGGGCGCCCCGGAAGGTGCCCGGGGGCGGATAAATCCATGAAAGAGGATATCCGCGGCGGCTCGTGGGCGGAGACGTGTTCTCCGCGTCCCCGTGAGCGCGGCGGTGGGGATGGGATGAGCATGACAGACGGAAACTCCGGCGGAAAACAAGGTGTTATGATCTGCGGGCACGGCAGCCGCGACCAGGCGGCCGTCGACGAGTTCGCGAAGCTCGCGGTGCGGATCAAGGAAAAGCTGCCGGACATGCCGGTCGATTACGGTTATCTCGAATTCGCCACTCCGATCATCCGCAACGGTCTCGACGCATTGCGCGAGCGCGGCGTCACCGACGTCCTGGCCGTGCCCGGCATGCTGTTCGCTGCCGGTCATGCGAAGAACGACATTCCTTCCGTACTGAACACCTATGCGGCCGGCGCAGAGGGCGTCACGATCCGCTACGGACGCGAGCTCGGCATCGATCTGAAGATGATTCGCGCCGCCGGCGAGCGCATCGAGGAGGCCCTGAAAGACGCGGGCGAGCATGTCTCGCGGCACGAGACCATGCTGGTCGTGGTCGGCCGCGGCGCCTCCGACCCGGATGCCAATTCCAACGTCGCCAAGGTCATGCGCATGCTCTGGGAGGGCATGGGCTTCGGCTGGGGCGAGACCGCCTATTCCGGCGTCACCTTCCCGCTGGTCGAGCCGGCGCTCGAGCATGCCGCCAAACTCGGCTACAAGCGGATCGTCGTCTTCCCCTATTTCCTCTTCACCGGAATCCTGGTGACGCGGATCTACGACTATGTCGACAAGGTCGCAGCGCGCCATCCGGAGATCGAATTCGTCAAGGCGTCCTATCTCAACGACCATCCGCTTGTGATCGAAACCTTCCTCGACCGGGTGCGCGAGATCGACGAGGGCACGGGCAACATGAACTGCCAGATGTGCAAGTACCGCCAGCAGGTACTCGGCTTCGAGGCCGAGGTCGGCCTGCCGCAGGAAAGCCATCACCACCATGTGGAGGGAATCGGCACCGGCGACGGGCACAGCCACGATCACGATCATGATCATGGCGACGGGCACCACCATCACGGCCATTCCCACGGGCACGGACATTCCCACGGGCACGGACATGACCACGGGCACGGACATGACCATGGACACGACCATCATCACCATCCGTACCCGCATGCGGACCACCCGCTCGGCCCCCGTACGCTGACCGACAACTGAGCGCCGGACCCGCACCATGTCCGCACCTGTCTTCTCCTACGAGAAAGATCCGGACGCCATCTACCGGCAGTCTTTCGAGATCGTGCGCGCCGAGACCGACCTCGCGCGCTTCGATCCCGCGGAGGCCGAGGTGGCGGTGCGGTTGGTCCATGCCTGCGGCATGCCGGAGATCGCGTCGGACCTGATCTTCGGCGCAGGTGCGGTCGCGGCCGGACGGGCGGCGCTGGCGGCCGGAGCGCCAGTGGTCTGCGATGCCGCCATGGTGGCGCACGGCATCACCCCACGCCTGCTGCCAAAGCAGAACGAAGTGGTCTGCCTGATCCGCGAGCCCCGTCTCAGGGCGCTCGCAAAGGTGGAGGCGACGACGCTGTCCGCCGCCCAGGTCGGGCTCTGGCGGGAGAAGCTCGGCGGTGCCGTGGTCGCGATCGGCAATGCGCCGACCGCCCTCTTCCGGTTGATGGAACTGATACTCGAGGGCGGTCCGCGACCGGCGGTGATTCTCGGTTTCCCCGTCGGTTTCGTCGGCGCTGCGGAGTCGAAAACCGCACTGGCGGAGACGTCGGGCCTGCCGTCCTTCCTCACACTCAAAGGCAGACGCGGCGGCAGCGCCATGGCGTCTGCGGCGGTAAACGCACTCTCCATTCTCGCCGGCAAGGACATTTCGGAATGAGCATAGAGGCCCCCTGGCTCCACGTCATCGGGATCGGCGAGGACGGGCTGGACGGTCTTTCCCGCAACGCCCGAGAATATCTGGGCGATGCCGAAATCCTGATCGGCGGCGCGCGCCATCTCGCCATGCTGCCGGAGGACGGCCGCGAGCGGATCGAGTGGCCCTCGCCGCTGCAAAGCTTCATCGACAGGCTCCACGATCTGCGCGGCCGGAAGGTCGCCGTGCTGGCAACCGGCGATCCGATGCAGTACGGCATCGGTGCCACCTTCGCGAAGATATTGCCGGTCGAGGAGATGATCGTCATCCCGGCGCCGTCCGCCTTCTCCCTTTCTGCCGCCCGCCTCGGATGGCCGCTCGCGGAGGTACGGACCCTGACTGTCCATGGTCGACCGCTTTCCCTACTCGCGGCCACGCTGCAGCCGGGCGCGCGGCTGATCCTGCTGAGCGAGGGACGGGAGACGCCGGGCCAGGTCGCCGCTTTCCTCACCGGCGCCGGTTTCGGCAAGAGCGCACTCACCGTCTTCGAGCATATGGGCGGTGCGAGGGAAGCGCGGCTGGACGGCGTCGCCGAGAGCTGGGAGCATGCGCCGGGCGCGGATTTCAACACCGTAGCAGTACAGCTCTCAGCGCCGGACCGCCCGGTCGCCCTCGGCGCCACGCCGGGTCTCGACGATGCCTTCTTCGAGAACGATGGACAGCTCACCAAGCGCGAAGTGCGCGCCGCGACCCTCGCCGCGCTTCGTCCCGGCCCCGACCAGCTGCTCTGGGATATCGGCTCCGGCTCCGGCTCTATCTCGATCGAGTGGATGCGCGCAGACCCGCTGGCCCGCGCCATCGCCATCGAACCCAAGGCGGAACGGATCGCGCGGATCCGCCGCAACGCCGAAAACCTCGGAACGCCCTTCCTGACGATCGTCGAGGGCAGCGCGCCCGACGCACTCGACGGGCTGGAGGAACCGGATGCGATCTTTCTCGGCGGTGGCATCACCGCGCCCGGTCTGCTGGAGATCTGCTGGAATGCCCTCAAGAGCGGCGGCCGCCTGGTGGCCAACGTGGTGACGCTCGAAGGAGAGGCCGAACTGACGGAGGCCCGCGCCATGCTCGGCGGAGAGCTGGTCCGGATCGCCGTCTCGCGTCTCGAGCCGGTCGGGCCCTATCACGGCTGGCGTCCCTTGATGCCGGTGACGCAATGGATCTGCCGCAAGCCGGGTCCGGGAGCCACGAGCTAGATCATGAGCGGATTCCTGACCGGTATCGGCGTCGGGCCGGGCGACCCCGACCTGATCACCCTGAAAGCGGTGAAGCGGTTACAGGCAGCGGACCTCGTCTGCTACCCGGCGCCGGAGGTCGGTCAAAGCCTCGCCCGTCGCATCGCCGCGCCGCATATCCCGCACGGGCTTGAGGAATACGCGATCCGCATGCCGATGGTCGCTTCCCGCTTTCCCGCGGCGAAGGTCTATGACGAGGCGGCACTCCATATCGGCGGCGCGCTCGAGGCCGGACGAAATGTCGTGGTGCTCTGCGAGGGCGACCCGTTCTTCTACGGCTCTTTCATGTATCTCTACGAGAGGCTGGCGAAAACCCATCCGGTGGAGGTGGTGCCCGGCATCTCCTCACCGATGGCGTCCGCCGCCGCACTCGGCGCGCCGCTGGTCTCGCGCAACGACGTGCTGACGGTGCTGCCCGCGCCGCTCGAGGACGAAGAACTGCGCCGCCGGATCGAACTTGCGGACGGGGTCGTGATCATGAAGATCGGGCGCCATTTCCGCCGCATCCATGCATTGCTGACCGAACTCGGCCACGCCGGCGCGGCCCGCTATATCGAACACGCGACCATGCAGAACCAGCGCTGCCTTGACCTCAACCAGGTCGACCCGGAAACCGTGCCCTATTTCTCCATGATCCTCCTGCACAAGCGCGGCGAAGCCTTTCTCGAAGGAAGTGAGTTATGAGCGTTGTCGTCCTCTCGCCCTCCGGTCTCGCGACGGGGAAGAAGCTCGCGGAGAGCCTCGGTCAGGAGCTGCATGCGCGCAGCGCGCCGGCAGATACGGTCTTTGCCGATGTGGCGGACCATCTGCGCGCACTCTTTACTGCCGGCGAGCCAATCCTTTTCGTCGGCGCAGCGGGGGCGCTGATCCGTGTCCTGGCCCCGCTGCTCGCGGACAAGACAGGCGAGCCGCCGGTGCTCGCCGTGGCCGAGGACGGCTCGGCGGTGATCCCGCTGCTCGGAGGCCATCGCGGCGCCAACAATCTCGCTCGCGAAGCGGCGGACGTGCTGGGGACAGTCGCCGCCATAACCACGGCCAGCGACCTCGCACTCGGCATCGCCCTCGACGCGCCTCCGCCCGGCTGGCACCTGGCACCGGAGAGCGACTACAAGAGCGCAGCCGCCGCCCTGCTGCGCGGCGAGAGTGCCGCTATCGACCCGGCGCTCGACTGGCTTCTGGCAAGCGGCCTGAAGCGCGATGACAAGGCGGCGCTGAAGCTCGCTGGCTCTGTCCATCGAACGAAACCTGAGCCCGGCGCCCTGACCTATCATCCGGAACGGCTCGCCATCGGCGTCGGCTGCGAACGCGACGCGGCGCCGGAAGAGCTGATCCATTTGGTCGATGAAACGCTGGCGGAGGCCGGCCTCGCGCCGGAGGCCGTCGCCGGGATCTTCTCCGTCGACGTGAAAATGGACGAGACGGCGGTCCATGCACTCGGCGTGACTCTCGGCCGCCCGGTACGCTTTTTCGATGCAGCCCGACTGGAGGAGGAGAGGCCGCGCCTCGCCACCCCGTCCGAGATCGTCTTCAAAGAGGTCGGCTGTCACGGCGTCAGCGAGGGCGCCGCACTCGCCGCCGCCGGACCGGGAGCGACTTTGCTGGTCCCAAAACGGAAATCGAAACGCGCAACCTGCGCCATCGCCGAGGCGCCCGCGATCATTGACGCGAGAGCGACCGGCACCGCGCGCGGCCGTCTCGCCCTCGTCGGCATCGGGCCAGGGGCCGCGGACTGGCGCACGCCGGAGGCCTCGGCCGCAATCCGCCAGTCAGACGTGATCGTCGGCTACGGGCTCTATATCGACCTGCTCGGCCCGCTCTCCGGGGGCAAGGAGCGGCACGATTTCGCCCTTGGCGAGGAGGAGAAGCGCGCCGCCTACGCACTCGACCTCGCAGCGGAAGGCAAATCCGTCGCCCTCGTTTCCTCCGGCGACATCGGCATCTACGCCATGGCCACGCTGGTCTACGAGCTGCTCGACAAGGCCGGCCGCAAGGACTGGGAGCGACTGGAAGTGTTCGTGACGCCCGGCATCTCGGCCCTGCAGGCCTGCGCCGCCCGGATCGGCGCCCCGCTCGGCCACGATTTCTGCACCATCTCGCTTTCGGATCTGCTGACCCCCTGGGAGGCGATCCAGACCCGGGTGAAGGCCGCCGCCGAGGGCGATTTCGTCATCTCCTTCTACAACCCGGTCTCGATGCGCCGCCGCACCCAGCTGGCCTACGCCCGCGAGGTGCTGCTGCAGCACCGCCCGCCGGAGACGCCGGTGATCCTCGGCCGTTCGCTCGGCCGGCCGGACGAGACGGTAACGGTGACGACGCTGCAGGATCTCTCGGTCGATCAGGTCGACATGATGACGCTGGTGATGGTGGGTTCGTCCGAGACCCGCTTCGACGGCAAACACGTCTATACCCCGCGCGGCTATGCCGGAAAGGCGGGCACCTCGATCAGGGCGGACAGCAAGAAAGACGAGGCGGCGGAATGACAGTCTATTTCATCGGCGCCGGTCCCGGCGACCCGGACCTGCTGACCATCAAGGGCCGCGACCTGATCGCGCGCTGCCCCGCCTGTCTCTATGCCGGCTCGCTGGTGCCGGAGGCGGTCGTCGCCCATGCGCCGGAGGGCGCGAAAGTGATCGACACCGCGCCGATGACGCTGGACGAGATCATGGAAGAGATCGAGGCGGCGCACGGTCGCGGCGAGGATATTGCCCGGGTTCATTCCGGCGACCCCTCGCTCTACGGCGCCATCGCCGAGCAGATCCGCCGCCTGCGCACCGCCGGAATTCCCTTCGAGATCATTCCGGGCGTGCCCGCCTATACGGCGGCGGCGGCGGCCCTGCAGACAGAGTTGACGCTGCCGGAAATCAGCCAGACCCTGATCCTGACACGCACTACCATGCAGTCGAGCGCGATGCCCGAAGGCGAGGAGCTGGAAGAACTCGGACGCTCGAAGGCGACGCTTGCGATCCATCTCTCGATCCGCAACCTTCGCCATATCGAGCGGGCACTGGCGCCGCATTACGGCGCCGACTGCCCGGTCGCGGTGATTTACCGCGCGAGCTGGCCGGACCAGCAGGTGATCCGCGGCACGCTCTCCGACATCCGGCAGAAGGTGCGCGAGGCGAAAATCACCCGCACCGCACTCATCCTCGTCGGCCGCGTGCTCGGCGAGGAGGAATTCCGCGACAGCGCGCTCTACGACGCCGCGCACACGCATGTGCTGCGACCGGAAGCGAAGGTTTGAAACCTACGTCCAGTTATTTACCGTCATCCCGGCTTTGGCCGGGATGACGTTGACTTCAATAGGATGACGACCGTCAAGAACGGGCCGCAACCCATCTGACCGCGTCCTCAACCGTCTCGACGATCTCGCCGTCCGGAAGCGCCGGACGCTCCACCATCACCACAGGCATTTGCAAGGCACGGGCGGCGGCGATCTTGGCGTAGGTCGCGCTCCCGCCGCTGTTCTTCGAGACGATGACGTCGATCCCGTTCTCCCGCAGGAAAACCGCCTCGCCCTGCTCGGAGAACGGTCCCCGAGCCAGCACGACCTTGGCTCCCGGCGGCAGGTCCGCCTCGTCCGGGGTTTCGACGGCGCGGATCACGAGATGGCAGTTCGTCAGGAACCGGTAGGGCGCCAGCTCCTGCCGTCCGATGGAAAGAAAGACAGTGAGCGGGTGCGCTGCCGAGAGCTCCTCCAGACATCGCGCGGCCACCTCGTTGCTCTCCACGCCTTGCCAGTTGTCCCCCGGCGACGCGGTCCATTCCGGCCGAACCAGATGCAGGCAGGGCACCGACGCGGAATTCGCCGCCGCGGCCGCATGGGCCGATATCTGCGCCGCATAGGGATGGGTCGCATCGACCAGCGCCGTGATGGCTTCCGTCTCCAGATAGCCCGCAAGCCCCTCCGGCCCGCCGAAACCGCCGGTTCGGATCTCGCAATCCGGAAGCCTCGGATTGCGCGTCCGTCCGGCAAGGGAGAGGACGATCTCCAGATCCGGCCACGCCTCCCGGGCCACCGCGACAAATCGGTTCGCGAGTTCGGTGCCGCCGAGGACGAGCAGGCGTGTCATGGCTCAGACCTCGCCCGCGCTGCCGGCGAGGGTGCCCTCACGGTCGAACACCTCGACGGCGATCTCCGTCCCGGCGCCGTCCAGCACCGCAAGCGCCTGCTCCCGCGCCAGCATCGCGATCCGGTCGCCCAGCGGCAGCCTCGCCGCCTGAGCGATATTCAGAACCTCGAGCCCGGTATTCGCCTCCCGCGCTGCCAGCACCTCGGCCGCAGAGCCCCCAATTTCGCCGAGTTGCGCCGCGAGCCAGTCCATGTCGATCTGGCTGCGCCCGGAATGCAGGTCCATATGTCCCTCGGCCAGTTTTGCGAGCTTGGCAAAGCCGCCGCCGATGATCAGCTTGGGCACCGGATGCCGGCGGAGATATTTCAGCATCCCGCCGGCGAAATCGCCCATGTCGATGAAGGCGGTTTCCGGCAGGCCGTGCCGCTTCGCCACCGCCGTCTCCGAGGTAGAGCCGGTGCAGGCGGCGATCAGCGGGAAGCCCTCGGCGCGCGCCACGTCGATGCCGCGATGGATAGAATGGATCCAGGCCGAGCAGGAGAAGGGCACGACCACGCCCGTGGTGCCGAGGATCGAAAGCCCGCCGAGAATGCCGAGCCGCGGGTTCCAGGTCTTTTTCGCCAACTCCTCGCCGCCCGGCACCGAGATCTCGATCTCGACATCGCCCGAGCCGCCATGCGCGGCCGCGACCTCCGCCACGACGCCGCGCATGAGGTCGCGCGGCACCGGGTTGATCGCGGGCTCACCCGGCGGGATCGGCAGGCCGGCTTTTGTCACTGTCCCAACGCCCGTGCCTGCACGAAAGACAACTCCACAGCCCGGCGCGGCAAGCCGCACGGTGACGGAGATGGTGGCGAGGTGGGTCACGTCCGGATCGTCCCCCGCATCCTTCACGATGGCGGCTGTCGCGGCGCCGTCCGAGAGCGATTCGCGGGAAAGGGGAAAGGCGGGCTGTTCGCCCTTCGGCAGGGTGATGGAAACCGGATCCGGGAACTCACCCGTGAGCAGCGCGGTATAGGCCGCCTTCGTCGCCGCCGTCGCGCAGGCGCCCGTGGTCCAGCCGCGCCTCAGGGGTCCGTCCGGTTTCCTTGCCATGGGAAATGTCTTAGACCGTCCGGCGCTCGCCATCCATGTCGAATTCGCGCGGCAAGAGGACGCTGGTGCGGCAGAGCGGACACAGGCCAGCGCCCAAGATGGAAACATTGCCGCGCTGGCATTGGGGAAAGCGCGGGGGTAGGTTTGGACGATGAGCAACATGAGTGATTTCGCCGCCGATTTCGCACCCGGAAGCGTCTGGCTGGTGGGTGCCGGCCCCGGGCATGCCGGGCTGCTGACGCTGCAGGCGCATGCCGCCCTGCAGGCGGCGGACGTCATCGTCTATGACGCGCTGGTCGGCGAGGACATACTCGCCCTCGCCCCCGAGGAAACGCCGCGGGAATATGCCGGCAAGCGCGGCGGCAAGCCCTCACCGAAACAGGCCGACATCACGCTCCGCCTGATCCAGCTCGCCCGGCAGGGCAAGCGGGTGCTCAGGCTGAAGGGCGGCGACCCTTTCGTCTTCGGGCGCGGCGGGGAGGAGGCTCTGGCCCTGGTTCAGGCCGGCGTTCCGTTCCGGATCTGCCCCGGCATCACGGCCGGGATCGGCGGCCTTGCCTTCGCCGGCATCCCGCTGACCCACCGCGATACCAATCATGCGGTCACCATGATCACCGGGCACGATGCGACCGGGAACGTCACCGGAGTCGACTGGAACGCGGTCGCCAGGGGCAGCCCGGCGCTCGTTCTCTATATGGCAATCAAGCATATCGGCGCGATCGCGGAAAAGCTGATCGCCGCCGGCCGCCCCGCGGACGAGCCTGTCGCGGTCGTCACCAATGCCTCTCTGCCGGAAATGAGCGTGCTGGAAACCACCCTCGCCGCCGCAGCAGCGGATATCGAGAACCACAAGGTGCAGCCGCCCGCCATCGTCGCGATCGGAGAGATCGTACGCCTGCGCGCCGGTCTCGACTGGCTCGGGGCCGCAGAGGGCAGGAAGCTGCAGTCGGATCCGCTGGATCTCGGACGGGGCGACAGCGAGCAGGCTGGATGAGCACGCCTCCCGGCCTGATCGTCGCGGCGCCCTCCTCGGGCAGCGGCAAGACGACGATCACCCTGGGGTTGCTGCGCGCACTCCGCCGCCGCGGCGTCGATGTCGCCAGCGCCAAGGTCGGCCCGGACTATATCGATCCCGCCTTCCATGCCGCCGCCACCGGACGGCCCTGCCCCAACCTCGACAGCTGGGCAATGCGCCCGAAAACGCTTGCGGCAACCCGTCGTTCCGACTCGGATGTCCTGGTGGTCGAAGGCGTGATGGGCCTGTTCGACGGCGCCAATCTCGGCGAGGAACACGATCCCTTCGGCGACGGCTCGACAGCGAGCATCGCCCGGCGCACCGGCTGGCCGGTCCTGCTGGTGGTGGATGCCGCCCGTCAGGCGCAATCCGTCGCGGCGCTCGTCGCCGGGTTCGCCAACCACGATCCCGAAGTCAGGCTCGCAGGGATCATCCTCAACAAGGTCGGCAGCGTGCGGCACGAGGAGATGCTCCGCCGGGCCCTTCTCCCCGACGGCCACCCGGTTCTCGGGGCGGTCCGCACCGACAATACCCTCGCCCGTCCGAGCCGCCATCTCGGCCTCGTGCAGGCGGGAGAGCATCCGGATCTCGAAGCCTTCCTTGAACTGGCCGCGGACAGAATGGAAGCGGATCTTGACCTGGACGCGATCCTGGCTTCGGCCCGCCCCGCCGCGGCGTCCACGGCCGGAGCCTCTCCACCGCTGCCGCCCCTGGGCCAGCGCATCGCCATCGCCCGGGACCCGGCTTTCGCCTTCTGCTACCCGCACATTCTCGCGGGCTGGCGTTCGGCCGGCGCCGAAATCAGCCTCTTCTCGCCGCTGAACGACGAGGCGCCGGCGGGGGACGCGGACGCGGTATTTCTGCCCGGCGGTTACCCGGAGCTCCATGCCGGACGGCTCGCCGCGTCAGCGGGATACGCGAGCGGCGTGCGGCGCCGGGCGGAGGAAGGCGCGGTGATCTACGGCGAATGCGGCGGCTACATGGTGCTCGGCGAAACGTTGACGGATGCGGACGGCACGGTGCATCCGATGCTTGGACTGCTCCCGCACGCGACCAGCTTTGCCGAACCCAAACGGCATCTCGGCTATCGCATCGCAACCGCACTCGCAGACATTCCGCTCGGTCCCGCCGGAAGCGTTTGGCGCGGGCACGAATTCCATTATGCTTCCGAAACCGGGTCCGATGCAGCGACGCCCCTCTTCCGGATCTCCGATGCCACCGGCACGGGGCTCGGGACGATCGGCGGGTGCGCAGGGTCCGTGTTCGGATCCTTTCTGCACCTGATCGACCGCTCGGGTGCCTGACCTTGCGTGGTGAAACGCCATGGCCGAGACGCCCGAAGACCCAGTACGCCCGCTCTCCGTCGAGACCCGTTACGGCTGGGTGATCGTCGCCGCGTCGCTGGTCTACATCATGGTCGCGTTCGGCCCCTCCTACCTTCTTGTCGTCAGCCTGAAACCGATCGCGGCCGGGTTCGCCTGGCCGCGCTGGGTACCGTCACTCGCCTATTCCCTGCTGTTGCTCGGCACCGGGCTCGGCGGCATCGTCATGGGACTCTGGGCGGACCGGGCCGGCCTCGGGCGTCCGACGCTTCTCGGCGCCGTCGTCGCGGGCAGCGGCATCATGGCGGCGAGTTTCGCCTCCGACGAGTGGATGCTGCTGTTCTTGTGCGGCCCTGTGATCGGCTTTCTCGGAACCTCCGCCGCGTTCTCGCCGCTGCTGACAAACACCACCCGCTGGTTCGACAGGAGACGCGGGATCGCCGTTTCCATCGTCGCCAGCGGGCAGGCCGTCGCCGGTGCGTTCTGGCCACAGATCTTCAACTACGGGGTCGAGACCGTCGGCTGGCGGGAAACCTGGTTCGCCTACGGTGTCTTCGCCATCTGCACGATGCTGCCGCTTGTCCTGATCCTCCGGCGCCCACCACCGGAGCCACTCACCCCGCCGGCCGCGGCGCCCGCCGCGTCCGGGCGCCGGGACGCCGCCCTGCAGCAAATGCCGCTCGCCATCCTGTCGCTTGCCATTGTCGGCTGCTGCGTCGCCATGGCAATGCCCCTGGTCCATATCGTCGCCTATTGCACCGATCTCGGGTTCGAGGCGGCGCGCGGCGCGGAGATGCTCTCATTGCTGCTGGCCTGCAGTGCAATCAGCCGGCTCGGATTCGGATTCCTTTCGGACCGGATCGGCGGCCTCAAGACGATCTTCATCGGTGCGGGATTGCAGGCGATCGCGCTCTCGCTCTTTGCGATGGTCGACAGCCTCTCGGGCCTCTTCATCGTCTCAGCCCTGTTCGGGCTGGTCTTCGGCGGCATCGTGCCGGCCTACGCGCTCGCGACCAGAGAACTGCATCCCGGCAGCGAGCTCGGCTGGCGCATGGGCGTGGTGTTCTTTTTTGGCACCGCCGGGATGGCGCTCGGCGGTTTTCTCGGTGGCTGGATCTACGACCTGACCGCGTACTATCCGCTCGCCTTCGTGGTCGGGGTCAGCTTCAACATCGTGAACCTGCTCTGCCTGACCTGGCTGATTCGCTACCGCGCGACCGCCATCCTGCCACAGATGTCCGTGGCCTGACTTGGGGCTCCAACAAAACGGATAAGGTTGAGACCCGGATCAGGCCTGCGGTTTGCCGCTGATGACCTTGGTCTTGGCTTTCGGCTTGTATTTGGGGGCCGTCTTGGCTTCCGCCTTTTTCAGCGGCACGCCGAACAGTTCGAGGTGATGGTCGACCAGCTCGAACCCGAGCTCGCGGGCTATGTATTCCTTCAGCGCCTCGAGTTCCTCGTTATAGAACTCGATCACGTCGCCGGTGGTCACATCGATCATGTGGTGGTGATGGTCTTCCTCGCCATTCACCTCCTCGTAGCGCGCGCGGCCGTCGCCGAAATCACGCTTGGTGACGATATTGGCTTCCTCGAACAGCTTCATGGTCCGATAGACCGTCGCGATCGAGATCGAGCGGTCGATCTCCCGCACCCGCTCGTGCAGCGACTCGACGTCGGGATGGTCTTCCGCCTCCGACAGCACCCGCGCGATCACGCGCCGCGGCTCCGTCATTTTCAGTCCCTTCTCGAGACACAGGGCGGCAACCCTCGATTCCATGCTGGCTTCAGCCATTCCCTGACAACGCTCCGTTCTGTCGGGACCACCTTCGGGTCCCAAGATTACAGCAGCACCTCTGACAAGACAAACCAGCTTTCCACGCGGTCCGCACATCTCCCGGCATTCGGCTCCTTCGCGCCTGCGCCGGAGACCGCGACTGTTTCGGGTGCCAAACGAATCGCCTTTCGATGATATGCATGGAAATGCAATTCGGGGCTCTGCAAGCCAACCGAGATCTCGGAAAATCCCGAACCCCTTGGCGACCCGGGTTCAGATCTGCATGCGCCGCGCGCGGCTTCCCGCGAGCGCGCCACGGGAATCCGGGCCTCACGGTACCGGGGGCGCTTGCGGGGAGGAATCTATTGCCTCCCGCTAGGCAGATTCGGGCAAGTATCAGACAGGCCGACTTGGACCGGATCACGCTACATCTCAGGAATACGGGATAAGCCTTTGGACTCTCGACGAGTCCTTGCGCCGGCATTGTTCTTGCTGGTTCGAGGACATGGAAATGTCCCCCCTGAAGGTCGGCGCCACCGAGTCCGGTCCCGTCGGTCTGACAATCGACACCACCGAAATGGACAGCCTGCATCGGCTTCCGCTCGGTCTCCTTCCCCTGAAAACCCAGGCGCTGAAGAGGCATTCCCTGATCAAGAACGCCCAGTTGAATAGTGTCGTGGAGCTCTTCAGAGACGGCGAGTCCGGCAGTGGTCAGATCCGGCCGGACTCCCTTCCCGGCCACTTCAACTCGAGCGATCCCGAGTTGCTCAGCGACATCGCCATGCTGAAACGTCTCGCCGCCGTCGGCAGCTACGATGTCTACACCCTGCGCGTCGCGCTGCGCGAACTGGATATCGGGTTCGAGCACTATGACGCGCTCAAGCTTTCGCCGGAGAAATACCGCGAACTCACCCAATTCATGAAACATTACACAAGACCGATCATCCGGCGCCTCTTCGCAAAGGACGGCACGCAACTGGAAAGCTACGGCAACCTCGTCGAATATCTCCGCAATCCAGACCGCGACACCGTCCTGAAGGAACTGGAGCGGCTAGCAGCGGATCTCGACACCTCGGTGAGCTCCATTCCCCGTTTTCTGGAGAATTACGGCGACACCTTCCTCGGGTTTTCCTACTTCCGCAGTTGCCTCACCGAATCGGAAAAGCGGATCCGGCTGTTCCGGCCCTGGACCGAGGAGTTCCTCCGCTCCCCGATCGCCCGCGACAACGCCTCGCTGCAGACCCGCGTCGTCCACGGCCTCCAGTCTTTGCAGGAAATCGTGGAATCGGTGCGTCAGCGCTTTACCTACTTCGATCAGAGCTCGACCGAATTCTGGGAGAACCCGACGGCGGAGTCCTTCCGCTGCCTGAGATCCCAGATCACAGAGCAGCACGCATCGACCGGCAGCGTGCTCTGCGGTCTCGTGGTGAAGTTCAATCTCTGGACCGAACGGTTCAGCAATCACGGCGGCGGCCACCAGCGGCGGCTGGAATTCCTCGAATCGGAAATCCTGCCCGGTCTGACCGCGCTGGCCGAGACGGAGCGCCGGATCGCCAACCGCTTCCAGAACTGAGGGAGACGATCTCGCCGACGTTCCGGGAGAGCGGAGATGCGCCGATTTTCTCCTTGCACCGCGCGCCGGGACGTCTTAAGTAGCCGTTCCCGCGCAGGGTAAGCCGCAGTAGCTCAGTTGGTAGAGCACGTCATTCGTAATGATGGGGTCGGGGGTTCGAGTCCCTTCTGCGGCACCACTATCCCAAAGCGTTCCGGTAGACCGCCCGCATCAGGATCCGGGAATCAGCTTTCTCGGCGCGTCGGGAATAGTCATTCCATCGTCATCGTCGGCCGGACGGGAGGATTGCCCCGGAACCGGCATGATCATCGAGTAATCACCCTGTTCACGAATGTGGTTCCGGGCTCCGGTGAGCCAGGCTTTCGATTCTCCGACGCCGACCATGAGGCGCACGAACAGGCCGGCTACCGTCTCAACCTCGACCATCAGCGGTTCCTGACCGGCGAGCAGATCGGGATATTGCGTCCGCATGACTTCCCAGCCGGCGAGCGCGGCATCGTGACTCCGGTAGGATGCCAGATGCAGACCCCGTGCACCCGCATTCTCCGGCCAGGCAAGTCGGCTGGTTCTGAGCTCGAGGCGTTCGAAGCGTGCGCTATCCCGGGCCTCGCTGGTCTCCAGGTCTGCATTCAGCTTGCTGACCGCACGGAGCGCGGCGTCGATATCGTCCCGCATCCGGTCAAGTTCGGCAGAGTCCAGGCCGGGCGACGGGGCGGACAACGGGGCGGACGCAGGAGTGGAACGCCCCCGCGAGTCGTTCGTGTCACCGAGTTCGATCCGTTTCTCGATCTTGCGCGACACGATGCTGAGATCGGTCTGCAACTGGCCGAGCCGGACCTCGACCTCCGACAGCCGCGTGGCCCCGGTATCCTCCGCCGCAACCGTCTCGGCGACCCGGTCGTCGATATATTGCCGCCGGCGGGGGCCGCGCTCGGCCTCGACCCGGTCCAGCTCGTCGCGAACCAGGGAGCGGACCTGCATCTCTTCCGATCCGCTGCCGAAGAGGTCGCTCAACCCGCATCCGCCAAGCGGCAAGAGCAGCAAAAAAGCGAAGCAGATTTGGGGGATTTTCATAAACTTCCTCAACGGACCTACAATATCTTGTAGAATGATAACAGAGCTGTGACGCCTTGAGAATCCCACCTGTGGCGGGACCCCGTGGCGCTGCGGCCCGTGGCGGCAAAGTGAGGAGGGCCCGACATGCCGAAATACACGCCCGGCCCCTGGCGCATGAACCAGAGCGGCGAGCTGTGGTCCTACGCGCGAGGCGCGGCACCAGCACAGATCGGCACGATCAGCTGGAGCGGCGAGGCGACAGAGCGCCAGGGCAACGCGCAGATCATCGCTGCCGCTGCGGATCTCAGCGAATGTCTGGACGAGGTCATGCTGCTGGTCTCCCAGCCGGAGATCGCAGAGGCGATTCTCGGCTCGGAGAGGCTGAAGACGCGGGCCCGGATGATCCTGGACAATGCCCGTCTGGTGATCAAGGAAGCGACCGGCAGGGACCTTCCCGAATGGCCTATGCGTGATCCGGCGGACACGCGCCTGGAAGGCTGAGGCGGCATGAATCTCACAGAGCTGGTGAAACGGGTCTCCGACAGCGAGATCGGCGACTGGACACCGATCCTGCGCCCGACCTATCGCCACCGCCTGATCATCCGGCGGAACGCGAAGGACGAGGAAACCGGGCTCGCCGCCGACCAGCACAAACTGCACCTCACCTACAAGAAGGATGTCCGCATCTCCCTCGGTTTCGGCATGGTCGAGGTCGCCAACTATCATGTGCCAGCGCCAAACCCCTATGCGGACGAAAACGCCCGCACCCATCTGCTGGACTGTTTTTGGGAAGGCCGCCTGGCCTTTCGGGACATTGTGGTGAATGTGGGCCGCAACCGCTGCCTGCTGCCCCTGCCGCCGGAATGGAGCGAAGAGGGCATGGAAATCCCGGTGATCCGTTACGGTCTGGTGAGACTAATCCACGAAATCGCCGGCCCGCCAACCGATTTCGACGAGCATTTCACAGCCATCGGCATGCAGCGGATCAACAAGCGCTGGCCCTGATCAGAACAGTTTCTGGAAAATGCCGCCCGCATTGTGCAACAGGAAGATTGCCCCGAGTCCGCCGACGAGGATCAGCACCAGCAGGACCGAGACCTTCACCGCCATCGCGTAGTCGCTCTTGGTGTTCTTGCCCTTTTGCCGCACCCTGGCGGCCGGCGCCGGCGAGAGCGGCGCCGCTGGAGCTGCCGCTGACGGAGCTTCGTCAGCCGCCGGGGCGGGCTTGTCGCGCCCGACTTTCGAAGCGGTGTCGAAAACGACGATTTCCTTGCCCTGACCGGTCGCCGGATCATAGGTGTCCTTGACGACCTTCACGGCCTGGAAGTGCTTTTCGCCGTGCAGAGACTTCGCGACCTCGATCGCGCCGTCGCGGTCCGGATAGGTCGAATCGACCGCCCAGCTGCCGCCCTTGAGGGTATGCACCTCGTAAAGTGTCTGAACCGCCATCGCTTGCGCGCCTTCAAATCAACTCATGCGCTCGCGCCCGGTCGTCCGGCCGCAGGGATTTATATATAAATTAATCTTTAGGAGGGGTTAACGGCTATTGCGTTAAATTACGCGAAAAGCAAAAAGGCCGCGCCGGTTTCCCGGACGCGGCCCTTCAATTTTGCCTGCCGGCAGAACTATTCGCGGTTGCCGAACAGCATGAGAAGATACTGGAACATCAAGATGAAATCGAGATAGAGCTGCAGCGCGCCCATGACCGATTTCTTGGTCGCGACCTCATGGTCGTCCGACTCCATGTACATGTTCTTGATGTTCTGGGTGTCGTAGGCGGTCAGGCCGGCAAAGACCAGCACGCCGCCGACCGAGATCATGAACTGCAGCATGGTCGAGGCCATGAAGATGTTCACGACGGACGCGATCAGGATGCCGATCAGCCCCATGAACAGGAACGAGCCCATGCCGGAGAGGCTCTTCTTCGTGGTGTAGCCGAAAAGGCTGAGCCCCGCGAAGGCCGCGGCGGTGATGAAGAACACGCGCACGATGCTCTCGCCCGTGAAGACGAAGAAAATCGAAGCCATGCTCACGCCCATAACGCCGGCATAGATGAAGAAGGTTGTCCGCGCCGTCGAAGCCTGCATCGACTGGATGCGGGCGGCGAGGAAGAACACCATGCCGAGCGGCGCCAGCATGATCACCCATTTCAGCGGCGAGGCGAAGATAAGCTGCGCAAAGGCCGGCGAGCTCATCGCCAGGATCTTGGTTCCGAGCGCAAAGAAGCCGGTCAGCGCAAGGCCGATCGTCATGTGGTTGTAGACGCCGAGCATGTAGTTGCGCAGGCCGACGTCGATTTGTGCGGCCTCCGCCTCGGCGGCTGTTAGATGTTTGCGATCCAATGCCATGTCACACTCCCAACGAGCCGAAGGTCAAAAAACTAAGTCACAGCAGAAATAAGCGACGTTCCTCGTGTTTTCAACTGAATACGGAGCGATTTCCGGTCGCCGCACCCGAGGCTTGCAGTTAGAGGGATTATGGCCCAAATGACGTGACGGAAATCTGCTCCAACAACGGAAACAGGCGCCGGATGGCTGATCATGGAGACCTGAAGCCGCTCTTCGGCGGCAACCGCGATGCGGAATACGAGCTGGACCTGCGTGGCCTTGACCTTCCCCATTCCGCGGCCTCGGTCGAACGCATGCTGGAATGCAGCCGATTCCGCGCGCCGCGCTCCGTCCGCGTTCTGATCGACGCGCCGGACGGTGAAGGCGGTGGCAGCCACTTCCAGCCGCTCGGCCGCCTGCTGCTTGACGCCCGCAAGGATGGCGTGCTCAGCGCGATGGCCACGCTGCCGCCCGATGACGCACTCGGCTTCCGCATCGTCACTACCGGCAAACCGGACGGCGATGAAGACGGCGGCCCCGATGGAGATGTGGTAAAAGGCGATCTCGTGGACTGAACGGCCCAGGCTGGGCGAACAACGGGACAAACGTGCTATGGGCAGCCTCGCGGACCGCACGGCGGACTATTTCGAAACCCTGGCGCGCCTCACTCGCGACGCCAGCGTCACCGACCGCGCCGGACGGCCGCTGACGATCGGCGCGGGGATCGAGGAATTCCTCGCGCACGGGCGGGCGGCGCACGACGCCGGGCACAAGCTGATCTTCATCGGCAACGGCGCCAGCGCCACGATGGCGTCCCACTATGCGCTCGATTTCTCAAAGAATGGCGGCATCCGGTCGCTGGCCCTGAACGATGCCGCGCTGCTGACCGCATTGGTGAACGATGTCGGCGGCGAGGCGATCTTTGCCGAACAGATCGGCTATCACGCCCGGGAAGGCGACGTGCTGGTCGCCATCAGCAGCAGCGGTTCCTCGCCCAACATCCTGAATGCGGTGGAACGCGCGAGGGATGCGGGATGCCGGGTGATCACGTTTTCCGGGTTCGACACGGAGAACCCGCTGCGCCTGTCCGGCGATCTCAATTTTCACGTTGCGGGCGACGAGTACGGCTTCGTCGAGGTCGCGCACAATGCGCTGATCCACGCGATCCTCGACCTCTCTCTCGGCTGGGGCACGGCGGACGACCGGAATCCGGGCGCCCTGAAGCGCCGGAGGCTGGCGGCCGAGCAACGCTGACGAGCGCCGCCGGACAGGCATGCGCGCATCAAGAACACGCATTGCGGAAATAATTGGCCAGCGCGATCGCTTTTTGGGCTAGATAATGGGTTGCGCCGGGAAGCGGCGCCATGCGTTCGCGTCGACCACCAGACGGAAGCCCGGATCATGATCCCCTCCGCCTCCGCTGAAGTCGTTCTCTTCGGCATCCGCAGCGCCATCCGGCTCGGCCAGCAGGCACGGGCGGCCTATCTCGACAATACCCGCGGGCGGGCACTGACCCTGCCGCTGCCGGATTTCACCCTCACCGTCGATACCGCCTCCGCCATCGGGCACTTCCAGATCAGGATCGAGGGAGGCGACGCGGTCGCCCCCGAGATCCGGCGGATCGTCGCGAAGGCGCGCACCCGGCTTCAGGACCCGGCCGCGCCGTCCCTGACCGACGCCGAGAAGGACGACCTGCTTCTCGCCTTCAACGAGGAGCGCCTGCTCGAAGCCGATGAGAGGGGCGGCTACACACCGCTTGCCGACGGATCCTACTACGATAACCGCGCCCTCTCCGCCTTGGTGACGATCCGGCAATGGCGGCGCGGCAGGGAGCGCTACCCGAGCGCCGTCCAGCGGCTCGCCGGCAGCTTCATCGAGATCGGCATCGACTATTTCACCGTCGGGCCCGGCCGCGGAGAAATGAAGAGTGAGCAGGAAAAGGCCCTGCTGGCCTTTCTCGACGGCATCGACGAGATCGCCTTCGCCGAAACCGAGCTCGCCGACCTGCCCGGACGGCTGATGACGGCAGTGCTGGACACCGTCGCCACACATCCCGAATTCGTCTCCGGTTCCGCCGCCTTCCAGGACGTCATCAAGGTGACGGCGGCGGGCCTCTCCGAAAAGGTCACGGCGCTTGTCCGGGAGAGCCGGGCCGCGGGCGGCGGAAATATCGCGCGGGAAAGCCTGATCCGGGACCGGGCGGAGGAGGTCTTCCGCACCGTGCTGGCAACGGCGGGACAGACGGTTCTTGCCGACCCGGAAAAATTCCTCGGGATCGGCGACAAGGGCGCCGGCGCGCTGGTACGGAATGTCGGCGAGGCCATGCTGGACCTGGCGCTGCAGAGCGAGACCGGCCAAATGTACACCGTCTTCGGTGCCGCCGGCCTGCGAGCGATCACCGGTGCCGCGCTGGACACCCTCGCCGCGCATCCGGACCTCATCGCCGGCGGCAACGTCGCGCTTGCCGCGCTGCTCCAACAGATCACGCGGGACCTGCACGGTTTCGAAAGCCTTGTGGCGCCGGGCCTGACCGCACGGGTCATGCAGGTGGTGCTGCGGCGGAGCGGCGAGAATCTCGCCCTGTTCTGGCCCGATGCCGCGAACGACCCGAAGAAGAACCTGCTGCTCGCCGCCGCAAAGACGACCCTCGCCCTGGTCGCTTCCGGCGAGGTGGGCGCGGGATGGCGCCCGAGACTGGAGAGGGAGCATCTGGTCCAGATCGTCGAGACGGTACTGGACGCGATCGTCGAGAATCCGGGCTGGCTCATCGACGGGGCCGGCGCGCGAGGCGCGGCGCTGGAAATCCTGCTCACCTCCACCCTCGCGGTGCTGGAGAAGCATGATGACGTCCGTCTGGCGCCGGAAACCCTGAAGAGCATTCTGGTCGCGGCCCTGCATGCAGGCGCACGGCGGGCGGAATTCCTCGAGCCCTTCGAGGGCGGTCCGCTTCGGGTGACGGCTGTGCTGGATTTCATTCTCGAGGCCGCGCTCGACAACGGCCAGGTCTCGAGGGTTTCGACCGTCCTGATGAAGCAGAGCGCCCTGCGCGCTTTCATCGAGGCGAGCCTGACAGCACTGTCCAGCACCGGACTCGACGACAACGTCATCAAGGTCTTCAAAGAGGTTCTCGAAGGGCGGGTCGCCGGCATCGCCGGCGGGGAGCCCTTTGCGCTGGAACACTTTGTCGACGAACTGCGCGCGGCGCTGGACGCCAATCACTAGCCAGAGGCAGGAAACTGGAGGACAGGCATGAGGCGAAATGCAGCACGGATGTCATGGTCCCGCCTGTTCCTCGCCATGACGATCGCGCTCTCCGCGACCGGGTGCGTGACAGTCACGGTGCAGCGCGATTTCCAGACCACGCTCTCCGAGGTCGCCGAAGAGGAGAACCGGCTGCGCTATGGGGCTCCCGAACCGTTCGGCCCGGTCGAGAAGCGGATGGTGCTGCAGAAATATCACGACCTCGTGGTCAGCATCGACGCACTGGACAGCGGGCAGATCGCCGCGCTCCGGGCCGACCGGCTCTACGCCAACACGCTCGCGCTGAAAGCCATCGCGCTCTGGCGCCTCGGCCGCCACGACGGCGCCGAGGCCGCCCGGGCGGAGGCGCTGACGGAGGCGCCGGACCCGCGCGACAGACTGTTTCTCGATACCCTGCCCGGGCTGATCGCCAACGACCAGGCCTTCGCCGAGATCGCCCTTCCGGTTCCGCAGGAACCGTCCGAACGGACAGCCCGGTATGACCGGATCGAGGAACGCCTCTGGTTCGCCTACCGGAGCTTCGAGCGGAGCCTCGCCGAAATGCGCGCGACGCAGCTCGCCGGGGAAAGTCTCGAGACCTACCTGCTGATCTCCAGTCTCGGCAGCTTCGCCAACCTGAAGAATGCCTATGGTCGCCTGATCGACCCGGAGACCTTCCCGCTTGCAGCGACCTGCATGCCGGCGCCGGTGATGGTCGATCTCGCGTCGCTGCGCTGCGACATGCATCTGAAGCTGGAGCGGCTCGAGGCGGCCGCCGGCGCCGCGGGGATCGAGGAGGCCGGAAGCTTCACCGCGAGATGGCGCAATGCCACGGGGATCACCGGTGCGCCGGCCGGATGCACGCCGGAGGTGGAGGTCGCGGAGCGCAGGGCGCGCTGTCCGTGACCTAGGACAACAGAGGCCCGCATTTTTCGGAACAACAGGTCGCCGAGACACTGGCGGATCTCGCCCGTGCCGAGGGCGAGAGCAGCGGCGCGCTGATACACGCGATTCTCCACCTGTCGCTCGGCTAGGGCACGGCACACAACCACAATCCAGATACACTGAAACGCCGGCCACTGTCGGCGAAATAGGCGCGGGATTGCCCGCCGGCGACGGTATCGTCACGCGACAACACATTTCCTTGAAGACCGGGTACGGCGCCTTGCGCCGTCACTTGGTGCCCCCCTATCTGGTCCGCGACACAAAGAACCGCCGATCCGACAGGACCCCGCCAGATGCAAACCGTCTCCGTACCGGGCACCCGCCTCGCCCTCTGCCTTCTGCTGCTCCGCCTTGCTGTCGCCCTCGTGCTCGGGATGTGGGTGCTGAACAAGTTCCTGAACCCCGGCGGCACATCGGCCGTGCTGCAAATCTATTACGGCCTGCCCGGGATCGCTGAAGCGCTCTCCTACCTCCTCGGCGCCCTGCAGGCGATCGTCGTGCTCGCGTTCCTCACCGGTTTCCAGAAACGCTGGGCGACCGCCCTCGTCTTCCTGATGCATCTGGTCTCGAGCCTGAGCCCGATCTCGAACTATCTCGATCCCTGGACCCCGCCGAACCTGCTCTTCTTCGCCGCCTGGCCGATGCTGGCGGCGATCGCCACGATCTACCTGCTGCGCGACTTCGACACCCTGCTTTCCCTGCAGCCGCGCCGCGGCCGGCACGGACCGACCTGGCAGGAGGCCAAGAGCTGAGGGAAACCGGTCGGTCGCACGTTTCCGTCCGGGAACGGTGACAGCGCCACTGCGCGGACCGTACCGGCGGCAATCGGTGATCGTACTGTCCGGTGGAAAATGCCTCCGGTCTCTCGAGACGGCATGAAAACAAAAGCCGGGACTGGCGGGAGCGACTACACGAAATACGCCGCGACCTGTTGCGATTGCGGCGTTTTAGCAGAAACCCGATGTTTGTGAGGTCAACCCCTGGCTACCCCGCGCTCGCGGCCCCGATCGCCGCGATGCGGTCCTTCTTGCGGAGCCGCTCGCTCGCCGACTTCAGCTGGCCGCAGGCGGCCAAGATATCGCGCCCGCGCGGGGTGCGGACCGGCGAGGCGTAACCCGCCTTCAGGACCACCTGGGCGAATTTCTCGATGGTCTCGTCGTCGGAGCATTCGTACTCGACGCCGGGCCAGGGATTGAACGGGATCAGGTTGATCTTGGCCGGGATGTCCTCGATCAGCTTCACCAGCGCGCGCGCGTCGGCGAGGCTGTCGTTCACGCCCTTCAGCATCACGTATTCGAAGGTGATGCGGCGCGCGTTGTTGACGCCGGGATAGGACTTGCAGGCCGCGATCAGATCCCTGATCGGGTATTTCTTGTTGATCGGCACCAGCTTGTTGCGCAGCTCGTCGTTGACCGCGTGCAGCGAGACCGCGAGATTGACACCGATCTCCTCGCCGCAGCGCTCCATCTCGGGAACGATGCCGGAGGTCGAGAGCGTAATGCGGCGCTTGGAAAGGCCGAGTCCCTCGCCGTCCATGGCGATCATCATGGCGCGCTTCACATTGTCGAAATTGTAGAGCGGTTCGCCCATGCCCATCAGCACGATGTTGGTTAGGCGCCGGTCCTCCTGCGCCGTCGGGAAGCCCTCCAGCCGGTCGAGCGCGACCAGGATCTGCGCCACCATCTCGCCCGCGGTCAGGTTGCGCACCAGACGCTGGGTGCCGGTATGGCAGAAGGAACAGGTGAGCGTGCAGCCGACCTGGGACGAGATGCAGAGCGTGCCGCGGTCGTCATCCGGGATGAAGACCGCTTCCGCCTCGTTGCCGTCATCGAACTTCAGCAGCCACTTGGCGGTACCGTCCGTGCTCCACTGCTCGCGGGTGATCTCCGGCCGGCCGATCTTGTAATGCTCGGAAAGCTGGGCGCGCAGCGGCTTGGCCAATGTCGTCATCTCGGCGAAGTCGGTGACGCCGCGATGATAGATCCAGTGCCAGATCTGCCCGGCGCGGAATTTCGGCAGGCCGAGCGTCTTCAGCTCTTCCGCGAGCTGTTCGCGGTCGAGTCCGACGAGATCTTTGAGCGCGGGTTGAACCGGCGCGTCGGTGGTTGAAACTGCTGCTGTCGACATGCGCGGTAAAATGAGTCCAAGAGCCGCCGAAGGCAAGCCGAATCGGCAGAGAGCAGCCATGCCGCTCCCGCGTGGCTCTCCGCCGCACCGGCGGCGCGGTTATTTCTTGCAGGTCTGGTCGATCAGCTTCTTGGTCGCGGTGAAGCCGCTGAGCGAATAGGTGTCCGTGGTCTTGGTCCCGCGCGAGGACAGCCCGGTCACCACCATTCTGGCGCCCTTGATCATGGCGTTCACGACCGCGCGGTCGGTCTTGCCGTCCGGCGCCCAGGCACGGTCCTTGTCCGTGAAGAGCCGGAAGGTCTGCCTGCCGATCTTCACCTCGACCTCGCTGTCGGTCTTGTAGGTGTAGCCGGTCACGATGCTGAATTCGCCGCGGCTGCCGGCATCGGGATGATGTGTCACCAGCGCGTAGATATGCCCGCGCTTGGAATAGTTGCCCTCGGCCTTGAGCGGCGTGCTCGCCATGTAGCAGACCGTCTTGCCGCCGCTCTGATAGGTGTAGGCGATCCAGTCGTTGTTTCGGCCGATGGTTTGCGGCTCTTGGGCGTACGCGGCGCCGGCGGTGCCGAGCGCGAGTACGATCCCGAGCCAGAACGAGCGGAAGTGCGTCATGGGTCCTGAGCCAGCCATTCCGGTTTTCACGTCTGCCAATTTGGATGCCATCTGGATGCCATCTGAACGAATAATATTCAATGCAAAGAATGTGGCGGGAGTAAGAAGAATCTCGGCCGAAATCAATTTGGGCCGCGAATGATCCGCCGAATGCGCGTACCCGTATCACCATCGTCATGTTAGAGCAAATACGCACACACGGTCTGGAACGCGACCTTGAGTCGTTGACGTTGGAAACGGTAGAACCGGTCCGGAAGGCCGGAACGAAAGTCACACACAGCTTGACCATGACGCATGACGACCTGATCGAGGCGATCGCCGCGCGGCGCGACAAGGATGCGTTCCGGCACCTGTTTGAACATTTTGCGCCGCGGCTGAAATCCTATCTGATGCGGCTCGGCGCCGAGCCCACGGTGGCGGAGGATGTTGCGCAGGAGGCGATGGTGATGGTCTGGCGCAAGGCGGAGAGTTTCGACCGCCGGCAGGCCGGTGCGAGCACGTGGATCTTCACCATCGCCCGGAACAAGCGGATCGATCGCCTGCGCCGCGAGAAACGTCCGGAGCTGGATCCGCACGATCCGGCCCTGGTCCCGTCGGAGGAGCCCGCTCCCGACCGGACCTTGCAGAATGTGCAGGCGGGCAGACGGGTCGCCGCCGCCATGCGCGCCCTGCCGGAGGAGCAGGCCGAACTGGTGCGGCGGGCCTATTTCGAAGACCTGTCCCATAGCCAGATCGCCGAGGAAAGCGGTCTGCCTCTGGGAACGGTGAAGTCGCGCATCCGCCTGGCTCTCGCCCGGCTGAGGCACGAGATGAAGGATTTCGAGTGACCATGGCTAACGCAAATGCAAACCCAGTGAACAGCGAGCAGGCGGCCGAGGAGCTGCTGCTCGGCTATGCCAGCGGCGCCCTGCCCGAAGCGGTGTCAGTATTGGTGGCCACCCAGCTTGCCCTGCGTCCGGGACTGCGCCGCGCGGTGGCGGAGTTCGAGGATATCGGCGGTGCCCTGCTGGAGGAGATTGAGCCGGTCCCGCTTTCTGAAAACGCCCTGGACGCGGCGTTGGCGGACATCTCCGCGAATGACGACGCGCCGGAAAACGTCGCCGTGATGCCTGCCGGGTCCGACCCGGAGACGGAAGAGATCGTCCCGCAGCCGCTGCGCAGCTATCTCGGCGGCCCGCTTGGAACGCTGGCATGGCGCAAGCGCGGACCGGGCATCGAGGAAGTCCGCATCCCGGTCAGCGACGACCGTTTCGAGATGTCGCTGATCCGCCTGAAGCCGGGCCGCAAAGTGCCGGATCACGGCCATGAGGGCAGCGAACTCACCCTTGTGCTCGACGGTGCCTTCAGCGATGCGGGCGGGCGTTACGCGCGGGGCGATCTCGCAGTGAACGGCGAGGACGACCAGCACGCACCCATGGCGGACCCCGAACTCGGCTGCATCTGCGTCGCCATAACAGGCGGGCCCTTGAAGTTTTCCAACCCGCTGGTCCGCTTCTTCGACCGCATCACGCGCGGCTAGTCGTTCGCGGCGTCTTCCGCGGCCGCATCCCGCTTGCGCTTCTTCCTGACCCAGAGCGGCGGGCCGAAGCCCGGGACCTTGCCCGGCTGCGGCTCGGTCGGTCCGCCCGGCATCACCGGGCGGCGGGCGAAATTGCCGAGCGAGGTCTGGCGGTCATACATCACCAGCGCCGCCGCCAGACCGACATTGAGCGAGAACTTGGTCGGGATCTTCACGATATGATCGCAGCGCGCAACCATCTCATCGGTCAGCCCGCCGCGTTCCGATCCCAGCACATAGGCTGCATTCTTCGGATGCTGGAAACTCGGCAGCACCACCGCGTCGTCGGTGATCTCGACGCCGACAAGGGCGCAGCCCCGCGGCAGCAACATCTCCTCCACCGTGTCGAAATGATAGAATGGCAGGGAATCCGACGTTCCGGACGTGTCCACCTGGTTCAGCTCGCGCAGCGAGATCGCGGCCTGCACGCTGAACGCAAAGCTGGCGCCGAAGGCATGCGCCGTCCTGTAGATCGCTCCGGCGTTCCGGGACTTGCTGATCCCTTCGACGCCCACTCCGAAATATCCTCGCATGGCGACGGTGTTGCACAAACCCGTGCTCCAAGGCAAGTTGCCATGACCGCTCGGAGACCGGCGGCAGGAGCCGGATAAAACAATGTCATATCAGGAGACGCCTCATGAGCCCCGACAGCCTCGCCGCTGACGCCCGCATCGTGCGCACGCACATTTCGGAGGTGGATGCCGCGCCCCTGCTGATCGAGGTTACCCGCGGGGATATGGTCGAATCGGTGCATCGCGGCATCGTTTCCGTGGTGGATTCGAGCGGCAAGGACGTGCTGAGCCTCGGCGACGTCGAGCGCCCGACCTATCCGCGATCGGCGATCAAGCCGTTGCAGACACTGCCGGTTATCGAGAGCGGTGCGGCCGACGCCTTCAACCTCTCCGAGGCGGAAATCGCGCTCTGCTGCGCGTCCCACGCCGGCGAGCCGATCCACACCGAGAAGGTCGTGCCCTGGTTGAGCCGGCTCGGCCTCTCGGTCGAGGACCTCGAATGCGGCCCGCAATTGCCCTACAGCGAGAAAGCCGCCCATGCCCTGATCAGGGCGGGTACGGAACCGACCCGGGCGCACAACAACTGCTCCGGCAAGCATTCCGGCATGCTGACGACGGCGATGCATCTGGGCGAGTCGACGCAAGGCTATACTGCCGCGGATCACCCGGTGCAGACCCGGCTGATCGAGTTGATCGGCGAGATAGGCGAGATGGACCTCTCCCGCACGGCGCGCGGCGTCGACGGCTGCGGCATTCCGGTTTTCGGCGCACCGCTCCGCGGCATCGCCTACGCCATGGCGCGCTTCGCCGCCCCGGACGGGCTCGGCGCGGACCGCGCCTCCGCCTGCCGCCGCATCGTCAAGGCCTGCGCCGCCAATCCGCTGATGTTGTCCGGAACCGGTCAATTCAATTCCGTGGTGCTGGCGGAAACCGGCGAGAGCTGCCTGTTGAAAGGCGGGGCCGAGGGCTATTACACCGCCGCCATTCCGGACAAGGGGCTCGGCGTCGCGATCAAGATCGACGACGGCACGAGCCGCGCCTCTCATGCCGCCGTGCTTGCGGTCCTGGTCCGGCTCGGGGTGATCGACGAGGCGCAGAAGGCCCGCATCGAGGCGGCCTGTTCCCAGGAAGTCCGCAACTGGGCCGGAACCCTGGTCGGGTTCATCCGCCCGTCACCGGCCTTCTGATCGCAGGCGACCGTTGTGCGATCGGTCACAGCAAATCTTGCCGGCTGACCGCAATATGACTTTGCACCGGCGGAGCGTTAGAATCAGCGGAAGCATGGATACCGGTCTGTTTCTTTAACCTGCCATGAAGCTAGGATCTCACGCATGGCTAACGTGAACGCCGCCGGCTTGAACGGACCCTCCGAAGGTCACAGCATCGGCCTCGCCGGAGAGCACACCCACGGCCACGATCACGGCACGGACGAGATCAAGTCATCCGCACTGCAGCGCGCGCAGGAGGGTGGCCTGACCGTGCTTTCCTCGGATCTGCTCGGCGTCTCCTGGTCGACGCCGATCAATTACAGCTTCGACGCCTCGTCCTTCGGCTACAGCAGTTTCGATGCGTCCTACCAGACCCTGTTCAAATCGGCGATGGCAACCTGGTCCAACGTCGCGAACATCACCTTTACGGAGTCCAGCGCCGCCACAGCCGACTGGGTGATCGCCTGGGAGCCCAATTCCGACGGACCGGGCGGCACCCTCGGGACGGCGTATTACAGCGATGTGGGAAATGACGGAATCCTGGTCTCCGGGACGGACTCGGTCACCATCTTCATGGACCAGGCCGATACGGAACATTTCTTCACGACGGCCATCCACGAAGCGGGTCACGGGCTCGGTCTCGACCACATCAACCATACCCCCTCGATCATGTCGACCTACCTCGACACCTCGCTCTCGACCATCACGAGCTACGATATCGAGGTCATCCAGTCGCTCTACGGCGCAGCCGGGTCGGGCACGACCACAAGCGGGACCGTCGGCAGCGAAAGCGCCGACAGCCTGTTCGGCAGCGCGGCGGACGACGTGCTCAGCGGCGCGGGCGGCAGCGACACCATTTCCGGCGGCACCGGTAACGACCTGATCTACGGCAACAAGGAGACCGACCTGCTCTTCGGCGGCAGCGGCAACGACACCATCTTCGGCGGCCAGAACAACGGCCCGACGAGCGGCACCCCGCTGGCGCAGCGCGAGGGGTCGGACACAATTTCCGGCGGCGACGGTAACGACATCCTCTACGGCAACCACGGCAGCGACATCATCCACGGCGATGCCGGCGCGGACACGATCTTCGGCGGCCAGGACGCGGACACGATTTCCGGCGGGGCGGGCTACGACGATCTCTACGGCAACCTCGGCAGCGACAGGTTCAGCTATTCCGCCAGCAACGAAGGCTGGGATTACATCTACAATTACCAGGCCGAGGACGCGATCCAGTTGACCGGAGGCGTCAGCGCCACCAGCGTCACGGTCGACAGCTTCGGCGACACGGTGATCAATCTGAGCAGCGGCACCCGGATCGACCTGATCGGCTATTCCGATTCCGGCAGCGTGACTTTCGAGGTCGTCTGACCTGCGAGCGGGCGGTTTCCGTCATTTTTTCTTTGCCGGGCGCGGCGCCGCGCGTTAGGAGATGCCGCGCGCGAATTTCCAAAAAGATTGATCACCCATGCATCGCTATCGCAGCCATACCTGTAACGATCTCCGCCAAGACCATGTCGGCGAAACCGTCCGCCTCTCCGGCTGGATCCATCGCCGCCGCGATCACGGCCAGCTGGTCTTCATCGACCTGCGCGACCATTACGGCATCACCCAGTGCGTGGTCGATATCGAGGACGAGACCTTCAAGACGGTCGAGAAGCTGCGCGTCGAGAGCGTGGTGACCATCACCGGCCGCGTGGTCAAGCGCTCCGACGAGACGATCAACGAGAAACTGCCGACCGGCCATGTCGAACTGCGCATCGACGCGATCGAGGTACAGTCCACCGCCGAGGTGCTGCCGCTCCAGGTCAATGCGGACGAGGATGCCGGCGAGGAAACCCGCCTGCGCTACCGCTTCCTGGATCTGCGCCGCGAGCGCATCCACAACAACATCATGCTGCGCAGCCAGGTGATCTCCTCGATCCGCCGCCGCATGGTCGAGCAGGGATTCTTCGAGTTCCAGACGCCGATCCTGACCGCCTCCTCGCCGGAAGGCGCGCGCGACTTCCTGGTGCCGGCGCGCCAGCATCCGGGAAAATTCTATGCCCTGCCGCAGGCGCCGCAGCAGTTCAAACAGCTCATCATGGTCTCCGGCTTCGACCGCTATTTCCAGATCGCCCCCTGCTTCCGCGACGAGGATAGCCGCGCCGACCGCTCGCCGGGCGAATTCTACCAGCTCGATGTCGAGATGAGCTTCGTCGAACAGGAAGACGTCTTCCAGGCGATCGAGCCGGTGATGGCAGGCGTGTTCGAGGAATTCTCCGACTGGAAGGTGCCGGGGCCGTTCCCCCGCATTCCCTACAAGGAGTCGATGCTCAAATACGGCAACGACAAGCCGGACCTCCGTATTCCCTTCGAGATCTCCGACGTCACCGAGATCTTCCGGGACAGCGATTTCGCGGTCTTCGCCAAGGTGATCGCCGGCGGCGGCGTGGTCCGCGCCGTGCCGGGTCCGAAATGCGGCAGCCGGGCGATCTGCGACCGGATGAATTCCTGGGCCCAGGGCGAAGGCGCGCCGGGCATGGGCTACATCATCTTCGGCGACGGCGAGGCCCGCGGCCCGATCGCGAACCGGCTTCCGCCGGAGAAGATCGCCGCCCTCAAGGAACAGACCGGCATGGGAGACGGCGACGCCATCTTCTTCTCCGCCGGCAAGGAAGGCGATGCGGCCAAGCTCGCCGGCGCCGCCCGGGTGAAGCTCGGCGAGGATCTCGACCTGATCGAGAAGGACACGTTCCGCTTCTGCTGGATCGTCGACTACCCGATGTTCGAGCTGGACGAGGCGACCGGCAAGATCGACTTCTCGCACAACCCGTTCTCCATGCCGCAAGGCGGCCTGGAAGCGCTGGAGAACGAGAACCCGCTGGACATCCTCGCCTACCAGTACGACATCGTCTGCAACGGCGTGGAACTCAGCTCGGGCGCCATCCGGAACCATCTGCCGGAGGTGATGTACAAGGCCTTCGGAATCGCCGGCTACGATGCCGAGGTTCTGGAGGACAAGTTCCGTGGCATGCTGAACGCCTTCAAGTACGGCGCCCCGCCGCACGGCGGCATCGCGCCGGGCATCGACCGGATCGTCATGATGATCGCGGACGAGCCGAACATCCGCGAGGTCATCCTGTTCCCGATGAACCAGCGGGCCGAGGACCTGATGATGGGCGCGCCGGGCGAGGCGACGCCGGACCATCTGAAGGAGCTCAATATCCGCCTCGCGTTGCCGCCGAAACCGGCCGCCGGATAATTTCCGATGCTGGGTGCCGCCGAAGCCTTCCGACAGGCGCAGGCGGCGCTCGCCGACGGGCGCGCCGAAGAGGCGGCCGAGCTTTTCCGCCATGTCGCGCGCGCCGCCAGGGACGATGCGGCGGCCCTGATCCATCTGGGGCAAATCGAGGCCCGCAGCGGCCGCCCGGACGCGGCCAGGGCGTCCTGGCGACGGGCTCTGCTGCGCCAGCCCGCCAATCCGACCGCACTCGCCCTCCATGCCGACCTCGAAGGTGCGGCCGGTCCGTCTCTGGAGGCGGCACGGCATTACGAGCGCCTGCGCACCGTCCTGCCCTATCACCCCGGAACCGCCGAGCTGCTCGGCTGGATCTATGCCGAGACGAAACAGCCGGGCCGGAGCCTCCGGCGCTATGGCGAGGCGGCCCGTCTCGACGGCCTGAACCCGGCGGCCCATGCCCGCCATGCTGCGGCCCTGCATGGCGCCGGCCGGCTCACGGAGGCGGTCCGCGCCTTCCGCCGGGAAGCGGTCTTGCGGCCCGAGGCGGCGGATGCATGGTTCAATCTCTCCGTGGTCGAACCCGCGCTCGGCGCACGCGAGGAAGGCCTCGCCCATCTCGCCCGCAGCCTCTGCATCCGCCCGCTGAACGGACCGGCCCTGGCCCGCCAGGCGCAGCTCCGGAGACGCCTCGGCAAGAGGGGCGCGGAGGCCTGCACGCGGAAATCACAAATCGTGGATCCGCAGGCCGCGCGCGCCCTCGTCGGGTCGGCACGTACCGGCAACGGGGCGGCGGCTGCCCGCTGGTGGTGCGTCAGCCGCCGGGAGCTCGAACCTGCGATGCTCTACATGCGGGCCCTGCTTGCCGACGGACGCCCCGAACGCGCGCTGGCGGTACTCGGCGAGATCGACACCAAGGCGACACCGCCCGACGAGCTGCTACTGCTTGCGGCCGAAGCCCACCGTCGTACCGGCAGCAGTGCCGCCACTCTGCCGAAAACCCAGTATCAGGAATGGCTGGATAAGAGCGCCGCCCATAGCGAAGAACGCCCGCCGGTCGTAGCGTCCCCTGGCGACACTCCGCTCTTTTCCGTGCTTCTGCCGGTTTACAATCCGGAGCCGGCCCACCTCCTGGAAGCGATCGCCTCCGTTCGGCAGCAAGGCTTCGAGGACTGGGAACTCTGCATCGCCGACGACGCCTCGACCGACCCGGAAGTCACCCGACTCCTGAAACAGGCGGGTGCGGAAGATCCCCGTATCAAACTGATTCTGCGCCCGGAGAACGGACATATTTCCGCGGCGTCGAACTCGGCGCTCGGGATCGCCCGCGGAACCTTCATCGGATTGCTCGATCACGACGACCGGCTGGCGCCCGACGCCCTGGCGGAAATGGCGCGCGCGCTGGCCGCGCATCCCGGGCTCGACCTGGTTTATTCCGACGAGGACAAGATCGACGACGGGGGCATCCGTTTCTCACCCCATTTCAAACCGGCCTGGGATCCCGAGCTTTCGCTGATTTCCAATTATATCTGCCATTTCAGCGTGATCCGCCGGTCGCTGGTGGAGGAGGTCGGCGGCTTCCGGCTCGGCTTCGAAGGCAGCCAGGACCATGACCTCGTGCAGCGGGTGGCGGAACGGACGGCGCCGGAGCGGATCGGCCACGTCCCGCGCATCCTCTATCACTGGCGGGCGACAACGAACTCCACCGCCGCCTCTGTCGAAACCAAACCCTACGCGCAGGAAGCCACGGGCCGCGTGATCCGGGACGCGCTGGAACGGCGGGGATCCGACGCGCGTGCCGAGCTGCGAGGCGCCCGCTGGCGTCTCGTGCGGCCTCTGCCGGCCAAGGCGCCCGTGTCCGTCGTCATCCCGACAAGAAACCGGCTCGGCCTGCTCCGCACCTGCCTCGACGGGCTGCTCGATCAGACCGATTACCCGGATCTCGAGATCCGCATCGTCGACAACGGCAGCGACGACGACGCCACGCTACGCTATCTCGACGCGCAGGCACGCCGGGCAAACGTCACCGTGCTGACAGATGCGGGACCGTTCAATTTCTCCCGGCTCTGCAACCTCGGCGCCCGGGATGCCTCGGGCGCCTTCCTCTGCTTCCTCAACAACGACATCGAACCGGCCAGCCCGGACTGGCTGGCGGAGATGGTCGCGGAAGCGGCACGCCCGGAAATCGGGCTCGTCGGGGCCAAATTGCTCTATCCGGACCGGACCGTGCAGCATGCCGGGATCGCCCTCGCGGGCGCCCATGTCGCGCGGCACACCAACCTGAAAATTGCGGAGCATGACGGCGGTTACTGGGGGCGCGCCATGCAGGCGCAGTCTCTCTCCGCCGTTACGGGCGCCTGCATGGTCATGCGCCGCAACGTCTTCAAGGAGGCCGGCAGGTTCGACGAGGCGCTGGCCGTCGATTTCGGTGATATCGACCTCTGCCTGCGCGTCCGCAGGGCAGGCTACCGGGTGATCTGGACCCCGCACGCGGTGCTGGTGCATCACGAGTCGGCCTCGCGGGGAACCGTGATCACCCCGGAGAAGGCGGCGCTCTACGACCAGGAACGCGCCTTCATGGTAGAGCGCTGGGGTGCCTTGCTCGAAGACGATCCGGCCTACAATCCCAATCTCTCAATCACGCCGGAACGGCCGGCCTTCGCGCTCCCGGAAGAGCCGCGTCAGATCGGGGCCGCAGTCCGCCTTGGAGCTATCTGAGGGTGGTTGTGAAGCTCTGCTCGAACTGTCGCTGGCCGGGGCCGTCCGGTCGCGTGACCTTCACCGTCCCGACATAGGTTCCCGGCGCCCAACTGCCACGACTCTTGCGGCCTATCGCCCGATAGACCCAGTTGCGGTTCCGGTCGAGGGTCTCGACCTTGTCCGCGATCGTTTCACCGTCCGGGCCGACCAGGTTCAGTTCCAACCGGTCGCCCGCACGCGTTCCGTAGAGTTCCGTCCAAAAGACCAGTGCCGGGCTGTCGGCCGCGGGCGCCCAGCCGCCAAGCTTTCCGGATTTGGCCTCTGCGGCGTCCGGCACGTGATCGGCGAAACCGGCATTCGGCGCGAACGGCGAATAATAGGCAAGCTGCCGCAGGACCGGCTTCTCCCAGAGCGGCGCCTTGCCGAGACCGCAGCTTTCCCCTGCTCCGTCGACCCCGGCGAAGGGATCGACCACCGCGTTGCCCTTGTTCACCGTGATATGGATATGCGGAAATTGCGTCGCTCCGGAAAGGCCGACGCTGCCGAGCCGGTCACCGGCGACGACGGTGTCGCCCGCCTTGACGGCGACGCTGCCTTTCTTCAGGTGGCAATACTGGGTCGCCCAGCCGCCGCCATGATCGATCCGGACGCCGTTGCCGCAATCCTTGCCGTCTAGGTCATCCCGGCTGGCACCGCGATTGAACACATCCGCCATACCGTCGCGCACCCCGACCACGCTGCCGGATGCGGCGGCGAGAACCGCTACGTCGTCCTCGAGCCGGCCGGCATGGGCGATGGCGAAATCGGTTCCCTTGTGGCCGTCATACCCCATGTCGCCGCAGGCATAATCGCGGAAATCCTCGCCGGGATCCCGGTCGACATAATTCACGACCCAGCAGTCTTTCCCGGGATCACAGGCAATCGGAAGCGAAAGCGGCAACGGTGACGGGGCGAGGCCATCGAGATCGGGAGGCTCCGGCGCCGTGGCCTGAGCGACGGTGACCGCCTCGGCGCGGGCCTCTGTCGGCGCGGGGCCCTCATGCGGCCCGAGCAGCTCTACGATCAGCCAGGCAAAAGCCCCGCCGACGACAAAGACGAATGCGACATAGAGTGCGATCAGGCGGCCCACGGCAGGCTCCGTTCCGGTGGCGTTATCCCTTCAGCAACGAGCGCAGATAGAGACCGTAGCCGCTCTTCGCCAGCGGATCGGCCAGCTTCAGTAGCTGCTCGTCGTCGATATAGCCCATATGGTGGGCGATTTCCTCGACGCACGCAATTTTCAGGCCCTGCCGTTCCTCGACCGTGCGCACGAATTCCGAAGCCTGCAGCAGAGAATCATGTGTGCCGGTGTCGAGCCAGGCATAGCCGCGGCCCATGCGCTCAACATGCAGGTCGCCGCGCTCGAGATAGACCTTGTTGACGTCGGTGATCTCGAGCTCGCCGCGCGGCGACGGCTTGATCGACTTGGCGATCTCAACCACGTCGCGGTCGTAGAAATAGAGTCCGGTGACCGCCCAGTTGGATTTCGGATTGTCCGGCTTCTCGACGATCTCGTTCGCCCGTCCGGCCTCGTCGAAGGACACCACGCCGTAGCGCTCGGGATCGCTCACGTAATAGCCGTAGACCGAGGCGCCGCTCTCGCGGTCGGCCGAGCGCTGCAGCATCTCGGTCAGGCCGTGGCCATAGAAGATGTTGTCGCCGAGGATCAGCGCCGACGGCTCGTCGCCGATGAAGCTCTCGCCGATGATGAAGGCCTGTGCCAGCCCGTCTGGCGAGGGCTGCACGCGATATTCCAGCGAGATGCCCCACTGGCTGCCGTCGCCGAGCAAGCGCTTGAAGCCCTCCTGGTCCGCCGGGGTGGTGATGATCAGGATGTCCTTGATCCCCGCCAGCATCAGGGTGCTCAGCGGATAGTAGATCATCGGCTTGTCATAGACCGGCAGGATCTGCTTGCTGACGCTGACGGTCAGCGGATAAAGCCGTGTGCCGGACCCGCCGGCGAGGATGATCCCTTTCATCCCTCTCCCTTTCCTAGTCGCTCATTCTTCGGCCAGCAGGACCTCGAGCACCTCGTCCAGACCGTCCTGCCAGTTCCGCCGCGGCACGTCGAAGGCCGCGATGATCTTCGCGCAATCAAGAACCGAGTTCCCCGGCCGTTTCGCCGGCGTCGGATACTCGCTCGACGGGATCGGCGCGACCGACGGCCGCCGGCCCCAGACCTTCTCCGCGCGGGCGAAGATCGCCTCGGCGAAACCGTGCCAGCTGGTCCGGCCTTCCGCGGTGAAATGATAGGTGCCCCATCCGTCTGTCTCGCCGTCCCGGATGCGGGTGGCGATGGTGAGGATCGCATCCGCGATGTCGCCGGCCGAGGTCGGAGCACCGAACTGGTCGGCGACCACGCGCAGCTCGTCGCGTTCCTTGCCGACGCGCAGCATGGTCTTCACGAAATTGCCGCCATGCGCTGCGTAGACCCAGGAAGTCCGCATGATTACATGCTCGTTCAAGGCCGCCCGCACCGCCTGCTCGCCCGCTTCCTTCGAGGCGCCGTAGACGCCAAGCGGCGCCACCGGATCGCGCTCGAGCCACGCCCCGTCCTTGCTCCCGTCGAACACGTAGTCGGTCGAGATATGGATCAGCGGGATGCCTGCGTCCTTCGCCGCCGCAGCAAGATTGGCCGGCCCGTCGCGATTGATCGCATAGGCGGCGTCCCGGTCCTCCTCCGCCTTGTCGACCGCCGTATAGGCCGCGGCGTTGACGATCAGCGACGGCTGCGCCGCCTTAACCGCCGCATGCACCGCCTGCGCGTCGGAGATATCGAGATCGGCGCGGAGCAGGCCCGTCGCCTCTTGGCCGTGCTTCCCGGCCCGGGCCAGAAGTTCGGTTCCGACCTGTCCGCCGGCGCCGGTGACAAGAATCATGGCGCTATCCCTTGGAGCCGGTGCCGAGGCGCTCGCCGGTGTAAGTCCGGTCGAGGATCGGCTGCCACCAGTCCTTGCGGTCGAGGTACCACTGGACGGTCTTCCTGAGACCGCTCTCGAAGCTCTCGGACGGCTCCCAGCCAAGCTCGGCCTTGATCTTGGAGGCGTCGATCGCGTAGCGGAAATCGTGCCCCGGGCGATCGGTCACGTAGGTGATCTGTTCGGCGTATTTCTTGCCGCCCTGCTGCGGCACCAGTTCGTCGAGCAGCGAGCAGATGCCGGTCACGACATCGATGTTCTTCCGCTCCTCGTTGCCGCCGATATTGTAGCTCTCGCCCGGCACGCCCTTCGAGCAGACGGTCCAGAGCGCACGCGCGTGGTCGTCGACATAGAGCCAGTCGCGCACGTTCTCGCCCTTGCCGTAGACCGGCAGCGGCTCGCCCGCGAGGCCCTTGATGATCATCAGCGGGATCAGCTTTTCGGGGAAATGGTAGGGCCCGTAATTGTTCGAGCAGTTGGAGAGCACGGTCGGCAGACCATAGGTCTCCATCCAGGCGCGCACCAGATGGTCCGAGGAGGCCTTGCTCGCGGAATAGGGCGAGCGCGGGTCGTAGGCGGTCTCCTCGGTGAAAAGACCGTCGTCGCCGAGCGAGCCGAACACCTCGTCGGTGGAGATGTGATGGAAGCGGAACTTCGCCTTCACGACGTCGGGCGCGGCCGTCCAGTATTTCCGCGCGGCTTCCAGCATCGTGTAGGTGCCGACGATATTGGTCTGGATGAAGTCGGCCGGGCCGTCGATAGAGCGATCGACATGGCTCTCGGCAGCGAGATGCATGACCGCGTCCGGCCGATGCTTCGCGAAGATCTGTTCCAGAGCCGCTGCGTCGCAGATGTCAGCCTGCTCGAAGACGTAGCGATCGGAGCGATCGACCTCTTTCAGCGAGGCGAGGTTCGCCGCGTAGGTCAGCTTGTCGAGATTGACGACCTTCGCGTCCGTATCGGAGATAAGGTGACGGATGACCGCGGAGCCGATAAAGCCGGCGCCCCCGGTGACGATGACTGTCTTGATGTCGCTCACGTTCGGGAGTCCTCAGGCTTCGTAAGTGAAAGGGCTGTCGAATTCTGCGAAGAGCTGATAGGCCTCGTCCTTGGCCGACAGGATCGGATCGCCATCCAGCGGCCAGTCGATGCCAAGCGCCGGGTCGTTCCAGGTCAGGCCGCCCTCGCAGTCCGGCGCGTACTTGCCGGTCACCTTGTAGAGCACTTCGGTATTTTCCTCGATCGTGCAGAAACCGTGCGCGAAGCCGACCGGAACCAGGATCTGATTCCATTTCTCTGCGCTGATCACCCGACCGACCCAGTGGCTGTAGCTCGGCGAACCCTTGCGGATATCGACCGCGACATCAAAGATCGCACCGCGGATCACCCGTACCAGCTTGTCCTGACCGTGCGGAGGGGTCTGGAAATGCAGCCCGCGCAGCGTGCCTTTCGGCGCCGAGAAGGAGTGGTTGTCCTGGATGAAGGTATAGTCGAGACCGGCGGCTTCGAAAGCGCCCTGGTTATAGGTCTCGGAGAAAAACCCACGATGGTCGCCGAACTTTTTCGGCGTGATGATCTTGACGTCCGAAATCTCTAGTGGCTCGACCTGCAAGGCCCTGTCTCCCCTTGGATTTACGCGGCCTTCAGGGCCTGCGGGGCTATAGCATGGGGCCTGCGACGGCGGCAAGCGGCGAGCCCTTGGCTGACCCGGCGAATCGTGGCACATCAGAGCCATGAGCGAGCATACGCCCCCGACGGACCGCCCCGCCTGCGCCGTCGTCATCGTCAGCTACCACACAGGTCCCTGCCTGACGGACTGTATCCGGTCCGTGCTCGGCGAGACGTCGGCGCGCGAGGTCGTGGTCGTCGATAACGGCAACCCGGAAGAGGTCGTGTCCGCCCTCCGGTCTCTTGCCGAGCGGGAAGAGCGCGTCAGGTTGCTCACCGGGCACGGCAATGTCGGCTTCGGGCGCGCCTGCAACATGGGAGCGCGCGCGACGACGAGCCCCTACCTGCTGCTGCTCAACCCCGACTCGGTCCTGAAACCGGGCACGCTCGACGGTGCGATGATCCGGCTCGCGGAACGGCCCGGCATCTCGCTCTACACGGTCAGGATCGAGAACCCCGACGGCAGCGAGCAACGCGGCTGCCGCCGCAACCTGATGACACCCTGGACCTGTCTCGTCGAGGTCTCCGGCCTCTACCGTCTCGGCTTCAAGCGGATCAACCTGCACGGCACGGCGGCGCCGGACGAGCTGACGGAGGTCGAGTGCATCTCCGGCTCTTTCCTTCTCTTTCCGCGGAACGTCTTTGAAAAGATCGGCGGGATGGACGAGGACTATTTCCTGCATATGGAAGATGTCGACGTCTGCTACCGGGTCCGCAAGGCGGGCGGACAGATCTGGTTCGACCCCATGCTTTCCGCCACCCATGTCCAGGGCACCAGCGATGCCCGCGGAATTTTTATCGAAAAACAGAAAACGCGAGGCGGGACGCTCTACTTTTCCAAGCATTTCGGCGGCTGGAAAAACCCTCTGGTCGCCTTGGTGAATCTTGCGCTCTGGGCTCGCTTTCTGCTGATTTCGATCCGCAGAAAGCGCTGAGATTCTCGTGACCGGCACCCCCAGCCCCAGTCATGAAGCGTATACACCCATAGGCAGAATGATAGAAAATCACGCTTGATTTAGATTTAATTTTATGTATTTTTGTGAACATTGCCACAATGGCAACTCCACTTGGTTCTGCCAAGGTTTGTACCCCAGAAAGGAACGGTCCAGACCATGCTCGATTCTCAGCTCGTCTCGCCGAACGTCTGTCCGAAAACCACCGCCCTGCAGACCCTTCTCTTCGTAGATCATGAGGTGCTGGATCCGGAGATCCTGCTTGCGGGGCTCGCTTCCGGGACGACCGTTCACTACCTGCCGCGCGTCGGCAACGCGCTGGACGCGATGGCGGCCGGCCTGGAAGCGCACGAAGAAAACGTCAAACACCTCGTCATCCTCGCACACGGCTCGGCCGGCGCGCTGAGGCTTTCCGGCCGCAAAATCGATATTCGCGCCCTCAGGCGCGACGTCCGTAGGCTCGCGCGGATCCGCGAGGCGCTGGCGAAGGACGCGGAGGTCACCCTGATCGCCTGCGCAACCGGCGCCGGCGCGACCGGCCGCGCCTTTCTGCGAACCCTCGAAGATGCGCTCGACGCGAGCGTACACGGCGCGCAGGACGAGGTCGGCGGAGCCGCCGGCTGGGCGGCGCTGCCCGCAGCGCGCAACCACATCAGTGCGGCCGCCCTCGTGCTCTATCCGCACCGGCTACCGCGCCCGGCAAGCAACCGAGCTGGCTCTTGAGGAGTCCTTCGGATGTCTTTTCAGTACAAACCGAACAACGACCCGACGGCCGATCTGCATTGCGGCGGCAATACCCTTTCCGACGGTGGCTTGGTGACGCTCGTCGGCGTCCCCAAGTCCGAGCCCGGCCTCGTCGCCGCCGGGTGTGATCTTGCCTGGGGCGGGACAACCGGTCCCTCAAGCCGGTAGAGTGCCGCCCTGAGCAACCGGAGCCCGGCACCCCCCGTGCCGGGCTCCTCCTTCGCCGGGGGCCGCGAGCGTGATTTCCGAACTTGGCGTCTATGGCGGACTGTTCCTGCTCAGCTTCGCCGCCGCCACCTTCTTTCCGGCGCAATCGGAGATCGGCCTCGTCGGCCTGATCCTGACTGGCGACTATTCGCTCCCGCTCCTGCTCGCGGCCGCCTCCGCCGGAAACACCCTCGGCGCGGTGGTAAACTGGATCCTCGGCCGTTTCGTCGACCGCTTCAGCGACCGCAAATGGTTTCCGGTCTCGCAGAAACAGATGGACCGTGCCTGCGGCTGGTACCGGAAATACGGACAATGGAGCCTGCTCTTGAGTTGGGCGCCCTTCATCGGCGACCCGCTCACCTTCGCGGCGGGCATCCTGCGCGAGCCGTTCTGGATGTTTCTCTTACTGGTCTCAGTGGCCAAGACCGGGCGCTATCTTGTCGTCGCTTGGGCGGCGGGCGCGTTCTAGCCCGCCCTTGCCCCGCCGCGCCCGATCAGCGCATGCGCCACCCCGCGGCCGATCGCGCCGAGCTTCTCCAGCTTGTCGTCCTCCAGCAGGATCAGCTTCGCGAGGTCGATGCCGATGGAGGCGAATTCGAAGGCGAAGAAGGCCGGCAGGTAAACGCCGTGCGCCCGCCAGACGCGCAGGCGGTTGCGATAGATGTGATAGCGCCGGAAGCTCGAATGGCTGTTGAAGCAGAACTTCCGGCCGAGCAGCGTCTTCTGCTCGAACTCGCCGAGCCGGTGCTGCAGCTTCGCATCGCCGACCGCGATCAGCTTCCAGCCGCCGCGACGCATGCGGAACGCGAATTCGAAATCGATGTAGTCGACGAAGAAATCCTCGCGCATCAGGCCAACGTCGCGGAACACCTCGGCCTTGACCAGACTGCCCGAGGCCATGGCGAAAGCGACATCATCCAGCACGTCGCCCGGCCCGAAGCGTACCGGGCGAAAATCGAAGGCGTGACGGGAGATATAGGCCCGGGCCTTCAGCGTACCCTCCTCGTCGCCGAGGAGCGGCGCGACCAGACCTATTTGCTCGGCCGCGGAGTGGGCGGAATATGCCGACAGCATGGAGGCGACCATGTTCGCATCCGGAATGCTGTCGTGATCCATCAGCAGCACCCAATCCGCGCCGTCCTCCAGCGCGAAGCGGATGCCCTGGTTCTGCGCGGCCGCGAGCCCCGCATTCTCGCCGTTCCGGATCAGCGTTGTCCTGCCACCGGACGCTTCGGCAATCGATTCCAGCCGGCCGACCGCGTCTGGGTCCGACCCGTTATCGACGACGACGGTCCGCCCGACCTGCGGCGCCAGCGCGTCCAGCGCGCGATAGAGGCGCTCGTCGGGCCGGTAGGAAACGACGACCGCGACGACGCTAGTCTGCTGCATGCTCCACTCCGGATGACGGTCGCTCTTCCGCCCAGTTTTCCGACCGGATGTCCCTCCGATCCCCTTTTGCCCCACGCAGCTTCGCGGGATTCCAGCTAAGCGCACCGAGGAAATCGGTAAGGTCGGCCTTTCGCTTATCTTGTATCTCCGAGCGCTCTTTCATGACAGTGCGGAAATTCAGGAAGGCATCCAGGATCGCCCGCCGCCGGACCGGACCGTCGCCTCGTACTGGGCCGAGCAGGACGATGAGCGCCAGCTGCGCGAGCAGCAGCGGAAACGCCACATGAAAGACCGGCGCCGGCATGCAGCGCAGGAAGGTCCAGATCCGGTTGCGGGTAATGTGATAGCGCGAGAAATCCGAGTTCTGCCCGGTGATCGCGGAGGCCACATGCCGCACCCGGGCACCCGCGAGCTGGATACAGCGCTCGCCGTTCAGCCGGAGGCGGAGACCGAGGTCGACATCCTCGTAGTAGCAGAAGAACCGCTCTGCGAAGCCGCCGACGGCAAGAAAGGCGTCGCGATGATAGATCCCGGCGGCCGCGCAGGGACCCATCACCTCACCGTCTCCGGTCATCGCGGCGGCCGGCCGCATCCGGTCGCCACGCCAGGCCAGGCCGAGGGGACTGTAATGGTCTCCGGCGCCGTCCAGCAGGTCAGGTCGTTCGTCGAGAAGCTGGGTCGAGCCGAAGACGCGAACACCGCGATACCGCCGGATAGCCGCGAGAATTTCCGCGAGCCAGTCCGGTTCGGGAAAGGCATCCGGATTGAGCAATGCGAGCCAGGTACCGCCTGCCTTGCGGGCCAGGAGGTTGTTTCCGGCGGCGAAACCGATATTGTCCCGGCTGTGTTCCAGGCGCGCGGGCACTGTCACGCCGGAAAGATCGAGGGCGATGCCGTCCGTCGAACCGTTGTCCAGCACGATCACTTCGAAATCACGGCAGGTTTGCGCCTCCAGCGCCGCGAGGCATCGTGGCAGGTGCGCGCCGGAATTGTAGGCGACGACGAGGACCGAGAATGTGGTTGTGCTGGCGGCCATGCGTGCCTGCAAGTGTCTGATTCAGCACGACCATAGCATGGTCACTGCCGGGCTTTCGAGACCGGAGAAAGCACCGCAAACAAAAGGGGCTCGCCGGTGACGAGCCCCAAGGGGGAGTCCAGGAAGGATCACGTGCCAGGTTAGGGGGAATCGCATCTGGCTGTGACCGAATGCCGTGGGGGAAAACGGCTCTTCCCTGAACATCAATCTAGCGGACGGGCGTAAAAGAAAGCTTAAGCCGGAGACAAAATTCTTGCGGAAACTACGACCGCATCAGCTTGCGGATGAAGGCCGGCAGACCGAATGCACCAACATGGGCTTCCGGCGTGTAATACCGGCAATCTAGGCCGGCATTTTCGAACCGGACCGCGATATCGGCGACAGGCGCCCGGCGCAGCCCGCCATCATCCGTCGCCCAGCCGAATGCCATGAGGCCGCCCTGGTAGGTCGGGACCGCCGCCGTGTAGAACCAGACATCGGCAAAGTGCGGGCCGAGCCGGTCGAAGGAATTGGTGACCTCGCTGCCCTGGACGAAGGGCACCCCGTTCTGCGTGACGAGTATGCCGCCGTCGGTCAGACAGCGCTTGCAGGCCTTGTAGAAGCTCTCGCGGAACAGCACTTCGCCGGGACCGATCGGGTCGGTCGAATCGACGATGATCACGTCCCACTTGCCGTCGGTTTCCTCGACGAACTTCGCGCCGTCGGCGATCCGAAGGTCGAGCCGGGGATTGTCGAACGCCCCGGCGCTGATCGAAGGCAGGTGTTTCATGCACATGTCGACGACGCTGCGGTCGATCTCGACCATCGTCACCTGCTCGACGGACGTGTGGCGCAGCGCTTCCCGCGCCATGCCGCCGTCGCCGCCGCCGATGATGAGCACGCGCTTCGCCCGCCCGTGGGCCAGGATCGGCACATGCGTCAGCATCTCGTGATAGACGAACTCGTCACCCTCGGTGGTCTGCACGATGCCGTCGAGCGCCATGACGCGCCCGAAGACCGCATTCTCGAAGATGACGAGATCCTGGTGCTCCGTCCGCTCCCGGAAGAGCACCTTGTCCATTGTCAGCCGCTGGCCGTATCCGTCGTGAAGGGTTTCATTGAACCACTCACTCATACAGTCAGGCCCCGCTTCAGGTCGTTGAGCTGGATCGAGTCCGGACGGAACGCGCGCCGCAGGACCGCAATGGCCTTGTGCGGCTCGGCATCGCCGCACATGAACACGTCGAGCGCGGCATAGCCCCGCTCCGGCCATGTGTGGATGCTGATATGCGATTCCGCGAGCACCGCAACACCGGACACACCGCCATTTGGCGTGAAATGATGCAGGTGTATATGCAGCAGGGTGGCGCCGGAAACCTCGACGGCCTCCTTCAGCGTCTCCTCGACATGCTCGAGTTCGTCCAGCCGCGAGGCGCCTACCAGATCGATGATCAGGTGCGTGCCGGCAAAAACCAGCCCGTCCTTCTTCACGAAATGATCAAGCGATGCGTCCGAGTAGCTCGGCGAAAGTGGAACGACCGTGCCATCATGATGCGTGGCCGTGTCGGTGAAGTCGGAATTGGTTCTGCTCGGCTGAGTATCCGAGTCCATCCCCAAATCAGCGAAGGCGATGTTTCGATCCATCAACCCCTCCTATCCAGTAGATGTCCCAGTTACCCCGTCGCATCCCGCTTGCCGCAACACCGTTGGGCGGAATGGTCTGGCGTTCCTTTCGTTTCCGCACGATTGCGGATATAGGCGCGGGGTTCTGAGGCTTTTTCCCCTGCTCCGCAAGAGAAATCTCAGATTCCGCGTAAAAAAATTCGACCGGGCTTGCTCCGCGATTTCGCGGCGCCTTCCCGGCCGGATTTCGTGAGCGCAATGTGCGCATTATGTGCGCCCGCGTCAAGGGGCGCGTCAAAGAATTTTCAGCCCGCCCGATAGGCGATGCAATCGATCTCGACCAGCGCCCTGCGGGCAAGTCCGGTGACGCCGATACAGGTCCTGGCCGGACGCATGTCCGCGCCGAAATATTCCGCGTAAACTCGGTTCATCGCCTCGTAGTCCCGCTCGAACTCGGTCAGAAAGACCCGCGCGGAGACGACATGGGTGAAATCGAGCCCGAGGCCCTTGAGTACGATCCGGAGATTCTCCATCGTGCGCCGGGTCTGCGCCTCGATGCCTTGGGGCAAGGGTGCGGTGTCCTCGTCCGGGTCGGTTGCGAGCTGGCCGGTGATCAGGCACCAGCCGTCGATCTCGACCGCGTGACTATAGGGCGCCACGGGTGCCGGACCCCGATCCATCAGGTGAAAAACCGGTCCCGCCATGTTCAGTCTCCCCGATTTGCCTCAATCCACCGCACGCGCCGTCCGCCGCCGGTTCCGGCGGCGCTGCCGCGGCGCCGCACTTCCCCGGCGATCATGCAATTCGCCCACGATACGGAGCCTCTCGGCATTGTCATAGCGCGCCCAGCCCGCGATCTCCGCGATCGTGCGCCAGCAACCGAGACAATAACCGCTTTCGCGGTCGATCTGGCAAACTGCGACGCAGGGAGAGGGAATATCGGACATGGACGCGTGCCTGTTAGCGGTTCGAAGTCACTGAAGCATGGCAGAAATAAAAACGGCGTGGATCCGATAATCCACGCCGTCAACGCCAGATACTGGTCTGGAAGCGCCGTTACGCGGCTTCGGTCACGTTGCTGTCATAAGCGGTGACCAGAGCCGCAAAGCTCTGTACCAGGTCGGCAATACCTTCGGCACCGTTGGCGGTGACGAGGTTGCCTTCGGTCACGGACGCGGTTTCTTCCCAGCTCGCGCCGGCAGCCTCAAGGGCTTCGCGGGTATCGGCGGAGGAGGTGACGGTCCGGCCCTTGGCGTCTTCGATGGTGACCAGCAGGGAGCCGGCATCGCCGATCAGCGCGGTCGGCATGCCGGCGCGCAGGAAGGCCTTCAGGATGCGCTGGGCGTGCGGATCTTCAGCCAGCTTCTCGACGCCACGGACACCGCCCGGCACGACGAGACCATCGTAATCGACGGCGAGGGTATCGGCCAAGTCCGCGTCAACCGGGAAGAAATGGCCCCAGGAGCCGTCATACCAGCCATTGACCAGACCGGTAGCGCGGGAAACGGCCTTGACCGTCGCGCCGGCAGCCAGCAGCTGCTTTTGCGGTTCGACGAACTCGATCTCGTCAAACCCGTTGGCGACCATGATTGCAATATTTTTTCCGGTGAGCGGCTTGTCCTGCATTTAGTTCTCCTTTTTTGTCAGCGTCTCGTCGGTCATGTGGCGCGGCCGAATGCGGTCCTGTGAGAGGCTCCCGGGACATGCCGAAAGGCGGCACCGGAAGCCGGATCTCAATCAAACGCCGAAAATGGGCTGGATCCCGACCCGTCCGGTCGATGCCGTCGGAGGGATCAAGTTACGTGAAACCGACGAGCCTTAGCTCGCGACGGGGAGATAGCGAAATTCGCCGGAAAATTCAAGCCGCGAGATGCGCATGGCTGCGTTGCGCCGTAGATCCGCCACGTTGACGCCGACTGCTCGCCGCGGGATCACCGCCGCGAGATGGAGCGGGTGATGGGAATCGAACCCACGTATTCAGCTTGGGAAGCTGATGTTCTACCATTGAACTACACCCGCAGCGTCCCAAACATGCGCAAGCGCCGCCTTGCTTACAAGAGAAATCGTTTGGTAAACATTTAACTCTAAATAAACCTGTCTGAGCTTGGATCATCGTCCGGGTCACGCTGGAAACGTGCCCGGAGATACGGGAACGCCGAAGAAATCGGCTGAAGCGGAGGTAAGAATGGTCTCCTCTAGCGTTGACGACATTTCCAATATTGCGGAACTGGCTTCCGACAACGGAACGCTGACCATCACATCCGGGACGCTGGTCGCCAGCAGCCTCGATTCCGCACGGGGCTACGCCTCGATCACCGTGAACAGCAACGCCGCACACGTTGTCACGTTCGCCCAGAACTATCTGTTCGACCCTTCCGGAACGATCTCGATCACTTTCAGCAGCACACTCGGCGTGACCGTTTCCGGGGTCAATCTGCTGGGAACGCAGACCAAGGTATCCGCCAGCCTCACTGCGGCCGCCGACACCTTCACCGGCGGGCCGGACAGCGACACCGTCTCCGGGGGGGACGGGACCGACGTGCTCTATGGCGGAACCGGGCTCGGCGCCGATCTGCTCTATGGCGGTGCGTCCAACGACCTGGTCTACGGGAACACCGGTTCGGACAGCCTCTACGGCGACGAGGGGATGGACACGGTCTTCGGCGGGCAGGGGAACGACACGATCTACGGCGGAGCGGGAAACGACACCCTGCTTGGCGGCGCCGGAAACGATGCCATCTCCGGCGAAGCGGATTCCGACACGGTCATCGGCGGCGTCGGAACGGACTCCCTTTACGGCAATGACGGCCGCGATTTCCTCTACGGGAACTGGGGCAACGATCTGCTCGACGGCGGCGCCGGAAACGACCTGCTCTATGGCGGACAGGGTGCCGACACGGTCACCGGGAACGAAGGTACGGACACGATCTATGGCGGGCAGGACGACGACCTCGCATCCGGCGACGCCGGAGCCGACCTGATCTACGGCAATACCGGAAACGACACGCTCTCGGGCGACACCGGGAACGACACGATAATGGGCGGAGCCGGAAACGACCTGCTGGCCGGCGGCGACAATGCCGACAGGCTCACCGGCAACAACGGAACCGACATCGTCTACGGCAATGCCGGGACGGATCTGATCTACGGCAACCTTGGAGACGACACGCTCTACGGCGGCACTGACGCGGATACGCTCTATGGCGGCGCCGGCAGTGACCAGCTCTGGGGCGGCGACGGGACCGACCTGCTTGCCGGCAACGGCGGCAACGATACCGTTGTCGGGGGCAACGGCGCCGACACGATCTCCATGCTCGGTGCCAATCCCGGTGACGACGTCTTCAACGATTTCAGCACCGCCGAGGACAGAATACTGGTCGATTCCGGGACAACCTACTCCGCCACCGCATCGGGTGCGAACACGCTGGTTGCGCTCAGCGGCGGCGGAAGCGTCACCCTTGTCGGCATCTCGCCCGGGTCAGTGAGCGACGGTCTGTTCATATACGGCTGATTTGCCCGGACTTTACAGTCCCGCACGGTCACGACATGGTGAGTCTTTGTGCAACCGGCTCCACTTGCCCTGTCGCGGGCGGCGGCGCAGGGTGTGGAAGGTATGGACTCTTCGCTCCGGCGCGCCACATTTAGCGGCTGGAGCGCGAGGGTGCCGGATTGGAACGGACCCCGGGGAATGCGGGCAAGGAGCTCTTCGGTTGTACAGTGAAGTCACAGGGACGATAAGGGTCGTCGTTCATCCGCGCTACCTGCCGGACCATTCGGATCCGGAAGATCACCGCTTCGTCTGGGCTTACAGCGTCAAGATCGAGAATCTCGGGACAGAGGCGGTTCAGCTGCGGGCCCGGCACTGGCGCATCACCGATGCCCTTGGGCGCGAACAGACCGTCGACGGACCGGGAGTCGTCGGCGAGCAGCCACTGATCCAACCCGGCTCCTCTTTCGAATATACCAGCGGAACGCCGCTCGCGACCCCGTCCGGCTTCATGAGCGGCCATTACGACATGACCGGTCCGGACGGACAGAGTTTTACGGTTTCGGTACCCAGTTTCGCACTGGATCTTCCGGAAGCGGCCGGACGGCCGCATTGAGCGGATGCGGGACATCCATGGGAACACTGAGGGCGTAACCCCATCACAATTCATGCGCCCTTGATTGAAGAGGAATCCACTATGTCGCCATATGACAACGCACTGCGCGCTGAGGCCGCAGCCGGTCACGACGTCGACGTCAAGGTGATCCGGCAGCGCCCGTCGCGTGAAGAGGCGGAAGCGGCGGTTCGCACCCTGATCGAATGGGCCGGCGACGATCCGGACCGCGAGGGACTGCTGGAAACGCCGGCACGCGTCGTCAGGTCCTACGAGGAACTGTTCAAGGGCTACGAGAGCGATCCGCGAATCTATCTGGAGCGGGTCTTCGAGGAGACTGCGGACTATCACGAGATGGTCCTGCTGAAGAACATCCGGATGGAGTCGCACTGCGAGCATCACATGCTGCCGGTGATCGGCAAGGTCGCCATCGCCTACATGCCGAACAATCGCGTGGTCGGTGTCAGCAAGCTGGCCCGGGTCGTCGAGACCTTCTCCAAGCGCCTGCAAATCCAGGAAACCATGACGGCACAGATCGCCGCCACGATCCAGGACGTGCTGCAGCCCAAGGGAGTCGCGGTTCTGGTCAAGGCGGAGCATCAATGCATGACCACGCGCGGCGTCTGCAAGCCGGGCGCGAGCATGGTGACCAAGTCCCTGACCGGCTGCTTCAAGGAGGACACGGAACTCCGCAAAGAGTTTTTCGACCTGGTTTCCAGACCCGACTAGGTTCCGGCAGCGGCGCTGCCGGCGCCGCTTTGCCGGATGCAGATCGCCGTACCGCGTTTCCGGACTGGACATCGTGCCGATGGCGGTCCAATGATCCACGCTCTGTGCGCAACGCAAGGGGAGCGCGGACTTGGTCGCCTTTGGTCCGGTCCTTCACATCGTCGGCCTTCTCATGTCGATCATGGCGGTCGCCATGCTTCTGCCGGCCGGCGTGGATCTCGTCGTCGGCAATTCCGACTGGGAGGTCTTCACCGGGGCGTCGGCGCTTTCGCTCTTTATCGGCGTCTCGCTGATGCTGACGACCAACAGCCCGTCGGCCTCGACCCTCAGCCTGCGCCAGGCCTTCCTGCTGACCACGCTCAGCTGGCTCACCATCGCCATGGTCGCGGCCCTGCCTTTTGCTTTCTCGCAGCTCGACATGACCGTTGCGGACGCCTTTTTCGAGAGCATGTCCGGCGTCACGACCACCGGCTCGACCGTGATCGTCGGCCTCGACCACGCCCCGCCCGGCATTCTGCTCTGGCGCGCACTCCTGCAATGGCTCGGCGGCATCGGGATCATCGTCATGGCGCTTGCCGTTCTGCCGATGCTGAGCGTCGGCGGTATGCAGCTCTTTCAGACCGAGGCCTTCGATACCCCGGACAAGGTGGTGCCGCGCGCGGCGCAACTGGCGGGCGGGATCAGCGGGATATATCTCGCCCTGACGGCGGCCTGGGCCGCGGGGCTGTGGGCGGCTGGCCTGCCCGGGTTCGACGCCATCGCCCATGCGATGACCACGATCGCGACCGGCGGGTACTCGACCAAGGACGCCTCGGTCGGGCATTTCGACAATGTCGTCGTCGACTGGATCGTCGTTGCGGGCATGATCGTCGGCAGCCTGCCCTTCGTCTACTACCTGCGCATGATGCGCGGCTCGATCCGTCCGATCTTCCGGGACAGCCAGGTCAAATGGTTCTTCGCCATCGTCGCGGTGGTGGTCGGGTCGGTCACGATCTGGAACTGGCAGGAACTCGATTACCCGTTGCACGACGCGGCCCGCTACGCCGCCTTCAACATCATCTCTGTGATGACCGGAACCGGATACGCAACGACCGACTACGGGATCTGGGGCGGTTTTCCCGTCACCCTTGTGATCTGCCTGATGTTTGTCGGCGGCTGCGCCGGATCGACCACCTGCGGCATCAAGATTTTCCGCATCCAGGTGCTCTACGCGACGGCGCAAGTGCAGATCGAACGTCTGCTCAGGCCGCACGGCGTCTTCATTCCCTACTACAACCGCAAGCCGATCCCGGAATCGGTCTCCGAATCGGTTATGGGCTTTTTCTTCCTGTACATGCTGTGCTTCGGCATTCTCGCCTCGCTGCTGGCAGCGCTCGGCCTCGACTTCATCACCGCCGTCTCCGGCGCGGCCACCGCGATCAGCAATGTCGGACCGGGTCTCGGGCCGATCATCGGCCCCGCCGGCAATTTCGACTCGTTGCCCGACAGCGCCAAATGGCTCTTGTCATTCGGCATGCTGCTCGGCAGGCTGGAACTCTTCACCGTCCTGGTGATGCTCTCTCCCTCGTTCTGGCGCCGCTGAGCGCCGACCCGAAAGGTGCGCCTTCCATGAGCGACATGCTCTCCCGATCCGTTTCCATGCTGGAACGCCTCGTGGCCTTCGACACGACGTCCCGGCTCTCCAATCTCGAGCTCATCGACTATGCCAGGGAATACCTGGAGGAGATGGGAATCCCGACGCGAACAACCTTCAACGAGGACGGCACCAAGGCCAATCTCTGGGCCACCATCGGTCCGGAGAACAAGGGCGGCGTGGTGCTCTCCGGCCACGTCGACGTGGTCCCGGTTGACGGGCAGGACTGGAGCCGTGATCCCTTCAGCATGTGGGAAGCGGACGGGAAGTATTTCGGCCGCGGCACCGCCGACATGAAAGGCTTCTGCGCCATTGCGCTCGCCATGGCGCCGGAGATGAAAAAGCGGAACCTTAAGACCCCCATCCATTTCGCCTTCTCCTATGACGAGGAGGTCGGCTGTCTCGGCGTGCGCGGCCTGATCAAGGACATGGCGGAGAACCTGCCGCTGCCGATCGCGGTCGTCGTCGGCGAGCCGACCGGCATGAAGATCATCGGCGGCAACAAGGGCAGCCGCAGCTTCGGCGTCGTCGTGCGCGGCGTTCCGGGCCATTCGAGCGAACCGCACCGCGGCGCCAACTCGATCATGTACGCTGCCAGGATCATCAATCTGCTGGAGACGATCCAGACCGAACTGCGCGCGAACGCGCTCGAGGACAGTCCGTTCGACCCGCCCTACACCACCATCGATCTCGGCGTGATCGAGGGCGGCACCGCGCACAATATCATCCCGGAATTCACCAGGTTCCGCTGGGGCATGCGACTGCATCCCGGCGATGATGCAGAGGCGATCGAACAGCGGGTGCGCGACCTGATCGAGACGGAACTCAATCCGGCCCTGAAAGAGGTCTCGGAGGAGGCCGGCATCACCATGGAAATGGTCAACGACGTGCCGCCGCTCGTCCCGGACACGGAATCTGCGGCGGAGGATCTGATCCGCCACCTGACCGGCCTCAACCAGTCGGGGGCTGTCTCCTTCGGGACCGAAGCCGGGTTCTTCCAGCAAGCCGGCGTGCCGGGGGTGATCTTCGGGCCGGGCTACATCCAGCAGGCCCACCAGCCGGACGAGTTCATCGAACGCGCTCAGGTCCAGGAATGCGTCGACTTCATGGGCAAGCTGACGGACTGGGCCGCCGACAACGGCTGACCGCCTTCTCGACGGCCCCGCCTTGACCGTCCGCCGAACCGGTGAGACGGTTAACGAAACACGACAACAAGGTCCGGCCGTGGAGCCGGACCGACAACAGGGGGAAGCTGGCAGGATGGCCGAAGACAATTCGAACCCGAAGGATCCTAACAAGGGCAAGCGCCGTTCGTCCGATTGGTACGGCAAGATGGACAAGGACGGCTGGGCGCACCGGTCCTGGATGAAGAACCGGGGCATCCCCGCCGACATGTTCGACGGCCGGCCGGTGATCGGAATCTGCAATACGTGGTCCGAGTTCAACCCCTGCAACGCCCATTTCCGCGATATTGCCGAGCGGGTGAAGCGCGGCGTTTACGAAGCGGGCGGCATGCCGGTCGAGTTCCCGGTCTTCTCGACCTCCGAAAGCCAGCTCCGGCCGACCGCCATGCTTTACCGCAACCTTGCCTCGATGGATGTCGAGGAAGCGATTCGCGGTTTGCCGATGGATGGCGTCGTGCTTCTGGTCGGCTGCGACAAGACCACGCCCTCGCTGATGATGGGCGCGGCAAGCTGCGACCTGCCGACCATCACGGTCTCGGGCGGCCCGATGCTGAACGGTCACTACCGCGGCGAACTGGTCGGCAGCGGAACCCACGTCTGGAAATTCTCCGAGATGGTCCGCGCGGGCGAGATGACGCTCCAGGAATTCATGGATGCGGAGCAGGACGGCGCCCGCTCGGCCGGCCACTGCATGACCATGGGCACCGCTTCCACCATGGCCTCGATGGTCGAATCCCTCGGCGCGGGCCTGCCGCACAATGCGGCCATTCCGGCGGTCGATTCCCGGCGCAATGTCCTCGCCCAGATGGCCGGTCGCCGCATTGTCGACATGGTGCGTCAGGACATCCGGCTCTCGGACGTGCTCAAGCGGGAGAATTTCGAGAACGCAATCATGGTCAACGGCGCGATCGGCGGCTCGACCAACGCGGTCGTGCACATGCTTGCGCTCGCGGGACGCATGGGCATCGACATCACGCTGGACGACTGGGACCGCCTCGGCCGCGACATTCCCTGCCTGCTGAACCTGATGCCCTCCGGTGAATTCCTGATGGAGGACTTCTTCTATGCCGGCGGCCTGCCCGCGATCATCCGCGAACTCGGGGATTTCATCCACAAGGACGCGCTGACGGTGAACGGCAAGACGCTCTGGGAGAATTCCAAGGACGCCGAATGCTGGAACCGGGAGGTGATCTTCCCGATCGACAAGCCGTTCAAACCGAACGGCGGCATCGCGGTGCTGCGCGGCAATCTCGCGCCCGACGGCGCAATCATCAAGCCGTCCGCCGCCTCGCCGGAACTGATGAAGCATCGCGGGCGCGCTGTCGTATTCGAGACGATCGAGGACTACAAGGCGAAGATCGACGATCCGGATCTCGATATCGACGAGACCTGCATCATGGTGCTGAAGAATTGCGGCCCGAAGGGTTATCCGGGTATGGCCGAGGTCGGAAACATGGGACTGCCGCCGAAGGTGTTGAAAAAGGGCATCACGGACATGATCCGGATCTCGGACGCGCGCATGAGCGGCACTGCCTACGGCACCGTGATCCTGCATTCTGCCCCGGAGGCCGCCGCCGGCGGTCCGCTCGCCTTCGTCGAGAACGGCGACATGATCGAGGTCGATGTCGAAGCGCGGCGCATGCATCTCGATGTATCCGACGCCGAGATGGAAAAACGCCGGGCCGCCTGGCAGGGCTTCGAATCGCCCTATGACCGCGGCTATTCGAAGCTCTATGTCGAGCATGTTCAACAGGCCGACAAAGGCGCGGATCTCGATTTCCTGGTCGGCAAGAGCGGCACCCCGGTGATGCGCGAGTCACATTAAGAAAAAGTTGGTAATTTAGCGCGACAATCTCCACTGCAGGTTTCGTGCAAATTGTGAGACACTGGTCACGGCCCGCTGGATCGTGATAATCGGCGGGCCGCGCCATTGCAGGCGCATGCTCTATATTTGCGGTTACCGTCGCCTGAACCGGATAAGCGAATTGACGGAAGCGATACCCTCATGGGTACACCGAAAAACCTGATGACCCACGACCGCCCCCCGTCCGATTCCGAATCGGAACTGAAGACTATCGACCCCGGGAACGCACTCGTTGCCGAGGTAGCGCATGAAATGCGCAATCCGCTGAACGCGCTTCTCGCCTATACGGAGCTTCTCAAGAGCGAGCGGCACGGCCGGCACAGCCATTCGAAATACAAGCAATATTCCGACATTGCCCACGATGCGGCCGAAGCCCTCGTGAGGATTTGCGACCGCTTGCTGCTCGCCGAGGAAACCGGTGACGGGGCCACGCGTGTCGAGACGGATGCCCATGCCGTCGCGGAGCGCATGATCGCGCGCTACAGCGCCATGGCGGAGGAAAAGAAGATCACGCTCGACATGCGGTTCGATCGCGATTTTCCAATGGTTCCCGTCCCGGTCGCGATCCTTGAGGACGTGCTTGGAAACCTGGTCGTCAATGCGATCAAGTTCACGCCTGCCGGCGGGACGGTCGCCGTCATAGGCAAACGCGATCCCGCCACCGGCGCGGTCATCATGGTAATCCGCGACACCGGCATCGGGATGCCCGCGGAAAAACTTTCCGAAGTCTTGAAATTTCTCCCGGTGAAGCCCGTCGAGGGTCTGCAGGGTGAAATGGGAACCGGCCGCGGCCTGTCGATCGTCAAGAACCAGCTTGCCCCGTACGGCGTCGCCATCGAGATCCGCAGCAATCCGAATTTCGGTACCTCTGTCTCCCTGGTTTTCCCGCCGCCCAGGGCCTGAGCGCGGTTCTTCAGGGCATGGTGGCAAGCGCCTTCGCGAAAAAGTCGGGGCCACCGAAATTGCCGGATTTGAGCGCGAGTGCCAGCGGCTCTCCGCCGAGCGCCACAGTGGCCGGGACGCCGGGATCGATCTGCGCGCCGATCTGAAGCCCCTCTATCCCGAGCGCGGAAACGACCGCGCCTGAGGTCTCTCCGCCCGCAACGACCAGACGGCGGGTGCCGGACGCCACAAGGCCGCGGGCAATCGCGGCCATTGCCTCTTCGATCAGTTCCCCGGCCTCCGCCCGGCCGAGTTCCTGCTGGATCTCGCGCACCTTTTCGGCCGGCTGGCTGGCATAGATCAGGACGGGCCCCTCCGCGATCCGGCCGGCCGCCCAGCGGAGAGCTTCGGCCACCACGTCCTCGCCGCGGGAGAGTCGCAGCGCATCCACCGCGAATGCCGGATGCTCCGCCTCGAAGCGGGCGATCTGCCCGAGCGTCGCAGCGGAGCAGCTTCCGGCCAGGACAGCGGCATCCCCGGGCACGGCGGGGAGTGCGTCCGCCACACCCCGGTCCGCAAGCAGGCCAGCGCGCCGGTAGTTTTCCGGCAATCCGATGGCGATCCCGGACCCTCCGGTAACAAGAGGCAAGTCCTTTACCCCGTAACCGATTGCTTCAAGATGCTTATCAAGAACGGCGTCAACAATCGCAACGCCGCCCCCCGCCGCCTCCATGGCCGAGAGTTCGGCCGCGACGGCCTCGCCGCCGGCATCGACGGTCTTGAACTGGACCAATCTAACTGGTTTTTCGGTTTGTCGTTGCAGCACCGATACGAGATTGCTGTCGGTCATCGGGGTCAGCGGGTGATTGCGCATCGAGCTGTCCGAGAGAAGCTGCGTGCCGACGAAGAGATGACCGTTGAAGATCGTCCGCCCGTTCTCCGGGAAGGCCGGACAGGCGATCGTGACGGACGTCCCGAGGTCCTCCATCAGGGCGTCGGTGACCGGGCCGATATTGCCGTCATCCGTCGAATCGAAGGTGGAGCAGTATTTGAAGAAAAACTGCCGGCAGCCCGCCGCCTTGAGCCATTTCAGCGACTCGCGCGATTGCGCGACCGCTTCCTTCGCCGGGTTGGTCCGCGACTTCAAGGCGACGACAACGGCATCAACGTCCGGCACTTCGGTTTCCGCCGCCGGTACACCAATCAGCTGAACCGTCCGCATGCCGCCGCGCACCAGCATGTTCGCCAGGTCGGTCGCTCCGGTGAAATCGTCGGCGATACAGCCGAGAATGGGCGCCATGGCCGGTTTCCTCCCTCGTTGATACGGATTGATGGATCGGGGCGGGCAGTCTGCGGTAGGCTGCGCCCTCAAGCAAGTGCACGTCAGCGCGAGACACAACGCCCATCAAGAATGGCGACAGGGGAGGCTTTATGCCCAGACTGGCAGCAAATCTGTCCATGATTTTCCAGGAACTGCCGTTCCTCGACCGCTTCAAGGCGGCCGCGGAGGCCGGTTTCCGGGGCGTCGAATTCCTTTTTCCGTATGATTTCCCGGCGGAGACGATCCGCGCGAAACTCGACGAGGCGAGCCTGGAGCAGGCGCTCTTCAACCTGCCGCCCGGAGACTGGGAAAAAGGCGAGCGCGGTCTGGCGGCAATGCCGGGGCGCGAGGACGCCTTCTCGGACGCCCTCGAAAAGGCGCTGGACTATGCCGAGGCCCTCGATTGCCCGCGCCTGCACGTGATGAGCGGAATCGTGCCGGACGGCGCGTCGCGGGAGGCCTGTACCGAGACGCTGATCGGCAACCTCCGCCGCGCGGCGCCGCTTGCCGCCCAGCGCGGCAAGACACTGATCATCGAGCCGATCAATACCCGCGACATTCCCGGCTATTTCCTGAACTACCAGGCGCAGGCGCTGACCATTCTCGAAGCCGTCGGCGCGCCGAATGTCCGACTGCAGTTCGATCTCTATCACTGCCAGATCATGGAGGGAGACCTCGCGATCCACATGCGGGATCAGTTGAGCGTCATCGAGCACATCCAGATTGCCGGAGTACCCGGCCGGCACGAACCGGATGTGGGCGAGATCAACTATCCCTACCTGTTCGCCCTGATGGACGACCTCGGATACGAGGGCTGGGTCGGCTGCGAATACAAGCCGCACGGCGAGACCATGGCGGGCCTCGGTTGGAGCATGGAGTGGATTCGATGAAAGTCACCATTACCGGCGCCTCGGGCTTCATCGGCCGGAAACTGGCCCGGCGTCTGCTTGACAGCAACGCGCTCGTCGCCCCTGACGGTAGCCGCAAAGCCGTCACCGAGCTGACCCTTCTCGATGTGATCGAGGCACCGGAAGCGCTGACCTCGGATGCCCGCGTGCGCAGCCTTGCCGGCGACATCACCGACGAAGCGCTGCTCGCCGACGCCATTCCCGGCGATACCGACAGCGTCTTCCATCTCGCCGCGATCGTCAGCGCGGGCGCGGAGGAGGATTTCGATCTCGGCATGGCCGTCAATCTCGACGCGACCCGCACGATCCTCGAGATCCTCCGGGAGGCGGAGGGCGTACCGAAGATGGTCTTTGCCAGTTCCTGCGCCGCGTTCGGCGGCGACCTTCCGCATGTCGTCGAAGACATGACGGCGACCACACCGCAGACCTCCTACGGTACCCAGAAAGCGATCGGCGAACTGCTGGTCTCCGACTACAGCCGCAAGGGTTTCGTCGACGGCCGCTCGCTGCGTTTTCCGACAGTCGTGGTCCGTCCGGGCAAGCCGAACAAGGCGGCCTCGACTTTCGCCAGCTCGATCTTCCGCGAACCCTTGCAAGGTCAGCGCGCCGTCTGTCCGGTCGCGGGCGACGCCAAGATGTGGCTCGCCTCGCCGCGCAGCATCATCGAGAACTCCGTACACGCGCACAACCTCGCCGCAGATGCCTGGGGCGCCTCGCGCACCGTCTCGCTGCCCGGCTTCTCGATCTCTGTCGCCGAGATGGCGAAGGCGCTTGAAAACGTCGCCGGACCGGCCGTCGCCGGGCGGATCGACTGGGCGCCCGATCCCTTCATAGAAAAGATTGTCCGCGGCTGGCCCGAGGCCTTCAACACGAAGAAGGCGAAAGCGCTCGGTTTCGTGCAGGACGAAGGCATGGAAAGCGTGATCCGCGCCTTCATCGAGGATGAGCTCGGCGGCAGGATCGCCGCCTGACCCGGGCGCCTATTCGCGGCGCAGGATCTTGTCGGTGATAAGTGAGGCGAACCAGTCGGCCTGAAACCCTGCCTGGAGCGTGTCCGGGTCGTATTCCCGTTCGGCCCAGTCCCGGAAGGAAATTCCGGTCTCGTCGTGCCGCGCCGCGAACTGCTCGAAGACATGATCGACGATGCCGGTCCTGCCGTGACGGAGATGCCCGTACTTGAGCGAGAGCTGCCCCATCGCCTCGCGCATCGGCACGCCCTTCACAAGATGCAGATAAAGCGTGCTCATAAGCCCGGTGCGGTCGGCACCCGACTTGCAGTGCATCAGGGTCGGTGCGTCCAGCTTGTCCCAGACCTCGATCGCTTCCCTCAGGATTTCCGGTTTCAACGGATTGCGCGAACGAATCGGCAGGCTGACCAGTTTGAGTCCGAGACGCGCGCAGGCTTCCCGCTCCAGACGGTAGCGGTAATTATCCTCCTCGGCACCGCGCAGATTGAGCACGGTCCTGAAGCCTTCGTCCGCCAGGCGCTCCAGATGCAACGGGGACGGCTGCGCCGAGCGCCAAAGCTCGTCGCTGACCCGGTGCTTGTTGAGATAGATCGAGCGGACGAAGCCATGATCCGTCGTCATCAGGTGCCACCAGGCACGTAATCTCTCGGCACCTTCCAGCGGCCGGCGCGCCGGAACGTTCTCGGTCGGACTGTCTGTCATGGGGTCCATATACCGCACCGGCGGCCGGGTGTATGGCTCTATCGTCCGGCCCAGGGGAAATCGGCATCCTCGGCGGCGATGAATAGGGTCCCGCCAAGCGTCTCCGGCAACGTCAACCGGAGGAAATTGTCGACGCGCTCCGGCTCGAAGCCGCGTTCGCGGAAAAAGGCTTCGGTTTGCGACAGGTCCGCCGAAAGTAACCCGTATCCGGCGACCAGCGGTCCCTCGTCGGGAAGTTCCGCGCCCGGAACGAGCTGCTCCAGGCCTTCCTCGTCCGCGATCACAACGCCGCCGCGGTCGAGCGGAACGCGCCAGATGTTCCCGCTCACCGGTTTCGGGCCGCCGCGGTTGAGAAACCAGCAGTAGCGCGCTGCCGTCTTGTCGAGCACTTCGGCACCGATGATCACATCGCGCAAGGCCACGATCCCGTTGCCGTGCCGCATCCAGCGCTCCTGCCAGACGATGTCCTCGCTCAGATGGGTGACATATTGCACGCGGCCCTCCGGCATGTCCTGCGGCCGGACGCGGCAGCAGGTGAAGGAAGCCTCGTCCTCGCCGCCGTCCGGCAGGGTCACCGGCCGTTTCAGGTGCACCAGCGGCTGCGGATGGAATCCGGTCAGGGTGAGTCGTCCCTGCACACTCTCCGGGTCGACGCAGGAGAACGCAATCAGATGCAGACCGACATAGCGGTCGAGCTGTCCCTGGGTGCGTTTGCCGAGTTCCGTCGTGGCGTCGGAGACCGCGATCACCTCGATATAGCCTTCCGGCAGCATGATGCAGCGGTTGGCCGTCCCCGACGGCACCGGATCTGAGGTCTCGTCGAGACGGTGCCGATGCTCCGTATAGGGCGTCTGGACGAATCCCAGCCGGTTGAGGTCCCTGTGCGCTTCCGCCATGTCCGGGACGAAATGCGCAACGTGATCGAGGAAGATCTCTTCTCCCACCGGCAATTGGCGCGCCTGTTCCATATCGATGTCTTTCCCGACTTGCTTTCCGAATCTGCGTCGTCACTATGCGAAGAATTCAAGACACTGAAAAGCCACGGGTTCATGCGTATTCTATTCGGGTGGGAATTCGGCGCCGGTCTCGGCCATATCAATCGGATCAAGCCGATCGCGCGGGCGTTCCGGGAGCGGGGCGCGGAAATCTTCCTCGCCCTGCAGGAAAACGAGCGTGCGGACGCGTTCTGGAACCCGGCCACCGCCCGCCTGCCGAAGGGCTACCATTTGCTGCCGATTCCGAACTGGCGCATGCCGACGGATCCGAAGGCGCGTCAGGTCCCGACCCATTCCTTCGCCGACGTGCTGACCCTGATCGGCTATGGCAACGAAGCGGGTTTCGCCACCCGACTCGAAGCCTGGTGCGGGCTTCTCGCCGCCGTACAGCCGGATCTCGTGATCGGCGATTTCAGCCCGACGCTGAACATCGCGGCGCGCCGGCGCGTGCCGTCGCTGACCATCGGGAATGGCTATACCATGCCGCCGGGCGGGCGCGAAATGCCGCCGATCCGGCCTTGGCAGAGCAAGCTGGAAACGTTCTCGAAAGAGCATGAGACACGGCTGCTGGAGATCATCAACAAGGTGCTCCGCCTGCGCGGCGAGGAGCAGCTTGTCTTCCTGAGCGACGCCTTCCACGGCGACCGTTCCTTTCCGCTCACCCTGCCGATCGTCGATCCCTATGCGGAGAGCCGGAGCGAGGGAACCCTGCCGCCCTTCAACATGCCGACCGGGATCCGGCCCCTGCCCTTGGAGCAGCGCGCGGAAGACGGCGTTTTCTTCTACATGCCGCGTAGCCATCCGAGCCTCCGGACGGTGATCGACGCGCTCAGTCGGAGCAAGCTCAACGTCCGGGCCTATATCAGCGGGCTGGGGCCCCAGCAGGCGGCGCAGCAGAGCACCGCGACCTTTCGGGTCAGCCCCGATCCGCTGCCCTTCAACGAGATCATGCCGAAGGCGCGGCTGCTGGTGCACCACGGCGGTCTCTCGACCGCCGTCGCCGGCGCGATGGCCGGAACGCCGCAGGCGATCGTCCCCTGGAACCTCGAGCATCTGGTGACCGCACGCCGGATCGAATCCCTCGGCGCGATCCAGGTGGTGAACAATCCGGAGAAGGAATTTCCAGGGAAGGCCCTCTCGCAGCTCTTAGTCCGTATGGCACGCGACGACCAACTTGCGGCCAAGGCCATCGGTGCAGCCGGGACCATTGATCCCGGCGATACCGAAACAGCGCTCGGGACCATCATCGAAGCCGGACTGGCATTGGCAAAATCTCCCGGCGGCTGATGCGTCGGTTAACAAAAATATAATTGCAACTCATTCTCAAAATCATTACCTTGTCCCGACGACACGCTGGGAGGGACAGGACGTGCTGCAACTACTTACCGGGGCAATCGCCATGGAGGCGCGCACGGGCAACGGACCGTCCCCCGCCGGAACCTCCGAACCGGCGATCCGGGAATTCGACGCGCTCATCCTCTGGGCGATGCGCAACTGGATGCAGGCACATCGGGAACGTCGCTGCGCGACCGGCCCGTTGCTCGAGACCTTCGAGTTCTCCGGCCTGGTCGCGGCCATGGCGCCGCTCAATCGCATGATGACACTGCTCGTTCTCGCAAACCGGCGCAGGCTTGCCATCGCCACCGCCCCCTCGGCCCCGATCAGCGTCGATGAGCTTGTTCTGCTGCGGATCCTGAACGCCGCGCGGGACGGACAACGGGACCTCGCCGCAACGCGCCTCGGAATGTGGATGGACGCTCCCGGCGCCGCCGCGACGGCGCATGCGGCCCAGCAGCTTTCGGCGGCGCTCTACGGTACGGGCGCGCAGCCTCGTTGCCGGGGCCGCGGCTAGGCGCCAACGAAAAAGGCACCCCGCTCTCGCGTGCGGGGTGCCTCTCCCGATGCGGTGTCTGTCCGGCGTACCGGATCAGTCCATCTGGTTTGCTTCGGACTGCAGCAGCATGTAGTTCTGGATGCCCATCTTCTCGATCATACCGAGCTGGGTCTCGATGTAATCGACATGGCCTTCCTCGTCCTCGAGGATCTTGGCGAAGAGATCGCGGGTCACATAGTCGCCCACCTTCTCGCAATGGGCGATGCCAGCCTTGTAATTCTTGATCCCGTCGAGTTCGAGCTTCAGGTCACCCTCGAAGATCTCCTTGATATCCTCGCCGATCAGCAGCTTTTCGAGATACTGCAGATTCGGAATCCCTTCGAGGAAAAGGATGCGGGCGATGAGCTCTTCCGCGTGTTTCATCTCGTCGATGGATTCGTCGTATTCATGCTTGCCGAGCTTCGAAAAACCCCAGTCCTGCAGCATCTTGGCATGCAGGAAGTACTGGTTGATCGCAGTGAGTTCGCCTTTCAAACCGGCGTTCAGAAACTCGAGAACCTTCTTGTCGCCCTTCATCGGCCTTGCTCCAGAATGAATATCCTGAGGCCGAACATAGCAGTCTTTAGAATAATTCCAAGCGGCTTCGCGGAATCAATACTGCGAATAACATTCAATTTTACAGGGACTTAGGTAAGATCGGCTGACCTAGGCAGCATCCGTCACGGCGAGTTCGGCCTCACTCGTACGAGCGGCGATCTGCTCCCGGATTGTGTTTCTGCAGGTCCCGCATTGCGGACGGCATCCGACGTTCTGATAGACCTGTCCCACGGTCCGCGCGCCCGAGTCGATCGCCCGGTCCACACAGCGATTGGTAAAGCCGTTGCAAAGACACACATACATCGTGCGAATTCCGCAATTGAGAGTCATTCGCATATGATGACTCTTGCGACTGATTGTCAATACAGAAATTAAGACCGGTTTTGTTCCATATCAATGCAGGCGCGAAAACGCGCGGATCTCTGCCGCTTTCCGTGGGATTTTTTCAGGCTGGAAATAGGCGGGCGGCCCCGAGAGGCCGCCCTGGTCCGAGCCGAGAGGGAGGGAGCGAAGTCGGATGGCTCGAACTTTAAATTGCCAGCTTAGCCTTGCTAGCCTGGTACCCTTTTTACGCGTCAATCCTGAACATTTCGTAAACAGAACGCACGAATTACGATTTCCGTGACAGCCTTCACCCGCCCGTGCGAAGAGGCCTTTGTCATGAGAGCGAAAACGCTGATGTTCCAGGGAACCGGCTCCGATGTCGGGAAATCCGTTCTGGTCGCCGGGCTTTGCCGGCTGGCTGTCCGGCATGGTCTTCGCGTGCGCCCCTTCAAACCGCAGAACATGTCCAACAACGCAGCGGTCACCGTGGACGGCGGAGAGATCGGCCGGGCGCAGGCGCTGCAGGCGCGCGCTGCCGGAGTCGAACCGCATACCGACATGAACCCGGTGTTGCTGAAACCGGAATCCGACCTCGGTGCGCAGGTCGTGGTCCAGGGCAAGGTGCGCGGACATGCCAGGGCGCGCGCCTACCAGGCGATGAAGCCGGACCTCCTGAGCGCGGTCTGCGACAGCTTCGAACGACTTCGGTCCGATGCCGATCTCATCCTTGTCGAAGGCGCCGGCAGCCCCGCCGAAGTCAACCTGCGCGCCGGCGACATCGCCAATATGGGATTTGCGGAAGCGGTCGATTGTCCGGTCGTCCTGATCGGCGACATCGACCGCGGCGGCGTCATCGCCGCGCTGGTCGGCACGCACAAGGTGATCCCGCCTGCAGAGCGGGACCGCGTCGCCGCTTTCCTGATCAACAAGTTTCGAGGCGACGTCTCGCTGTTCGACGCCGGGCTCCGGATCGTCACGGACCATACCGGCTGGCCCTCGCTCGGCGTCATTCCCTATTTCCCCGAGGCCCGAAAGCTCCCGGCCGAAGACGCCGTCGCACTCGAGAATACGCTGCAGGCGGAGGGCGGCCGGGTAAAGATCGCCGTCCCCCGGCTCTCCCGGATCGCCAATTTCGACGATCTCGACCCGCTGCGGCTCGAACCGGAGGTGACGGTTGACATCGTCCGGCCCGGCCGCTGCCTGCCGGGCGACGCGGCCCTGATCGTCATTCCCGGCTCCAAGTCGACCATCGGCGACCTGAACGATTTGCGGCGCCAGGGATGGGACGTGGACATTGCGGCCCATGTCCGCCGCGGCGGCCGGGTGCTCGGCATCTGCGGCGGCTACCAGATGCTCGGCCGCATGGTACACGATCCGGACGGGCTGGAAGGCCCGGCGGGATCGGCCGAAGGGCTCGGCCTGCTCGATGTCGAGACCGTCCTGACTCCGGAAAAGGCGCTGACGCGGATCACGGGAGCGACCAAGTCCGGAACCGCCATTGCCGGATACGAAATCCATATCGGACGAACCGACGGCCCGGATCGTGTTCGCCCCTTCGCCGTCATCGACGGCGGCAGCGGCCCGCACGAGGACGGCGCCACCTCGCCGGACGGCCGTATCGCGGGCTCCTACGTCCACGGCATGTTCGCCGCCGACGGCTTCCGCCGGGTCTTCCTGGAGGAACTCGGCGCAACACGCCTTGCGGAGACGTCCTTCGAAGCCGAGATCGACACTGTGCTCGACCGGCTCGCCGACCATATCGAAAGCCATATCGACACGGCCCGCCTCTTCGCTCTTGCCCGCTGAGCGCGGTCGTCTATGGTGCGCCGGAAACGCTCAACTACGGAGGCTTGCATGGCCCGACGTCTCTTCGCCCTGCTGGTGCTGCTGGCCGCGATCGCCTTTGGCGGACCGGCGCGCGCGGCGGACGCCGATAACACGCTCTATCTCGATCTCGAATACGGACGGGTGGAGATCGCCCTGCGTCCGGACCTCGCGCCGAACCACGTCGCGCGGATCAAGGAACTGGCGCGCCAGAAATTCTACGACGGCATCATCTTCCACAGGGTGATCGACGGCTTCATGGCGCAGACCGGCGACCCGACCGGGACCGGCATGGGCGGTTCCGGCCAGAAGCTGAAGGCGGAATTCAGCAACGCGCCTTTCGTGCGCGGCACCGTGGGTGCGGCCCGGTCACGCAACCCGAACAGCGCAGACAGCCAGTGGTTCATTTGCTTCCAGGACTGCCAGTTCCTGAACGGCCAGTATACGGTCTGGGGCGTGGTCTCGAAGGGCATGGAATATGTCGACATGATCAAGCGCGGCGAACCGCCGGCGAACCCGGATCATATCGTCTCGCTGCGCGTCGCGTCGGACGTCAAGTAAACCGGCTCAAGTCTCTAGGGGCCGACCACACATAACAAAAAGGATCGAAACGTGAGCGATCAGGAAAACCAACTCTATATCGACCTCGACCACGGCCGCGTGGTCGTCGAACTGAAGCCGGACCTGGCGCCGAAACATGTCGCGCGGGTGAAGGAACTCGCGCGCGAGGGCTTCTATGACGGCATCGTCTTCCACCGTGTGATCGAGGGATTCATGGCGCAGACCGGCGATCCCACCGGCTCCGGCATGGGCGGCTCCGGCCAGAAGCTGGACGCGGAATTCTCCGATGCGCCGTTCGCACGCGGCACCGTGGGCGCGGCCCGCTCGCAGAACCCGAACAGCGCCGACAGCCAGTTCTTCATCTGCTTCAAGGACGCCCGCTTCCTCGACGGCCAGTACACCGTCTGGGGCGAGGTGGTCGAAGGCATGGAATATGTCGACATGATCAAGCGCGGCGAGCCGCCGGTCGACCCGGACAAAATGGTCAAGGTCCAGGTCGCGGCCGACGCCGAGTAACTACTTTCCGGACCCAAGACCGGCCAGATGGCCGGTCTTGGTCCAGACCAGCGCCTTTTCCGGCGCGGTGAAATCGGCGCGCGACCCTTTCGGAAAACGCAGCCAGCTCCCGGCCCCGTAGCCGACGCCGCCGCTCTCGACCTTACCTTCCAGGACAAGAAACTCTCCGCCGCCCGCCATCTCGAAAGGCGGCTGCGCCGTACCCGCCTCGTAGCGGGTAAGGTAGACATGCTCGTCCTCGGCATCGAAGAGCGGCAGGACGGCGATCCCGTCCGCGGCCCCCTCTTCCCAGCGGGCGTCCGGCGAACGCGTGTCGATGCGGACGAACTCCCGATCCTCTTCGCGCATCTGCCAGAGTTTCACGAAGATCGTACAACCCGAACGGGTGAAGGGTGTATGGCTGGAGCCCACCGGATTCCGGACATACATGCCCGGCCCGTAGTCGCCATGCTCGTCGGAGAAAACGCCGTCGAGCACGAGGAATTCCTCGCCGCCGCCGTGGGTGTGGGCGGAGAATTTGCTGTCCGCCGCGTAGCGCACGATGGTCGTCGCCCGCGCCACCTCCTCGCCGATCCTGTCCAGCATGCGCCGGTCGACGCCGGGCATCGGCGACGACACCCAGGGCAACCGGGTGCTGTCGGTCGCGACGAAGCGCGAGAAATCGGCATTGACCTCCATGGGGCGCGGTCCCTCCGGCGCAATTCAAGACCGACCTGAAGTATGACCGGATTGGAAAATTGCAATATCGGGGGATGTTCCGGAGGCGAACGGGTACCGTTCGCGTGAGGGCCTACAGCTGTCGCCTCAGAGGAAAAGCGCGCCTTCAAGTGGGTTACGGCCTTCCCGGTCCTCGATTTCCAGCACCCAGATATCCGGATCGATCCGGCGTTCGCGCTCAAGTACCGCATCCGCCTCCTCTTCGGGCACCGGCGCCTCGCCAGTGCGTGAACGCCAGGCCAGGCTGCCGTCGAGTTCACGGGCGAGTGCCAGGATCGTGAATCCGGGACCGAGTCGGTTGATCTTCAGATAGACCGCGCCGGCGTCATCGTCGCCGGACCGCGCCACGGTCGCCATGATCCCGAGCGCCATGCACTGGCGCAGGCCGGCCTGGACCAGCAATTTCGACTTGAGGCGCGGTGCGCTCATCGGGTACTCCGCCGCGGGCACACGGAACACCGGTGCGCGCTTCGACCAGTTGGTAAAAGACTAAGGACTCCGTTGTCTTTCTTTCTTAGACTGTCGCCACGGAATGCAGTCCGTGAACGGGTCCGATGGACCTCAATAAACAGGGATGGCAAAAAATGAAACAGTGGGTACTGGCGGCAGTCGCCGCGATCGGTCTCGGCGCCGCCGCCGAAGCCGCGGAATTCAAGCCGGCCGTCGTCTTCGACATGGGCGGAAAGTTCGACAAGAGCTTCAACGAGGGCGTCTACGAGGGGGCCGAGCGCTTCGCGAAGGAAAGCGGCGTCAAGTATCTGGAATTCGAGGTCACCAACGAGACCCAGCGCGAACAGGCGATCCGGCGCATGGCGCGGCGCGGCGCCAACCCGATCCTCGGTGTCGGCTTCGCCCAGGGCCCGGCGATCGAGAAGGTCGCGAAGGAATATCCGGATACCAGCTTCGCCATTATCGACAGCGTGGTGGACGTGCCGAACGTGCAGTCCATCGTCTTCAACGAGCATGAAGGCTCGTTCCTGGTCGGCGTGCTCGCCGCCAAGGCCTCCAAGACCGGCACCATCAGTTTCGTCGGCGGCATGGACATTCCGCTGATCCGCCGCTTCGCCTGCGGCTATGTGGGCGGCGCGCAGTGGGCCAACAAGGATATCAAGGTGATCCAGAACATGACCGGCAGCACGCCGGCCGCCTGGAACGATCCGACCAAGGGCGCGGAACTGGCCCGTAGCCAGTTCGACCGCGGTTCCGACGTGGTCTTCGCCGCCGCCGGCTCCACCGGCCTCGGCGTGCTGCAGGCCGCCGACGATGCCGGCAAGTACGCCATCGGCGTCGACAGCAACCAGAACTACCTGCATCCGGGCACCATGCTGACCTCGATGCTCAAGCGCGTGGATATCGCCGCCTACAACGTCTTCATGGCAGGCAAGAACGGCGAGCTGAAGCCCGGCATCAACGTGCTTGGCCTCGGTGAGAACGGCGTCGGCTGGGCACTGGACGAACACAACCAGGCACTCATCTCTGACGAGATGAAGGCACTGGTTGCGAAGGCGGAGGCCGGCATCAAGTCGGGCGAGATCAAGGTCCATGACTACATGGCCGACAATACCTGCCCGTACTGATCCCCGGGCATCATCAAAGGAATGACTTCCGGAAACACTTGGCCCATGGCGGGCGGTGAAAAACCGCCCGCCATCGAATTGAAGGGCATCTGCAAGAGCTTCGGGCCGGTCCGGGCGAACCGCGACGTGACGCTCCGGGTCATGCCCGGAACGATCCACGGCATCGTCGGCGAGAACGGTGCCGGCAAATCGACCCTGATGTCGATCCTCTACGGCTTCTATCAGGCCGATGCAGGCGAGATCCTGGTCGACGGCAGGACCGCCACCATCGAGTCGAGCCGGGCCGCGATCGACCTCGGCATCGGCATGGTGCATCAGCATTTCATGCTGGTGGAAACCATGAGCGTGCTCGACAACGTCATGCTCGGCTCAGAAGGCGGCGCCCTTCTGGAAGCCGGCCAGCAGGCGACCCGCCGGGAACTTGCGCGTCTGTCGAAGGACTATGGTCTTGCCGTCGATCCGGACGAGCTGGTCGCCGACCTCTCGGTCGGACAGCAGCAGCGGGTCGAGATCCTGAAGGCGCTGGTCCGCGGCGCCCGCATCCTGGTACTCGACGAGCCGACCGGGGTACTGACTCCGCAGGAGGCCGACCGCCTCTTCGAAATTCTCGCCGCACTGAGAGAGCGCGGCGTCACCATCATTCTGATCACCCACAAGCTGCGCGAGATCCTGGCCGCGACGGACTCGGTTTCCGTGATGCGCCAGGGCGAGATGGTCGCGCACCGCACGACCTCGGAGACCAGTGCCGAGGAGTTGGCCGAACTCATGGTCGGCCGCAAGGTCCTGCTCCGGGTCGACAAGGCGCCCGCCGACGCGAAGGACACCGTGCTCTCGGTCGAGGACCTGAGCGTCACCGACAGCCGCGGTGTCGAACGCGTGAAGAGCGCATCTTTCGGGGTCCGCGCCGGCGAGATCGTCGGGGTCGCCGGGGTCGCCGGCAACGGCCAGAGCGAACTGTTGCAGGCGCTGGCCGGCATCCGGCCGCTCTCCGACGGCGCCTTCAGCGTGAACGGCATCCGGACCGTGGGACCGGAGGAGCCGCTCGATCCGCACGAGGCGCGCCGCCTCGGCATCGCGCACGTGCCGGAGGACCGCCACCAGATGGGCCTCGTCACCGCCTTCTCCGCCCACGAGAACCACATTCTCGGCCATCATGACTGGCCGGACTTCAACCGCGGCCTTCTGCTCGACCGGGAGGCCGCTCTCGCCGACTGCGCGGCCGAAATGGAAAGATACGACGTCCGCCCGCCGAACCCGGAGCTGACTGCCGCCATGTTTTCCGGCGGCAACCAGCAGAAGATCGTGCTGGCGCGCGAACTGGAGACCAAGCCGAAGCTGCTGCTGGTCGGCCAGCCGACCCGCGGCGTCGATATCGGCGCCATCGAGTTCATCCACAACACGCTGGTCCAGATGCGCGACCGGGGTGTCGCGGTGCTGCTGGTATCCGTCGAGCTCGACGAGATCATGTCGCTCTCCGACCGCATCCTCGTGATGTCGGCCGGCCGCATCGTCGGCGAAATGGACGCCGCCGAGGCCGATCCGCGCCGCATCGGCCTGATGATGGCCGACATTCCCGAAGACGAAGCCGAGGTCGCATGAGCCAACCGCTCAAACTGCCGCGTTGGGTCGATATCGGCGTCATTCCGGCCCTGAACATCCTTGCCGCGCTGCTGGTCTCGGCACTCGTCATTCTCGCTCTCGGCGAAGATCCGCTGCAGGCGCTCGAGGTGATGCTCTACGGTGCCTTCGGGTATGACGAGGCGATCGGCTACACGCTCTACTACACCACCAACTTCATCTTCACCGGGCTCGCCGTGGCGATCGCCTTCCATGCCGGACTGTTCAATATCGGCGGCGAGGGCCAGGCCTATATCGGCGGACTCGGGGTCGGACTGCTGATCCTCGCGCTCGACGGCTGGCTGCCCTGGTACGCGATCCTGCCGCTGGCGATGCTCGCCGCCGCGCTCTTCGGCGGCGCCTGGGCCGCGGTACCGGGCTGGCTGCAAGCCTATCGCGGCAGCCACATCGTGATCACCACCATCATGTTCAACTTCATCGCCTCGGCGCTGATGGTGCACCTGATGGTCAATGTCCTGATCAAGCCCGGACAGATGTCCCCGGAAAGCCGGGAATTCGCCGAGGGCGCGTGGCTGCCCATGGCGCGCGAGATCGCCGCCATCCTCGGCGTCGATATATCCGGCTCGCCGCTCAATCTCTCCTTCCTGATCGCGCTGGTCGCCGCCGTGCTGGTGACGGTCTTCATCTGGCGCACACGCTGGGGCTACGCGATCCGCACAGTGGGCCGGAACGAGACCGCGGCGGTCTATGCCGGGATCGACCCGAAGAAAACCGTGTTCTGGACCATGGCACTCTCCGGCGCGCTCGCCGGCATGGTCGGGATCAACGAGATCATGGGCGTGCAGCACAGGCTGCTGCTGAACTTCACAGCAGGCTACGGCTTCACCGGCATCGCCGTCGCGCTGATGGGCCGCAACCATCCTGTCGGCATCGTGCTCGCCAGCCTGCTGTTCGGCGCGCTCTATCAGGGCGGGGCGGAGCTCGATTTCGAGTTCGAGCAGATCACCCGCGACATGGTGGTGGTGATCCAGGGCCTGATCATCCTGTTCTCGGGCGCGCTCGCCTACATGTTCAACCCGATGGTGGCGCGGCTGGTCGGCCGCCTCGCCGCGGTGCGGGGCTAGGAGGGCACGATGGAAGAAGCCTATCTCCTCGCCCTGCTCACCCTGGATGCCACGCTCCGGGTCGCAACGCCCCTGATCCTCGCCGCCATGGCAGGACTCTTTTCCGAACGTTCCGGCGTCATCGATATCGGTCTCGAGGGCAAGATGCTGGCGGCCGCCTTCGCCGCCGCCGCGACCGCCGCTGCCACCGGTTCAGCCTGGGCGGGTCTTGTCGTCGCCATCCTCGTCTCGGTCGCGCTGGCCCTGCTGCACGGTTTCGCCTGCATCACCCACCGCGGCAACCAGGTGGTCAGCGGGGTCGCCATCAACGTGATCGCGTCGGGCCTCACCGTCGTGCTCGGCATCGCCTGGTTCCACCAGGGCGGCCGCACGCCGACGCTGGACGCCGACTTCCGATTCACCGAGCACGCCCTGCCCTTCGCCGAGGCGGCACGCAGCATTCCGGTCATCGGCAGCGTCTATGCCGAGGTGATCAGCGGCCACAATTTCCTGGTCTATCTCGCACTCGCCATGGTCCCGCTGACCTGGTGGGTGGTCTACCGCACCCGCTTCGGCCTGCGCCTGCGCGCGGTCGGGGAGAACCCGGCAGCGGTCGATACCGCGGGGATCAGCGTCGCCCGCCTGCGTTACAGTGCGATGGCGATCGCCGGCCTGCTCTGCGGCATCGCCGGAGCCTATCTCTCGACCGCGCACTCCGCCGCCTTCGTGCGCGACATGACCGCGGGCAAGGGCTACATGGCGCTGGCGGCGATGATCTTCGGCAAATGGAAGCCCGTACCGACGCTCTTCGCCTGCCTGCTCTTCGGTTTCCTCGACGCCCTCGCCGTACGCCTGCAGGGGGTCGAACTCCCGGTGATCGGCACCTTCCCGGTTCAGCTCATCCAGGCGCTTCCCTATATCCTGACGGTGGTGCTGCTTGCGGGCTTTATCGGCAAGGCGGTGGCGCCGAAGGCAAGCGGCACACCCTACGTAAAGGAGCGCACGTGACCCCCTACTACGATGCGGCCGTCGCGATCCGCAAAGCGCTTCCGCAACGGGATGCGAAAATCGCTCTGGTGCTCGGTAGCGGACTTGGCGACGTGGCCGACGCGGTGGAAGATTCCGCCTCTGTCTCCTTCGCCGATATCCCCGGATTTCCGAAACCGAGCGTCGACGGTCATCACGGAAAGCTCGTCCACGGCACGCTCTCCGGGCGCAAGATCTTCGTGCTGCAGGGCCGGGCCCATGCCTATGAGGGGCATCCGCTCTCCGACGTGGTGCTGCCGGTGCGGGCGATGGAAGCGCTCGGGGTCGAGACCCTGATCCTGACCAATGCCGCCGGAAGCCTGCGCGAGGATATGGCGCCCGGCAGCCTGATGATGCTGACCGACCATATCAACTGGTCCGGCGCCAATCCGCTGACCGGCCCGAACGACGCCACTCTGGGGCCGCGCTTCTTCGACATGACGACGGCCTACGACACGGCGCTGCACGCGGCGCTGATGCGCAGCGCGAAGGCGGAGAACGTGGTGCTGCACGAGGGCGTCTATCTCTGGGCGCTTGGACCGAACTTCGAGACCCCTGCGGAAATCCGAGCTTTCCGTATCCTCGGTGCCGATGCTGTCGGCATGTCGACAGTGCCGGAAGTGCTGGCCGCACGCCACGCCGGCCTGAAGATTGCCGCAATTTCCGGTATAACCAACTTCGGTGCCGGCATGGTCGCGAACGAGATTCTCGACCATGCGCACACCCTGGCGCAGGGGGCGACGATCGCCGAATCCATGACCAAGCTGCTGCTGCATTTCCTGAAGGATCCGGTCCATGACTGACGCCGACGCCGCACGGGCTCTCTCCATGCTCGATCTGACGAGCCTCGGGGATGACGACTGCCCGGACATCGTGGCCGCCCTGCTGAACCGGGCGGAGACGCCCTGCGGCAAGGTCGCGGCCGTCTGCATCTGGCCGCGCTTCGTCGCCCAGGCAAAGAGTGCGCTTGAGGACACCGGCATCCGGGTCGCCACCGTGGCGAACTTCCCGCACGGCCGGCCCGACATCGCGGCGGCGGTCGAAACCACGCACCAATGCGTACGCGACGGCGCCGACGAAGTCGACGTGGTCTGGCCCTACGAGGCCTGGCTGAACGGGCACCGGGAGCTCGCGGGCGACCTGGTCTCGGCCTGCAAGGCGGAATGCGGCGACAAGGCGCATCTGAAAGTCATCCTCGAAACCGGCCGGTTGCAAACCGGGGACGCCATCGCCGGTTCCGCGCGCGACGCCATTGCCGCCGGGGCGGATTTCATCAAGACCTCGACCGGCAAGACGCGGGTGTCGGCGACTCTCGAGGCCGCCCACATCATGTTGGAGGCGATCCGCGACAGCGGCCGGCCGGTCGGCCTCAAACCGTCCGGCGGTATCCGCACAACGGCGCAGGCCGCCGCCTACCTCCATCTCGCCGACAAGATCATGGGCTCCGACTGGGCGACGCCGGAGACTTTCCGCTTTGGCGCAAGCAGTCTGCTGGATGCGCTTCTGACCACCCTCGACTCGGAGCAATAGAACCAGGACATGCTGACGCAGGAGATTATCCGGAAGAAGCGCGACGGCAAGACGCTCTCGGACGGGGAGATCGCACTCTTCGTCGAACGCATGGCGCAGGACGAGGCCAGCCCGGCGCAGATCGCCGCCTTCGGCATGGCTGCGTTCCTCAATGGCATGGAGACGGGGGAAACCGTCGCGCTGACACTGGCGATGCGGGACAGCGGCAGCGTTCTCGAATGGGATCCGGACGATCTCGGAGGGCCGGTGCTCGACAAGCATTCGACCGGCGGCGTCGGCGACAAGGTCAGCATCATGCTGGCGCCTATGGTTGCGGCGGCCGGCGGCTACGTGCCGATGATATCCGGTCGCGGTCTCGGCCATACAGGCGGCACGCTGGACAAGCTCGATTCGATCCATGGCTACGACACCGCGCCGCCAGTGAAGCGCTTCCGTCAGGTGGTCGCCCAGGCAGGCTGCGCCATCATCGGCCAGACCGAGGACCTGGCGCCCGCCGACCGGCGTTTCTACGCCGTGCGCGATGTGACCGCGACGGTGGAATCCATCCCGCTCATCACCGCCTCGATCCTCTCGAAGAAACTGGCCGCCGGCCTGCAGGGCCTCGCAATGGACGTGAAGACCGGCTCCGGCGCCTTCATGCCCGATCTCGGCGGCTCCCGCGCCCTCGCCCGCTCCATCGTCGACGTGGCAAACGGGGCCGGGCTGCCGACCACGGCCCTCATCACCGACATGAACCAGGTGCTCGGCCATTCCGTCGGCAATGCGCTCGAGATCCGTGAAGTGATCGACTACCTGACCGGAGAGCGGCGGGACGAACGGCTGCACGAGGCTGTCGTCGCCCTCGGCGCCGAGATGCTGGTGACCGGCGGCGTTGCCGCGGACCGGGAAGCCGCCCGCGCCGCCCTGCTCCGCACCCTCGCCTCCGGCGCCGCAGCCGAACGCTTCGAGCGCATGGTCTCCGGCCTCGGCGGACCGACCCACCTGCTGCACGAAAGTTCGGCCCTGCAGACCGCATCGCATACCGCCGCCGTCCTGCCGGACACACCCGGCAAGGTGAAGGCGATCGATACACGGCAGGTCGGCCTTGCCGTGGTCGAACTCGGAGGCGGCCGTCGCCGGGCCGAGGAACGGATCGATCACTCGGTCGGCCTAACAGAAATCGCCGGGCTCGGCGAGGAGGTCGGTCCCGGCCATCCGCTCGCCCTCGTGCATGCTCGCAGCGCGGCAGACGCGGAACGCGCGGAGGCAACGCTGAAACAAGCCTTCACGATCGGCGACACGGCAGAGGCGCCGGGCCCCGTCATTTTGGAGACCGTGACTGCATGACCCGCGCCTTCCTCATTGTGCTCGATTCCGTCGGCATCGGCGGCGCCGCGGACGCCGCCGCGTTCGGCGACAGCGGATCGGACACGGTGGGCCACGTCGCGCAGGCCTGCGCCGCCGGACGGGGCGACAACGCGGAACGGAGCGGACCGTTGCGCCTGCCCAATCTCTGCCGCCTGGGCCTCGGCAGTGCCGCTGAAGCGAGCACCGGACACCTGCCCCCGGGCCTTGTCCGGGCGCCTGCCGATGCCGCCTGGGGCTTTGCCTCGGAGACCAGCAACGGCAAGGACACGCCGAGCGGACACTGGGAGCTCTGCGGCGTCCCGGTCAGCTTCGACTGGGGTTATTTCCCGGAGACGCAGCCCTGCTTCCCGCGCGAGTTGATGGAGAAACTCGTCGAAGCCGGCCGCCTGCCCGGCTGGCTCGGCGACCGTCATGCGAGCGGGACCGTCATCATCGAGGAGCTGGGTGCGGAGCATATCGAAAGCGGCAAGCCGATCATCTATACCTCCGCCGACAGCGTGCTGCAGATCGCCGCGCACGAGGAGCATTTCGGCCTGGAGCGGCTGCTGAGCCTCTGCGAGACCGCACGCGATCTCGTGGACCCACTGAATATCGGCCGGGTCATCGCCCGGCCCTTCAGCGGCGAGACACCGGAGACCTTCCGGCGCACGGCGAACCGGCGCGACTATTCCGTGCTGCCGCCGGAGCCGACCCTGCTGCGCCGCCACACGGACCGGGGCGGCCCGGTGATCTCCGTCGGCAAGATCGGCGATATCTTCGCCCATGACGGCACCGGCCGCGAGGTGAAGGCGCCGGACAATGACGCGATGTTCGACCTGTTGCTCAGCGAGACGAAAGCGGCCGGCGAGAATACCCTCCTCGTGGCGAATTTCGTCGATTTCGATGTCCATTTCGGCCATCGCCGCGACCCGGCGGGCTATGCGGCGGCGCTGGAGCATTTCGACCGCCGCTTGCCGCAATTCGAGCTCCTGCTCGGTCCCGGCGATCTTGCCGTCATCACCGCGGACCATGGCTGCGATCCGACCTGGAAGGGCAGCGACCATACCCGCGAGAACGTGCCGGTGCTCGCCGGCGGCGGCGCCCGGCCCGACGGACCGGTCGGTCATCTCGCCAGCTTCGCCGATGTCGGCCAGAGCCTGGCGCGGCATCTCGGGATCGCCGACATGCCGCACGGCCAGTCATTCCTGTCGGCGGCCTGAGGGAGAGAGGCGATGAAGATCTTCCGCGACCTCTTCCTGATCGCCTTCATCGCCTGCGGCGCCGTCGGCGGCTCGCAGCTGCCGCAGCTCGTGCAGGAATACGAGCAGCGGCTCGGCGGCGCGCGGGACGAGGCCGAAGCGGCGCACCGCCAGGACGTCAACGAGGCCCGGGCCTTCGGGCTGACGCTGGAAGGTTTCGCCGAGCGCTATCGTGCGTCGCAGGATCGGGCGGTCCAGGCCGGCGCGGAGCGCATGCTGCAGAGACGCGACAGGGCGGAACAGCTGGACGAGGCCCATGCGGCGCTGGCCGCCGCCCCCTATCTCCTCCGGCCCTGGGTCGCTTTCACCCATCTCGAGACCGGCATCGCGGAAGCCACCTGGTCCTCTTTCCGGCCGACGCTCACCCTCGATATCCGCTTTGGCATCGCCGGTATCCTCGTCGGCTGGATCCTCCACGTGCTTCTGTCCCTGCTCTGGCGGCTGCTGTTCCGCCGTCCGCCGAAGGAGAAGAACCGGTTCCGCCGTGCCTGAAGATCTCGACACCCTGAAAGAGCGGATCGCGGCCTGCCGGATCTGCGAGGAACATCTGCCGCTCGGCCCGCGCCCCGTCGTGGTGCCGCGCCCCGAAGCGCGGATCCTGATCGTCGGACAGGCGCCCGGCACGAGAGTGCATGAGAGCGGCATTCCCTGGAACGACCGCTCCGGCGACCGGCTGCGCGACTGGCTCGGGCTCGACCGGGAGACCTTCTACAGTTCCGAACGCATCGCGATCATGCCGATGGGGTTCTGCTATCCGGGTGTCCTGCCGAATGGCGGCGACGCGCCGCCGCGGCCGGAATGCGCCCGGGAATGGCACGACCCGCTGCTGGCCCACATGCCCCGGGTCGAACTGGTGGTGCTGGCGGGCATGTATGCGCAGGCGCACTACCTCGGAACGGCGCGAAAGAAAACGCTGACGGAAACGGTGCGCGCCTGGAGGGAGTACGGGCCACGCTTTCTACCGCTGCCGCATCCGAGTTGGCGCAGCGGCAATCTCCTGAAGAAGAATCCCTGGATCGAGGCCGAGATCCTGCCGCATCTGCAGGCGGAAGTCGCCCGGCTGCTCGCCCCGGACGCGGCCTCCTAGAGGCTTGAGCGTTTCAGCTTCGGCTTCTTGAGGCCGAGCTTGGTCTCGCGGTAGAGAATGAAGAGACCGGCGCAGCAGATGATGCTCGCGCCCCCGACGACCTGCAGCGACGGCACGCTGCCGAAGACCAGGTAGCCGAGCGTCACGGCCCAGACCATCGCCGTGTAGTCGAACGGCGCGATCACTGCGGTCGGTGCCTGGCGGAACGCCTCGGTCATGAAGATCTGCGCGACCCCGCCGATCAGCCCCACGCCCACCAGCAGCGCAAAATCGACCGCGCTCGGCATCACCCATTCGAAAGGCATCAGGACGCCGCCGGCGATCACGCCGGCAAGGGTGAAGTAGAAGACGGTTGCTGCACTCCGATCGACGCTGCCGAGCTTGCGCATCACCACCATGATGGTCCCGTAGGCGAGTGCCGCCCCAAGCGCCATAAGGGCATAGAGGCTGATCCCGCTGCCATCGGGCGCGGCCGCAAGAAGCACGCCGGAAAAGCCGACGAGCACGGCGGAGAGACGGCGGATACCGACCTTCTCGCCGAGGAACGGGATCGCGAGCAGGGTCCCGAAAAGCGGCGCCGAGAAGCTGATCGTCACATAGGAGGCAAAGTCCATATGGGCGAGGGCATAAAAGCCCGTGAACATGGAGACGATACCGAGCCCGGCCCGGAGGAACTGCAGATCCGGGCGCTTCGTGATCAGCGCGCGCCAGCCTCCCTGGTTCGGCAGATACATCAGGAGCGGCAGCAATGCCGGAAGGCTCCGGAAGAAGATGATCTGCGAGGTCGGGTAGGCATCGCCGAGGCCTTTCACAAGCACGCCCATGATCGCGAACAGGAAGACGGCGGTAAGCTGGCAGGCAATCCCGCGTCCATAGCCGGAGGATACGGCGACTGCGGGCAGGGCGGCGGACATTGGAAAGGTCCCGAATGCGGCAATTGGTCGAACCAGACTACGCCCTCAACTTTCGATTGAGGCATGCGAAGAACGCGACCCTGCCAGCCAAGGATTCGATAACGCCTTAATAAATAATGAAAATTTGTCGCCTCTGGAACACCTTAGTCGCGTTCAGGCTATTTCGGCGCGTCACCCGAGGCGAAAGAACGGCCGCAACCTGACCCCGATGATGTTGCCGACGATGGCGACCGCGATCCAGACCCAGCCATGCAGGCTCGTCGAAGCGATGCCGGAGAAGAAGGCGCCGATATTGCAGCCATATGCGAGCCGCGCACCGTAACCGAGCATCACCCCGCCGATCACCGCCGCAAGGAAGGGACGCCAGCCCATGGCCAGCTTCGGCGCGACCTTGCCGGCAAGCGAGGCGGCGATCCCCGCCCCGAGAATGATGCCGATATTCATCAGCGAGGTCGGCTCGACCAGCACCCCCTCGCGCAACGCACCCTGGCGCCATCCGACCGCCCAGAACGCGCTGCTGTTCGGGTCCCAACCGAGCAACTCCGCGACCTTCGCGCCCCAGAGCGTGAAGCCCCAGGTCACCCCCCAAGGGTATCCCTTGGCGAGCAGCGTCGCATAGGCGAGCACGGCGAGCGCGAGCGCGCCGAGCAGCAGCGGCCAGGGCCCCTGTAGCAGCCTGCGCCCGTTCAGCGGATGCGTGCGGTCCCAGAGCGGTTTCTTCAGGCGCGCGCCCCAGAGCCAGAGCAGACCGAGGATCGTGGCGAGCGCGCCGATCTGCATGATGACGGCAAGCGGATATCCGAACGCGCGCCCGAGCGAGACCGCCCCGAGCGACGGCAGCGCGCGCCAGAACGGCATGTCGAGCGAGCCCCAGAAAGAGCCGGCGCAGAAGAACACCAGCACCACCATCATCCGCGCATTGCCGCCGCCGGCGGTAAAGAGCGTGCCGGAGGCGCAGCCGCCGGCAATCTGCATGCCGAGGCCGAAGATGAAGGCCCCCGTGACCAGCGAGATGTTGAGCGGTGCCACCGCCCCGCCGGCCTTGAACCCGAAGGCCTGGCCGCCGCTCAGAACGGTCGCGAACAGGATCATCGCGACCGCCAGCATCACGGCCTGCGCGGCGACCCCGCTGAGATCCCGGTCCCGGATCAGGTTTCGATAGGCCGCCGTGAAACCGAAGGCCGCATGATAGAGCGCGACCCCGAGCCCGCCTCCGATCGCCAGCAAAGCCAGGCGCCGGAGTTCCCCATCGAAGAAATGCAGCGCTGCAATGGCGACGAAGATCGTGCCAAGCACCAGGGCAAGTGGCTTTTGCGGCAGCGGATAGGCTGGAATGGCGATGCTCATGGCGCCCCTCTTAACCGCCGTTCCCCGATTTCGCAATGTCGAGAATGGCACGAACGTCTTCGTCGAGTTCCGCGCCAAGCATTTCGAGCGCCGAAACCTTGTAGGCCCCGAAAACGTGGCTGGGCAGGCGATAGGTCACCCTCGCACTGCCGTCCGGCCCCTCCGTCACATAGACACGGATCGGCGCCTCGATACCTGCGGCCTCCGACGCTGCCAGCATGCGCACGGCATAGGCCGGCTTGAAGAAGAGGAAGACCCGGTTGCCCGGGATGGTCACGCCTTCGGATTTCGCGGCACAGGTCGCGCAGGCGATGCCGACAATGTTGAAGCCCCGCTTCTTGATCGCTTCGGGCAGGGTCTTCACGAAAGCATCGAAGGGTTGGCCGGTCTCGACCGTCACCACCCCCGAATACGGTTTCTCGACCTCCGCGACGACGGCGGAAGCTCCCGCTACCGTCCACAACAGGCACGCGAACAGGAACGCGCGGATCCGTCTCATGGACCAATCCTCCAGAAGCCGGTGTCTGGTCCGATTAGCCACAAAACGCGCCGAACGGGAAATAAACAGCGCGTGACGGACACGCGCGCTTATTGCAGCAGGCGCGGCGACGGCACGTCCGCATGCGCCGCGATCTCGCTCGCAAGCGGCCCCGCCTGATGATGGACCAGCACCCAGTCGGACGCCTCGAGAGCGAAGATGTTGGTTGCCGCCAGTGTCTCTGCACCGAGCCGTTCGTAACAGACCACCAGAGCCAGGTCCTGGCTCAGGAAATGCACTTTCGGCTCGAGGCATTGCAGCGAGGTCTGCACCGGTCCGGAGAGAATTCTTGCCCAGCTCTCCATCACCGCATCACGACCGAAAAGCGGGGGCGCGCCGGGATGAATGCAGCTGACATGCATCTCGCCCGCCCAAAGCGTTTCCATCGCCTCCAGGTCCCGGGTGGAGAAGGCGTTGTAGAACGCCTCGTTGCGGATCAGCACGTCAGACTGCCGGGCCCTGCTCATCCCTCGCACCCCGCTCCCCCGTTCCTGACGGTCCGGGCTCAGTAAGTCGCCCGGCCTCCCGAGCAATCGAATACGCCACCGGTGCTGAAGCTGCAATCCTCTGAGGAGAGCCAGGCCACGAGATTGGCGATCTCCTCGACCAGGCCGAACCGCTTCATGGGAATCTTGGAGAGCATGAAATCGATATGGGCCTGGGTGATCTGGTCGAAGATGTCGGTCTTCACCGCCGCCGGGGTGATGCAGTTCACCGTCACCCCGGTCTCCGCGAGTTCCTTGCCGAGCGCCTTGGTAAGGCCGATGACGCCGGCCTTGGCCGAACTGTAGGCGGCCGCCTTCGGATTACCTTCCTTGCCGGCGATCGAGGCGATATTCACGATGCGCCCGTAATCATTGCGCAGCATGTAGGGAATCGCCGCCCGGCAGCAGAGGAAGGTGCCGGTCAGGTCGATATCGATGACCTTGCGCCACTCGGCAACGTCATATTGCCAGGTGGTCTCGATCGGGCCACTGATCCCGGCACTGTTGACGAAGATATCGAGCCGCCCGAACTCGCGCTCCACCGACGCCGCGGCTGCATCCACCGCGGCATCGCTGGTGATGTCCACGGCCGCCGTGTGCACCTTTCCGCCAAGTTCCGTCGCGGTCTCTTCCAGCTTTCCGGAATCCATGTCCCAGAGGCTGACGGACGCGCCGCCGCGCAGCAGCCGCGCCGCGATCGCCTTGCCGATGCCGCGCGCGCCGCCGGTAACGACGGCGGTGCGCCCGGAGAAATCGTACTCCACCATGATCTCGGCCGCCCGCGTCAGCTGTCGGCGACGCAGGTCTGGCGCTGAACGCCGAGACCATCGATACCGAGTTCAACCACGTCGCCCGCCTTCAGGTATTTCGGCTCCGGCTTGAAGCCCATGCCGACGCCCGGCGGGGTACCGGTCGGAATCACGTCGCCCGGATGCAGGGTGAAGAACTGGCTGAGATAATGCACCAGGAAAGCCGGACCGTAGACCATGGTGTTGGTGTTGCCGTCCTGCCGGGTCTCACCGTTCACCTTGGCCCAGATACCCAGTTCCTGCGGATTCGGGATCTCGTCCCTGGTCACCATCCAGGGCCCCGTCGGGCCAAAGGTGTCGCCGCTTTTTCCCTTGGTCCACTGGCCGGAGCGTTCGGCCTGGTACTCGCGTTCGGAAACATCGTTCACCACGCAGTAGCCGGCGACGTAATCCAGCGCCTCGGCCTCGGAGACGTATTTCGCCGTCTTGCCGATGACGATGCCCAGTTCGACTTCGTAGTCGAGTTTCTTGGAGCCACGCGGGACGACCGTATCGTCATTCGGCCCGCAGATCGCCGAGGTCGCCTTCATGAAGATGATCGGCTCCGGCGGCACCTCCATGCCGGATTCGGCCGCGTGGTCGCTGTAGTTGAGGCCGACGCAGATCATCTTCCCGACCCCGCCGACACAGGCGCCAAGACGCGGATTTCCGGAGACAACCGGGAGAGAGCCGATATCCGCAGCGGCGATCTTCGCCAGACCCTCGGGGCTCAGCGCGGCGCCGCCGATGTCATCAACGATGCCCGACAGATCGCGGATCTTGCCGTCACCGTCCAGAATTCCCGGCTTTTCGGCACCCGGCGCGCCATACCGCAGCAGCTTCATGGGATAGCTCCTTCCCCCAAACGATTTTTGATTGCAGCCTGATAGACAGGCGGCGAGGTTTGCAGCCGGATACCGCCAAGTCAAGCAGCGGCAGCGCCGCGCCGGAGAACGTCACCATGGCCGATATGACAGCAGAGCATACGGCGGTTCTGGCCGTCGATTGGGGCACGAGCAGCCTCAGGGCCTTCCGCATGGCGCGGGACGGCACAATTCTCGACCGGCGCCGGGCCGAAGCCGGGATCCGGGCGATCGACGACGGCGATTTCGAGGGGGCGTTCCATCAGATCGTCGGCGACTGGCTCCCGGCCGATCCGGCGGCGGCACCGCTCATCGTCATGGGCGGGATGATCGGCAGCCGCCAGGGCTGGATCGAGGCTCCCTATCTGCCCTGCCCGGCCGATCCGGCCGGCCTCGCCGCCGGAGCCGTCCGCGGATCGATGGAGTCCGGCCATGGCTTCTGGATCGCCCCCGGCCTCTCGACCTTGCAGAACGGCCGCGCCGACGTCATGCGTGGCGAGGAATTGCAGATCTTCGGCGCTCTGGAACGGCTCGGCGGCGGCCGCCACATGATCTGCCTGCCCGGCACGCACAGCAAATGGGCACTGCTTGAAGACGGTATCATCCGGGACTTCCACACCTACATGACCGGCGAGCTGTTCGACTTGCTGCGCCGCCATTCGATCCTCGGCACCACGATCGAACACGCGCTCTGGTCCGGGGACGGATTCCGTGAAGGCCTCGCGGCCGCAGATGCGGAGGGTGGAATGCTGGCCCGGCTCTTTGCGGTCCGGGCGGGCACCCTGCTCGGAAACCTGTCCGTGGAGAAGAGCGGCGCCTTCCTCTCCGGCCTGCTGATCGGCAGCGAAGTCAATTCCGCAGTGCACAATATTCCTGCCGGATCAGAGGTTTGCATAATCGGCAACCCAGACCTCACCGATCTCTACACCCCGGCGCTCGCGGCCCGTGATATACGCTGTCGCCAACTGGGAGAGTATACAGGCGCCCACGGCTTGTTCCGACTGGCCAAGGATCTTCTGAAGAGAGGATAGCGGCGCGCGCGACGAAGGGATGGGAATGACACCGAATGTCACCTTTCTCGGCATCGGGCGGATGGGCCTCAGCATGGCCATCAACATCGCCCGCGCCGGCTTTCCGCTGACGGTCTGGAACCGGACCGAGGGGAAGGCGGAGGCACTCGCCACGCATCACGCCACCATTGCCGCAGATCCTGCCGAGGCGGTCGCGGAGGCCGACATCGTCTGCACCTGCGTGACGGATGCCGATGCGGTCAGCGAGATCCTGTTCGAGCGCGGCGTCGCCCAGGCGATGAAGCCGGGCGCGATCTTCTGCGACATGAGCTCGATCGCCCCAAGGGCCGAGCAGGAGTTCGACACACAACTCGCCAAGCTCGGCATCCGCCATCTCGACGCGCCGGTCTCCGGCGGCACGCAGGGCGCCGAACTCGGCAGCCTCGCCATCATGGTCGGCGGCGAGAAGGACACCTTCGTCGAAGCGACCCCGGTGCTCGCCGCCATGGGGCGCCCTTTCCGGGTCGGCCCCTGCGGCGCAGGCCAGCTCACGAAACTCTGCAACCAGGTGATCGTCGCGATCTCCATCGCCGGGCTCTCCGAATCCATGCTGCTGGCCGAGGCCGGCGGAGCCGATCCCGCGGCAGTGCGCGACGCGCTGCGCGGCGGTTTCGCCGAGAGCCGCGTGCTGCAGGAGCATGGCGGGCGCATTCTCGAGCGCAACTGGAGCCCCGGCGCGCCGGTGCGCAACATGCTCAAGGACCTGAACACGGTGCTCACCACCGCGGAGCAGTGTGGGATCGAACTCCCGCTCCTCGGCCTGGTCCGGGATTTCTACGACAAGCTGAGCGCCCGCGGCTTCGCCGAACACGACCAGACCTCGATGCTGCTCGAACTCGAGCACCGCAACGCCCCGCACCGGGTCGGCGACAAGCCGGATTCCGGGCCGGACACTTAGGCCGCTTCCCCATTGCCGTCATCCCGGACAACGATCCGGGACCCCGCTATGACGGGCTCCGCCCAATGTTCGACACGGTCCCGGCTCTCGCCGGGATGGCGGACTGTTTCTTCAAGGAACCGCCCTCCGCGCCCTGAACTCCTCGAACAGTTCGAGGAACATTTCCTCGGACCGGACAAAATCGTGGAACCCGGCCATGCGGATCTTCAGCGTGTCGGTCATCACGTCCCAGTCGGTGCCGAAGACGTAATCCGCGAACGGCCAGGCCGCGATCTCCGCATAGGGCGTGTGCATAAGGTCGTATTTCTGGACCATGCGTTCCCAGAGCGGTGCCTTGTCGGCCATGAACTCGGTCAGCGGAATGGTCTGCACGTCACCCATCTCCATGCCAAAATACGCGGCGAATTTCGGCCAGACGTTCTTCCAGCGGAAGAAATCCCCGTTGGTGATGTTGAAGACCTCGTTCCGCGCGCTCTCCGCCGTCGCGCAGAACACCATAGCGCGCGCCAGCAGCGCCGAATCCGTCACCTGATAGACCGCCTCGAAAGCGCCCGGCTTACCCGGGAAGCGCAACGGCAGACCGAGTTCCTTCGAGATCGCCGCGTAGACCGCGATGCAGGTCGAGATGTTCATCGGATTGCCGACGGCGAAGCCGCAGACCGTGTGCGGGCGCAGCGCAGACCAGCTCCAGTCCTTGCCTTTCTGCGCCTCGCGCAGCCAGCTCTCCTGGGTATGGTAGAAGTTCGGCAGCATGTGCGGCGGGTCGTCCTCCCGCGCGGGCGTCCGGAACGGCCCGAGATGGCTGCCGTAGATCTTGTTGCCCTCGATCAGCTGGACATGTTCCAGTCCCTTCGAGGCGGCGGCGACCGGCTCCACTGCATTGACCAGCATGGCGAGGTTCGGCGCATCGTGTTCGGCCCAGGTCGGACGGGCCTGGAAGGCGGTGTAGAAGATATGCGTTATGTCGGTGAGTCCGCCGAGCCTGGCTTCAGCATCCGCACGATCGAGCAGGTCGACCGAGACATGCGCCGCCTTTGTCGGAAAATCCGGCGATCTCCGGCTGACGCCAACGATGTCCCAGCCGCCGCTCTCCTCCAGATGCTGCACCAGCCGGCGCCCGATCACGCCAAGCGCTCCCACGACCAGAGCCTTTTTCCTCGCCATTACATCCTCCCGTTTGCGACGGAGTTTGATTGGCGGGCGGCACGCGGTCAATTCAGCAGGACGTCATTTCCATGGATCGTGGCCTGCGCCGCGGCGATGCGGGCGACCGGCAGGCGGTTCGGGGCGCAGGAGACGTAATCGAGGCCGATCGAATGGCAGAATCGCACGGTCTTGGCATCGCCACCATGCTCGCCGCAGATGCCGATCAGCAGGTCCTTGTTCTCGGCCCGGCCGCGCTCGGTCGCGATCCGGACCAGTTCGCCGACGCCCTCGATATCGAGGGTCACGAACGGGTCGAGATCGACGACGGAATTGTTCATGTAGGTGGTGAGGAAGGCATCGGCGTCGTCGCGGGACATGCCGAAGACCGTACGGGTCAGGTCGTCGGTGCCAAAACTGAAGAAATCCGCGCTTTTGGCGATCTCTCCGGCCCGGAGCGCCGCGCGCGGCAGCTCGATCAGGGTGCCGACCCGGTAGTTCACGGTGCAGCCGGTCTCGCCCTCGACATCGGCGGCGACCCGGTCGACGATGACCCGCACGAAATCGAACTCGCGCTTGCCGACCACGAGCGGAACGGTGATCTCCAGCGTCACCGTCTCGCCGAATTCCTGCATTACCGCGCTCGCCGCCTCGAACATGGCGCGGACCTGCATCTCGGTGATCTCCGGATAGGAGATCGCGAGGCGGCAGCCGCGATGACCGAGGACCGGCACGATCTGGCGCACCGCGGCGACACGCTTGCGCACCGCCTCGATGGGCAGGCCAAGGGCTTCGGCAGTCTCCTCGTAATCCCCGTCCGTCACGGGCAGAACCTCGTCGAGCGGCGGATCGAGCAGCCGCACCGCCACCGGAAAGCCGCGCAATTCGCGGAACAGACGGGTGAAGTCGGCACGCTGCAAGGGCAGCAGGCGGTCGAGCGAAGGCCGGCGCTCGCGCTCGTTGCGGGCCAGCGTCAGCTCGCGCACCGTCATGATGCGGGCCGGCGCGAAGAAGGTGTGCTCGGTCGCCACCAGTCCGACGCCGTCGGCGCCGTACCGGCGCGCCGCGCGCGCATCCTCCATGGTTTCGACATTCGCCCTGACGGCGAGATAGCGGATACCGTCCGCCCAGCCCACCAGGGTCTTGAGATCTTCCGGGAGCGTCGGCTCCACCGTCGGAATCCGGCCGAGATATATCCCCCCGCCGGTGCCGTCGAGCGTGATCTCGTCGCCATCCCTCACCATCACGTCGCCGGCCATGAAGGACGTCTGATCGGAGGCGATCCGCACGGCGCTGGCGCCACAGATACAGGGCCGCCCCATCCCGCGCGCCACGACCGCGGCGTGACTGGTCAAGCCGCCGCGTGCAGTGACGATGCCGACCGCCGCATGCATGCCGTGGATATCGTTCGGGCTGGTTTCCTTGCGCACAAGGATCACGTCCTCGCCGTCCCGGGCGCGGCGGATCGCATCGTCGGGATCAAACACCGCAATCCCGCTCGCCGCACCCGGGGAGGCCGGCAGGCCGCGGGCGATCGGACGGGCCTCGGCCGCGGGATCGACCGAGGGATAGAGCAGACTGTCGAGATCGTCCGGATTGACCCGCATCACCGCCTGTTCGCGGCTGATAAGCCCTTCAAGATGCAGGTCGACGGCGATCTTCAGCCGGGCCTCGACCGTGCGTTTGGCCGGCCGCGTCTGCAGCAGGAAGAGCTTGCCTTCCTCGACCGTGAATTCGATGTCCTGCACGTCGCCATAGTGCCGCTCGAGCCGGTCGCAGAGCTGCAGCAGCTTCCCGAAAAGCTCGGGCGCTTGTTCCTGCAGCGATTTCGCCGGTCCGGCCTCGCCATGAGCCGCGCTCTCGACCAGCGGCAGGGGAGTGCGCAGTCCGGCGACGACATCCTCGCCCTGCGCATTGGGCAGGTACTCGCCGTAGGGTTCCTTAACCCCGGTCGAAGGGTTGCGGGTAAAGGCGACGCCGGTGACGCTCTTCTCGCCGCGATTGCCGAACACCATCGCCTGCACGGTCACGGCAGTGCCGACATCGTGCGGAATATTGTGCAGCGTCCGGTAGATCACCGCGCGCTGATTGTTCCAGGACCGAATCACCCCGCCGATCGCGCCCCAGAGCTGCGCGTCCGGCCGGTCCGGAAAGGACTCACCGGTTTCGGCCCGGACGATTTCCTTGAAGCGCCGCACCATCTCGGCGAAGGCGTCGGCGGTCAGGTCGCGATCTGAAGCGGCGGCGAAATCCTCCTTGATCTCGTCCCCGGTCTCCTCGAACAGAAACGCGTCGAGATCGAGAACCACTTCGGCGTACATCTGGATGAAGCGGCGATAACAATCGAAGGCGAAGCGCCGGTCACCGGTCCTCCTCGCGAGCCCCTCGACCACCGCGTCGTTGAGTCCGAGATTGAGGACGGTGTCCATCATTCCCGGCATCGAGGCGGCGCCGCCGGAGCGCACCGAGACCAGAAGCGGATTTTCCGGGTCGCCGAACGACGCCCCCCGGGCCGTCTCCAGACCGGCGAGCGCACTCCGCAACGCTGCCTCGAGCTCCGGCGGGTAACTGCCGCCGTGGCTGTGATAATAGGCGCAGACGCCGGTCGCGATGGTGAAGCCGGGCGGGACCGGCAGGCCGATCGCGCTCATCTCGGCGAGGTTGGCGCCCTTGGTGCCGAGCAGATCCTCCATACCGGCAGAGCCTTCCGCAGCGCCCTCCCCGAATGTGTAGATCCACTTTTCCATCGCGCCGTCGCTAGCCCTCTATCTGGGAGAAATCCGCAATCCGGTTGGCCGTCGCCCCGACCCGGGCCAAGAGCGCGAGACGGTTCTTGCGGACAGACGCATCGTCGACATTGACCGTGACCTTGTCGAAGAAAGCGTCCACGGGACCGCGCAGCCCGGCGAGCGCCGCCATCGCGCCCTCGAAATCCTCCACCGCGAGCGCCTTGTCCGCGCCGGTTTCGGCGATCACGAGGGACTGAGACAGCGCCTTCTCCTCGGCCTCGTCGAGCAGGGACTCGTCGGGCGCGGCTTCGTAGGACGTGCCGTCCTTCTTCTCCTCGGCCTTCACGATATTTCCGGCGCGGCGGACGCCCGCGAGCAAATTGGCGCCATCCTCGGTGGAGAGCACCGACTGCAGCGCCTCGACCCGGGCCAGCAGACGCACCAGGTCGTCCTCGCCCCCGAGGGCGAAGACCGCGGAAACCAGATCGTGCCGCACCCCGCCTTCGCGCAAATGCACCTTCAGACGGTCGGCGAAGAAGTCGAGGAGTTCTAGAGAGACCATGCCAGCCTGGACTTCAGATTGGTCGAGGGTGCCATCACCTTCGATAGCGGACTCAGCAAACGCTTCTCCCTCCCGATAGAAATCCGCGTCCGAGATAACTGGTTTCAAGATTCTAATCGCTTCGTCAAACGCCTGCCTAAGCGGCAGACGCAGCTGGTTCTCGACGATGAGGCGGATGACGCCGAGCGCCGCCCGGCGGAGCGCGAAGGGATCCTTCGAGCCGGTCGGCCTCTCGTCGATGGCGAAGAAACCGGCGAGCGTGTCGATCTTGTCGGCGAGCGCCACGACGACGCTTTCCGGCGCGGTCGGGCAGCGGTCGTTCGGGCCCTGCGGCGCGTAGTGATCGGCGATCGCGTCGGCCACTTCCGGCGCCTCGCCGTCATGCAGCGCGTAATAGCGGCCCATGATGCCCTGGAGCTCCGGGAACTCGCCGACCATCTCGGTCACGAGGTCAGCCTTGCAGAGCGCGGCCGCACGTTCGGCCTTCGCGGCATCGGCGCCCGGGACATAGCCCGCGAGCCAGGCAGCCAGCTTCTCCAGCCGCGCCGCCTTGTCCGCGACAGTCCCGAGCTTCTGGTAGAACAGGATGTCCGAGAGCTTCGCCCGGCGGCTTTCCAGCGTTACCGCGCGGTCCTGGTCCCAGAAGAACTTGGCATCCGAGAGACGGGCGCGCAGCACCTTTTCGTTTCCGGCCCGGATCGTCGCGTCGCGCTTCGCGTCCGTCTTCATGTTGGAGACGGTGATGAAGCGGGCGGCCAGGCTGCCGTCCGCGGTTTCCGCCGAGAAATATTTCTGGTGGCTGCGCATGGAGGTGACCAGCGCTTCCGCCGGCACGTCCATGAAAGCGTCGTCGATCGCCCCCATGATCGGGACCGGCCATTCGACCAGGCCGCAGACCTCCTCGAGCAGGCCCAGGTCCGGCTTCAGCGTCAGGCCTTCGGCCGCGGCCAGCGCCTTCGCGCCCTCCAGGATGATTTTCTTCCGCTCCTCGCGGTCGAGGATCACGTAGGCGGCGCGGAGCTTTGCCGTGTAATCGGCGAAATCCGTCACCGTGATCGTATCCGGCGCAAGGAAGCGGTGGCCCCTGGTCGTATTGCCGAAGGCAAGTGCGCCGCCGCCGAGATCGATCGAGCCCGCGAGCGTCTCGCCGCCGAAAATCGCGAGTACGCCATGCATCGGCCTCACCCAGCGGAAGGCATGCCGGCCCCAGCGCATGCTCTTCGGCCAGGCGAAATCCTTCACCGCCTCGGCGACGATGCCCGGCAGCACGGTCCTGGTCTCGGCGCCCTTGGTTTCGACCACGGCGTAAAGGAACGTGCCCTTCGGGGTCTCGCGCTTCTCGCACTGCTCCAGCGTCAGGCCGACGGACCCGAGAAAGCCCTGAAGAGCTTTTTCCGGCGCATCCGCCTTCGGGCCGCGGCGCTCCTCGCGCGTATCCGGCTGCTTGTCCGGCAGACCGTCGATCACGGCGACCAGACGGCGCGGCGTCACGTGGCAGACGGCAGCGCCGAACTCGAGGCCGGCCTTTTTCAGTTTGCCCGTCAGCAGCGAGAGCAGGTCGTCTGCCGCCTTCTTCTGCATGCGAGCGGGGATTTCCTCGCTGAACAGTTCGACGAGAAGCTCAGACATTTGCGGCCTCCTTCTGGGCCTTGCCCGCCTCGACCCAGCGTTCGCAGCAACCCTTGGCCAACGCCCGGACGCGGCCGATATAGGCCTGGCGCTCGGTTACGCTGATCACGCCGCGCGCATCCAGCAGGTTGAAGACGTGGCTCGCTTTCATGCACTGGTCATAGGCCGGCAATGGCAGGGGCCGGTCGTCGGAGAGAATGCGTTCGCACTCCGCTTCGGCGTCCTTGAAATGCTGGAACAGAGTCTCGGTATCCGCGATTTCGAAGTTCCAGGTGGAAAACTCGCGCTCCGCCTGCTGGTAAATATCGGCATAGGTTTTGCCGCCCTGGTCCTTCGGCACGCCGTCCCAGTCGAGGTCGTAGATCGAGTCGACGCCCTGGATGTAGGTGGCAATACGCTCCAGGCCGTAGGTCAGTTCCAGCGGAACCGGATCGCAGTCGATGCCGCCGACCTGCTGGAAATAGGTGTATTGCGAGATCTCCATGCCGTCGCACCAGACTTCCCAGCCGAGCCCCCACGCGCCGAGCGTCGGGCTCTCCCAGTCATCCTCGACGAAGCGGATGTCGTGATCCATCGGATCGAGCCCGATCGCCTTCAGCGAGCCGAGATAGAGTTCCTGACTGTCGGCCGGCGACGGCTTCACCAACACCTGGAACTGGTAATAGTGCTGCAGGCGGTTCGGGTTCTCGCCGTAGCGGCCGTCGGTCGGGCGTCGGGAGGGCTGCACATAGGCCGCCTTCCAGATCTCGTCCGGGCCGAGCGAACGCAACGTCGTCGCCGGGTGGAAGGTACCCGCGCCGACTTCCATGTCATAGGGCTGCAGAATCACGCATCCCTTGCTTGCCCAGTAGCTCTGCAAGGTCAGGATGAGAGACTGAAAGTCGGTTCGCGGAACCGCTTCGCCGTGTGTCGACATGTAAACGCGCTCGCATCATTGGGGTTTTGCGGTGCGGCAAAGTAATGGAAGCGCCACCGACACGGCAAGCGGTGAGTTCGGGGTTTTCCGCGGCAAGCCTTCAGGTCTCTCCGCGGCCGGGCGGACGATCGGTCGCTTCCGCCGCCGCGACCCGCTCGAGCAACCAGTCGCGCGCACTCTCGTAATCATCGAAGGTCCGCCATGGCACGCCGGCCTCGTCGTACAGACCGCCGATCTGGCCGCTGACGATCATGGGGTGCATCGAATTGCTGACATTGAGCACCGCCGCACACATGCCCAGGCGCGCCCGTTCGGTGATGCTCTTGCGCAGCCGTTCCTCGGCCTCGAGGGTCAGGATGACGTCGGCATCATAAGCGGAATAGAGAGCAAAGGGACGCCCGCCGAAGCCCGCTACAAGTTCCGCGATCTCGGCGCTGAAGCGGAGAATGGCCTCCCTGTTGGTGGCCCCGGCGGCGGTGACCTTGATGATGCGGTCGTCCGTTTCCAAACGGTACTCGCCGTGCGGCGCAAAGAGCCCGGTCGCGCAGTGCCCCGGCCGGCCCGTGCCGGACGCCACTCCAATCCGCTGCAGGAGCCAGGGTTTCGCTTCCGCATAGGAGCGGAAGGTGCGCCACGGCAATCCGTGATCGTCGCATATGCGGCCGATCTGGGATTGCACGATCAACCTTTCTTCGGTCTGCGACAGGTTCAGTGCCGCCGCCACCTGACCGCACGCGACACGATCGGCGATATTCGCCCGGAGAGCCTCTTCGGCTTCCGGCGTCAGCAGAACCCCGGGTCCGTACTCAGCATAGGTGGCAAAGGGTTGGCCTTCCAGTTCCGCCACCATCGCTCTCATCTCACGCCCGAAGCCCTGCAGGGCCTCAAGGTTTGCCGCTCCAGCGGCAAAGTTCTTGATGATGTTGCCGTCCCGCTCAAGGCGGTATTCGCCGTGCGGTTTAAATCTCGACAAGGTGGCCCCCCGACACCGCGCTCTCGCACGCCAGTCTTCGATCCTTGTTGGTTTGGCCGATCTTTTCAAGGATGCCGGTCAGCGGCTCTGCGGCATCATCATCACACTGTTCCTGAAGTTGAAGGACATGCCATGGGGGTGCGCACCAAGACCGTCGACGCACGTCACCCCCTACGTCTTGTTCCCCGCAGGCGCCGCCGGCGTCAGCTGATCTCCGGGCCGGATTCCTCGGGCGTTCCCCGATCCGGCCGTACCTGCTTCTCTGCGGCGTCGATCTGTTCCAGAAGCCAGGGGCGCGCTGCGTCATAGTCCTGGACGCTTTTCCAGGGCAGCCCGAGCGCGTCATAGAGTTCGCCGCTTTTTGCAGCAACAATCGAAGGGGCAGCGCTCTTGCTGACATTGAACGCGACCGCGCAAAGGCCTTTGCGCTGTCGCTCCTGGATACCCGGCCTCAGCTTCTCGATCGCTTCCAGCATCAGGATCGCGTCAGTGAGATATTCGATGTAGCTTGCGAATGGTCGGCCCGTCATGGCGTCGGCTAATTCGGACATCTCCCGCGAATAACGCGCCATCATTTCGCTGTTGAGTGTCGCCGTGACGAATACCTGCAGGATGCGCCCATCTGTGCCGATACTGTAATCGCCATGTTCGGAAAACACAGTCACGCGAACTCTCCCGGACAGCCCGGAGTTCGTAGATAGATCATTTTTAGGCAAATTCGAGAAAAATTAGGTCAGTGCGCCCGGATTCTTGCGATCGAGCCTCCGGGATAGCGCCCCAGGCCGCTAGCTTCGAGTCGCGTTGCCAATGCGTTCGAGGACCCAGGACAACGCCTCGGCGGCGTCCTCCGCTTCGAACCAGGGAACGCCGATCTCGTCCAGAACACTCGTGATCCGGGCCCGAACGAGAGTCTTGTAGTCGGCCGTATCGTCGAAATAGTAGGCAACGGCACACCAGCCTCGCGCGACGCGGCCCGCAGCGCCCCGGATCCAGGCCTGTTCCGCCTCCGGCGTCATGATCACACCGCCGTTGAAGTTGCAGACCATGCCATAGGGCTGCCCGCCGAAACCGTCGACAATCGCATTGGTGCTGTCATTGTGGATCCGCAGCATCTCGACATTGACGGATCCGGAAGCGGACAGCCTGACCACCCGGTCATGTTCCGGGTCGAGTGCAATCGAGTAGTCTCCATGCGGCGGGTAATCGCGCACCTCGGTTCAGCCGCTGACTTTTTCGATGCGGTAGCGGGTATGCGCGTCATCGACGCTCTCCCAGGCCCGCTTCTGCCATTCGGCCTTTGCCGCCTCGTAGCTCTCGAACGGGCCGATCCGGTTTTCCGGAGAACCGTCGATCGTCTCGCTGAAATCGGTCGACTTGTAGGTTCCGCCGACGACCCAGAATTGCTCCGAACCGTCGTCCCATATCCGGTATCGGGTATGTGCGTCGTCGACATGTTCCCATGCGAGTTTGCCCCAGACCGATTTCGCAGTCTCGTAATCCGGGAACGGACCTATCTTGGTTTCCGCGTCGCCGCCCTTGATATGCGTGAAGGAAGTGTCGGTATATTCGCCGCCGATAACCCAGAACGCCATGAGAAATCTCCGTGCCGAAATTCTCTGGACGGTATACCGCCGACGGCAATTGCCCGCAATCGCAGTGCAACTCGGGGCACGTGCGCTCGCCGCTGGCCGCGCACTCATCCCACCGCTATATCTGAGCTGCGGCCGGAATTCGCGGCCGACCGACGGAGTGCCTGATGCCTTATTCATCCCTGCGCGATTTCATGGCCCAGCTCGAGAGCAAGGGGCGCCTGCATCGCGTCAGCCAGCCGGTCTCGCCGGTTCTCGAAATGACCGAGATCCAGACACGGTTGCTGGCCGAGAACGGCCCGGCCGTGCTCTTCGAGAATGTCGTCGGACCGGACGGGCGGCAATACGAGATGCCCGCGCTCGCCAATCTCTTCGGAACCGTCGAACGGGTCGCCTGGGGCATGGACCGGGAACCGTCGCAATTGCGCGAAGTCGGCGAGACCCTGGCCTTCCTGCGCCAGCCGGAACCGCCGGGCGGCTGGCGCGAGGCACTCGACATGCTGCCGCTATTGAAGACCGTGATGGCGATGAAGCCGCGCACGGTCGGCTACGGCCCCTGCCAGGACGTCGTTCTGCAGGGCGACGAGATCGACCTCTCCCGCCTGCCGATCCAGAGCTGCTGGCCGGGCGAGCCGGCGCCGCTCATCACCTGGCCGCTGGTCGTCACCAGGGGGCCGGGCAAGCGCCGCGAGGACGACTTCAATCTCGGCATCTACCGCATGCAGGTGCTGGGCAGGGACAGGACCCTGATGCGCTGGCTCAAGCACCGGGGCGGGGCGCAGCATTACCAGCGCTGGAAGAACGAGAAACCGGAACCGTTGCCCGCCGCCGTGGTCATCGGCGCCGATCCGGGCACCATCCTCGCCGCCGTCACGCCGGTGCCGGACACGCTGAGCGAGTACCAGTTCGCGGGGCTGCTGCGCGGCAAGAAGGTCGACCTGGTGGATTGCAAGACCGTGCCGCTGAAGGTTCCGGCGGAAGCGGAGATCGTTATCGAGGGCCATGTCTCGCTCGACGAGCATGGCGACGAAGGGCCTTACGGCGATCATACCGGCTACTACAATTCGGTCGAGAAGTTCCCGGTCTTCAATGTCTCCGCCATCACCATGCGGCGCGACCCGATCTACCTGACCACCTTTACAGGTCGGCCGCCGGACGAGCCCTCGGTGCTTGGCGAGGGGCTGAACGAGGTCTTCATCCCGCTGATCCAGCAGCAATTTCCCGAGATCACCGACTTCTGGCTGCCGCCGGAAGGCTGCTCCTACCGGATCGCCGTGATCTCCATGAGGAAGGCCTATCCCGGCCACGCCAAGCGGGTGATGATGGGCGCCTGGTCCTATCTCCGCCAGTTCATGTACACCAAGTGGCTGATCGTCGTGGATGACGACATCAATGCGCGGGACTGGAAGGATGTGATGTGGGCAATCTCCACTCGCATGGATCCGGTCCGGGACGTGACGATGATCGAGAACACGCCGATCGACTATCTCGACTTCGCCAGTCCCGAGTCCGGTCTCGGCGGCAAGATCGGCCTCGACGCCACCAACAAGTGGCCGCCCGAGACCAAGCGGGAGTGGGGCGAGGAGATCCGGATGGACCGGGACATCATCGACCTGGTCGACCGGAAATGGTCCTCTCTCGGGCTGCCGGGCAGCGGCAAGGCTATCTGGAAATAGCCTATTTCGCCGGATAGTCCCGCTCGATCCGGTCGAGCTCGTAGTTGGCGAGTCTGGCGTCGATCTCGAGCATCGCGTCGAGGAACCCTTCCCGGCAAGCGGCGATATGCGCCTGCTGATGACCCTCTTCGGCCTGTTCGACCCAGCAGTCGAACTGGGCCTGGGCCCGCGCGGAGGCATGCGGCGCGAGGATCCGCGCATCGCGTTCGAAGGCCCGCAGCAGGCGATGCCGCGAGGACGTGAGGGCAGGCAATTGCGCCTCGGCGAGGGTCCAGTCCTCCAGGCGTTCCGGTTCCACCGTCTCGCCACGTGCCGAGGCGATCGTCTTCTGCGCAAACCGTTCGGCATCGATCCAGTCGACCATGTCGTCCGCCTCGTAGAGCGCGAGACGCCGGTATTCGTTGGCAAGGCTGTGTTCGAAACCTTCATTCTGGACGGACTGACCGCGCACTTCGGCCACCCCGTGATAAAGCTGGAAGAGCTGGGCCGTCGCCGGAAGGGCGGCGAGCGGCGAGAACGCTGCTGCAAGGGCAAATACGTTCAGAAGCCGTTTCATCGGTTCCTCCTCAATGGGTTCATGTTGACGCTTTTCTGCCGGCGCCCTTTGGCGGGATGAGGACGGATCTCGCCACAATCGATCTCAATTGGACGGCACGCGGTCGGTTGCGCACGCCGCCGATCCGCCCTATGTCAACAGCCGGTCCAGTGACGTAGGTGGGAAAGACATGTCTGATATCGGCGGACTCGAACTGCTCGACGGCCTGATCGCCAAGGCGCGAAAGGCCGGCGCCGACTCGGTGGACGCAGTCCATCTCACCGGACGCTCGCTTTCGGTCTCCCAGCGCCTCGGCAACCCCGAGGCGATCGAGCGCTCGGAGGGCAACGATATCGGGCTCCGCGTGCTTGTCGGTCAGCGGCAGGCCTCGGTATCGGGTTCGGACACCTCGACCGCAGCCCTCGACGAACTGGTCGAGCGCGCTGTCGCCATGGCGAAGGTGGCACCGGAAGACCCCTATGCCGGGATCGCGGATGCCAGCCAGATCGCAACCTCCCGCCCCGAAATCGAGATGTTCGACCCCTACGAGCCGACAGCCGAGGCGTTGACCGATCTCGCAGCGGAGGCCGAGGAGGCCGGACTCGCCGTCAAGGGCATCTCCAATTCCGAAGGCGGCGACGCCGGCTGGAGCACCACCGAGGTCGCGGTCGCCGCCAGCAACGGATTTTCCGGCCAGTACCGCCGCTCCAGCTTTTCCGTCTCCGCCGTGATGCTGGCCGGCGAGGGTCAGGGCATGGAACGGGACTACGATTATTCCGCCAAAGTGTTCTTTTCCGACCTCGAGGACGCGGCCGAGATCGGCCGCCGCGCCGGTGAGCGCACGGTCAAGCGCCTCAATCCGAAGCGCCCGAAATCGCAGCGCGTTCCGGTGATCTTCGATCCCCGGGTCAGCCGCTCTTTCCTCGGCCATCTCTCCTCCGCGATCAACGGCGCGTCGATCGCCCGCGGCACAAGCTTCCTCAAGGACAAGATGGGCGAGCAGATCTTCGCCGACGGCATCAATATCGTCGACGACCCGCTGCGCGACCGCGGCTTCCGCTCCCGCCCGTTCGACGCCGAGGGGTTGGCCTCGGAGAAACTGATGATCGTCGAGGACGGCCGACTCTCGACATGGCTGCTCGACCTCTCGACCGCCCGCCAGATCGGCCTGACGAGCAACGGCCGCGCCTCGCGCGGCGCCGGCGGCCCGCCGAGCCCGTCGGCGACCAATCTCTATCTCGAGCCGGGTGACGTCAGCCCGGAAGAGCTGATCAAGTCCATCGGCACCGGGCTCTACGTTACCGAAATGATGGGCTCGAGCGTCAGCATCGTCACCGGCGACTACAGCCGGGGCGCGGGCGGCTTCTGGATAGAGAACGGCGAACTCGCCTACCCTGTCTCCGAGATCACCGTGGCCGGGCACCTGAACGATATTTTCGGGACTCTGAAGCCGGCGAGCGACCTGACCTTCAAATTCGGGACCGATTCGCCGACGCTTCTCGTGGAAGGTCTGACCCTGGCCGGGTCCAACGGCTGATCCGACCTCCGGCAGAATTGTTTCTTCCGGAGCGACAGACTGTTTCACCGCTTCGTGAAACGAAAGGATTGGCAATCCGACCCCCGGCTCACCAGATCAGCGGCAATCGAGAGAATTCCTGATCGGAGTGAAAAGATGAGCTACAGGCGTGGCTTATCGCGACTGTTCCTTGTTGTCCTGGCCATCGGGCTGGCCGCGGCGGTCTCCCGCGAGCCGCAGACCAAGGAGCATGGCGCGCAGGTCGAGCCGTCGCTGAGCGTTCGCGACGGGCTCGCCATCAACGGATACGACCCGGTCGCCTATTTCAGCGACTATGCCGCCATCCGCGGGGAGGAAGCGTTGTCCGTCGAGTTCGACGGTGCCCGGATTCTTTTCGCGGCTCCCGAGAATCGCGACAGGTTCCTGCAAGACCCCGATAAGTATCTGCCGCAGTTCGGCGGCTTCAGCACGTTCGGCATGGCGAGAGGCAAGCTCTACTCCGCCGATCCCGAGGTCTTCGATATCATCGACGGGCGGCTCTATCTCAGCCGCAACGAGAAGGTGCGCGAACTCTGGCAACGCAATCCCTCGGGCTATATCGATCTCGCGGAGAACAACTGGCGCGACCTTCGGGCCCGTTAGGGGCGCGGTCCGGGTACGACGAGCCTGAGCGGCGCGGAAGGCAGCGAGATGCTGGCCGGCAGATTGGTGACGATGTCGCCGTCGGCCTGCACCGGGTCGCCGCTATAGGCTCCCTCCTCCGCCCAGATCGAAACCGAACGGGTCTGGATGATCCGGTAGCCTGCGGCGCGCGGCAGCCGCCCGGCCATCATGTTGCCCGCATAGCGGATCGCGTTCCAGCGCCCGGCCCGCTCGAAGAGACAGACATGCAGCATGTCCTCGTCGAGTCTGGCGTCGGGGGCACAGACGAAGGTCCCGCCGTAATAATGCGCCTTGGCCACCACCACAGAGGCGGCCCTGTAGGTATCTCTATCGATGGCGACCCGGTAGTAATGCGGCCGGTAGGTCGCCAGTTGATGCAGGGTGGTCAGCACATAGGCCCCCTTGCCGAGCCAGGCCTTCACTTTGCCGTCAACGCTGGCGACCACATCCGCGTCGAGTCCGACCCCGGCCATAAGGGAGAAACGGTGACCGTTGACGTCACCGAGCCGAACCGAGATGGCGGGGCCGCGCCAGATCGTCTCGGCGATCGTCTCCGGTGATACCGCCAGTCCGATTTCGGCGGCCAGCACATTGGCCGTTCCGAGCGGCAGGATGGCGAGCGGCAGGTCCCCGCCGCTCATCCCGTTCACAACCTCGTTGATCGTACCGTCGCCGCCGGCGGCTACCACCGCGTCGGGTGCGTCATCGGTATGCATCAGGCTGTGCTGGCGGGCATGACGAGCGAAGGCTTCCGCGTCGCCCCGCGCACCCGTTTCCAGGATCGTCGCCGCGACCCCTCGGGCTTTCAGGCCGGCAATGACGGAGGAGAAGAGCGGATAGCGCCTTTGTCCCGCTTTCGGATTGTAGATGACGACCACGTGGCGGCGGTCGCCGGCCGGAACGGGCCGTTGTATTGCGCCCGCAAGTAGCCCGCCCGATTCGCCGGTGAACTGATCCAAATGAAACCCCCGGGACTTCACCCTTTGACAGCCTGATTTGTGACAATTTTATTAATCCGTCACCCTATCTCCACAGATTTAGAAACTTTTTTTATTTCACCTTTGTGAATTCATACAAAGTTCATTTTACAACATATGGACATCTTCATAATAGATCGCGCCAGATAAACTATGAATTCGACGTTTTCCTTGGAATACAGGCCAATTTAGGGAAATGGAAGACTGAGATGAACAGTCAGAAGGGCATCGACCGCTACAGGGCGATCTGGATCTCCGACATTCATCTCGGAACCAGGGGCTGCCAGGCGGATTACCTTCTCGATTTCCTGAAACATACCGAGTCCGACTACCTCTACCTGGTCGGCGATATCATCGATATCTGGCGCATGAAGCGCTCCTGGTCCTGGAAGCAGAGCCACAACGACGTCCTGCAGAAGCTGCTGCGCAAGGCGCGCAAGGGCACGAAGGTGATGTTCCTGCCGGGCAATCACGACGAGATGTTCCGCGGTTTCCTCGGCGAGAATTTCGGGCAGATCGAGGTACGCGACGAACATATCCACGTCACCCGCGACGGCCGCCGTTTCCTGATCCTGCACGGCGACCAGTACGACGTGGTGGTGAAGTACAACAAGTGGCTCGCCCTTGTCGGTGACGGAGCCTACAACCTCGCCCTCTCTCTCAATACCCGCTTCAACCAGGTGCGCCGCATCCTCGGCTACCCCTACTGGTCGCTCTCGGCCTATCTGAAGAACAAGGCCAAGCGCGCGGTCGAGTTCATCGGCAATTTCGAGCATGCACTGGCCGAAGAGGCGATGAAGCGCGGCGTCGACGGCGTCATCTGCGGCCATATCCACAAGGCCGAGATGAAACAGATCGGCAGCGTCACATACTGCAACGACGGCGACTGGGTGGAGAGTTGCACGGCGCTGGTCGAGCATACCGACGGCCGCATGGAAATCCTGAACTGGGCCGAGATCCGCCATCTCACCTTCGCCTGAGGGACCTTCGCCATGAAAATCCTTCTCGTCTCGGATGCCTGGCTCCCCCAGGTGAACGGCGTCGTCCGCACGCTGAACACGGTGATCGGCGAACTCCGCGCCATGGGACACGAGGTCGAAACGATCACGCCGGACCTGTTCAGAACCGTTCCCTGCCCGACCTACCCGGAAATCCGCCTCGCCTGCTGGCCGTTCTTCCGGGTTCCGGCGATGATCGAGGCTTTTCGGCCGGACGCGATCCATATCGCCACCGAAGGCCCGCTCGGGATGACGGCGCGGCGTTATTGCGTGCGCAACAATCTGCCCTTCACCACCGCCTACCACACCCGCTTCCCCGAGTATGTCCAGCCTCGGCTCGGTGTGCCGGTATCCTGGACCTACAGGGTGATGCGCCATTTCCACGGCAAGTCGGCGGGCGTGATGGTGGCGACGAAATCGATCCGCGCGGACCTTGAAGCACGCGGCTTCGACAATATCCGGGACTGGAGCCGGGGCGTGGACACGGAGCTGTTCCGCCCGCGGGCGAAAGACGCACTCGATGCGGAGCGCCCGGTCTTCATGTTCGTCGGCAGGGTCGCGGTGGAAAAGAACCTGCCGGCCTTCCTCGAACTCGTGCTCCCGGGCAGCAAGGTGGTCGTGGGCGACGGGCCGGACATGGAGATGCTGAAACGCAAATTCCCCGAGACCAGATTCGTCGGCGCCAGGAAGGGCGAGGATCTCGCCCGCCACTATGCCGCCGCCGATGTCTTCGTCTTCCCGAGCCGCACCGACACCTTCGGCCTCGTCATGCTGGAAGCGCTCGCCTCGGGCGTACCCGTGGCCGCCTTCCCGGTTCCGGGCCCGCTCGACGTGATCGCCTCGGAAAAGGTCGGCGTGCTGTCCGAGGATCTGCGCGCGGCCGCCCTGAAGGCGCTGGAACTCACGCCCGAGGATTGCCGCGCCTATGCGCTCGGCTTCAGTTGGCGCGCCTGCGCCGAACAGTTCCTCGGCAACCTCGCGCCGTTCGACCCGGAGAGCGCCTTCGGCCCATCTCGGCGCCGGGCCGCCTGAATCATTCCGGACAATAAGACCTTGGCGCCGCACCACGGCGCTAGTATGCATTCCCGTGACCGTGCGGCCCGATCTGTCCCGCACGGGCAGCCCGGCCCCGGAACCTGAACGGAAAGCATGCTGAAGCGACTGTTGCGTACGGAAACCGGCCGCGAGATCGCAAGCCGCCTGCTGGCGGTGCTGATCCGGGGCCTCTCGCGCACCATCCGCTGGCAGGTTCTGCATCCCGAGTTCCGCGACGAGGTCTTCGACAACGACCGCCCGGTGATCGGCGCTTTCTGGCACAATCGCATCATGCTGATGGCGGAGATCTGGCAGACCGACCGGCCCGTCGCCATGCTGCAGTCGAAACACGCCGACGGACGCCTGATCGCCCGCACCATTCAACATCTCGGCATCGGCGACATCGTCGGCTCCGCCGGCAAGGGCAAGGGCGGCGCGCAGGCGATGCGCTCGATGCTGCGCACCCTGAAGGAGGGCGTCACAGTGGCGCTCACGCCGGACGGACCGCGCGGTCCCCGGATGCGGGTCGGCGCCGGCATCATCGCGCTCGCCCGGATGAGCGGCGCGCCGATCTACCCGGTGGCCTGGAACGTCAGACGCCGCCGCGTGCTGCGGACCTGGGACCGCTTCATCCTGGCTCTGCCCTTCAGCCGCGGTGTCTATGTGTGGGGGGCACCGCTCAATGTCCCTCGGGATGCCGACGAGGAAACGCTGGAAGCACTGCGACTGGAACTCGAGCGAAGGCTGAACGGTCTTTGCCTCGAGGCGGACCGGGCGCTCGGCACCGAACCTATCCTTCCGGCAGATCCCGATCCGGCGGCTTCGGCATGATTTTCCGGATCTATAGCGGCGCCATGCGCCTTGCGACACCGCTACTCGAGCATCTGCTGAAACGGCGGCTCGCCCGCGGCAAGGAGGACCCGGCGCGGATCGGCGAACGCCGCGGACAGGCGTCGCTTCAGCGGCCCGCCGGAGCGCTCTTCTGGGTGCACGGCGCCAGCGTCGGCGAGTGCCAGACCGCGCTCGTCCTGATCGAGCGCTTGCTTGCCCGCGATCCCGCACTGAACGTCCTGCTGACCAGCGGCACCCTGACCTCGGCAAGACTGATGGCCGACCGCCTTCCGCAACGGGCCATGCACCAGTTCCTGCCGCTCGATCAACCGGACTGGATCGGCAGCTTTCTCGATCACTGGGAACCGGACGCCGCGATTTTTGTCGAGTCCGATCTCTGGCCCAACCTGGTGCTCTCGGCCAGACGGCGGCGGATTCCGCTGATCCTCGCAAACGCCCGGATGTCGAAGGGTTCGTTCGAGCGCTGGCGCCGGCTTTCGATCTTCACCGGACGCCTGTTCAGCGATTTCTCACTAATCCTGGCGAGCAACCCGGCGCAGAAGGCCGGCTTCGAAGGCCTGACCCGCGCGCCGGTACTGTGCGTCGGGAACCTGAAGCGCGCCGCATCGGCGCTGACGACGGATCCGGCGAAGCTTTCCGCACTCAGAGACGCGGTCGGCGAGCGACCCGTATTTCTCGCCGCCAGCACTCATGCGGGCGAGGAAGAGGCCGCTGCTGAAGCGCACCGGATCGCCGCCGCCGCGCGCCCGGACGTGCTGACGATCATCGCCCCGCGCCACCCAAGCCGGGGCTCCGAGATATCGGCCATGCTGGAAGCTCAGCGCTTCCGCTGCGCGCGCCGCTCCGAAGGCGTGCTGCCCGCCCCGGAAACGGAAATCTATATCGCCGACACGCTGGGCGAGATGGGCACGCTCTTCGAACTGTCCGATACGGTCTTCGTTGGCGGCTCGCTGATCCCGGTCGGCGGTCACAATCCGCTGGAGCCGGCGCATTTCGCAAAGCCGGTCCTTTTCGGCCAGCTGATGGCGAAGAATGCGGACATCGCGTCCGACATGATCGAGGCCCGGGCCGCTCTCGAGATCGCCGATGCGAAGGATCTCGGACGACGGCTGCGCGATCTGCTGCAGAACGAATCCGAACGGGCCGGCATCGGAGCCAACGCAAAGGCCTTCGCGGAAGGCCAGGGCGCCATTGCGGAAGAGATGGCCGGGCGCATCCTCGCCGCGGTCTCCGCGTATGGAGAGACGAGATGAAGGCCCCCGGTTTCTGGCGGAGCGGCGGCCTGCTGCCGGCCCTCCTGACGCCGGCCTCCTGGATCTATCGCGCCGCTGCCGCCCTGCGCGCCGCCACCTCGCAAACCTACCGCGCGCCGGTTCCGGTCGTCTGCGTCGGCAATCTGGTCGCGGGCGGCGCCGGCAAAACGCCGGTCGCCCTCGCGCTCGGCCGCGCGCTTGGCAGGCGCGGGCTCAAGGTCGCCTTCCTCAGCCGGGGCTACGGCGGCCGTCTTGCCGGGCCGCTCCGCGTCCTCCCGGAGCGGCATAGCGCCGCCGATATCGGGGACGAGCCCCTGCTGCTCGCAGAGACCGCTCCGACCTGGGTTTCGCGGCATAGAGCGAAGGGTGCCCAGATGGCCGCCGCAGCGGGGGCCGAGCTGATCCTGATGGATGACGGCTTCCAGAATCCGACGATCGCGAAAACCGCTTCGATTCTGGTCGTCGACGGCGGCTACGGCTTCGGCAACGGCCGCCTGATGCCGGCCGGCCCGCTGCGGGAGAGCGTCGGGGGCGGCCTCGCCCGCGCCGACGCGGTGGTCCTGCTCGGAGAGGACAGACAGGGTCTCGCCGCCCCGCTTGGAAACACGCTGCCGGTGCTGTGCGGCCGACTCGCGCCGTCGCGCTCGGCTTTGGGCCTCAAGGGAGAGCGCGCCGTCGCCTTTGCCGGAATCGGCCGGCCGGAGAAGTTCTTCGACACCCTGACGAAACTCGGCGTGAAACTCCTGGAGACGCGCGCCTTCGGCGATCATCAGCCCTATCGCGGCGAGGACCTGATTGACCTGATCGCCCGCGCCGAGCAGGAAGACGCGCTGCTGCTGACCACGGCGAAGGACCATGTCCGCCTGCCGGAAGAGCTGCGGCTTCTGGTCCGGCGCGTCGATGTGGATCTGGTCTGGGAAGATCCACAGGCACTCGAGGCCCTGATCGACCGTCTGGTCACTCCATAGGAGGAACCAGGACCGCCGCGTCGACCCGGACATCGAACCAGTTGATGCGCCAGTCGAGATGTGCGCCGGTCGAGCGCCCGGTACTGCCGACCGTGCCCATCCGCTCGCCGCGTTTAAGTTCCTGGCCGACCTTCACACTGACATCCTGCATGTGCAGGAAAGCGGAACTGAGACCGTGCCCGTGATCCAGAATGATCGTGCCGCCGGTGTAATAGAGATCCTTCTCCGCCAGCCGCACGACCCCGCCCGCCGGCGCCACCACGGGCGTTCCCGCAGGCGCCGCGACGTCGATCCCGTAATGCGGTCTCTTGGGCTCGCCGTTCAGGACGCGCTGGCTGCCATAGACGCCGGAGATCCTCCCCTTTGCCGGCCAGATGAAGCCCTCGGCGAAATAGGCGCGATCGGTGTCGATCTCCCGCACCTTCCTGATCTCGGCATTCTCTCGCCGGATTCTTGCCAACACCTCGGCCGGCGGCTCGACATATTTCTGCGGAAGTCCGTCGATCCGCTGGATCTGGTATTCGCGCCTCGCGATCTCGAGTGTCCGGCGCTGCTCGCTGCCGTCGGGACCGCGCACCACGAGTTCGGCATACGGCGCCGCCTCACGCCCGAAACCGAGCACGAAGACGCCGTCCGTACCGACCCGGACCGGCTTGCCGTCAAGCATCAGAGTGGCCCCCGGATCGGTGCGGCCCATGATTATACCACCCTGGGTGAAGACGCCGTTCATCTCCAGCGAGACCGCGGCGGCCGGCCGCGCCGTCAGGATGATCAGGGCGAGCAGAACGAAGCGGATCACAGAAGACTCCCCTGGGCCGGATCGATTTTGCCTGTCTTAGGTTTGGCTGCGGGCTTTGCCGCCGGGCGTTTCGGCGGCGGGCCGTCCGCCGAACCGGGGCCGATCACCGCCTCGCGGCTGCCGTCGCCGAAATGGATCGAGACCCCGTCGCCTTCCGAGAGAGCCGCCGCACTGGTGACCGGCGCTCCCTCCGCGTCGCGCACCAGAGCAAAACCGCGTTTCAGGGTCTGTTCGTAGGAATTGCTCTCGAGGATCCGGCCAACCGAGGTCAGCCGATCGCCCTGCTGCTCCAGAACCCGGTCGACGGCACGCTCGATCTGGTTCCATGCCCGGGCCGCATCGCGCCCGCCGAGCCCCATGCGCTCGGTCACCGGCTCGAGGCGAAGGCGTACCGAAGCCGCTCTCAGATCGCTCGCGGCGTTTTGCCGGATGGTGTCCATCACCGAGTCCACCCGCTGCCGGGCCGTGACGAAGCGGTTCTCCAGCCTGCCCAGTTCGGCGGCCGGTTCTGGGATCTGCGCCGCGAGATCGCGCACCCGCTCGGTCAGGCGCGAGAGCATCCGGTCGGTCGCGGCGCTCGCCGTCTGCCAGCGGTAATCCACCGTCTGCGCCTTCGCCTCGATGATCGAGCGCGGATCGCCGAGCCCGCGCGACAGGCCAGACAGACGCGTCTCGGCCTCGCCGAGCTTGCGCTGCAGCCCGTTGAAGAGCCGGGACTCGTCCTGCATCAGCGTGGCGAGCAGTTCCGCGCGGACCGGCACTGCCATCTCGGCCGCCGCCGTCGGGGTCGGCGCCCGCCGGTCGGAGGCGAAATCGATCAGCGTGGTGTCCGTCTCGTGCCCGACGGCGGAGATCAGCGGAATCTCGCTCGCCGCCGCGGCGCGCACCACGATCTCCTCGTTGAAGGCCCAGAGATCCTCGAGACTGCCGCCGCCGCGCGCCACGATCAGCAGATCCGGACGCGGCACCGACCCGTCCGGTGCCATCCGGTTGAAACCCTCGATCGCAGCGGCGACCTGGTCCTTCGCACTCTCGCCCTGCACCAGTACCGGCCAGACCAGCACACGTGTTGGGAAACGGTCCGAGAGGCGATGCAGGATGTCGCGGATCACCGCGCCGGTCGGCGAGGTGACGACACCGATCACACGTGGCAGGAACGGCAGCGGACGCTTGCGCTCGTCGGCGAACAATCCTTCGGCCGCGAGCTTGCGCTTGCGTTCCTCCAGCAGTTTGAGCAGCGCGCCCTCGCCGGCGAGCTCCATCCGCTCGATCACCATCTGGTACTTGGAGCGCCCGGGGAAGGTGGTGAGCTTGCCGGTGCAGATCACCTCCATCCCCTCTTCCGGCCGGATCGAGAGGCGCTCCGCGATGCCGCGCCAGCAGACCGCGTCGAGTACCGATTTCTCGTCCTTCAGTGTCAGATAGACATGCCCGGAGCCCGCGCGGGTCGGGCGGGAGACCTCGCCGCGCACGCGGACATGTTCGAAGGCGCCTTCCACGGTCCGTTTGACCTGGCTGGAGATCTCGCTGACGGAGAATTCGGGAATGTTGCCGGTGGGCTCAGGGCTATCGTCTTGCATTCCCGGAATTTATGCTACAAGGCCGCCGAGCGAAAGCGTGGGGACATTAAAATGAGAATTCTGGTCGTCGGATCTGGTGCGCGCGAACACGCCTTGTGCTGGGCCATCTCGGCCTCGCCCTTGTGCGACCGTCTCTACTGCGCGCCCGGCAACGCCGGCATCGCGGAGGTGGCGGAATGCGTCGAGGTGAAGGCGGAGGATCTTGACGGACTGCTCGCTTTCGCGAAGGACGAAGCCGTCGATTTCGTCGTCGTCGGGCCCGAGGCGCCGCTCGTCGCCGGACTGGTGGACAAGCTGGAGGCAGCCGGCATCAAGGCCTTCGGGCCGAGCGCGGCGGCGGCCCGGCTCGAGGGCTCAAAGGCCTTCACCAAGGGGATCTGCGACCGCCACAACATCCCGACCGCCGCCTATGCCCGCTTCACCGATCTCGAGGCAGCGAAGGACTATGTGACCCGTCGGGGCGCGCCGATCGTCGTCAAGGCGGACGGGCTCGCTGCCGGCAAGGGCGTCACGGTCGCGCAGAGCGTCAACGAGGCGATCTCCGCGCTGGAGGACGCAATGTCCGACAAGGCCTTCGGCGCCGCCGGCGAGGAGGTCGTGGTCGAGGAATGTCTCGTTGGCGAGGAAGCCAGCTTCTTCGCGCTCTGCGACGGCAGGACCGCGCTTCCGCTCGCCGCGGCGCAGGACCATAAGGCGGTCGGCGACGGCGATACCGGGCCGAATACCGGCGGAATGGGCGCCTATTCCCCGGCCCCGGTTATGGACCAGGCGATGATCGACCGGGTGATGAAGGATATCGTGCAGCCGACCGTCGACGGCATGGCTGCGGAGGGCATGCCGTTCAAGGGGGTGCTTTTTGCCGGACTGATGATCACCGCCGACGGCCCCAAGCTGATCGAGCACAATGTCCGTTTCGGCGATCCGGAATGCGAAGTGCTGATGATGCGCCTGACGAGCGACATCCTGCCGGCGCTGATCGCCTCGGCCGACGGGCAGCTCGACCAGATCACGCTCCGCTGGCGCGACGAGGCGGCGCTCTGCGTGGTCCTCGCCTCGAACGGCTATCCCGGTTCCTACGAGAAGAACACCCTGATCGCCGCGTTGCCCAAGGACACCGACATGGTGACGACGTTCCATGCCGGAACGACACGGACCGACAAGGACGTTCTTCTGGCGACCGGCGGCCGGGTGCTCGTCGTGACCGCGCGCGGCGCGTCCGTGTCGGAGGCGCAGTCGCGCGCCTATGAAGCCGTCGAGGCGGTCAACTGGCCTCACGGTTTCTGCCGCAAGGATATCGGCTGGCGTGCCGTGGCGCGCGAACGCGGCGGCGCCGATCAATAAAATTTTGCGGAAAACAGCGAAAATTCCAACAAATCGGTCATCTAACCTTCACATACAAATGGATTTAAAGCGCCACGAAATGAAATAAAAAGGGCCCGTGCATATGCCCTAATTTTTTGTGGCGAACCTCAGTGCTCGATGTGACATCAGCCGCTGCGAGCGGTTCCGAAAGGTTTGAGTCGAGTAGCCGCTTTCCGCGCTTGGACTCGTTGGTCACCGGGCTTCGGCACGCTTTCCAGCCCATAGTCCATCTCGATACGGGCCTGACCCATGGCTTCGAGGCCTTGCTGCGAGGACCGGTCGAACTCGGTTTCGACAGCATCGCCAATCTCTTTGACCGCGCAGCCGAGGCCGGACAGGTCGAGGAACTCGAGGCCCGCCTGCTGCAAAAGGCGCTCCAGGATTTCTCAGCGCTCTCCTGCGCGGACGGCCTGCATCTCTTCTTCAATATCGATGCGCGCAGCCTGCCGCACCTGAGCCACCGCACCTCCGGCATCCTCGAAAACATGGCCGGGCTCGGGCTCTCCAGCACGCAGCTCTGTCTCGAGGTTTCCGAAAAGTCCGATATTTCCCAGGACAGCGCCGCCACCCGGGCGCTCCGCCAGGCCCGCGATCACGGCATCCAGATCGCGCTCGACGATTTCGGCGAAGGATATGCCCGCCTGCGCCTGCTGCATGAAGAGCACGCCGAGTACGTAAAGTTCGACCGCTATTTCATCAACAACGTCGCCAACGATCCGAAGAAGAAACTCTTCGTCTCCAGCCTGATCGACATGTTCGAGGTACTCGGCATCCAGACCATCGCCGAGGGAGTCGAAACCGAAGAGGATCTGAGCAGTTGCCGGGAACTGGGTTTCGATCTGGTCCAGGGCTATCTGGTGGCGCGGCCGACGCTGGAACATGAAAGCCTCAGCCGCAGCTACGAGAGCCTCATGACGGCGCGCCGCCGCGACCGGCGGGCGCGCTCCTCGGACCAGCACATCCTGCGCGAGCAGATCGTCAAGGTTCCGACGCTCAAAATCGAGACACCGATGCAGGACGTGTTCGACGCGTTCCGCACCAATCAGAGTGCCCGGCTGTTTCCGGTCCTCGACATGAACGACCGGCCTCTCGGGATCGTCCGTGATGTCGACCTGAAGGCCTATGCCTTCTCACCTTACGGCAAGGATCTGATCGTGAACCGCAGCTTCGGCAAACGGCTCGGCGATTTTGTGCGGCCCTGCCCGGTCGCGGACATCCACACCCAGGCCGAGCGCATCCTGCAGATCTACAGCCATAACGACTCGCTGAACGGCGTGATCATCGTCGAGAATGCGCAGTATGTCGGCTTCCTCGACAATTCCTCGCTGCTCCGGGTGCTGAACGAGAAGAACCTGATCTTTGCCCGCGAGATGAACCCGCTTACCAAGCTGCCCGGCAATACCTCGATTGCGGATCATATCGCCGACGCCGTCACGGACACCGAAGCGAGCTGCGCGCTGCTGCATTTCGACTTCGATAATTTCAAGCCATTCAACGACACATACGGGTTCCGTCAGGGCGACCGGGCACTGCTGCTGTTCGCGGAGAATCTCCGGCAGACCTTCAGCGGACCGGATTTCTTTGTCGGACATATCGGCGGGGACGACTTCTTTGTCGGGGCCCGCGGCACCGATACGGCAGATGTCAGCCGTCGCGCCTACGAGGCGCGCCGGCAGTTTGCCCGGGACGTCGAGAGCTTCTACGACAAGAAGGCCCGCGAACGCGGTTCGATCGAGGCCCCCGGACGCGACGGCAAGTTACGAAGCTTTCCGCTGCTCACCTGCAGCGCCGCCATGCTGGTGATCGAACCGGGCCGGCGCATCGCCGATCTGGAATCCGCGCTGACGGCCTTTGCCGAACTGAAGAAACGGGCAAAAGAGGAAGGCGGCTTCGCCTGCCAGACCATCCAGTAGCGGTTCCGCCGGCGCCGCGGTCATATCCCGCTTGGCGGTTTGCCGTAGATCTTTTCGAATGCGACCTTCAGGCGCTCGGTCTCTTCTTCGGTCATCTCGCCCATCGCGTCGATGAAATCCTGCTGTTCGTTCAACTGCCGCTCGCACATGGCGTGGAACACGTCCATCAGGTCGCGGAAAGCGCTGAACCGCGGATTGCCGACAGGATCGGAACGGACCTCGAAGACCGAGATAATTGCTCCCATCTTGCGGACCATATGCTCAAGCTCGGCCGCTCGTCCCTTGTCTAGCGCCACAGCGGAAACTCCCCAGCAATTTCGACAAATCGATTTGCACCGGGATCATACCCGGCTCCCGCGCCGCGGCAATCTCAATCGCCCCAGGACCGAAATACGCGGCAACGACCTCAGGCCTGCTCGGCGGTCCAGACAACCACCCGGTCGCGGCCGGTATTCTTCGCCTCGTATAGCGCCCGGTCGGCGCGCTCAGTGATCTCCTTCAGCCGCCGCCGCGGGACCAGTTGAGCGACGCCGAAGGACACGGTTACGGACAGCGACTCCGCGCCGTCGATCTCGACCGGTGTCTCGGCGATCTTCCTGCGCACCCGGTCGAGCACCCGGCGCGCCTCTTCCGGATCCGAGTCCGGCAGACAGATCAGGAATTCCTCCCCGCCGAAGCGATAGATCGTGTCGTAGGGGCGGAGCGAATCCTCGATCAGCCGGGTGACGCGGGACAGCACACGGTCACCCGCATGATGCCCGTAGGTGTCGTTCACCGACTTGAAGCGGTCGATGTCCGCGATGGCGATGGAACATGGCCGGCCGGTCCGCCGGATCCGCTGCTGCTCGCGCAGCAGCTCCTTTTCCATGGTGTGACGCGTATTCGTCCCCGTCAGCGGATCGAGATTTGACAGCGCCGCCCGAAAGGCCCGGGCCATGCGTCCCGCCTGCTCGTTGAAACTGTCGATCTTGTGCAGCAGAGCATCATACTCTTCGGCCGGAATGCCGTCGTCCTTCCAACCCCTGACGGCGAGTATCGCGGCATGGGCATAAATACTCTGATGCATGCCGACCAACGCGGCGAAAGCGGGCTGCGAGAAGAGATCGTCGTCCCGGTTCGTGGAGTACCAGCGACCGAAGCGGCTCATCCTGTGCGCGTCCTCGGTGACCACTTCGGGATCGGGCCGGAGCCGACAGACCAGCGCCCGGTGAAACAGGGCCAGCCACTGCCGCGTCTCCTCGATCGCGGAATCGAGTTCGTGCACGATCTCCTCGAGCTGACGGCGGGAGAACTCCGGATCCGGAGCGTCCTGTTCCGTGCTGATGTCCTGGGCCGAAATCGCCTTCTTCCCTAAAATGCCCGCCGCGCCCTGCATTCAACCTATCGGGCTCCCGGCGTCTGGCCAAGCGTTCTGAGAGGACTGCGTCAGACCGAAAGCTCGGGCAGGCCCTCGTACAGCTTCAATGCCTCCGGGTTGGCGAGCGCCTCGACATTCTTCACCGGCCGGCCATGGACCACGTTGCGCACGGCAAGTTCGACGATCTTGCCGCTCTTGGTGCGCGGAATGTCGGCCACGTGAAGGATCTTTGCCGGCACGTGGCGCGGCGAGGCGCCCTTGCGCACGGTATCCTTGATCCGCTTGACCAGCGCCTCGTCCAGGGTCACGCCCTCGGCCAACCGGACGAACAGCACCACGCGGACATCGTCATCCCAGTCCTGGCCGATCACAAGACCTTCCAGCACTTCCGGCAGCTTCTCCACCTGGCGGTAGATCTCCGCCGTGCCGATGCGCACACCGCCCGGATTGAGCACAGCGTCGGAGCGGCCATAGATCACCATGCCGCCGCGCGGGGTCAGTTCCACATAGTCGCCGTGGCACCAGATATTGTCGTAGCTCTCGAAATAGGCGCCGCGATACTTGGCACCCTCCGGGTCGTTCCAGAACATGATCGGCATGCAGGGGAAGGGCCGGGTGCAGACCAGCTCGCCCTTCTCGCCGACCACCGGCTTGCCGTCATCGTCGAAGACATTGACCGCGAGACCGAGGCCGCGGGTCTGGATCTCGCCGCGCCAGACCGGACCGACCGGGTTGCCGAGGACGAAGCAGGAAACGATGTCCGTGCCGCCCGAGATCGAGGAGAGCTGGATGTCGGACTTGATCGCCCGGTAGACATAGTCGAAGCCCTCCGGCACCAGCGGCGAGCCGGTCGAGGTCATCGCCCGCACGGTCGAGAGATCGTGGGTCTCCTTCGGCGTCACGCCGGCCTTGTTGAGAGCGTCGATATATTTCGCCGAGGTGCCGAACAGGGTCATCTTCTCGGCATCGGCGTAGTCGAAGAGGATGTTGGCACTCGGATAGAAGGGGTTGCCGTCATAGAGCAGCAGGGTCGCTTCCGAGGCGAGCCCGCTGACCAGCCAGTTCCACATCATCCAGCCGCAGGTGGTGAAGTAGAAGACCCGGTCATCCTTCTTCACGTCGCTGTGGAGCTGGTGCTCCTTCAGGTGCTGGATCAGCGTGCCGCCGATGCCGTGCACGATGCATTTCGGCACGCCGGTCGTGCCGGACGAGAACATGATGTAGAGCGGCTCGTTGAAGCCCATCCGCACGAAGTCGATCTCGCCGGCCTGGTAAGCGCCGGTGAAATCGCCGTAGCTGACCGCGTTCGGCAGGGTGTCGATCGGCGCATCCTCGCGGGTATAGGGCACGATCACCGTCTTCTTCACGCTCGGCAGCTCGGCGAGGATGCCCTCGACCTTGTCGAGCGTGTCGAACGCCTTGCCGCCGTAGTAATAGCCCTCCACGGCGACGAAGACCTTGGGCTCGATCTGGCCGAAACGGTCGAGCACGCCGCGGATGCCGAAATCGGGCGAGCAGGAGGACCAGACGGCGCCGAGGCTGGCCGTCGCGGCCATGGCGATGATGGTTTCCGGCATGTTCGGCATAAAGGCGGCAACCCGGTCGCCGGGACCGACGCCCTCGGCCTTCAGCGCCTGGGCGAATTTCGAGACCTCGTCATAGAGCTGCTTGAAGGAGAGCCGCCGCTTCACCTTGTCCTCGCCCCAGAAGACGATGGCGTCCGCCCCATCCCGGCGGCGCAGGAGGTTCTCGGCGAAATTGACCTTGGCGTCCGGGAAGAAGGCGGCGCCCGGCATCTTGTCGCCGTCCTTCAGGATAACGTCACTGCCCTTGTCTCCGACAATGCCGGTGAAATCCCAGACCGCATTCCAGAAACTCTCGAGCTCGGTGACCGACCAGTCATAGAGACTGTCGTAATCGGTGAGCTTCGCACCCCGTTCCCGGTTTACGAACTCGATGAAGCGGGTGATGTTCGCGCTGGCGATGCGCTCGGCGCTCGGCTGCCAAATCGGTTTGCTGTCGGTCGTCATCTCTCTCGGCGTCCCCTGTTTGCCGCGCCCTTGCCCGGAACGCGGCCCGGTCGGCGTCTTGCCATTCGCCCAAAGCTATAGCGAGGCGCCGTCCGGCGGGCAATGCTGCAATGCGCAATCGGCGCTGGTTGCCTCGCCGCTACCGGGTATCCTGACACCATTCCACAATGTCGGACATGGTGCGCTCCGGGCGCGCCCGGAAACCCATGGCGCCCGCCAATTCATCGCTGTCTTCCCGCTTCGCCGCGCTTTCCCCCAATACCCAGGGGGCGCTCTGGATCGTCGTCTCCTGCGTGATCTTCTCGATCATGCAGGCGAACGTGAAACTGCTCGGCGCCCGGCTCGACACCTTCCAGATCGCCTTCTTCCGCTGCGCCTTCGGGCTCGCTGTGATCCTGCCCTTCATGTTCCGGGCCGGACCGCAGGTCTTCAAGACGAGGCGCCCGCTCGCGCATCTGCTGCGCGGCTGCCTCGGCGCAGGCGCAATGGCCTGCGGCTTCTATTCCGTCACCCACATGCCGCTCGCCGACGCGACGGCGATCAGCTTCGCAAAGCCCCTCTTCATGATCGTGCTGGCGGTGCTGTTCCTGAACGAGAAGGTCCGCTGGCGGCGCTGGACCGCGACCGCGGTCGGGTTCCTCGGCGTGCTCATCATGGTGCGGCCGGGCTCCTCAGAGATCGGTTTCGCCGCCGGGATCGCTTTGCTCGGCACGCTCTTCGTCGCCCTTGTCGTGGTGCTTGTGAAGAAACTGAGCGCGACGGAATCCCCGCTCACCATCCTGTTCAGCTTCGGTATCGTCTCGACCTCGATCATGACCGTGCCGGCGATCCTCGTCTGGCAGCAGCCGACCTGGAATGAGTTGGCAATGCTGCTCTCGGTCGGCGCCCTCGGCTCGGCCGGGCAGGCCTGCGCGGTGAAGGGTTTCAAGGTCGGCGAGGCGACGGCGGTGGTACCTTTCGACTATTCCCGGCTGATCTTCGCCGGCTTCATCGGTTTCTGGCTGTTCGGCGATGTTCCGGGCCTGCACACCTTGCTCGGCGCCGGGCTGATCGTCGTCTCGACGCTCTATATCGCCCATCGGGAGGCCCGACTTGGCAAGGCGCCGGTGCGCAACAAGACCGACCACCATCCGGTGCTGCTGCCCGAAGAGCAGGAACCGGCCAGGGAGCGGACCTAGAACGGCCCGGTCACGCCGGAGGCCACAGCGTTGCCGCAAGCGAGCAGCACCAGGATTGTCAGAACTTTTCGCAAGCTCTCGTACCATTCCGGCAAGAACCCGGCCCGGCAGGCGCGCAGGTCGATGAAATAGGCCAGCCCGATGCCGACCACGATCAGCATCAGCCCGGCGAATGGCACCAGCAATGTTCCGATCCAGGCGATCAGGGCCGGGATCACGCTCCAGCCATAGCGGGCCCAGGCGGCCCGGTCCATCTCCTCCTCGTCCTCCTCGCGGATCTCCTCCAGTTCGCCCTGCCACATCGCCGCGCCCCAGTGCACCGCGCCGAGAAATGAGAGGATCACCGCGCCGTAGGTGATCATGCTGTCGATCAGCACGTACCCGTAGAGCGGGTCCGTCAGCCAGATCGGCAGCGAGAGCAGGTAAAACGGGATCACGCCGCCGAGGCCGAGGATCAGGGCCGGGCGAGGAACGTCGCGGAGCGAGGAGAACATGAGCAGTGCTTCCGTTTGCCGCGCTGGACGCACGGGCGGGTTTCGGTTTCACTGCGGCCAGTTATAGCCTTCCCGAGCAGGGTCAAGAAAGACCGTGCCGGACAAATCGCTTCAGGGAGCAGAGAGATGCAGGTTCAGGGGCAAGCCGCGATCGTGACCGGCGGCGGCAGCGGGCTCGGTGCGGGCACCGCGCGGGCACTGGCAGCGACGGGTGCGAAGGTCGCGCTGTTCGACGTCAACGAGGAAGGCGCCAAGCAGGTCGCCGCGGAGATCGGCGGGATCGCGGTCCCGTGCGACGTCGCCGACGCCGCCTCGGCGGAAGCCGCCGTCGCGAAAGCCCGCGAGGCGCACGGACCGGCCCGCATCCTCGTCAACTGCGCCGGGATCGCGCCGGCGGAACGTATCGTCGGCCGAAACGGACCGATGCCGCTCGACAATTTCCGCCGCGTCATCGAGGTCAACCTGATCGGCACCTTCAACATGATGCGGCTCGCCGCCGCCGACATGCAGTCCATGGACCCGCTGGAAGACGGCGAGCGCGGCATCGTCATCTCCACCGCCTCCGTCGCCGCCTTCGAGGGCCAGATCGGGCAGAGCGCCTATGCGGCCTCCAAGGGCGGAGTGCACGCACTGACGATTGTCGGCGCCCGCGAATTCGCCAAGGCCGGGATCCGCTTCAACACGATCGCGCCGGGCCTCTTCGGCACCCCGATGCTGCTCGGCATGCCGCAGGACGTGCAGGACAGCCTCGCCGCCACCGTGCCGTATCCGTCGCGCTTCGGCACGCCGGAGGAATACGCGAAACTGGCACTGGCGATGATCGACAATGTCATGCTGAACGGCGAGACCGTGCGTCTCGACGGCGCGATCCGGATGCAGTCGCGGTAGTTCGCCTTGCGCCCCCTATCCGCCATCCCCATGCAAAGGGGATGACGCGAGAGACTCCCGGAAACTCCCCATATGGGACGGCATCTCGGCGAAATTGTGTTGAAGGGGGACTAGTCCTCCGCCGCGAGCGGCACGAGAAGCGCCGCCAGTTTGCGGGCCTGAGCCTCGCTCAACCGGCTGCTGACTTCCCGCTCGAGCGCGCTGCGGTAAACCGGCCACATTCTTTCCTGCAGCGCCAGACCGTCGGGCGTCAGGCCGACCACGTGCCCGCGACCGTCTTCGGGACAGGTCCGGCGCTCGATGACGCCCGCCCTGACCATGCGCTCGACCAGCCGGGACAAATTGTATTGCGGGATCAGCATGCGCGACTGCAGCTGGTAGGGCCTCAGTCCCTCCGCCCCGGCGCGTTTCACTTCCAGCAGCAGATCGTACCAGGCGAGCGGCGGCAGACCCGCGGACTTTAGGGCCGATTCCACCTTTTGAAGGATCCGTTCCGAGGCCCGGACAAGCCGCACCCAGGCAATCTGGTGTGTGTCGGTCAAAGTAGCGTCCGAGATATCCATGAAACGAAAATAGCAGGTACATGCAAACGCATCAATCTTGACACGCAGGCAAGTCCGCCACAGATATAAATGCAATTGCATATATATCTGGAGACGAAGATGACCCAAATCACGCTGATCAGTCACTCCCTCTGCCCTTATGTCCAACGCGCCGCGATTGCGCTTGCGGAAAAAGCGGTGCCGTTCGAGCGGATCTATATCGACCTTTCGGACAAACCGGACTGGTTCCACGCGCTCTCGCCGCTCGGAAAGGTGCCATTGCTGAAAATCAGCGACGGACACCGGGATGCGGTCATTTTCGAATCTTCCGTCATCCTGGAGTTTCTCGAGGAGACCCAGGCCAATCCCCTGCACCCGTCCGATCCGCTGGAGCGCGCCCGGCACCGGAGCTGGATGGAGTTCGGCTCGTCCCTGCTGGGCGGGATCGCCCGCCTCTACAACGCGCCCGACGAGGAGAAATTCAACGCGGAAAGAAAGACGCTTCGGGCCGGTTTCACGCGGCTTGAAGCGGAGTTGAAGACAGGCGGCGCCCCCTTCTTCGCCGGAGACCGATTCTCGCTGGTCGATGCCGTCTTCGGCCCGGTCTTCAGATATCTGGACGTGTTCGAAAGCCGTGCGGGGCTTGGCCTCGCGGAGAACCTGCCGTTGCTCGTGGACTGGCGGCGGGCGCTTTCGGCAAGGGACTCCGTGCGCGAAGCCGTCGGCGCGGATTACCCGGAACTGTTGACGGAATTCCTGAAGAACCGGAACGGCTATCTGAGCAGGCTGGTGCACTGACTGCGAGACGGCTACGCCAGCAACTCCTGCACATAGGCCGGCACGATCTCGCTCGCGGGGCCGTAGCGCTTCTCGGCGAAGAGCGTCGCCCCCTCCGACGGTTCGAGATTGAGCTCGATCGTGTGGGCGCCGTGCATCCGGGCCTCCTGCACGAAACCGGCGGCGGGATAGACATTGCCGGAAGTGCCGATCGAGATGAAGAGGTCGGCATCTGCCAGCGAGGCGTAGATCTCCTCCATGTAGAGCGGCATCTCGCCGAACCAGACCACGTGCGGGCGCAGCGTGCCGGCCTCGTTCGTGGTCGGGTTGCGGCTCTCGAGGCCAAGATCCCCCTGCCAGTCGAAGATCTCGCCGGTGCGCTCGCAGCGCACCTTCAGCATCTCGCCATGCATGTGCAGGAGCTTCTCGGAGCCCGCCCGCTCGTGCAGGTCGTCGATATTCTGCGTCACCAGCAGCACGTTGCCGGCCCACTCCCTCTCCAGACGGGCAAGCGCCGCATGGGCCGCGTTCGGGGAGACATCGGCATTCAGCAGGGAGCGGCGGCGGGCATTGTAGAACTCGTGCACCATGACGGGATTGCGCCGGTAGCCCTCGGGCGTCGCCACGTCCTCCAGATTGACCTTCGACCATATCCCGTCCGCGTCGCGAAAGGTGTCGAGGCCGCTTTCCTTGGAAATGCCCGCCCCGGTCAGAATGACGATGGAGGCCTCCGGCGAGAGATTGAGGTGCATCTGGGTCTCCCTAGCGGCGATCGCGGAAAAACGAGCGGAGCAGGTCGCCGGCGCGGCGCTCCTCGACGCCGCCGACCACCTCCGGTGCGTGATGGCAGGTCGGCTGGGTGTAGATCCGCGGCCCGTGCTCGACCCCGCCCCCCTTCGGATCGTAGGCGCCGAAGACGAGACGGCGGATGCGGGCGAAGCTGATCGCCTGGGCGCACATCGGGCAGGGCTCGAGCGTGACGTGAAGATCGCAGCCGACCAGGCGCGGCGCGCCGAGCGTCGCCGCCGCCTCCCGGATCGCCAGGATCTCGGCATGGGCGCTCGGATCGTTCAGTTCCTCAACCCGGTTGCCGGCCGCAGCCAGCACGCGGCCGTCCGCATCCGTCACCACCGCGCCGACCGGCACCTCGCCCCGGGCGGCCGCCGCCGCCGCCTCGGCGAGGGCCCGCGCCATCGGATTTTCACCTCTTGCGTCCATTCTTCCTTCCTAGCCGGAAGCGTTCCCGCCTCCAAGCCGTTTGGATGCGCGTTGCATCCGCGCGCGCCCGCGCGTAAGACCTGATTCATGACCGATTTCGAAAAAGTCTTCTCCGAGGATCGCGGTCCCGAGCGGATCGCCAAGCGGCTCGCCCGCGCCGGGCTCTGTTCGCGCCGCGAGGCCGAGCAATGGATCGCCGCCGGCCGGGTCGAGGTCGACGGCGAGGTTCTGACGACACCTGCCGTCACCGTGACCGCGGAGTCCAGGATCCGGGTCGACGGCCGGGACCTGCCGGTGATCGAACCGACCCGCCTCTGGCGCTTTCACAAGCCGCGCGGGCTGGTGACCACCAACAAGGACCCGGAAGGCCGGGAAACCGTGTTCGATGTCCTGCCGAAGGACATGCCGCGCGTCGTCACCGTCGGGCGCCTCGATTTCGACACCGAGGGCCTGCTGCTGCTGACCAATGACGGTGAGCTCTCGCGTCTGCTGGAGCTGCCCGCAACAGGCTGGCTCCGCAAATACCGCGTCCGGGTCTACGGCTCCATCACAGAGAGCTCGATCGACCTGCTGAGGAAGGGCGCGACCGTCGACGGCATCAGGTACGGCCCGGTTACGGTCGAGCGCGACATCGAAGGCAAGTCGAACACCTGGCTGACCCTCGGCATCCGGGAGGGCAAGAACCGGGAGATCCGCAAGCTGATGGAGCATGTCGGCCTCCGGGTGAACCGGCTGATCCGGGTCTCCTACGGCCCCTTCCAGCTCGGCGACCTGCCGGCGGGCGAGATCGCGGAAGTGCGGCAGGCTACGCTGAAGGAACAGCTCGGCTTCAGGGAAGAGAAGAAGACCGGCACCGCCAAGGCGAAACCCAAGGCGCCGTTCAAGGGCCCGCGCAAGAAGCCGGGCACGGCGCCGGGCGGCGGCAAGGCACCGGCCAGGGGCAAGGCGGGCGCAGATCCCGAAAAGCGCTCGACGCGCGGACCCGGCGGCACGCAGAATACCGGTCGGGGAAACGTGAAACCGCGACCGGCTCGGGGAGAGAAACATGCGGATCGTCGCGGGCAGACATCGCGGAACCAAACTCGTCGCTCCTGAAAACTGGACCACGCGGCCGACCGCTGACAGGACGCGGGAATCCCTGTTCGGCATTCTCGCGGGCGGCAAGCATGGCGACCCGGTGACCGATGCCCTGGTGGTGGACGTTTTCGCCGGTACCGGGGCGCTCGGGCTGGAGGCCCTCTCGCGCGGCGCCGCCGAGGTCTTCTTTATCGAAAGCGACCGGGAGGCGGCGACCGCTCTCAAGCAGAACATCGTGAAGCTGCGGGCCGGCGCCGACGTCACGGTGATCGAAGGCGACGTGCTCACCCTGCAGCGCACGGTCCCGCGTCCCGCCAGCCTCGTGCTGATGGATCCGCCCTATCGCAGCGGCCTCGCCGCGCCGGCGCTCGACAAGCTGCACGAGCGCGGATGGATCGACGGCAATACGCTGGTGGTGATCGAGTGCGAGAAAGGCGAGGATCTCGAAGTGTCCGAATGGCTCGAGGAGGTCGAGAGCCGGAGCTACGGCCGCGCGCGGCTAAATTTCTTGCGCCCGAACTTCAGCGTCGATGCCGGAAAGGGGAAGCCCGGTGAAACTTGAAGGTTCCTGCCATTGCGGCGCCGTGCGCTTCAGCCTGGAGAGCCGCCATCCCTACCCCTTCAACATCTGCTACTGCTCGGTTTGCCGCAAGACGGCGGGCAGCGGCGGCTATGCGATCAATCTCTCCGGCGATTTCGACAGCCTGGCGATCGACGGCGCGGAGCATATCTCGAAATACAAGGCCGTCATCGACGGCAGAGAAAGCCCGGCCGAGCGCTGCTTCTGCAGCAAATGCGGCTCCGCCCTCTGGCTCTGGGACCCGCGCTGGCCGGAACTCGTGCACCCGCAGGCCGGCGCCATCGACACGCCGCTGCCAACGGCGCCGGAGCGTACGCACCTGATGCTCTCCTCGAAACCGGACTGGGTTCCGCTGCATGCGGGACCGGAGGACCGGTGTTTCGACGACTATCCGGAAGAGAGCATCGAAGCCTGGCACAAGCGGCTCGGACTGAAGCGCTAGGCGCTCGTGCCCGGCCGTTCATCAGCCTCCGAGGAACAGCCGTCCCACCTCCGGGTTCGCCAGCAGTTCCTCTCCGGTCCCGGCCATCGCCGTCTGGCCGGAGACCAGCACGTAGCCGACATCGGCGAACTCGAGCCCCTTCTTGGCGTTCTGCTCCACCATCAGGATGGTCTTGCCCTCGACCCGCTGCAGGTCGTCGAGGATCTCGAACACCATGTCGATGAAACGCGGCTCGAGGCCGATTGAGGGTTCGTCCACCAGCAGCACCTCCGGCTCCATGACGAGCGCCCGGCTGATTTCCAGCAGGCGGCGTTCGCCGCCCGAAAGCACCTTGGCCTGGTGGTTGCGGCGTGCCGCGAGACGGGGATATTTCTCGAAGATGCGCTCGGCCGCTTCCTTCGCCTCCGCGGTGGTCTCCTTCAGGTAGCCGCCCATCCAGAGATTTTCCTCCACCGTCATGCCGCCGAACACCGACTTGTCCTGCAGGATATAGGCGATGCCCGCATTCTTCAGTTTCTCGTTCGAGGACAGGTGGGTGACGTCCTGTCCGCCCACATTGATGGTCCCGGAGAAGATGTTGGTGAAGCCGAAGATCGAGTGCAGGATCGTCGATTTCCCGGCGCCGTTCGGCCCGATCAGGCAACAGGACTGACCCTTGCCGACCTTGAGCGAGAAATCGTGCAGGATTTCCATCTTGCCGTAACCGGCCCGCAGGCTGTCGATGGCGACATAGGGCTCCGGTCCTGCGAGCGCGTCGATCCGGGCCTGGTCCGGGCCCTCGGCGATCGCCTCGACCTGCCTGACCACGTCCTCGACGGAAATCACCGTCTCGACGCCGCCGCTGCCATAGCCGCTGATCCGCTTCGCCCGCTCGGCCTCGGTTTCTGTGTTCTGCTGATCGCTCATCAGTGCGCTCCCAGATAGGCATCGACGACCCGCGGATCGTTCTGGATCTCGTCCGGCGTGCCGGTCGCCAGCAGTTCGCCATGGGCGAGACAGGAGATCCGGTCGGCGAGGTTCATGATCACCCGCATGTTGTGCTCGATCACGAAGAGGGTGATGCCGAACTGCTCGTTCGCCCGCTTCAGCCGGTCGATCAGGCCGTTGATCAGGGTCGGATTGATCCCCGCCGTCGGCTCGTCCAGCAGCAGAACCTCGGGCCGGTTCATCAGCGCCATGGCGAATTCCAGCAGCTTCTGCTGTCCGAAGGAGAGCTCGCCGGCGATCAGGAAGCGCTTCTGGTAGAGCCCGACGAACTCCAGCAGTTCCTCGGCGAACTCCTCGTTCTCGCGGTTCCGCATCGAGCCGAACATCGTGCCGAGGCCCTCGTTCCTGTGCGAGACGGAGATCAGCATGTTCTTCATGCAGTCCATCTTCGAATAGATGCGGGTCTGCTGGAACGTCCGGAGCAGCCCGAGCCGGGCGATCTCGGGTACCCGGAGCTTGGAGATCTCGCTGCCCTTGAACTTGATCGAGCCCTCGTCGATCGGATGATAGCCGACGACCGAGTTGAACAGCGTCGTCTTGCCCGATCCGTTCGGTCCGATCAGACCGGTGATGCCGCCCTCGGCGACATCGATGCTCACACCCTTGTTCGCGACGACGCCGCCAAAGCTCTTGGAGACGCCGCGCACTTCTATCAGGTTGCCGCTCATTCCGCCGCCTCCGTCTGGCCGGTCCGGGTCATTCGCTCGTCCACCGTCAGACCGAACAGCGCGGGCCAGCGGTCCTGTGCCCAGCCGAGAATGCCCTGCTGGAAATAGACGATGTTGATGATGATGATCGCGCCGAGCGCGACCCACTGCCAGCCGAGCAGGTGGGTCCAGGTCACTTCTTTGATGATGTGGAAGAGAATGGCCCCGAGCACCGGCCCCCAGATCGTGCCCTTGCCGCCGAGCAGCGCCATCGCCACCATGAAGATGCCGAAGGTCGCGGTCGGGAAAGCGACCTCGAGCGGCTCGATGAAGCCGGACATGTTGCCGAAGACGGCTCCGGCCATGCCCATGAAGAAGGCCGGGATCATCCAGGCGATCACCTTGTAGCGCATGGTGTGGATGCCCATCGCCTCGGCCTTGTCCTCGTCGTCGCGTATCGCGTTGATGGCGAGGCCGAACCGGGTCTTGAGGACGGCCCGGATAATCAGGTGCGAGGCGATCGCGAGCACGAAGAGCAGGACGTAGAAGACGAAGGATCCGGCGCCGGCCTCGCCCGGGAAGACCGGCATCGAGATCCCGCTGCCGCCACCGACATAGGCCCAGCCGCTCACCATTTCCGCGACCGCAACCGCAAGACCCAGCGTGCCGATGGCGAAGTAGGGTCCGCGCAGGCCGAGCATGAAGGGCCCGACAATGACGGCGAACAGTGTCGCCATGACGCCGCCAAAGCCGATGCCGAGGAACAGGCCGGTCCAGTACTGGGTCTCCGTGAAATCCACCTTGATGGCCCCGAACGCCGCGGTGTACTCGGCGACATCGTAGACGATGCCGACCTGCACCACCGCGGAGGCATACATCCCGATCCCGAAGAAGGTGATGTTGCCGAGCGAGTTGTACCCCATCTGGCCGCCGGTCATGTCCCAGGTGACGGCCATCAGCACCATGAGCCACAGCACCGCCATCTGGCTGGTGAAGGCCGGCGCCAGAAGCGGCACCAGGATCCCGGCGGCGATCAGCGCGCCATAGATCGAAAGATCGAGTTTCTGCGGGCTCATCGGACCACCTGCCTTACACGATACATCTGGAAGAGCCGGAACATGAGCACCAGCACGAGGACGATGACGACCGCGGCGACGGCGAATTCAGCGCCGAAGATGAAGCCGGAATAATTCTCCCAGACCCCGAGGCCGAAGCCGGCCACGACGACGCCCGGAAGGTTCCCGAGGCCGGCGGCGGTGACGATGATGAAGGCCCGGATCGAATGGACGATCCCGTAGAAGGGCTGGATGTTCCAGATCATCGCGACAAGCACGCCCGCAGCGCCGCAGATCGCGGCATTCAGGGCATATGTGAAGGCGTAGACCCGATCGGTATTGATGCCGAGCACGCGGGCCGCACGCGGATCCTGCGCCGTCGCGCGGATCGCCTGGCCCATGCGGGAATTGCGCATGAAGAGGATGAGCCCCACCGCCAGGATGGCGGCGAGTCCGAGGCTCACGAAGCGGATCATGGGAATGCTGAGCTGCCCGAGATCAAGGGTGCCAAAGCCGGATTCCGCGATCTTCACCTCCGGTCCATAGGCAAGATTGAGGGACTGCTGGATCAGCAGGCTGAGCCCGAAGGTCGCTAGCAGCGAGGTGAACATGTCCCGGTCGACGACGCGCCGGATGATGGTCGCGTAGACCCCCCATCCAAGCGTGAAGAGCAGGATGAAGGCGATCGGCAGCGCGATGATCGGATGCAGGCCCCAGAGCGTGCACTGGTAGGCGACATACCCGCCGAGGATCACCATGTCGCCCTGGGCGAGGTTCTTGACGTTCATCACGCCCCAGACCAGAGCGAGGCCGTAGGCGGCAAGGACGAAAATCCCGCCGATCAGCAGCCCCTGGACCAGAAGGTCCACGGCGAAGATCGGCGCCTGAAACAGAATTGAGATATTGTCGAGCATTAAGGTCGCAACCTTTCCCGCAACGGCATCGGGACGCATTTCTCGCGTCCGTCGGATAGACGAACGGCAGAAGGGCCACGCCCTCCCGCCGTTCCCCTCTCGGTTATGCGATCAGTATTTCGGCTGACGCGGGTGACGGACTTTCGAGGAGGCCCATTTCACCGGGGCGACCACGTTGTATTCGCCGTCCTGGATCTGCCGCAGCACCATCGGCTTGGCGATGTTGTTGCCTTCCGGAGCGAACTTGATGTTGCCGTAGAAGGTCGCCATGTTGGTGTCCGCGATCGCGTCGCGCAGGGCTTCGGTATCGAAGCTGTTGGCGCGCTCGAAGGCATCCTTCCAGACCATTACCGCGGCGGTCGCCTGGGCGGACTGGTACGGCACCGTCTTGTACCCCTCGAAGGTCTTCTTGAAGAGCGCGTCATATTCGGCCGCGGTCCCGAAGAGGTCGTCCTTGTAGCTCAGGGTCTCGGCCCACTGGGTCGGGCAAAGCAGTCCTTCGGTCGCGCCTGCGCCGAACTTCTCGACCACCTTCGCCGCCTCGCAGTGGGTCATGGCGATCATCGGCGTGTCGATCTTCAGCTCGGCGATCTGCCGGGCCGCGGTCGCCGCGCCCTTGGAGTGGCCCGAGACAACCAGCAGGTCCGGCTTCAGGGCCTTCACCTTGGTCAGGGTCGAGGTCATGTCGGACAGGTCGCGCGGCAGCTTGTCGTCGATGACGATATTCATGTCGTACTTCGCCGCGTCGTCCACGACACCGGCACGAACATCCAGCGAAAACGGATCGTTCTCGAACGCCATCGCGACCTTGACGTCGGACGCCTTCTTGCCGTTCGCCTCCGCGATCTCGGCGGCCAGCGCGATCGAGCTCGCGAGATACTGCTCGGACGTCGAGAGCACCGCGAACAGATAACGGTAGCCTTGGGTGAAGAGCGAACGCGAGGCGCCTTCGGCCTCAACCATCGGAATCTTGTACTTCTCGGTGACCGGCGCGATCGCCTTGGTCAGACCGGAGCTGTACGGGCCAAGCATGTATTTGACGCCGTCCTGGCTGATCAGCCGCTCCGCGAGCTGCGCGCCGCGGGCCGGGGTCGACTCGTCATCATAGTAGACGACCTTGAGCTTGTAGCTCTTGCCGCCGACCGTCACGCCGCCGTTGTCGTTGATCATCTTCACGCCCAGCTCGTAACCGTTCTGGGCATGGATGCCGTTCGTCGAGTATTTGCCGGTCAGCGAAATCGCCGAGCCGAGAATGATGGTATCGCCCTCGACCTTCGCTTCGGCAGGCGCCGCAGCGAGCCCTAGCGAGGCGGTCAGGGCGGCCGCAATGGTAGCGGCGCGCAGTTCCGTTTTCAGGAAACGCATCTCAAGTCCTCCCTTGTCATCCAGGGAGATCGCGGACCCATGTCCTAACCGCATTTTTTGTTTTTGTTGCGGCGCGCTCTCCCTGTCCGGGAAAACGTTAGAAAATCCGTCGGCTCAGCGCCAGTCCTTTTTCCGGGATGCGCGAAAGCCAAGAACTGTATCACTCAAGATTGAATCCCTGATCGCGCAAATATTTGGCGAGCTGTGTGCGTTCCGGCTTGGAAACTTGGCGCGCCTTGTCCTCCGACCAGCCGTAATCTTGCGCCAGCCCGTATTCACCGACCAACCTCTGCTTTTCATCCGGAATACGATAGCGCGCGCTGCGCCGGGCGTCGTAGCCGTCGATCTCGGCCTCCAGGTCGGTGTCATCGTAGCGGTCGGTATGAACCATCACGCGCGGCGGCAGGCGCAGGCTGACATGGCCGGCAGCGGCCGGCCAGCCGAGGCAGAAGCCGCAGAGCGGAAAGACATGCTCCGGCAGTTCCAGCAGCTCCGAGACGGTCTCGATATGGTTGCGCACGACGCTGATCGGGCAGCAGCCGAGCCCGGCGGCTTCCGCCGCCCGGATGAAGTTCATCAGCACCAGCCCTGCGTCGACGGCGGCATTGAGAACGGAATCCAGGTGATCGTTGCCGAAGGGCTTGCCGCGCAATTCGGAGACCCGCCGTATCCGCCGGTTGTCGCCAAGAAACACCATGAAGACCGGCGCTTCGGAGATCCACGGCATAGCCGGCATCAGGGCCTCGATCGTCTTGCGCTTCTTGGCGTCCCGGACGATCACGATACCCGACTGCTGCAGGTCCGACTTTGCCGGCGCCGAAAAAGCCGCAGAGAGCAGAACCTCGAGCAGATCGTCGCTCACCGGGTCGGATGTGAAGCGCCTGTGAGAACGGTGCGAGAGGATGTTCGCGAGTTCTCCCTCCGCCGGCATGTCGCGGCCGGCCTCGGTTTTCAGGCCGAAACGGTATTCGATCAGATCGGCGAGCGTCTTCATCTCTGTTCATTCCCTGCTGCTGTGTCGGAGCGAGAGTAGGCGCGGCGCGCATCTGTCCGCAACCGCCCCCGCCGCAACCGAGAGTGTCGCACGGGGCGGTTCACGGAACGCGTGGCGCGGCTTGACTCAACAGGCGCATTGATGACGAAATCGACGCCATCCGCATCAGGTCACACCATCCCGGAGGAGAAGCAAAGTGCCGAAACAGCCGGATTTCGAGAACCGAAATCGCGTTTCCATTCTGCAGCGACTCGGGATGCAGGAACTTGAAAAATATCAGATTTCCGAAAATCCAAACGCAAAAGGCGGTGCGTGTGACGATGCCCTCCCCGACGGCACCTGCCCCGATCATCCGTTGGGCCAGGACCTTTTCTATGTGTTGTGGAACGCCAACCGCACGTAATATCACGATGATCGCCACAATCGGCGGCCAAATCCAACTTCAGGTTGTTTGACGGCGAAACGACATTGCACAATTTCGTAATCGAGGGCGGCACTGTTGTCACCATGGACGGCGCGCGCCGCGTTATTGACCGTGGCACCGTGCATATCCGGGACGGACGCATTGCCGCTGTCGGCGAGAGTGAGGCGCCGGAAGACGGCGTGGAGCGGATCGACGCGAGCGGCATGCTTGTCCTGCCGGGACTGATCGACGCCCATGCCCATGCCGGCCATGCGCTGGTCAAGACACTGGCAAGCGACGACGGGCAGGGCTGGTTCGACGCCTGCAAGCAGCTTTACACAAGCGGCTCCGACGCAGAATTCTGGCGTGCGGACGCGGCACTCTTCGCCCTGGAGCGGATTCGGGCCGGGGTCACCACAGGTGTGTCCATGCTCGGCGGCGGCGACAGCATCAGCCGGACTGACGATCCGCGCCATGGCGACGCCCATTGCACGGCGATCGAAGCGGCGGGAACGCGCGCCGTCGTCGCGGTCGGCTGCAATCGTCCGCCCTTTCCCTGGCTGTACAAGGACTGGGACGGCAGCGGCAGCGACGAGCCGATCTCCTTCGAGCGTCAGCTGGAGGTCAGCCGGGAGATCGCCGCGAATTGGCACGGCGGTGCCGGCGGCCGCCTCTCCGTCGCCCTGACCTATCCCGTCAGCCACGAAAACCAGGCCCTGCCCGAAGGCGTTACCCGGGAGATGGTCACTGACCATGCCAGACAGGTCCGTGCCCTCTCGAGGGAGCTCGGGCTGCGCTTCACGCAGGACGGGCACCGCGAGGGCAGCATCGCCTATGCCCACCGGGAACAGGACATCCTCGGATCCGACGCCTATCTCTCCCACTGCACCAACCTGACGGAGGCCGACATAACCGCGCTCAGGGAGAGTGGGGCCAGCGTGGTGCACAATCCCTCCGCGATCGCCTCTGTCCGCGGCCGCTGCCCGGCCCCCGAGCTGATCGACCTCGGCGTCACCGTCGCCATCGGCTCGGACGCGCCCGCGCCGGACCGCTCCGGCGATATGTTCCGCCACATGCAGCAGGCGATGCACTATCACCGCCGCCATTTCCGCGACGACCAGGTCCTGCCGCCGGGCAAGGCGCTGGAGATGATCACCATCGATGCCGCGAGAGCGATCGGCATGGACGCGGAGATCGGCTCGCTCGAGCCCGGCAAGAAGGCCGACATCGTGCTGCTCGATCTGCGCAAGCCGCATCTGGTGCCGGCCAACATGCCGCTGCACCGGGCGATCTATTTCGCCAATGCCGCCGATATCGACACCACCATCGTCGATGGCCGCATCCTGATGCGCGGCCGCAAGGTCCAAAGTGTTGACGAAGAGGCCGTCATGGATGCCGCCGACGCCGCCATTGCCAGAGCTCTGGAGCGGACCGGTCTGCACCATTTGCTGGAAATCCGGCCCGGCTTCTGGGGCAAGAGCCGCTACAGCTAGACGCTCACGCACCGGACTTTTTCCACGCCCGCCTCTTTCCGCCGCCCCGAATAGGCGCCACACTCGCTTTCGAGAAAAAGGAGTGGTGGCATGCAAGACACCGCCGATACGGGGGAAATGCTGGAGGTCGAGATCTGGCGCGGGGCCGAGGACGGCGCGCTCCGGACCTATCGCGTGCCCCGGCGTGAAAGCCAGACCGTGCTGGACGTGGTGACATGGGTACAGCGCAACGCCGAACCTGCGCTCGCCTATCGTTTCGCCTGCCGGGTGGGCATGTGCGGTTCCTGTGCCATGCAGGTGAACGGGAAACCGCGCTGGACCTGTCGGACCCATGTGGCCAAGGTCGCCGAGGGCGGCAGGCTGCGCATCGAGCCGCTCGCCAACCTGCCGAAGATCAAGGATCTCGCCACCGACATGGCGCCGTTCTTCGAGAAATGGGCGGATGCCCGTGGCCGGCACGAACCGACCCGGACACGGCACGAGCCGATGGCGCCGGTGTCTTCCGAAAGTCCGGAGCGGATCGCGGCGAACGCAGCGATCGAATGCATCAATTGCGCGGTCTGCTATGCCGCCTGCGACGTGGTCGGCTGGGACGGGAGTTATCTCGGCCCCGCAGCCCTGAACCGTGCCTGGACACTCGCCAATGACGAGCGCGACGCAGACCGTTCCTCGGTCCTGCGCGCGGTCTCGGAGAGCGGCGGCTGCCATTCCTGTCACAGCCACGGAAGCTGCGTCGAACACTGTCCGGTCGGACTCAACCCGACCGCCGGAATCGCGGGCCTGAAGCGGATGAGCCTGACCGCGCTGGTGCGGGGAGAGCTCTGATGCTGGAGGCGCGTCTCTATCTCCTGCAACGGGCGAGCGCGATGCTGCTGGCGCCACTGGTTCTGGGGCATCTCGGACTCATCCTCTACGCCATCGAGGGCGGGCTTTCGGCGTCGGAGATCCTCGGCCGCACCAAGGGCAGCCTCTTCTGGGCCGGCTTCTACGGCCTTTTCGTGCTCACGGCCGCGCTGCATGCCCCGATCGGCCTGCGCAACGTGCTGCGCGAGTGGACCGGTTGGCGCGGCCGCTCCCTCGATCTCGCGACCGGCGCTTTCGCCATGCTGCTGCTCGCGCTCGGCCTCCGCGCCGTCTGGGCGGTGACGGCATGATCCGGGCCTCACGCAACCATCCCGGTTGGTGGGCCGCGCTCGGCCACCGGCTTTCCGGCCTCGCGCTCGCGCTCTTCCTGCCGGCCCACTTTCTCGTACTCGGTCTCGCGCTGGAGGACGGCACGGCCCTCGACGACATGCTGGCCTGGACAGAGCAGCCGCTGGTGAAGGTGGCGGAATGGGGGCTCGTCATGCTGCTGACCCTGCATCTCGGCTTCGGGCTCCGGGTTCTGGCGCTGGAATTCCTGCCCTGGCGTGACCCGCTGAAAATGCTGATTTCCCTCGGCGCCGGCGCCTCGCTGCTCGCCGGCCTCCTGTTCTGGATCATGGTCTCATGAGCCGCGATATCGAGACGCTCCGCACCGACATCCTGATCATCGGCTCCGGCGGCGCCGGGCTGATGGCAGCGCTGCACGCGCTGCAGGCAGATCCGGACCTCGACGTCACCATCGCGGTAAAGGGCCTGATCGGAAAATGCGGCTGCACCCGCATGGTACAGGGCGGCTACAACGTCGCCCTCGCGCCGGGCGACTCGGTCGAGCGGCATTTCATGGACACCATCGTCGGCGGGAAATGGCTGCCGCGCCAGGATCTCGCCTGGAAGCTGGTCGACAAGGCGGTCGAACGGATCCACGAGCTGGAAAACGAGCTCGGCTGCTTCTTCGACCGGAACCCGGACGGCTCGCTGCACCAGAAGGCCTTCGCGGGGCAGAGCTTCGACCGCACGGTGCACAAGGGCGATCTGACCGGGATCGAGATCGTCAACCGGCTGATGGAGCAGGTCTGGGCCCGCGGCGTGAACCGCCTGGAGGAGCACCGCGCCATCGAGCTGGTCCCGGCGCGGGACGGCAGCGGCATCGCCGGCGTACTGCTGATCGACATGCGCACGGGCCGCTACCGCTATGTCGAGGCGAAGGCCGTGCTGCTGGCGAGCGGCGGCGGGCCGACCATGTATCTCTACCACACCCCCTCCGGCGACAAGGCCTGCGACGGTATGGGCATGGCGCTGCGCCGCGATCTCCCCTTGCGCGACATGGAGATGGTGCAGTTCCACCCGACCGGCCTCTTGGCCGGGACCGACACGCGGATGACCGGCACGGTGCTGGAGGAAGGCCTGCGCGGCGCCGGAGGCTATCTCCTCAACGGGGACGGCGAGCGCTTCATGGCGCGCTATCATGCCCATGGCGAGCGGGCGACGCGCGACATCGTCAGCCGGTCGATCTATGCCGAGATGCGCGACGGGCGCACGACGCCGAACGGCGGGGTCTATATCGAGATGGCGCATCTCGGGCCCGAGAATGTCGCGAAGCGCTTCAAGGGCATGGTGGAACGCTGCGCCGATTGCGGTTTCGACCTCGCCGGCGGGCGAGTCGAGGTGGTGCCGACCGCGCACTACATGATGGGCGGCATCGAGTTCGAACTGGATTGCGCGACCGCGCTGCCCGGCCTGTTCGCCGCGGGCGAGGATTGCGGCGGCGTGCACGGCGCCAACCGGCTCGGCGGCAACGGGGTCGCCAATTCCACCGTCTTCGGCGGCGTCGCCGGCGAGAGCATGGCGGCATTCGTCAAGGCTGGCGCGGACTGGAAAGAAGCGGACCGGAGCGTCATCGAGGCCGGGCTCGACCGGGCCGAACGGCCGTTTGCCGCAAGCGGGGGAAATCTCTCGGATCTGCGCGAACGGCTCTGGCGGCTGATGTGGGACAAGGTCGGGATCCTGCGGGACAGGGCCGGACTTTCCGAAGCCATGTCCGCGCTCGGCGACCTGCGCGCGGAGCTGCACGAGACCGGGCTCGCCGACGGAGACCGCAGCTTCAACCTCACCTGGCACGACTGGATGAATCTCGAGAGCCAGATCGACATCAGCGCCGTCATCGCCTCGGCCGCGCTCGGCCGCGAGGACAGCCGCGGCGCGCATTACCGCGAGGATTTCCCGGAAACCGGATCGCTGGAGGAGACCCGCTTCACCCGCGTCACGCAGTCCGAGGCCGGGCTGGCGCTCGAAATGGTGCCTGTGGACTTCACCATCGTCGCGCCCGGGCAGTCACTGATCGAGGACGAGGCGGGAGCGCCGCCGAGTGCTGCGGAATGAGCGCTGCGGAACGAGCGCGGCAAGGTGCCTCATTGGGGGAGGCGGCGTGACACAGTAAGGGTGAAGGAACCGGCCCGCTCCGCTGGAGGGCAAGAGACGTGAAATTTCATCCCGAACGGGATCAGCTGACCCTGGAACTGCATGCCCGCCCGATCCGGCCGGCGCGGGCGCCGCTGCGCATCAGCCACCTCGCCTTCGGCACCGGCGAGCATGGCGGCGAGCGGGACTTCGAGGACCTGGTCGCGCTCTGCCGCAAATACGGCAAACCCGAGCCGTCCGCCGAGATGAAGCATTTCACCGCCAATCTCGGCCCCTTCACGGTGAAGTGGGAGCGCCATACCGAGTTCTCGACCTACACCTTCCTGCGTTCCGAGAGCTTCGACGCCCCGTTCGAGGAAACCGTCTTCGACCTGCTGCCGGCCGAGTGGACGGAGGCGAAATTCGGCGAGGTGCTGGTCGCCGTGCATCTCGCCGTTTCCGAGAGAACCGATACGGCTCCGGATGCCAACCGGCTCTCGCGCTGGTTCGACGGGAACGAGGTCTTCGCCAACCTGATGGAAAAGGAACGGGTGGAGATCTACAGCGATCTGCGCACCCACGACGACGGCTTCGGCCGCATGTATCTGCGCGCCGGCGACCTCGGCCCGGAACTGCTCGGCCAGACCGTGCAGCGCGTGCTGGAGCTCGCGACCTACTGGCGCCTCGCCCTGCTCTCGCTGCCGATCGCGCGCGCTTCCAGCCCGAAGCTGGAGCGGATCGAGCGCGGCCTCGCGAAGATCGCCGCAGAGCTCGCCGAGGCCGATCCCGAGCGCACCGACGAGAGCCTGCTCGACCCGCTGGCCCAGCTCTCCGCCGAGCTGGAGACCATCATCGCGGATTCAAGCTACCGCTATCGTGCCAGCACCGCCTATTTCGAGATCGTCGAGAGCCGCCTGCGCCAGCTCGGCGCGGTCAGTTTCAACGGCTATATCCATCTCTTCGACTATCTGATGCGGCGGATCGATCCGGCGCTCCGGACCTGCTGGTCGGTGCAGAGCCGCCAGGAGGCGATCTCCAAGCGCGCATCTCGGCTTTCCAGCCTGCTGCGCACCGGGATCGAGGTGAAGGTGGAACGGCAGAATCGCGACCTGCTCGACAGCATGAACCGCCGCGCCGCCCAGTCGCTGGCGATCCAGCGCACCGTCGAGGGGCTCTCGGTGGTGGCGATCAGCTACTACGCGGTGAATCTCTTGAAATACCTGCTGGACGGCATGGTCAAGTCGGGGCTGATCGCCATCGACACGACGATCACCTCGGCCGCCCTTCTGCCGGTCCTCGTGGTCGCGCTCTGGTTCTTCCTGCACCGCCTGACCCGACGCGCCCTGAAGAAACCGGACGGCAAATAAGCCACGTTCACAAAAATTCACACTTCCGCGCGACGGATCGCGGCGCCGGGCCCGTTCTAGGGATCAGAACGATCAAACGGGACCAAAGACCATGGCCAGCGCCAGACTTCTCCTGCTCCGCATTGCCGCCGGCCTGGCGGCGATGCTTCTCACCGTCGCGGCCGCCGAGGCACTGGCCGCCCCGGCGCGCCCGCCGGGCAAGCCGCCGCAGCACGGCAAGAGCGCCGAGCCCGCCTTCAACCTGCGCCCCGGCTTCTGCGCAACCTATCCCGAGCATCGCCTGATGCGGCATCCGCAGCACGGCGGCTTCGGCCATTTCCGGATGGAGGCCGGCCGCTGCCTCTGGATCGAGGGCCCGCCGAGACCGCAGCGGATCGCCCGCCAGGCGCCGGACGCGGCACCGGCGGTCCCGGTGCTGCCGGCGGCGCCGCGCGTGGCGAAGGATACGCTCTATTGCCGGGAATATCAGGACCGCATCCGCGTCGGCGGCACGGAGGTCGATGCCTTTGGCACCGCCTGCCTGCAACCGAACGGCGCATGGCAACTGAAGCAGGGCGATCGTCCCGCCTCGGGCGAATATTGCCGCGAGTTTCACCGCACCGTGACGGTCGGCCCGGCCGAGCAGGATCAGACCGGCACCGCCTGCCTCCGCCCCGGCGATGCCTGGGAGATCGTCCGCACGCAATCCTGACCACGAAGTTCACCGGCGCGCCTCCCGGCACGGGTCCTTTTCCGGATCTCCCTTTCCCACCCTACCGGAAAGCAGCTAGGCTTCTCCCCAGCCAGGCCTCGTGCCAGCCAGGCCAGCGCAACCAGGGAGGAGCGCCGGTGATCCAAAGAGAAGCAGTCGAACAGGCTGCCTACGAGATCATGTTCAAGGCCGGGATCGACATTCCGGACGATTATCTCGCGGGCATCAGGAAGATGGCCTCGGCGGAGGACGGCGACCTCTCCGCCTTCGTGCTCGAGGCCATGCTGGAGAATTACGAGGCGGCGAAGGAAGACCGCCGCCCGATGTGCGCCGATACCGGCGTGCCGCGCTACTACGTGAAGGCGGGCAACGAGGCGAGGCTCGAAGGCGGCTTCATCGCGCTGGAAGAAGCGCTCCGGAGCGCCACCGCCCGCGCCACCCACGACATTCCGCTCCGCCCCAATCGGGTGCATCCGCTCTGGCGCACCGACCACGACAACAATGTCGGCATCAACGCGCCCGAGATCGAATACAGCTTCGAGCCGGAGGCGGACTGGGTCGACATCACCACCGTGCACAAGGGCGGCCTCTTCGGCACCGATTACCGCATGCTGTTTCCGGGCGACGGGATCGACGGCATCAAGCGCTTCTTCCTCGACGGCATGATCGCCTTCGGAAAACGCGGCCTCGCCTGCCAGCCGGCGATCGTCGGCGTCGGGCTCGGCGGCTCGAAGGACACCTCGATGGTGCTCGGCAAGCAGGCGGCGTGCCTCCGCACTGTCGGCGACCGCAACCCGGACCCGAAGATCGCCGAGCTGGAGCTGGAACTGCAGGAGCTCGGCAACAGCATCGGCATGGGCGCGATGGGCTTCGTCGGCAAGAGCATGGTGGTCGATTGCCATATCGAGGTCGGCTACACCCACACCGGCGGCATGCCGATGAGCCTGCACGCCTTCTGCCTCTCCTCGCGCCGCGCGACGGTGCGGCTGCATGCCGACGGACGGGCGGAGTTCCGCACCGACCCGAACTGGTTCACCCCCTATATGCGACGGGAGACGGTCTCATGGGAAATGCCCGCGAGCGCAAAACGGTCCGCCTGAAGACCCCGGTCACGGACGCGGATCTCGCCGCGCTCGAGCTTGGCGACGTGGTCTATCTCGACGGCCTGATCTATACGGCGCGCGAGGGCGTCTACAAGAAGGTGCTGCAGGACGGCGAGGCCCCGCCGGTCGATTTCGCGGATCTCACCAACGTCAATTTCCACTGCTCCCCCGCCGCCGCGGTGGAGGCGGACGGCAGCCTCCGGGTCCGCGCCGTCACCGCCACCGCCAGCTTCCGCTTCTCGAAATGGATGAAGGACTGGTTCAAGGCCTCCGGCGCCAAACTGATCGTCGGCAAGGGCGGCATGTCGGAGGAGGATTACAAGACCCTCTTCGTGCCCGCCGGCGCGGTCTATCTCACCACCGTCGGCTACGGCACCGGCGCGCTTCTGGGGCGCGGGATCAAGCAGGTGCGGGCGGCCCACTGGCTCGACGAACTCGGCATCGCCCAGGCGATGTGGGTGCTGGAGGTGGAGAAGTTCGGCCCGCTGCTGGTCGAGAGCGACCTCCAGGGCAACTCGCTCTTCGAGCGCAACAACCGCGAGATCAATGCCGGGATCGACAAGCTCTACGAGGGGCTGAAGAAGCCGTCACTGCACAGATATGGGGAGACAGATGATCGGGAGCAGGAGCTGATTTGAGGCTTCCAAGGCTCAATCAGAACAATTTTTTGTGTAAATCCACGATCACTTTTGACAAATTACAGAGATAGTAAGTCAAAAAATTCTTACGCTCCCCCGTTACATCTGAAAATTGATTTTTTGTAAAATGTGAGATATGTGGATCAATATCACTATAAACATGTGCACCTTTTTTGTTTCTTATATGAAGAATTGTTTCTCTATTCGTTAAAAATCGACCGGATATAGTGGATCCGTAACTATCCAACCATACATCTAAATCTATTTTGGAGTGAAATAAATCACTTTCCTCAATAGAGATATTATCCGAAAAGTGAAATTCCGGATTAAATAACGGAGGAGAACACAATTGTGGATTTGAATATACAAATAGATTAATGCCTCTAGATGCAGCGCACAATTGCATAAACGGCACCCTCTTCTTTTCCGCAATTAATTTTGAGAGAATTACAGATAGTGAATCTAAATAATATAATTTTCCACTTTCAATATATTGCAACATATCCTTTAATAATTCGATTTGCTCTCCCATTTCTCTGAAATTATGCTCTTTATCTTCTCGAATACTACTAAATTTAGCCTGCCTGTTTCTAAATTTCTTTGCTCTTTTTTGGTTTGCTTTATCATTCAATTCATTAAGATTTTCAATTTTTTGCCGCTTCATATTGAATTCTGGAACGACATATGTGTTCGGCGCCGACGCTGGATTCGAGAAACACCCCACCTTTGTATCGTTTATCCTGACATAAAGAGAATCTGGAAGAGTCCATACGACAGCGAAAAAAGCTAATTCTGGTTTCTCGCAAACAATAGGACATGTCCTTACGTTCATAACAATCTTTTTTGAATCTACTTTTCTTAAAACAACACCGATAGTTCCATCTTTTTTACATTCCAATTCAATATTGTGACCATTATTTTCTACAATCAAATAATTAAAATTATTTCGAACAGGCCATGGATGAGGAACATTAAAAAGAAACCAAAAAGTTCCCGCAACCTCAGAAATCTCTTTCGACATACCATCACCTCATTCTCTATAACTCTTTCACCTGAATTAAGGGGAAATCAGGGGACACACGCCTCAATTCCGCGCCTTCAGCGGCCTGTCCCTTCGGTCCAGCTCAGTCCTGCGCCCCATTCTCCGGCCTACGCGGGATCGCTTCAAGCTGCCCGGAGCGGACCGTCGCCTCCATGCCCGGCCTGTCGTCCTTCAGTCTCTTCAGGACGCCCTTACGGGCGATCGGCCGCTCGTCGTATTTGCCGCTCCAGAGAATCAATTAAGGGGACACGACTCATCTCCCCGCCTTCCCGATCACGAAACGCGCTGAAACCGCCGTACATCGATCTCTCCTTCTCAGTCCCGTGCGCGGGCGAGATCATAGGCTAGCTGCATCCTCAACAGATGCTCTGCCTTCGGGCCAAAGGCCTTCTCGATCCGAGTCGCCATTTCCGGCGAGAGCGCCGAGTTGCCGTTGAGGAGATGGGAGAGCGTATTGCGCGCGACGCCGAGCGCGGCGGCGGCCGTCACCGTCAAATTCAAAGGGACGATCACGTCCTCGCGGATGATCTCGCCGGGATGCGCCGGGCTTTTCATCGTCTTCTCCCGAGAGAGGTCTTCGGCAGGGCGTAAAGATAACCACGATTGCTCGTGATCCGGGAGTCTCTTGAGGGGACGCTTTCTCGCTCGTCGTCATCCCGTCGAAGGACGGGACCCAGGGATGGCGGGCGGCGCTCCATGCTCCCCGGGCCCCGGCCTGCGCCGGGGTGACGGCCTGAGGTGTTCCAACGGGCTCTTTTTAACTCGTCATCCCGACGGACGTTGGGATCCACTGGTGACGGGTGGGACGCGTCGGAGAGTGGATCCCGGATCGGGGTCCGGGATGACGGTCTTTGAGAGATAGCTTTGGGGAGAGAAAGCGTAGGTCGCCCCCTACACCCCCTCCAGCATCTCCGCGACCTCGACCACCCGCCCTTCCTTTGCCGCCTTCTTCACCGCGAGCAGGACGGCGAGCGTGCGGGCGCCGTCCTCGGCGTCGATCACCGGCGTCTCTTCTCCGTCGATCACCTTCAGGAAATGCGCGAGCTGGTTCTCGTAGGTCTGGCTGCCGTCGAGCGGCAGGGTCTCGCGGACGAGCTCGTTCTGCCAGTCGCCGCCCTCCGGCCCGTGATGCCAGTGCTCCATGGTCGGCACCTCGAGCGCGCCGTCGCGGCCGCCGATGAAGAGGTAGTTTTCCGGCTGGTGCGGGAAGTAGAGCGCCTGGCCCGAGGCGCGCTCCCAGCTGTAGGGCGAGGCGACCGCGTCGCTGATGGTGAAGCCGCCGAGCACGCCGCTCTCGAACTCGAAACTGACGCTCGCCGTGTCCTCCACGGCGAGGCCGCGGACCCGGTCCGAGGTGAAGGCGGCGACCCGGCGGATCTCGCCGAGGATGAAGCGCATGCAGTCGATATCGTGGATCAGGTTGATGAGCAGCGTGCCGCCGCCCTCCTCGCGCCGCCAGGCGACGTCGAAATAGGCGTCCGGCTTGTCGACCCACCACATGCCGCTCACCGTCACGATACGGCCGAGCCTGCCACGCGCCACGGTCTCGCGGGCCAGCCTGATATCGGCGCTGTGGCGGCGGTGATGGCCGACGAGGACGGGGATGCCGGCCGCCTCGCTCGCCCGGGCGAGCTCGAAACCGTCCTTGAGCGTCGCCGCGACCGGCTTTTCCATCAGGCTCGGAAGGCCGCGGGCGATGCAGGCGAGGCCGGCCGACAGGTGAAGGCCGGTCGGCAGGGCGACGATCACGCCGTCGGGCGCGACCGTGTCCAGCATGCTCTCGAGATCCGGGAAATGCGGGACGCCGAGCCCTGCCGCATAATCCCGAGCCTGCGGCGCCGGATCGGCGATGCCGGCAAGCTCCGCCTCCGGATGGGCGCCGATAAGCTTGCAGTGTTCCTGCCCGATCACGCCGGCGCCGGCCACGGCAATCCTTGTTCTCGACATCCGCATCCTCCCCCGGGGGCCGTCTTCGCGGCCGGCCCGCGCACTCAGTGTCGGAGATCGGCGGGGTGCCGTCCATGGCTTCCTGCAGGCGCGTTTTCCGGGGAGGACGCACGGCACCCTCCTGTCCCCAGGCTCGCCGGAAGCGGACCGGCTTGCTATCGTGCGGCGCAGAGGCGGTGCGTCACATCGCGCGCCGTGCAAGGGGATGAACGGCATGGGACTCGAGTGCCCCTCCCGGTTCGGCCTGACGCCGAACCGCGCCAGGATGGCCGCAAGAGCAGCCGCGATCCGCACCCGGGGCCCCGGGCCACGCGGGAAGGGATATCGCCGGGTCATGGCTCTCGACGACAAGCAGCGCGGTGTGATGCGCAACATGATGCTGGCGCTGGCGATCGCGATCACCGTGCCCGGCGCCGCGCTCTATTGGCAGCCCGGCTTTCTCGCCGCCCCGCGGCGCTTGCGGACCGCTTGGCCCTCACGCTCAGGTGGGACGCCCTGGTCCTGCTCTGCCTCGTCATCGCGGTCGGCAACCTGGCCCGGCACCGTTTCTTCACGCCCGCCGACATCGACGGCAGCGGGCTGACCGCGGGCACGGACCGGGCCCGGATCTTTCAGGCGGTCTTGCAGAACACGCTGGAACAGGCCGTGATCGCTGTGCTCGCCCATCTGCTCTGGACGGCGGCGGCGCCGGCGGGCTGGCATGGCGCGGTTCCCGCCGCGGCGCTGCTCTTCGTCGCCGGGCGGATCTTTTTCGTCGCCGGCTATGCCGGCGGCGCGCCGGCACGGGCCTTCGGCTTCGCCCTCACCTTCTATCCGAGCGTCCTGCTGACGCTCGGGGCGATCGGCTGCATTCTCCGGGACCGCATGCCCGGATGAAAGGAGGCGGGTCCTAGCCCTGCAGCGCCTTGTCCCAGATCGTCTTGCGCCAGGGCGTGACGACCACCGCCTCGAACACGCCATTGAGGGCGAAAGGATCGTTCCTGGCGAAATCCTCGGCCACCGCGCGGTCCTCGGTATCGAGGATCAGCAGGCTGCCGTCCATGCTCTCGTCGGCGCCGCCGAGGGTGGCGCCGCCGCAGAGGATCAGGTCCATCTTGGACTTCAGGTATTCGACATGGGCCGGCCGGTGCTCCATGCGCTTTTCGAGGGCGCCGGGCTTGTCGCGGGCGATGACGGCATAAGGCATTGTGAGCTCCCTTGATGGATGGCGGCCTGCGGCGCGCCGTTTCAGATATTCTCGATGCGGAACGGATGGGCCGGATAGGTGCCCATGATCTTCACCGCGCCTTTCGGGCAGAAGAAACGCAGCTCCTCGAGCGCCAGCTTCAGCGGCGTCTCCTCGGGATGGCCCTCGGCGTCGACATAGAACTGGGCGGCCGAGAAATGCCCGTCGACGAGATAGGATTCGAGCTTGGTCAGGTTGATCCCGTTGGTGGCGAAACCGCCGAGCGCCTTGTAGAGCGCGGCCGGAACGCTGCGCACCCGGAAGACGATGGTGGTGACGCAGCGGCCGTTATTGGCGGCCGGCACCACGCCCTCGCGGGCCATGACGAGGAAGCGGGTGGTGTTGTGCTCCGCGTCCTCCACGCCCTCGCGCAGGATCTCGAGCCCGTAGAGTTCGGCGGCGAGACGCGGACCGATCGCGGCAATCGACTTGTCGCCCGTCTCGGCAATGAAGCGGGCGGCGCCGGCGGTGTCCGAATGCTGCACCGGCGTGGCGCCGAGCTCGGCCATCAGCTTGCGCGACTGCGCGAGCGCATGGACATGGGAACGGATCTCCCTGATGTCCTCGAGCCTGGTGCCCGGGACGCCGAGCAGCATCGCGTTGATGCGCTGGAAATGCTCGCCGATGATATGCAGTCCGGATTCCGGCAGCAGGTGATGGATGTCGGCGACCCGGCCGGCGACGGAATTCTCCACCGGCACCATCGCGCAGAGCGCCTCGCCCGCCTTCACCGCCTCCAGCATGTCCTCGAAACTCTGGCACGGCATCGCCTCGAGATCCGGCCGCACCGCCTGGCACGCCATGTGGGAATTCGCGCCGGGTTCGCCCTGGAAGGCGATCTTCTGTTTCTGTTCGCTCACGGGACTGCTTTCAAACTCGCGGTTTTTCGAGGATTTTCCGGGCCTTTTCGAGGTCCGCCGGAGTATCGACACCGAGTGGAACGGTGTCAACGCGGGCGACGTCGATACGCATGCCGGCTTCGAGCGCGCGCAGCTGCTCCAGCTTCTCGCGCCTCTCCAGCGCCGAGGGCGGCAGGGCGACGAAACGCTCCAGCGCGGCGCGCCGATAGGCGTAGAGACCGATGAAATGGAAAAGCTCGCCCGGCCCGTGAGGCACGGTGGCACGGCTGAAATAGAGCGCGCGGCCGCGGCTGCCGTCCGCCTCCCAGGCGACGACCGGCTTGGTCACGCTCGGATTGGTGATGTCGTCCTCGTCGACGATCGCCGCCGCCGGCGCCCCGATATCGACCTCGGCGCGGTCGAGCATCGCGAAGGCCGCCCGCGGCACCGCCGGATCGAGCACCGGCAGGTCGCCCTGGATATTGACGACGGCGTCGTGCTTCCCGTCGGGATCAAGCTTGAGCAGGGCCTCCCAGATCCGGTCGGACCCGGAGGGGTGCCCGGGATCCGTCAGCACCGCTTCGCCGCCCGCGGCCCGCACTGCGTCCGCGATCTCCTGCTCCCCGCAGGCAACGGCGACGCGGCCGAGTCCGGCTTCCTCCGCCCGGCGCATCACATGCACGATCATCGGCGCACCGGCGATCGTCGCCAGTGGCTTGTCCGGCAGCCGCTCGGACTTCATGCGCGCCGGAATCAGCACGATCGGATTGCTGGGTTTCGCACTCGCCGCCATCGCGGTCAGCCCTCCCGGACCAGAGATATCATGCCCGCGGCGCGGCGAAATGTCGCGCACCGCTCCCCCTGCTGGAAATGACAAGCCCATGTCCGGACTTGCGTCTTAAGGGGCGGAACCTTATAGGAAACTGTTCCGTGCCTGTCGCCTCCGATTTTGGCGCCGGGACCGGAGTGTGAGATAAGCTGGTCCGTGCGTGGTCCGAAGAGGCGACGCGGCGGCGGGAAACAAAGGCGGGACGAGGGTTCGGCATGTCATCTTCTCTGGAATTCAACAAGATCGCCGCGGGCGTTCTCTGCGGCGGCCTGCTTCTGATGGGCGTCGGCAAGCTCGCGGGTGTGCTGGTCCATCCGACAGACCTCGAAGAGAATGCCTACCCGATCGAAGTCAGCGGCGAGACCGCGGTGGCCGCGGCGCCGGCCGGACCGGCTCCGATCGAACCGATTCTCGGACTCCTCGCCACCGCCGACATCGCGGCCGGCGAGAAAGGCGCGAAGAAATGCGCGGCCTGCCACAGCTTCGACAAGGGCGGCCCGAACAAGGTCGGCCCCAATCTCTGGAACGTGGTCAACGCGGAGAAGGGGCATGTCGACGGCTTTGCCTATTCCGACGCGATCAAGGCCTCCGGCGAGACGCCGAACTGGACCTATAGCTCGCTCAACAAGTTCCTGAAGAAGCCGAAGGACTATGCGCCGGGCACGAAGATGAATTTCGCCGGCATCCGGAAGGCGGAAGATCGTGCCGAGATGGTCGCCTATCTCCGTTCGCTGGCGGACAACCCCGCACCGCTGCCGACGACGGAAGAGATCCAGGCGGCGCAGGAAGCCTACAACGCGGCGTCCGGCGGCTGATCGCGTCCAGGTCAGATTCGACCAAGACTGTTTGACGAAAAGCCGGGCACCGCGTTGCCCGGCTTTCTCTTTTGCGGAGTTTGCCCCCCATGTCCCGGCCTTCCACCACAGAGCTCGCCGCCTTCGCCGCCACCCTCGCCGACGCCGCGCGCGGTGTAATCCGCCGCTATCACAACTTCGGCGTCAGCATCGAGGCCAAGGCCGACGAGAGCCCGGTCACGGTCGCCGACCGGGAGGCCGAGCGGCTGATGCGCGCTCTGATCGAGGAACGCTTTCCCGAGCACGGCATCGCCGGCGAGGAATACGGCAAGGTCCGCGCGGATGCGGAGTTCGTCTGGTCGCTGGATCCGATAGACGGCACCAAGGCCTTCATCACCGGCAGTCCGCGTTTCGGCACCCTGATCGGTCTGGTTGAGAACGGCACCCCGACGCTCGGCGTGATCGACATGCCCGTGCTCGACCAGCGCTGGATCGGCGGCGCCGGCTACATGACCCGCATGAACGGGTCGCCGGTGACCGTGCGCGCCTGCGAATCCCTCTCCGGCGCCATCCTGGCCGCCACCTCGCCCAGCATGTTCGACGGCGTCGAAGAGACCTATGCGGCGCTGCGCGCGGCCACCCGTTATCAGGTGTTCGGTGGCGACTGCCATAATTTCGCGACCCTGGCGAGCGGTCAGGTCGATCTCTGCGTCGAGGCCGGGCTGCAGGATTACGACTTTCTCGCCGTGGTTCCGGTGATCGAGGCCGCCGGCGGGATCATCACCGACTGGAACGGCCAGCGCCCGTCTCCCGGCTCGACCAACCGCATCCTCGCCTCCGGCGACAGGCGGGTACACGACGCCGCGCTCGAGATTCTCTCGACGGCCTGAACTTCCGCTTCCGCGACTCCGAGCTGTCATCCCCGCTTTCGCGGGAATGACGACGCTTGATCGGCGCCGATCCGCCTGGTCACCCCGCCTTCAGTGCCGCGATCTTCCGTGCGAGATAGGCGGAGAACCAGCCTTTGTAACGAGCCTGCAGTTCGGGCCGCTTCCAGTCCTTTCCGGTCACGATCCCTCGGCAGTTTTCCGCTCCGCACCGGCACTCCATGCTCCAGTCGTCGTCGTCGCCCGTTGCGTAGTCGAAGGCAAGCTCCTCCCCCGCCGCGATGTCGCGCATCGCATGGAACGAGATCTGGCCGACAATGCCCACATTCGGATCGCAGGAATGGTTCAGATACATCATCCCCGCATCGCGGTCCTCCGGCCGGTCCGGGCCGATGAAGAGGCGATCGTCGATCTGGATCTCGGACGGGCCGAGCGTCTTCGCCAGCGCGTCGCGCCGTTCCCGCGTGAAGACATGCCCGCCCTTGATCACCAGCAGCTCGCCCGCGGGGATCGCGTCTACGGCCCGCAGGCCGGTGCCCTCGATCCCGCTCGCATATTTTTCGACCTTGTCCGAGAACCATACGAACATACCCCTGCGACCTCCTCGATCCGCTTCGGGCAAAGGGCCGTACGCTGGACGATACCCGTGACAGGCATATTTCAGCGTGCGGCTGGCCGGGACGGCCGATGCCATGCTAGGACCAAGATCCCACCCCGACCACACATCTCCGGAGTATCCCATGCCCGCCGTCTTTTTCCGGTCCTCGAACGACGTCGCCTCAGGTTGGGAGAAGGCCCTGAAGGAGCTGATTCCCGATCTCGACTTCCGCGCCTGGCCGGATGTCGGCGACCCGAAGGATATCGAATTCGTGCTTGGCTGGAAGATGCCGCCGGGCGCGCTGAAGGATTTCACCAACCTGAAATGCGTCTGCTCGCTCGGCCAGGGCGTTGACCATATCTTCGCCGACCCGGAACTGCCGGACGGCGTGCAGATCATGCGGCTGGTCGACCCCTGGATGGCACAGGCGATGAGCGAGTGGGTGCTGCTGCATGTCTTGCGCTACCATCGCCAGGCACCGGAATACGAGGAACTGCGCAAGACCAGGACCTGGACCGCGCTGCCAGCCCCGGACACCGCCAGCCGCAAGGTCGGCGTTCTTGGTCTCGGCGCGCTCGGCGCCGACGCCGCGACGAAGATCGCCGCCCTCGGCTTCGATACCGCCGGCTGGAGCCGGAGCGAGAAAATCATCAACGGGGTGACCAGTTATTTCGGTGCCGACCAGCTCATTCCGTTCATGAAACGGACCGAGATCCTGTGCTGCCTGCTGCCTCTGACGCCGGAAACCGAAGGCGTGATCAATGCCGAGACCCTGGCGGCGATGCCGGCGGGCAGCTTCGTGATCAATTCGGGGCGCGGCGGCCATGTCGTCGAGGAGGACCTGCTCGCAGCCCTGGACAGCGGTCACATCTCCCATGCGGCGCTCGATGTCTTCCGCACAGAACCGCTGCCGCAGGACAGCCCGTTCTGGGAGCACCCGAAGGTCGATCTCTGGCCGCACGTCTCGGCCCAGACCAACCCGCTGAGCGGTGCGCAGCAGGTGGCCGACGCGATCACCAAGGTGTTTCGCGGCGAGGCGCCGAACAATCTGGTCGATCCAAAGACGCAGTATTGAGGACGGGAACCGGGGAGGTCAGTCGGCTGCGGCGGACTGCTCGAAACGGGATCCTTTCGAGGCGTCGACGACAAGGTCTCCGAATTCCGTGAGGAAGACGGAGCCCTTCACCGTACGCTGAACCAGCACGCTGCGACGGTCCGCCTCGTCCGGTTTGCGGCGCACGAAGCCGTACTCACCGAGCCGGTCGAGGGCCCGGGTGATCGCCGGTTTCGAAACGTTCAGCGTGGCGGCGAGCCCGCGCACCGTGTGCGGCGGGCTTTCGATATAGACCGTCAGCAGCACGGCGAGCTGGCGCGCGGTCAGGTCCGGCGTATCGCGCCGCACGCTTTCGACCAGGGCCTTGCGCCATATGCTGAGAGCTTGGATCGAATCGGCAGCCATTTCGCTTCCGGCAACGCTGTATTTGTTTCGAAGTCGATTTGACTATACAGATCGTTGCCGCCCTGCGCAATGACCGATCCTGCGGGACAGGTCGTTTATCGCCCCGCATTAACTATAACGTTTACGCAACATTTTATAAAATGCACGGATGCCCATGGCCTCGCCGCCTTCCGGTCGTCCCGGATTCGATTTGAGATTCCAGGCCATCAGGTCGACATGCGCCCAGCGCGTCCCGGGCGAAACGAAATGCTCGAGGAAGAGCGCCGCGGTAATGGCCCCGGCATAGGGGCCGGACCCGGTGCTGGACAGATCCGCGTTCGGCGATTTCAGCATCGCCTTGTAGGGCTTGTGCAGCGGCAGGCGCCAGAGCGGATCGTCCTCGGCGAGGCCGGCCTCGAGCAGGTCCGCGGCCAGGACGTCGTCATTGCTGAACAGCGCCGGCAGATCGGTGCCGAGCGCAACCCGCGCCGCGCCGGTCAGCGTCGAGAAGTCGAGGATCATGTCCGGGGTCTCGCTGTCCGCCTCGGTCAGCGCGTCGGCGAGGACGAGCCGGCCCTCCGCGTCGGTGTTGCCGACCTCGACGGTAAGTCCCTTTCGCGAGGAGAGGATGTCCATCGGCCGGAAGGCATTGCCGGAGACCGCGTTCTCCACCGCCGGCACGAGCACGCGCAGGCGCACCGGCAGTTTCGCGTCCATCACCAGCTTGGCCAGCGCCAGCGCCTGCGCCGAGCCGCCCATGTCCTTCTTCATCATCAGCATCGCCGAGGCCGGCTTGAGGTCGAGCCCGCCGCTGTCGAAGATCACGCCCTTGCCGACGATGGTGACTTTCGGATGGCTCTTCTTGCCCCAGCGGAGATCGATCAGGCGCGGCGCCCGGTCGGCCGCCCGGCCGACCGCGTGGATCATCGGGAAATTCTCGGCCAGCAGCGCCTCTCCCGCGATGACCGAGAATTTCGCCTTGTAGCTCTTTGCCAGGTCCTCGGCCGCAGCGGCCAGTTCCGCCGGACCGAGATCGTTGGCCGGGCGGTTGATCAGGTCGCGGGCGAGCGCGGTCGCCTCGGCCAGCCGTATGACCTCGTCCCGATCGGCGCCCTCCGGCCAGACCAGCTCGGCCCTGAAGACGGTCTTTTCGCGGAATTTGTCGAAGCTGTAGTGGGCGAACGCCCAGCCGGTCGCGGCCCTTGTCGCCGCCTCGGGCGCCAGCGCCGCGTCGAGATAGTAGCGGCCTTTCGGCAACAGGGCCGGCAGCGGGGCGAGGTCCCAGAGCCCGCCGCCCGGCGCCGCGCTCTCGGCGACGCCGAACAGCACCCGCTCGAAACCGCCATCGCCGCCCGGCACGAAGCAGACTGCCCCTGCATCCGCCTTGAAGCCCGAATCCCGCACCCAGCGCGCCGCCCGCGTTTCCGCGCCTTTCAGCCAGCCGGGCAAGGTCGCGGCACTGACCGGCGTCAGCGGAATGGATTTCGGAGTGGCCTTGGCAACGAATCGGAAGGACATCGGAGAAGCTCCTGAGAGGGACGGTGCCATCCGTTCTAGCGCGCGCTCCGGACCCGCTTCAAGCGCGGCAGAGCGGTCGGCAGCGTCGGTTCGCCTGCCGGGCGGAGACGACAGAGGTTGCGCCCCGCGCCGCTGGCGGTTCAAATGACCCCGGCAGGGTCAGAGGGAAAATCAACAATGGCGCCATACAGCCTTATAATCGGGAACAAGAACTATTCGTCCTGGTCCATGCGGCCGTGGCTGATGATGAAGGCGACCGGCATCGAGTTCGAGGAGACAGTGGTCGCACTCGACACCTCGACGACGCGGCAGGAAATCCTGCGCTATTCGCCCTCCGGCAAGGTACCGGTCCTGAAGGACGGCGAGCTGACAGTCTGGGACAGCCTCTCGATCGGCGAATACCTGAACGAGAAACACCCCGAAGCGGGTCTCTGGCCGGACGATCCGGTCGCGCGTGCCCGCGCCCGCTCGGTCTCCGCCGAAATGCACTCGGGCTTCACGGCATTGCGGCAGAACATGCCGATGAACGTGCGCTCCAGCTTTCCCGGCATGGGCCGCGGGCCGGGCGTTCAGGAGGACATCAACCGGATCAGCGCGATCTGGCGCAATCACCGCCGCCGCGTGACCGATCCGGCGGACGGGCCCTATCTCTTCGGCCGCTTCTCCATAGCCGATGCCATGTTCGCCCCGGTGGTCTCGCGCTTCCGCACCTATGGCGTCGAACTCGCCGACGAGGCGGCGGCCTATGCCGAGGCGATCTGGGAAAATGCCGCCGTGAAGGCCTGGGCCGAGGACGCCCGGAACGAGCCGATGGTGATCGACCGGCACGAGTTCTGATCAGGCGCCGAGACCGCGCTCAAGCCTGGGATAGTAGAGGGCGAGCGTGACGGCGCGGACTGCAAGGAACAGGCAGTAGCCTGCCCAGAGTCCGTGATTGCCGAAAGCGGCGACGAGCGGCGTTGCGGCGGCGACGAAGAGAATCAGGCAGAAGATCATGCTGTTCCGCATTTCCGGCCCGCGGGTCGCACCGATGAAGACACCGTCGAGCTGGAAGGACCAAACCGCCAGGATGGGGAAGGCTGCGACCCAGGGCAGATAGCTCCGTGCGGTCTCGCGCACGCTATCGATGCTGGTGATGAGATCGACGAGCGGCCCGCCGGCGCACCAGAAGATCACCGCGATCGCGAGCGCGAGAACCGCCGCGCCCCTGGTCGTGGCGATCACCGCGTCGCGCAGTCGGCCGCGCGAGCGGCGACCGATCGCCTCGCCGACCAGCGCTTCGGCGGCATGGGCATAGCCGTCGAGCCCGTAGCCGGCAAAGCTCTTGAAGACGCCGAAGACCGCGTTCGCCGCCAGCACCGTGTCGCCGAGCTTGGCGCTCTCGTTCATGAAGAAGGCGCCGGCGGTCAGCACCGCGAGGGTGCGCAGGAAGATGTCCCGATTCACCGCCATGATCGCCTTCAGACGCCGGACGTCCGTCAGTTCCCGCAGCGTCGGGCGGCGCGCGTCCCGCGGCGCCATGCGCCAGACGATCGCCGCACCGACGGCAAGGCCAGCATATTGCGCGATCACCGTCGCCAGTGCGACGCCCTCGATGCCCCAGCCCAGGACGAGCACGAAGTAGAGATTGAGCACCACGTTGGCGGAATTGATCAACAGCTGCTGCACCAGCCCCGCGCGCATCGCCTGCATGCCGAAGAGCCAGCCGAGAAGGGAGAAGTTGCAGAGCGCGGCGGGCGCCGCCCAGACCCGGATGGCGAAATAGCTGCGCGCCGCCTCCTCCACCTCGGTGCTGCCGTCCAGCAGGGCGAAGGCGGCCTGCTCAATCGGCGCCGAAAGCAGCACACAGCCAGCGCCGAAGACGAGCCCGAGGATCAGCGCACGGCCGAGCGCCGCGATCACCTCCGTGCCGTCGCCGGCCCCTTTCGCCTGGGCGACGAAGCCTGTCGTCCCCATGCGCAGGAAGCCAAAGCCCCAGTAGATATAGTCGAACAGCAGGGTCCCGAGCGCGACGCCGCCGATATAGAAGGCGGCGTCGAGATGACCGACCACCGCCGTGTCGACGGCGCCGACCAGCGGGATGGTCAGGTTCGAGAGCACGACCGGCCAGGCCAGACGCCAGACCCTTCGGTTCATTGTCGGTTCGCTGGGCAATGTCGGAGCTTTCCCGGGACGGCGATGGCGCGATGTAGACCGCCGGGACCTTAGAAGCAACCGGTCCCGTGCGGTCGGTAAAAAATCGAACCCCGGGGCAACAGGTATGTGGCCCCTCCGCCGGGCCCTCAGACCAGGAGCAGAGCCGACAGTGCCACCGCCAGCAGGAGCGCAAGGCAGGCATGGCGGAAGAGCGAGAGCGCGCGGAGAATGTCGTCCGGGTTGGCTTCAGACCGCCCGTCTCCCATCCAGGCATCCTCCACCGTCTCGCCGCCATAGATCCGGGCTCCGGCAAGCCGCAGGCCCAGCGCTCCCGCCACCGCCGCCTCCGGCCAGCCGGCATTGGGCGATCGATGCTTGCCCGCGTCCCTCAGGGTCGCCTTGTAAGACTCCGCCGGGTCGGCACCGGTAAGCACGAGGGACGCCGCCCAAAACAGGGCGGCCGAGAGACGGGCCGGGAGGAAGTTGGCGAGATCGTCGAGCCGCGCCGCCGCCCGGCCGAAATCGCGATAGCGCGCGTTCCGGTGCCCGATCATGCTGTCGGCCGTGTTCAGGGCCTTGTAGGCGAGCAGTCCGGGAAGCCCGGCCAGCAGATACCAGAAGGCCGGCGCCACCACGCCGTCGGAGAAGTTTTCCGCCGCCGTCTCGATCGCCGCGCGGCAGACCCCGGCCTCGTCGAGCCGCTCCGGGTCGCGCCCGACGATCATCGAGACCGCCCTGCGCGCCCCGGCGAGCCCGTCCTCGCCGAACCCGATGGCGACCGCGCGGACGTGATCGTAGAGACTGCGCTGGGCGAGAAAGACGGACGCGATCGCGGCCTCCAGGAGCCAGCCATAGGGCAGACCCGCGACAGCCCGGTGCAGCAGCCATCCGGCAAAAGCGGCGCCGGAGAGCAGCAGGGCGACCAGGAACACGCCACGGCGGCGACGCTCGGCCTCGGACTGCGCGGCGTCGTTCAGCCGCTCCTCGCCCCAGCCGATGGCCCGGCCGAACAGGACCACAGGATGCGGCAGCCGATTCCAGATCCGCGGCGGGTCGCCGACGAGCGCATCGAGCAGGAGCGCGAGACAGAGAATTCCGCTTGCCCCGGTGAAGAATGCCTCAGCCATTTTCCTGCCTTCGACGATTGCCCCCGCGAGACCGCAGGCGCGTCATTCACCGCCCCGACTCTGCGCACCAATTACATAGCAATTTATATAAATCCACAGCAAAAATGAGGCCTTCTTGACAAATGACCAACGATTCCGCATACTTGCTGACGACAAAAAAGCGGCCCGATCAGGGCGACCGGGCCGTTGAATTCTAAAGTGAGTTCTCACAAGGAGAATCGGCTAAGGGACTCACCGAGGCAAAGTATGCACTTTTCGATTTTAATTTACAATACGTAAACACATTTCGTTTAATTAGTTAGGACGCCTATTCATTTACGTTTGAAAGGGCTGACGATGAAACGGCGATATTTCACCCGCAGGAGGCACGCCATCAGGGCGAGCCTGCTCTGGATCAGAACGACGAGTTGGATCGCGGCGCCGTGCCTTGCAATGTGGCTCGGCTACAAAGTTGTCTCGCAGGGAACCCTGGATGTGGTCGCCGTGGCGATCATCGCGATCCTGGCAGCCATCTACCTCGTCTCCGTGCTCCGCGTCCGCGGGCTCTCGGGCGAGTGGACGTTCTTCTGAGGCTGGCGGACCTCATCTCCCCTTTACCGTGACGGGCAGGCCGGCGACAACGAGTGTGACCTCGTCCGCCGAGGCGGCGATGCGCTGGTTCAGCCGCCCCGCATGGTCGCGGAACTGCCGCGCCAGCCTGTTTTCCGGAACGATCCCGAATCCGACCTCGTTCGCGACCAGCACCAGCCTTCCCGGCTGCACCGACACCGCCTCAACGAGGGCGTCGATCTCTTTCTCAATACTCGATCCGGCCAGCAGGTGATTGGTCAGCCAGAGCGTCAGGCAATCGACCAGCAGCACCCTGTGCGCCGCCGCCTCGCGTATCAGCACGGCCGAGAGATCCATGGCCTCCTCGATCGTGCGCCAGCCGTCTCCTGCGCGCTCCGCCTTGTGCCGTGCGACGCGTTCCCGCATTTCCTCATCCCGCACCTCGGCGGTCGCGACATAGACCCGCTCGCCCCCCGCTTCACGGCAGAGCGCTTCGGCATACCGGCTCTTGCCCGACCGTGCTCCACCGAGCACCAGCGTCACCCCGGCGCCGTCCTGCGTCATTTCCGCCCCATCATCATTCGCCTGTTCCCGATCATGGCCGGCAGGGTACACTCGGTTGAACATGAAGCCCAAGCGGCCGGCAACGCGAACGGGAGCAAGAAATGCCACAGGACGATCTGACGATGAGCGCCCAGCTGCTTCTGGAATCGGTCGAGGAAGAGAACACCGACCTTCACGAGGCCTGGGAGCAGCTCCAGCGCATCCTCAACACGATGCGGGCCGAAGGCCTGCAGCCGCCGGAAGATCTCCTGAAGCTGGAAGAGCGCATGCAGGCGGATTTCGCCGCCGGCCGTTCCGGGAACTGAGGTGTCCTAGCGGACCATCCCGGCGGCGCGCGCACGCGGGTCGCCGACGGCGGCCATGGTTCCGTCCTCGTTCACGCCCACGGCCTGCACCGAGGCCAGCATCGGGTCCCGCCCCGGGCTGAGCGCGAGCCTCAACCCGCGCGCATCGGCAAGCGGGCGCACCGTCTCTTCCAGTTCCGCATCCGCCAGCATGGACTCGGTCTCGGCATGGACCCGGGTCCGGCCCACCGCGTCCGGCAAGGCATCGCCGAGCACCAGACGATTGAACAGAACCTGCATGATCGATGTCGGAATGCGGGTCGATCCCGAGGCGCCGATCGCCATGCGGATCCGCCCGTCGCGGAACAGGAGGCTCGGCATCATGCTGGAGACCGGGCGCTTGCCGGCGGCGACCGCGTTCGGATTGCCGGGCCAGGGACTGAACAGCATCATCTGGTTGTTCAGGAGGATGCCCGTGCCCGGCAAGACAACGCCGGAATGATTGTTGTTCGAATAGGTGATGCAGGCCGCATTGCCATCCCTGTCCACTACGGCAAGGCTGGTGGTCTCGCTTGACTCGCCGGGCGCCGCCTTCAGGAAGGCCGGATCGCCAAAGCTCGCCGCCCGCTTCCGGAACATCGCCAGCATGGCGTCCGCCAGCAGCCCGTAATGCGCTCCGTCGCGAACCGTCTCGCCTTCGAGCGCGGCCAGCCCCGCGAACACAAGGCTGCCGGAGGATGGCGGCGGCATGGTCGCGACATCGTATCCCTTGAAGCTGGCCGTGGCGGGATCGCGCCAGATCGCCTCGTAGCCCTCAAGGTCCGCTCTCGCGAGAAAGCCGCCATTGGCCTCCATTTCCGCGACCAGAAGATCGCCGAGTTCACCCGCGTAGAAGACGTCCGGTCCGTGCTTCGCAATCAACCGGAGCGAGGCGCCGTATTCCGGGTTCGCCATCTCGTCGCCGACCTGGTAGAGGCTGCCGTCGGCTTTCAATAGAAGCTTGCGTGTTGCCTCGGTCAGGTTCAGCAGCTTTTCCGTCCGCGCCATGCGGAGCGCCGCCTTGTGCCCGACCCGGAATCCGCCCTCGGCCAGCGCGATCGCGGGCGCCAGGACATCTCCCATTGCCAGTTTGCCGAATTTCGCCTGCGCCGCGCCCAGACCGCGCACGGAGCCCGGCACCGCGACCGAGCGATGACCGCGCTCGTTCTCGCGTCCCTTTACCCGGATCACGTATTCCATGGCGGTATCCATCGAGGCGTAAAGCTCGTATTTCGCCGCCGCGGGACAGGTCCCGAGGAAATCGATGCTCTCCGTCTGGCCGCGCGCCGCGTCGTGCAGAATCATGAAGCCGCCGGCGCCGATCCCGCTGTCGAGCGGCTCCACGGTGCCCATCACATAGGCTGCCGCGACCGCCGCATCTATGGCGTTGCCGCCCGCTTCGAGAATATCGAGCGCCGCACGGGTCGCGTCCGCATTGCCGGTGGCGGCCGCACCGGCCTCCGGCGTTCCCTGCTGCCACGTGGATGGGGTCGGTTCCGGCTCGGCCATGTCAGTCTTTCCAGAATTACGCGAAGGCGGGAGTTTGGCGCCGCAAGCCTGCGTTGTACATAGGCAAAACGGGCAGGATTGATCCCGCAAAGCCGGTCCAGTCGTGCCCATAGGAAGCCTTGTACGGTATCGTCGACCGGGCTATGTCGGACACGGTCGCGCTCGGCGGCCTTGCCTTCCGGAACCCGAAAGAGACGATCCGTGACGAAGCCGCTCAAACTGCTCCTGACCCAGCCGAAAGACAGCCCTCGCTACAATCTGCTGAAGAAGAATCTGACGACCGACTGGGACATCGTCACCTGGGCCAAGGACGACGGCGAGGACACCTTTCGCGAGCGGGTCATGGATGTCGACGTCATTGTCGGCGGCGGCGTGCCGGAACTGCCCAAGGGCATTCCGCTGAAACTGTTCCAGATCCCCTTCACCGGCTACGACTGGATCACGCCGGACGAGATCCCGGCCGGAACCGTCTTCTGCAACACATTCGAGCACGAGACCACGATCGCCGAGCATGTGCTCGCCGGCATGCTGGAATTCCAGACCGGCCTGATGCGCGAGACCCATCCGATGATGAAGGCCGAGTCCTATAACGGGCGCGACATCTCGCGTGGACCGATGCACCGGGAAATGCGCGGCCATACCGTCGGGATCGTCGGCTACGGCCACATCGGCCGCGAGGTCGCGAGGCGCTGCAAGGCGTTCGACATGACGGTAATGGCACTTTCGAGAACGAAGCGCGAGGAACCGGGCCTGGTCGACTGGTACGGCACCACGGACGAACTCGGCACTCTGCTGCAGGAAAGCGATTTTGTCGTCGTCACCGCACCGCTCAACGAGGAGACGCGGAGCATGATCGACCGCGAGGCCTTCAACAGGATGAAGCCGGACGCGGTGATCTGCAATGTCGGCCGCGGCCCGGTCGTGGACGAGGCCGCGCTCTACGAAGCGCTCTCGACCAAGCGGGTCCGCGGCGGAATCATCGATGTCTGGTACGTCTATCCCTCCAAGAAAGACCCGAATCCCTGGCCCTCGAAATTCCCGTTCCAGAAGCTCGACAACATCATCATGTCGCCGCACAACTCGGCCTGGAGCAACGAGATGAGCGACCGCCGCTGGGCCTTCGTCGCCGCCAATCTCGACCGCTTCGCCCGCGGCGAGGAACTGGAGAACTTCTGCTTCGAGGGCACGCGGCAGGGCTGAGCCGCCTCCGACTATAGTCTTCACTCCGGCCTTCGCCGGGATGATGAATGAGAGTGGGCTGACCCGCCGTCACGTCTCCGAATCCCGAATGCAAGACGGCCGGGCACGAAGGCCCGGCCGGATCGCTTCAACGGAGGCGGGGAGCTCCGCTCAGAATTCGATCGTCATGCCGACGAGCCCGGCGGTGCCCTTGTTCTCGCTCCCGGTCTCGTCCTCGAACGTGCTGTGGAAGAGGGTACCGAGCAGGCTGACGCCCGGACCGATCTCGTAGTTCGCCGACAGCATCACGGTGTCGTTCTCGCTCTCGCCCGCGACCGCGACCTGATCCTCGAACTCGCCCTTGTAATAGGAGAGGCTGACGGTCATCGGATCGAAGGCGTAGGACACGCCGATGTCGAAGCCTTCGCCCTCGAGCGAGGTCGCGGTGTCGGTTCCCTGCGCCCCATTCCCGTCGGTCTTCGCGTAGGAGCCGCCGAGTGTGAAGCCGGCATGGCTGACTTCGAAACCGAGGCTGTAGCCCTCGGCGTCCTTGGCGCTGGCGGTCGGCGCGGAGGCGGTCATGAACCCGGCGGCCAGCGCGAGGGAGGTCTCCTCGCCGAACGCGCGGACATAGTTCACGCCGAGCGCGATACCGTCGTGATAGAGATCTTCGCCCGGCTGGGCGTTGCTGTCGCGCTCGAATTCCGGGGTATAGGAGAGGCCGAGTTGCAGGTCCATGAAGCGGGGCGTGTAGTAGCTCAGCTTGGTGCCCTTGTCCTCGCCGAGGAAGAGGTAGGTCGACTTGAAGGCCGAATCGGCATCGCCGCCGGTCGGATTGTCGATCCAGTCGTCAATATCGGAATCGTTGATGCCGAGGCCGACATCCGGCGCCGAATAGTGCATCTGGGCGGCCGCGTTGTCCCGCTTGCCGATTTCCAGACGGCCGAACTGCGCCTCGCCCCAGAGGTAGCTGTCGCTGATTTGCTCGTCGCTGTCCGAATTGCCGTTCATCACCACTTCGAGACCGACCTGCAGGCCGGTGTCGAGCGTCAAATCGCCGGCGAAGCCGATTTCCGTGTCCGACTTCTGATCGAATCCGGTGGTATCGGTCGTGCCGCCGTTATCGTCATTGTCGGCATAACCGAAATACTGGGTCATGTAGCCCTCGACGCCGACATGGAGCTTTTCCGCGGCATTTGCCGACGGAACCAGGGCGGCAGAAAGCGCGCCCGCAGCGCACAGCATCGTGCCGTGCTTCAAGATTGAGTTCACGTGGATATTCCCCCGAGACAACAGGTGCAAGGAGACCCGCAGGTCGCCCGTGTGAGATCACACATGCAAATGCGAATAAGTCGCAAAAATACACATGCCAAACAATGTTATACTATAACATTTTCGTCTTGCAACCCGCTTAGGGCCGCGACCAGAACTTCCGTGAGGTCGCCCCTGGGCGAGACGTGCCGCTCGACCACGATCACCCGCCGCGTGGCAACCGGATCCCCGAACGGCAGAACACGAACCTTCTCACGGACCACCCGGTCCAGCGCATAGGCGGGCACGACGGCCACGCCGAGCCCGCGCGTCACCATCTCGATGATCGGTTCGATCGCATCGAGTTCCATTGCCTCGTCCACCTGGACGGCCCGGTCACGCAAGGCATGCTCGATGATGCGTCCGACGCCTGTTCGCCGGTTGAAACGGATAAAGGGATGACGGGTCAGCAACTCCACGTCGGTGGTTCCCGGGAAGTCTCCACAGGCAATCGCGCAGAGCGGTTCCTCGAAGATCAAGTACCCCCTGAGCTCCGGCGGAAGACGTTCGGGCGCGGTGAGGATGGCGGCGTCCAGTTCCCCCTGCGCGACCCGCCCGAGCAGGCCGGCCGAGAGCCCGCTCTCGATCCGGACCCGCAATTCCGGGTGATCCCGGTGCAGGCGGGCGAGCGCCGATGGAAGGATCCCCGTGCTGGCGGTCTGGATGACCCCGAGGCGCAGGGTTCCGGCGATCTCTCCGCCGCGGCGCGCTATGCGCTTCAGGTCCTCGTACTTGGTCACCACCTCACGCGCTTCCGGCACCAGGGCAAGCCCCCGGTCGTTGAGCACCGGCGGGCGGCGGGAGCGGTCGAAGAGGTCGGCGCCCAGCTCCTCCTCGAAGTTTCGGATCTGCATGCTGACCGCCGACTGGGCGAGACCCAGCCGGTCCGCAGCGGCGGCGAAACTGCCGCGGGCGGCGACTTCGAGAAAGATCTGCAGGCGGCGGAACGACATGAGCTCACAGCTTCATTTTTTCTGATTTTAATTATCAGAATAATGCGCTTGCCTGAAGTTAATCCGGCCATCAGACTTCACGAGACCGTGAGAAGCGTATGACTCCCACGCCAGTTATCGAGGAAACGCCCCATGCTTTTCGATCTGACCCAGGACCAGAAGGATCTTCAGGCCCGTGCCCGCGCGCTCGCCGAGGAGGTCATCGCCCCGCGCGCCGCCGAGGTCGACCGCACCGAGCAATATCCCTGGGACAATGTGAAGGCGCTGACAGAGGCCGGCTTCATGGGCATGACCGTGCCATCGGCGTATGGCGGCCCCGGCCGCTCCTATCTCGACACCGTTCTGGTGATCGAGGAGATGGCGGCAGCCTGCGGCGTGACCGGGCGCATCGTGGTCGAAGGGAATATGGGCGCGATCTCGGCGATCATGACCTACGGCAGTGAAGCGCAGAAGAAGCTCGGCGCCGAACATGTGCTCTCGGGCGACAAACTCGCCATCTGCATCACCGAACCGGATGCCGGCAGCGCCGCGACGCAGATGACCACGCGGGCCGACAAGCGCGGCGACACCTTCATCCTGAACGGCAAGAAACACTGGATCACCGGCGGCGGCGTCTCCCGCCTGCACCTTATCTTCGCCCGGGTCTTCGACGAGGACGGCACCGAACTCGGGATCGGCGGATTCCTCGCCGACAAGGACAAGTCCGAAGGCCTCATCATCGGAACCCGCGAGCCGACCATGGGCCTGCGCGGCATTCCGGAGACCGAGGTGATCTTCCAGGACCTGGAGGTTCCGGCGTCGATGGCGTTGCTGCCGCCGAGCGGCTTCAAGCGCGGCTTCGCCGACCTGATGAACGCCTATAACGCCCAGCGCGTCGGGGCCGGGACCGTCGCCATGGGGGTCGCCGCCGGCGCTTACCGTCATGCCCTCGCCTTCGCCGGGGACCGTGAACAGTTCGGCCGCCCGATCGCAGAATTCCAGGGCCTGCAATGGATGCTGGCCGACATGTCGGTGCAGCTCGAGGCCGCCCGTTCCCTGATCTACCGGGCAGCAGCGAGCGCCGAACGCGACGGCGCGCATTTCCCCGATGCGACCCTCGCGGCGCAGGCCAAGATCATGGCATCGGAGATGGCGATCAAGGTGACCACCGACGCGCTGCAGGTGTTCGGCGCGCGCGGCTATTCCCGCAACTATCCGATGGAACGGATGCAGCGGGACGCACGCATGTTCACGATCGGCGGCGGCACGGCGCAGATCTTGCGCACCGTGGTTGCCTCCCGCATCCTCGAGCGCAAGCTGCCGCAGACCCGCGAGGGCCATCTCAGGCTCGCCGAAAAGGACAGCGCCAGCCGACTCGCCGCCGAATAGGGCCACGCGGCCGGATCCGACCGGAAGACAGGAACAGTTTCATGCGTATTGCCGACGTCATTGCCCGCCGCCTTTACGAGGCGGGGGTCCGATATGCCTTCGGCGTGCCCGGGGGCGAAGTCCTGACCCTGGTGGACGCACTGGAAGCGGCCGGGATCCGCTTCCTGCTGGCGAAACACGAGAATGCGGCCGGCTTCATGGCCGAGGGCGTCTGGCACATGACCGGCGCGCCCGGCGTGCTGGTCTGCACCGTCGGGCCGGGCGCGGCGAACGCCGTCAATGTCACTGCCAATGCCGAGCAGGACCGGGTCCCTCTGATCGTGCTCACCGGCTGCGTCGATGCCGGCGAGGCGGTGACCTACAACCACCAGATCTTCGACCACACGGCGGTCTTCGGCCCGGTCTGCAAGGCCAGCGTCACCATGCCGGAAAGCAATGCCGACGCGCTGATCGACAAGCTGGTGCGTCTTTCCATGGCCGACCGCCCGGGCCCGGTGCATATCGACCTGCCGATCGCCGTCGCCGCGAATGAGGTGCCGGAGGCTCGGCCGGTGCGCCGCCCGGCCCCGCTGCCCGCCGCCCCCGCGCCGGGACCGGAACTGGAGGCCGCCCGCGCCGCGCTGGCCAAGGCCGAGCGCCCGCTGATCGTCGCTGGGCTCGACGTGGTGAACCAGGACGCCGCCGACACGCTGGCCGCCTTCGCGCGAAAGTTCGGCGCGCCGGTGATCGCCAGCTACAAGGCGAAGGGCGTCCTGCCGGAGGACGATCCGCTTTCCCTCGGCGGCGCAGGTCTCTCGCCGCTCGCCGACAAACACCTGAAGCCGGTGATCGAGCAGGCCGATTTCATCCTGCTTGCCGGCTACGACCCGATCGAGATGCGGCCCGGCTGGCAGAATCTCTGGGACCCGGAGCAGAAAATGGTCATCGAGCTGCTCGCGGCGCCCGAATATTCCTACATGCACAATGCCTCCATGACCTTCCACGCCCATGTCGGCGAGAGCCTGAAGGCGCTCGGCGACGGCGTTGCGCCACGGGAGACCTGGCCGGGCAACCAGATCGCCGAGACCCGCTCGGCCCTCGCCGGCGCCTACGGCCAGAACGAAGCCTGGGGCCCGGCGGCGATCACCACCACGGTGCGCGCCAACACCCCGCGCGACGCCGTGCTCACCATCGACAGCGGCGCCCACCGCATCCTCGCGAGCCAGGTCTGGGAAGCACAGGTGCCGCATGCGGTGCTGCAATCGACCGGTCTCTGCACCATGGGCTGCGCCCTGCCGCTCGCCACCGGCGCCAAGCTCGCCGCCCCGGAGCGTGCCGTGGTCGCCTTCACCGGCGACGGGGGCCTCGAGATGGTACTGGGCGAACTGGTGACGCTGCGCGACCTGAAGCTGCCGGTGATCGTCGTCGTCTTCGTCGATGCCTCGCTGGCGCTGATCGAGAAGAAGCAGCGGGAAATGGCCTACGGCAATGCCGGGGTGGACATGCACGAGACCGATTTCGTCGCCATCGCCGAAGCGCTCGGCGGGCATGGGGTCGTCTGCGAGGACCGGGAGACGCTCGCCGCGGCGGTGCGCACGGGCCTCGAGGCCGAGACCTTCACCCTCTGCGCCTGCCGGATCGACCGGCAGAGCTACGACGGCCGCATTTAGCCCCTCAATTCGTCATCCCGGACTTGATTCGGGAGCTTTCGACGGACTCGGCCCGATATTCGACAAGGTCCCGGCTCTAGCAGCCGGCTAGCGGCCGGGATGACGGCTGAGAGGAGAGACGCCTTAACCCCTCACCCGCATTTCGAATAGCCGCAGGACGTGCAGAGATCGCAGCCTTCCTGCTTCATCAGCGAGACCGAACCGCAGCTCGGGCACTGGTTCGGGACCGGACCGCCGGCGGCCGGGCCGTCATTGACCGCGATCGCCTTCTTCCTGTCGCCGAAATCCATCTCCAGCGTGTCCGGATCCTTCAGGAAGCCGATATCGTGCAGATGCTGCTCGATCACCCCGCCGATCGCGGCCAGGAGGGACGGCACATATTTCCCGCCCATCCAGCAGCCACCGCGCGGGTCGAACACCGCCTTCAGCTCCTCGACCACGAAGGAGACATCGCCGCCGCGCCGGAACACCGCGCTGACCATGCGGGTCAGGGCCACGGTCCAGGCGTAATGCTCCATGTTCTTCGAGTTGATGAAGACCTCGAACGGACGGCGGCGGCCGGCCTGGATCACGTCGTTGATGGTGATGTAGATCGCGTGGTCGCTCTCCGGCCACTTGATCTTGTAGGTCTTGCCCGGCAGTTCCTCCGGCCGGTCGAGCGGCTCCGACATGTAGACCACGTGCGGGTCGAGCGCCGGATCCGTCCTGGCGCCGGCGGCGGGCGCGGACTCGTTCGTATTGGCCGCCGGCGGGGCCTCCGCCGCCTCTTCCTTCTTCTTCTCGTCCGAGACGCTCAGAACCGAGCCTGTGATCTCGTTCGGCCGGTAGGTCGTGCAACCCTTGCAGCCCTGCTCGTAGGCCGAGAGATAGACGTCCTTGAAATCCTCGAAGGAAATATCGACCGGCACGTTGATGGTCTTGGAGATCGAGCTGTCGATGTATTTCTGCACCGCCGCCTGCATGGCGACGTGGTCCTTCGGCTCCAGCGTCTGGGCATTGACGAAGGCGTCGGTCAGCTCTGCGTCCTCGCCCTTGATGTGCCTGTAGAGCCGGTAGGCATAGTCCGAGACCTCCTCGGTCTTCCGGCTGCCGTCCGGCATCAGGACCGTACGGTCGTAGGCGAAGCTGAAGACCGGCTCGAGACCCGAGGAGACATTGTCGGCGACGAGCGAGATGGTGCCGGTCGGCGCGATCGAGGTCAGCAGGGCATTGCGGATTCCGTGCTCGCGGATCGCGTCCTGCACATCGGGATCCAGCTCCTTCACCGATTCGCTCTCGAGGTACCTGTCCGCGTCGAAGAGCGGGAACGGCCCCTTCTCCTTGGCAAGCTCGACCGAGGCGAGATAGGCATGACGGCGGAGCGCCGCCATCCACTTTTCCGTCGCTTCCACCGCTTCCGGCGAGCCATAGCGCAATCCGCAGAAGATCAGCGCGTCGGCAAGCCCGGTGACGCCAAGGCCGATGCGGCGCTTGGTCTCCGCCTCGTGTTTCTGCTCCGGCAGCGGAAATTTCGAGGCATCGACCACATTGTCCATCATGCGGACCGCAAGCGGCACCACCCGGGCGAGCTCGTCGAGATCCAGCTCCGCATTCTCCTCGAACGGGTTCTTCACGAAGCGGGCGAGATTGATCGAGCCGAGCAGGCAGGCGCCATACGGCGGCAGGGGCTGCTCGCCGCAGGGATTGGTGGCGGCGATGGTCTCGCAGTAGTGCAGGTTGTTCCGCTTGTTGATGCGGTCGATGAAGATCACGCCCGGCTCGGCATAGGCGTAGGTCGCGGCCATGATCTTGTCCCAGAGCTCGCGCGCCCGGATCGTCTTGTAGACCGTGCCGTCAAAGACCAGATCCCATGGCCCGTCGTCCTTCACCGCCTGCATGAAGGGGTCGGTCGCGAGCACCGAGAGATTGAACATGCGCAGCCGCGCCGGGTCCTGCTTCGCCTCGATGAAGGCCTCGACGTCCGGATGGTCGCAGCGCAGGGTCGCCATCATCGCCCCGCGACGCGAGCCCGCGCTCATGATGGTGCGGCACATCGCGTCCCAGACATCCATGAAGGAGAGCGGTCCGGACGCGTCCGCGCCGACGCCGTGCACGCGCGCGCCGCGCGGCCGGATGGTCGAGAAGTCGTAGCCGATGCCGCCGCCCTGCTGCATGGTCAGGGCGGCTTCCTTCAGCGCTTCGAAGATCCCCGCCATGTCGTCCGGGATCGTGCCCATGACGAAACAGTTGAACAGCGTCACCTGCCGCCCGGTGCCGGCACCGGCGAAGATCCGGCCGGCCGGCAGATAGCGGAAGTCCTCCAGCGCGGAATAGAATTTCGCCGCCCAGGCCTCCTGGTCGCTCTCGACCGCGGCGAGGGACCGCGCGACACGCTGCCAGCTCTCCTCGATTGTGCGATCGACAGGCTCGCCGTCGGCTTTCTTCAGGCGGTATTTCATGTCCCAGATCTGCTGGGAAATCGGCGCAATGGACGTCATTCCGGGCGTGTCCGTCTCATTCTTTGAAACACTAGATGTTGTGAACCCTCACAAGGGGCGCACAACATATATGCGCCCGATCCAGAAGTCTATCACCTGATGCACCCACGCGCGACTCGAACCGACTCTAGCCCGGAATCAGTGCCCGGATCGTCACCCGGAGCCACGCGGCCTGGAATTTGACGAACTCCGAGAACATCAGCAGCCGCGAGTCGGGTGACGTCCACCAGTCTTCAAGACCGGGCGAGGCCGGGCGGACCGGATGTTCATGGATTTCGACCCCGGGCATCGCCGCGTGGAACTCCATCGCCGAGCGCGCCATGTGATAGGTCGAGGTGACGAGGATCATCGAGCCGTAGCCCCCCGCCTTCATCCAGGCGGCCGCCTCCGCCGCATTTCCGATCGTGTCGTGCGCGCCGTAGCCGAGCGCGATGCAGCAGGCCATGAGCTGCGGATCGACGGTAAGTCCGCTTTCCGCCATCGCCGCACGGAAGGCGGGCGGGCCGACGATATCGTTCACACCGGTCACCAGCAGGGCGCGGGCGCGGCCCTCGAGCAGGAGCGAAACCGCGACAGGCACCCGCCTGCTGCCGCCCGTCAGTACCACGATGGCATCCGCTTCGGGGGTCGCGTCCGGCGCTTCCGCCGGCATTGCCGCGAGGAACCAGAGAAAACCGCCGATCCAGAACAGCAGCAGCGCCAAGGCGCCGATCGCGGCCCGCAACAGCCAGCCGCGCAGGGTTGATGTCAGAAACCCCCGGCTACGGTCCATGGTCACGGGTTGAACCTCCGGAGCGCCGCCATGACCGAATACCGGGCAGCGATCCAGGCAACGAAGGCAACGAGGAGCGGCGCGGCGGCGATCAGCGCCCAATCCAGAACGTCCCCCGGCAGACCGCCGATCGCCGTATCGAGCAGGCCGGGACCGCGCACCGCATCCGGATCGAGCAGCGCCGCCATCGCGGCCAGCGTGCCGAGCGCGAGCAGAGCGCCGACGATGCCGCCGCGCAGCGCCATCTTCAGCACATGGGCCTGGAACTCCGAGGCGATATAGCCGTCGCGCGCACCGATCAGATGCAGTATGGCGATCACCTCGCGATGGATCGAAACCGAAGTCCTGACCGCGAAGACGACAGCGATCCCCGACGCGCCCATGACCAGCGCCAGCACCGTCAGGCCCATCGCCTCCACCGCCCGGGTCAGCTTCGCGACATGCCCCATCCATTGGCTGTGCGCATCGACGGAAACGCCGGGATAGAGCTCGGCGAGGCGGTTCTCGAACGGCGCGAGCGCGCTCGTCGGCGGGTGCTCGAAATGCAGGTCGAACAGCCGCGGCAGCGGCAGATCGCGGACCAGGTCGGGACCGAGCCACGGTGCCAGAAGATGGGCGCTTTCGGCCGGATCGACTCGCTGCAGCCGCACCAGCCCGGGCAGCGCCCGCATCATGCGGATCGCCTGCTCCATTTCCCGCGTGTCATCGATACCGGGTTCGGCGGCCGGAAGCTGCACCGTGACGACGCTGCCGAGCGCGAAGTCCCAGCGCGCGGCGAGCCGGTGCGAAGTCACCGCGCCGACCGTGGCCAGCACGGCGAAATAGCACATGATGCCGAGCAGCCACGGCAGATAGCGGGCTGACGGGTCCTGGCTCAGCGGAATGTCGCCGCGGGTGATCAGCGCCATCGCCTCAGCCTCCCCGCCGCCGCACCGCCTGCCCGCCTCCGGCCCCTCCGACCGGGCGCGGCGCCGGACGCCGGACGCCGGGCCCCCGGACCAGCGCGACGCGACCGTCCTCGACATTGATGCAGGGATAGGAAAAGCGCTCCACAAGTGCCCGGTTGTGGGTCGCGATCAGCACCGTGGTGCCCATCTTGTGCAGCTCCTCGAAGAGGTAGAGCAACCGCACGGCGACCCCGTCATCGACATTGCCGGTCGGCTCGTCGGCGAGCAGCAGCTGCGGCCGGCCGATCACCGCGCGGGCGATCGCGACGCGCTGCTGCTGGCCGCCGGAGAGCGTGTGCGGCAAGGCATCGAGATGACCGGAGAGACCGACCCATTCGAGCAGCTCGGGCACATACTCGCGAATCGCCGATTCGCGGGCGCCGGAGATCCTGAGCGGCAGGGCGACATTGTCGAGCGCGCTCAGATGCGGGATCAGCCGGAAATCCTGGAAAACGATGCCGATCCGCCGGCGCAGCGCCGGAATGCCCGCGCGGGTGATCGTCGCGGCGTTTTCCCCAAACAGGGCGAGACGTCCGCGCGATGGCTTCAGCCCGAGATACATGAGCTTGAGAAGGCTCGACTTTCCGGCTCCGCTGGCCCCGGTGATGAACTGGAAGGTGCCTTCCTCGACATCGAAATTCACGTCGCGCAAGATGGCCGGACTCCCGGGATAGCGGAGTTCCACATTTTCGAACTGGATCACGACGCGGCGCGCCTCCCTCTCCCGATTCCCGGATGCCGTCGCCACATCCGGTTTGGCAGCCCCATGATTTCAGATCGTTGCCGTGATGGAAAGATGCGTGGCGGCAGCAGGTAGGCGACGCGAACGGCTTTGTCTTATACTGTTGCCGTGCGGTCTCGGATAACGGAAAGCCATGAAAGTCAACTGCCCCGAATGTTCCCAGCACTTCAGCGTGCCGGACAAGGCGATCGGCCCCAAGGGCCGCAAGCTCCGGTGCAGCAAATGCGGCCATCAGTGGCATCAGATGCTCGAGGCGGAAGAGCCGCCGAAAAAGAAGAAGGCGGCTCCGAAACAGGTTGAGCAGCCGGTCGCGAAGGAGATCGAGCCCCCCCCACCCGAAGAGGAAGAAGAGGAGGAGGTCGTCCCCTTCGCCCGCTTCGGCAGCGGCGAAGCCGATCCCGACGCACCGCCGGCCTTCGAAGAAGAGGACGGCGAGGAGCGCGAGGGCGCGTTCAGCGCGCCGCCGATCCCGCGCGGACGGATGCCGCTCTCCGGCAAGCCGAAACGCAAACGCAAGGGGCTCATCGCGGCCGCCGCCGGGGTGGTTCTCGTGGCCGGGCTCGGAACGCTGTTCGGCGCCCGCGCGGCGCTGGTAGGCACCTGGCCGCCGATCGACCGGCTCTACCAGTCTGTAGGACTCGGTGTACCGGTGATCGGCGAAGGCCTGGTGATCCAGAATGTAGGCGCCTGGCGCAAGGCGGAAGGATCGATCGAACTGCTGCTGGTCAAGGGCGAGATCCGCAATCCCACCGAGCAGCTGCAGACCGTGCCGACCCTCTCCGGGAAGCTCACCGGCAGGCAGGGCGACATCATGCAGGAATGGCTGTTTCAGGCGGAGAACCAGGTCATCCTGCCCGGCGAGAAGACGACGTTCCAGTACGAGCTTCCGCAACCCGGCGCGGATGCCGCCGAAGTCACCGTCACCTTTTCCGAGCGGGCGCTCGGCGGCGGGCTCGGCTATTGAACCGCCTACAGTTCGCCGCGCAGGACCGTGACCAATGATGCAAATCCCGACACTTGAGACTCCGCGACTCCGCTTGCGGCCTCAATCTTGGGAAGACTGGCCCGAATACCGGAACATGATGGCGTCGGGCCGATCGACCTACATGGGCGGTCCGTTCTCCGAGAAATACGCGTGGGGCATGTTCTGCAACGATCTGGCGCAATGGGCGCTCTTCGGGCACGGCTCGCTGATGCTGGAAAACCGCGAGGACGGACGTTGTCTCGGGCAGGTGGGCGTCAATCACGGACCGCTGTTCCCGGAGCCGGAACTCGGCTGGATGCTTTATCCCGGCGCGGAGGGACACGGCTCCGCTCATGAGGCGGCCGTGGCTCTGCGGGAGTGGGCCTTCCAGGTTCGCCGCCTGAGCACGCTCGTCAGCTATATCGATCCGGGCAATATGCGCTCACGGCGGCTTGCCGAGCGACTCGGTGCCGAACTCGATCCGGACGCGGTAAAGCAGGACCCGGACGATCTGGTCTATCGGCACGCCGCCCCCCGGACGGCCGGAAACTAGAAGCGCTTGAGCAGTCGCTCGATGTAGTCGAGTTCCAGTGTCGGCCGCGAACGGTCGCCGGAGCGGTCGCGCAACTCGTCGAAGATCCGGCGCGCACGCTGGATATCGCTCTCCGCCGGGATCTCGACATTGCTGTTGTCGTTGAAACCGTAACCGGTGCGCCGGCGGTTCAACGGATCGCCGTCGTCGTAGTCCAAATCGTCGCTCTCGTTCGCCTGCGCGTTCGGATTCTCCTGGCCCTGGCCGTTCGCCATCTCGCGCAGCGCCTCGTTCAGCGCGTCGGCGCCCTGTCGCATCTGGCTCAGCGCGTCGCCCTGCGGGCCGACCGCCTGGCCCGGCGCGTTTTCGCCGAGTGCTTCGGTCGCATCGCGCATCGACTGTTCCGCCTGCCCGAACCCTTCCGGGATCTGCCCGAGCCCCTCGCCGACCTTGCGCATGAACTCGCCGAGCTGCTTGCGCAGACGTTCCTGCATCTCCGCCAGTTCGGCAGCCAGTTCCTCCGCCGTCATCTCGCCCTCGCCGCCCGGCATCTGCCCTGGCATCGGCTGCTGGCCGCGCTGCCCAGGTTGCTGACCCGGACGCTGACCCGGACGCTGACCCGGACGCTGGCCGCGTTGTGCCTGCTGCCCCGGCCGCTGCCCGCGCTGGCGCTGACCCTCCTGGAAGGTCCTGTCCATCAGGTCGCGCTGCTGCTGCGACAGTTCGTTGAGCTGCCGCATCATCTCCTGCAGCGCCTGCTGCTGCGGCGACATCTGCTGCTGCTGCATGCCCATGCGCAGATTCTCCATCATCTGCTGGAGCTGCGAGAGCATCTGCCGTGCCGCATCGCGGGCGCCGGTCTTCGCCATGTCGCGCATCTGGTCGAGCATCTTCATGAGATCATCGCGACGGAGCATCTGGTTCGGGTCGACCTGCTGGCGTTCCATCTGGTCGCCGCGCTGCGCCTGTTTCATCATCTGCTCGGCCATCGCCTGGAGATACTTGTCGATCGCCTGGCGCATTTCCTCCATCAGGCGCTCGATCTCCTCGTCGCTGGCATCGCCGGCAAGCGCTTCCTGCAGCTTGCGCTCGATCTCGCGGAGATCGCGCAGCGCGGTCGAGACATCGCCATCCTCGATCCGGAGCGCCACGTCCCAGAGCAGTTTTTGCAACGCCGCGATGCCGTCCGCATCCGGCGCCTTGAAATAGAGCCTGCTGGCGGCGGATTTCAGGCCGAGGAAGACGACCGTGTCGTGGAAGTAATGATGCGGCCTCGCGGCGAGGGTCAACAGGATCTCGGAAATATCGATCCGTTCCTCCGGCTCCGAGACCAGGCGCTTGCGCTGCTCGATCACCGCGCGGGCAACCGGATGGGTGAAGACCCGTTCCGGCAGCGGCATGTCGACCGGATCGCTGACGCCTTTCTGGCCGATATCGTCCTCGGCCTCGAGCGTGATCCGGACCTGATGCCCGGCCCAGGGATGCGGTGTCAGATCACTGAAGCTCCGGCCGGAGATATCCTTGCGGTCGCCGGCGACGGCGGGCATCGCAATCTCGATCGGCGCCTCTTCGGTGACCGCGCCATCCACGAGACGGTGAATCCGGGCGCGCACCCTGGCGACGCCGTAATCGTCCTCGGCCTCGTAGCGGAGAACGAGCGCGTGCCGCTCGGACTGAGACGGTGCTTCGGGGAAGGCGACTGTCGGCGCCAGATCGGGCAGAACGTTGATCTGCCAGGATGCGAGCGCATCGCCGTCCTGCGTCACAGCAAGCCGCGTACCGCGGGAGATCGGCGCCTCGATCTGATGGCTTTCCGGCGCGATCGTCTCAAACGCGATCCTTTCGGACCTTCCCTCGGAAACCCCGTCCGCGCTCTTGTCCGCGGCACCGGCCTCGACCCCGTCCTCGATTACCAGGACCGGGGTTTCCTCGCCGCCGTTGACGGTCGCGAGGAAGCGGCTACCGACAGGAATCGCCACGGTCTCGGGTCCTGTTTCCTGCCCGGTTTCCGCTCTCACGGCAATCGGCCGGGTCAGAAGGATCGGCGGCTTGCCGGTATAGTCGGGCGGACTGATCCAGACATCGGCCAGCGACACAGGCGCGCCGCCGGTACCGCTCAGATCCGGCAGCATCGCGGCACGCAGCCTTTCGCCCGGGTTATGCCAGCCCGCAACCAGACCGACGATGAGCAGCAGACCGACGACCGTGCGCAGACCGACCGGATCCGCCGCGGCCGCCTGCGGTTCGGGTGCGCCGACACGGACGCGGGCGCGAACATCGCCCAGTCGTTTCAGGTGCGCCTGCCAGAGCGCGGCTTCAGTGCGACCCCCACCGGCGACATGGTCGCTCATGGCGGAAAGCGGCCGGTGCCGGAGCCCGGACCAGCTCTCGAGACGGCGCAGGATGTGGTCCTCGTCGGGCCAGGAGAAACTCTCGAAGCTCTTTCTGAGAGCAACCAGGAACACCGCGAGCGCCAGGACCAGCAGGGCCGCATGCAACAGCCCTCCGGTCGCCTCGCCGATGGATTGGGGAACCTCGAGAAGGGCGAGCCCGAGAAAGAGCCCGATCAGGGCGAGCGGCCACCTGAAAGCCGGGAAAAACCGTTCCCAGGCCAGAACGATCCCGGTCACCCACAGCTTGGGGCGGTAGGGAAGAAACGTCCGGGCACCGTTACGCATGCAAAGACCCATCCCCGGCGTTTCGCCGCGTCTCGAGGGACGAATCCCGACCGCCTCCCCCGCTGGCGTCGCCACCCGCGGCGGCACGGGAACCTGTCGATTCCCGATCTTCCCCCGGAGATGCCGGGAGGGTCAAGGGACTCGGGACTGAAGGTGGATCAGGCTAGCCCCTCTTCAAGGGCCAGCATGTCGTCGAAACTCTGCCGGCGGCGGATCACCCGGAAGCTGTCCCCCTCGACCAGGACTTCCGGGCAGAGCGGCCGCGAATTGTAGTTCGAACTCATGACCGCCCCGTAGGCGCCGGCCGATTTCAGCACGACGAGCGCACCTTCGCCGACTGCGCCGAAGGTCCGGCCCCGGCCCAGATAGTCGCCGCTCTCGCAGATCGGACCGACGATATCGGCGAGCCCGCCCGCCTCCCCGGCCGGATTCTCGTCGACGGTGACAATCTCGTGATGTGCCTCGTAGAGGGTCGGCCGGATCAGGTCGTTCATCGCGCCGTCGACAATCACGAAGCGCCGTTCGGCGCCATGCTTGACGAACAGCACGCGGGTCAGGAAGTAGCCTTCATTGCCGACCAGGTAGCGGCCCGGCTCGATCGAGAGGCGGCAATCGAGGTCGCCGACCGTATCCTTCACGATGGCGGCATATTCGTCGATATCCGGCGGCGCGCTGCCGTCGTAGGAAACGCCGATGCCGCCGCCGAGGTCGAGATGATCGACAACGTGACCGGCCTGGCGCAACGAGAGCGTCGTGCCGCGCAACCGCTCGTAGGCCGCCCGGTAGGGCGCGACGTCCATCAGCTGCGAGCCGATATGGACCGACATGCTCCGGAGGGTGACATGCTCCAGCGTCGCCGCCAGTTCGAACATCTCCGTCGCCCGGGCGATATCGATGCCGAACTTGTTCTCCTTGCGTCCGGTCGTGATCTTGGCGTGGGTCTTGGCGTCGACATCCGGATTGACCCGGATCGCCGCCGGCGCCACCACCCCCCTGGAGGCCGCGACCTGGTTCAGTAGCCGCAGTTCGGGCTCGGATTCGACGTTGAACTGGTGAATCCCGGAGTCGATCGCGAAGGCCATCTCCTCCGCCGTCTTGCCGACGCCGGCGAAGACCACCTTCGATCCCGGAACGCCTGCGCGAAGGCTGCGCGCAAGCTCGCCGCCGGAGACCACGTCCATCCCGGCTCCGAGATCGCCGAACAGCTTGATCACCGCCAGGTTGGAGTTCGCCTTGATGGCGTAGTAGATCGAGACCGGAAGCCCCTTCAGGGCGGTTTCGAGCGCACGGTAGCGCGCGGTCATTCCGCTCGCGGAATAGACATAGACCGGCGTGCCGACCTCTTCCGCGATGCGCGCGAACGGGACCCGTTCGACATGCAGCGCGCCGTCCTGATAGGAGACTTGCTCACTCATTTCATGGAACCCTGGTGTCTTATTGCGTCGGGTAGGTGCGCGGGAAATCCGACGGAGTGCCCTGCGGCGGTTTCAGATTGCCCTTCTTGCCGCAGGCCGCCTGGGTCAGCGCCAGGCCGGCGAGCAGCAGGATCAGCAATCCAACCCGTGTGATCCGTTTCAGCATCGGACTTCTCCCGTTCCGGACCTCACGCGAGGAACCGTTCACGCGCTTTCGCGACCTGGTCGCGCACATTCGCGGGCGCGGTGCCGCCGTAGCTGGTGCGGCTCGAGACCGAGGCCTCGACCGTCAGCACGTCGAAGACCCCGTCATTGATCTTCGGCTCGACCGCCTGCATGTCGGCGAGGCTCAGTTCCTCGATCCCGCAGCCCTTGTCCTCGGCCAGCTTCACGATCGTGCCGGTGACGTGGTGGGCGCGGCGGAACGGCATGCCGATGGCCCGCACCAGCCAGTCGGCGAGGTCGGTCGCCGTCGGGAACCCGTCCTTCAGCGAGGCGCGCATCTGATCCGGATTGGCCTCCATGTCGCGGATCATGCCGGCGGTCGCGGCAATGCAGAGACCAAGGGAATCGACCGCGTCGAACACCGGCTCCTTGTCCTCCTGCATGTCCTTGCCATAGGCCAGCGGCAGCCCCTTCATGACGATCAGCAGCGCGTTCAGGTCGCCGATGATCCGGCCGGCCTTGGCGCGCACCAGCTCGGCCGCGTCCGGATTGCGCTTCTGCGGCATGATCGAGCTGCCGGTGGTGAAGGCGTCCGACAGTGTGACGTAATTGAACTGGGCACTGGTCCAGATCACGATTTCCTCGGCAAGGCGCGAGAAGTGGGTCGCGCAGATCGACATCGCGGAGAGGAACTCGAGCGCGAAATCGCGGTCCGAGACGGCGTCGAGCGAGTTCGCAGTAGGCCGGTCGAAACCAAGGGACGCGGCGGTCTTGTGCCGGTCAATCGGGAACGAGGTGCCGGCAAGCGCGGCGGCGCCGAGGGGACATTCGTTCATCCGCGCGCGGCAATCCCGGAAACGGCCGAGATCGCGGCCAAACATTTCGACATAGGCCAGCAGGTGATGGCCAAAGGTCACCGGCTGCGCGGTCTGCAGATGGGTAAAACCGGGCATCACCGCTTCGGCGTTCCTGTCCGCCTGATCGATCAGCGCGGCGATCAGCCGGGTCAGGCTCTCGTCGACCGAGTCGAGCGCGCCGCGGACCCAGAGCTTGAAATCGGTCGCCACCTGGTCGTTGCGGGAGCGCGCCGTGTGCAGACGGCCCGCCGCGTCGCCGATCAGTTCGGCGAGACGCGACTCCACGTTCATGTGGATATCTTCCAGCGCGCGCGAGAATTTGAAACTGCCGTCGCGGATCTCGGAGTCGATTTGCTCTAGACCCAGACGGATCGCCTTACCATCTTCAGCCGTGAGCACGCCCTGGGAGACCAGCATCTCGGCATGGGCGATCGAGCCCTGGATGTCCTGCGCCGAAAGCCGGCGATCGAAACCGATGGAGGCGTTGATCTCCTCCATGATCGCTGCCGGGCCGGACGCGAAGCGGCCACCCCAGATCGTGCTGGCGCCTTCGTGCTGAGGGTCGTTATGCCGTTTACTCATGGAGGGAAGTGCCCCGTGTCTTGGATTGCATCATTGCCGGTCAGGAAGATCGCGCTTGCCGCTCTGCTCGCCGCCGGGCTCGCATCGCAGGCCGGGACGGCCGGCGCCGAGCCGCCGCAGCAGGGCGACATGGTCAAGTTCGTACCCAGCGCCGAAGACCGTACAGCGCCGGACATCCCCTTCATAAGCGCCGCGGGCGAACCCATCAAGCTGGACTCGTATCGCGGAAAGACGGTTCTGGTGAATTTCTGGGCCACCTGGTGTCCGCCCTGTGTCAAGGAGTTGCCATCGCTCGAGCGACTCAACGCCGAAATGGGCGGCCCCGATTTCGAGGTCGTCCTGGTCTCCATCGACCGCGGCGGCGCACGGATCTACGAGCCGTTCCTGGAAAAACTCGGCATCGCCGGCCTCCGTTCGGCCGCGGACAGCAAGGCGGCCCTGATGCGCGCCTTCAAGGCCCCCGGTTTGCCGACCACCTATCTGATCGGCCCGGACGGGACCGTCCAGGGCCGGCTGGTCGGCGATGCGGAATGGGATTCCGCGGCCGCGAAAGAACTGATTAAGTATTACACTTCAAACTCATAGTGGGTATAGTCGGAGCCACCCGACGCCTCCTGCACCGAAACCGGACGACAATGCTGCACCTCAGCCGCCCGACCCTGATCCTCTTCATGTTGGTTCAGGCTGCGGTACTGGCGGGAAACAGCGCGCTCGGAACGGGAACGGCCTACGCGCAGCAGAAGATGATCTTCTTCCAGATCGCGACCGGAGGCGTCGACGGCACCTACTATCCGCTCGGCGCGGAGATCGCGAATGCGATTTCCCGCCCGCCCGGATCTCCGCCCTGTGCGGAGGACGCGGTCTGCGGGGTCGAGAATCTGGTGGCTGCCGCCCAGAGCTCCAGCGGCTCGGTGGACAATGTCACCGCGGTCGAGAGCGGGCGGGTGACCTCTGCCTTCGCGCAGGCCGACATTGTCTACGCGGCCTATAACGGGACCGGCCCTTTCGACGGCCAGCCGCCGATGACGAATCTGCGGGCCCTTGCCCATCTCTATCCAGAGGTGCTGCACGTTCTGGTGCGGCGGGAAGCCGAGATCACTTCCGTGAAAGGCATGGTCGGCAAGCGCGTCTCGATCGACGAGCCTGGATCGGGGCTGCTGGTGATGGTGAGGAACATTTTCGACGCCTACGGCATCGACGAGAACCAGATGATCGCGTCCTACCTCAAATCGGGACCGGCGGTCGACCTGCTGGTCAAGAACGAGCTCGACGCGCTGTTTCAGATTTCGGGAATGCCGAGCGAGCTGGTCGCGACCACCGCGGAACGGCACGCTGTCGATGTCCTGACACTAGACGGACCAGCGGTCGACGAACTGCTGGACAAGCACCGGTTTCTTGCCAGCTACACCATCCCGGCCGGGACCTATGACGGAGTCGGCGAAGTCGCGACGCTCTCCGTTGGCAGCCAGTGGATCGTCCCGGAGACACTTCCCGAGCAAATGGTTTACGACATCTGCCGCGCGCTTTGGAACGAGAACACGCTGAAGGTGCTCGCCGCCGGCCATCCCCAGGGCCAGAACGTCAAGCTGAACTCCGCTCTCGACGGGATTGCCATCCCATTGCACAGCGGGGCAGAGCGCTGTTATCGCGATCTCGGAATCCTGCGCTAGGCGCATCCGATCCGAGAAACCGGCGGCAACGGATTGCCTGTACCGGCTGCCAGACCCCCGACAACAGCGCTACTGACCTCTCTCTGTCAGTGCACCGAGAACGTCTGGGCTTCTTGAATCGCGCGCCCCTTGATTCTTTTTCGTGTGTAGAGATCGAGATTGTCGAAGCGTTGTCGCGCGAAAATCCTGTCGATCGCATTGCCCGAATGGACGGCGGTGCTGAGGGCGAGCGCCACCTGGCTCTCTCTCCCTTCGATATCCGCAACTGATATCTGGAGAAGACGCAAGGCCTTCTCGGCAACCGAGTCGGTCATTGGAAATATCCTTCCTTCTAAAGGACCTTTGTTCCCGCCTTTTTGGCAGGCTCATAAGAAGTATCTAAAATTTTATCGAATTGCAAGGAAATTACTGCCTACCCGGCAAATATTTCCTGGTGACGCCGGAGATCACCGTGTCGGTACTGGCTCTTCGCCGGAATAATCGTAGAACCCGCGGCCTGTCTTGCGGCCAAGCCAGCCGGCCTCGACATATTTTACCAGGAGCGGGCATGGCCGGTACTTGCTGTCCGCCAGCCCGTCATAGAGCACATGCATGACCGCGAGGCAGGTATCGAGACCGATGAAATCGGCGAGCTGCAGCGGGCCCATCGGGTGATTGGCGCCGAGCCGGAGCGCGGTATCGATGGAATGCACCGAACCGACCCCTTCATAAAGCGTATAGATCGCCTCGTTGATCATCGGCAGCAGGATCCGGTTCACGATGAAGGCCGGGAAGTCCTCGGCGACCGACACCGTCTTGCCGAGCGCTTCGGCGAGCGCGCGGACGGTCTCGAAGGTGTCCTGCTCCGTCGCGATGCCGCGGATCAGTTCGACGAGTTGCATGGCCGGCACCGGATTCATGAAATGCATGCCCATGAAACGTCCCGGCCGGTCCGTCACCGCCGCGAGGCGGGTGATCGAGATCGAGGAGGTGTTGGTCGCGATAACCGCATCTTTCGAGAGATGCGGCACCAGGGTCTTCAGGATTTCGCGCTTGATCGACTCATCTTCTGTCGCCGCCTCGACGACGATGTCGCACGCTCCGAATATCCCGTAATCAGTACCGGTGGAGATCCGCTTCATCGCGGTGTCGACGTCGTTCTCGGCGACCTTGCCGCGGGCGGCCTGACGGCGCATGTCCCGGTCGATCTTCTCGACCGCCTGTGAGAGCCGGGCGTCTTCGAGATCGAGCAGGCGGACGTCGAACCCTGACAGCGCGCTCACATGGGCGATGCCGCTTCCCATTTGCCCGGCTCCGATCACGCCGATTGTGCGCACATCCATATCCGCTCTCCCCGCTTGGTCGGGGCATCGGCCGGGCGGCCGGCCGGTGCCGGGACGCATGGGACGCCCGGCACCGGTTTGCTGTCAAGTGTTTGCGGCCCTTAGCCGTCCAGCGCCTTGCTGAGTTCCGGCACCGCCTCGAACAGGTCGGCGACGAGGCCGTAATCGGCGACCTGGAAGATCGGCGCTTCCTCGTCCTTGTTGATCGCGACGATGACCTTGCTGTCCTTCATCCCGGCGAGGTGCTGGATCGCGCCGGAAATGCCGACCGCGATGTAGAGTTCCGGAGCGACCACCTTGCCGGTCTGACCGACCTGGTAGTCGTTCGGCACGAAGCCGGCATCGACCGCGGCGCGGGACGCGCCGACGGCGGCGCCGAGCTTGTCCGCGACCTCTTCCAGCATGGCGAAATTCTCGCCGTTCTGCATGCCGCGACCGCCGGAGATAACGACCTTGGCGGAGGTCAGTTCCGGGCGCTCGGAGCTGCTGAGTTCGGCCCCGACATAGGAGGTCAGGCCCGCATCGCCCTTGGACTCGGCGGCTTCGACGGCGGCGGAACCGCCCTCTGCGGCAGCGGCATCGAACGCGGTGGTGCGCACGGTGATGACCTTGACCGCGTCCGAGGACTTCACGGTGGCCATGGCGTTGCCGGCATAGATCGGGCGCACGAAGGTGTCCGCATCGACGACGGCGGAGATCTCCGAGATCTGCTGCACGTCGAGCAGGGCCGCGGCGCGCGGCATCACGTTCTTGCCGAAGCTGGTCGCCGGGGCAAGGAGGTGGCTGTACCCGGACGCCAGCGCAACGACCAGTGGCGCAACATTTTCGGCGAGGCCGTTGGCATATTCCGCCGCATCCGCGTGCAGCACCTTGGAGACACCGGCGATCTTGGCAGCGGCCTCGGCGGCGGCTGACGAACCGCTGCCGGCCACCAGCACGGCGACGTCGCCGCCGATCTGGGTCGCAGCAGTGACGGCGTTCAGGGTCGCCGGGGTGATTTCCGAATTATCGTGTTCGGCAACGACGAGAACGCTCATCAGATCACCTTTGCTTCATTGCGAAGTTTGGACACCAGCTCGGCGACGTCGGCGACCTTCACGCCGGCTTCGCGTTTCGCCGGTTCCTCGACCTTCAGGGTTTCGAGGCGCGGCGCCGGATCGACGCCGAGATCGGCCGGGCTCATCTGGTCGATCGGCTTCTTCTTCGCCTTCATGATGTTCGGCAGCGAGGCGTAGCGCGGCTCGTTCAGGCGGAGGTCAGTGGTGACGATTGCCGGCAGCTTGACCGAGACGGTCTCGAGGCCGCCGTCGATCTCGCGGGTGACCTTGGCTTCGCCGGATCCCATCTCGATCTTGGAGGCGAAGGTAGCCTGACCCCAGCCGAGCAGCGCGGCCAGCATTTGGCCGGTCTGGTTGGCGTCGTCGTCGATCGCCTGCTTGCCGAGAATGACCAGCTCCGGCTGCTCCTTCTCGACCACGGCCTTCAGCATCTTGGCGACCGCCAGCGGCTCGAGATCGCCGTCGTGCAGAACATGGATGCCGCGGTCGGCGCCCATGGCGAGCGCGGTGCGGATGGTTTCCTGGCACTGCTGGACGCCGAGCGACACGGCGACCACCTCGGTCGCGGTCCCGGCTTCCTTCAGGCGGATCGCCTCCTCGACGGAGATTTCGTCGAAGGGGTTCATGGACATCTTGACGTTGGCGAGTTCGACCCCGGTCTGGTCCGCCTTCACGCGAACCTTAACGTTGTAGTCGATGACCCTTTTGACGGGTACGAGAACCTTCATGGCGACCCCGAAAGAGATTTGAGTTTCATTATGCGGTAGCAGGTCATAGGCGATGCGTTTTTCGCCTGTCAAGCTAACCCCGCCGCCTTCTTACCTCAAAGCGACATCGGGGAAAGCCGTCTTGTTTCAGCGGTTTTTGCCCGGAACCCAGAGAACGTCCGCCGCACCGTCATCATTGATGTGCCGAGCAAGCACGAACAAATGATCCGAAAGACGGTTCGCGAACTTGATGGCATTGGCCCCGACCGGCTCCTGTTCGGCCAGCGCGGTCATTGCCCGCTCCGCCCGGCGGATCACGGTCCGTGCAAGATGAAGATAGGCCGCGGCAGGCTTGCCGCCAGGCAGAATGAAGGAGTCCAGCGGTTTCAGCTTCGCGTTCATGGCGTCGATCTCGTGCTCGAGACGCTCGACCTGCGCCGCCCCGACGCGCAAAGGCTGCCATTTCGGATTTTCCTGCTCCGGCGTCGCCAGATCGGCACCGAGATCGAACAGATCGTTCTGGATGCGGGCCAACATCGCGTCGAGCTCCGATGCTTCGGAAGTATGCAGCCGCGCAAGGCCGATCACGCTGTTCGCTTCGTCCACCGAACCGAAGGCTTCGGGGCGCAGCGCATGCTTTTTCACACGGCTCCCGTCGCCGAGAGAAGTCTCCCCCGCATCGCCGCCGCGGGTGTAGATTTTGGTGAGCCGGACCATCTGAACGCCTCCGAAACTAATTGCGCCGGACGCAGAACGCTAGCGCGACAATGCCAGGGCAATCATGAAGAGCACGACCGCAAGCAATTGAAATAACACGCGATACCGCATGAAACGATTTGAACGCCTTGGCCCGTCCGGGCCGCCGCGGACCATGGACAGCAGACCGCCGAAGAGGGTGCCGAGCACCAGCAGGAGGGCGATGGCCATGAGGATGATGACGAAGACTGACATGCCGCCGATATAGAACGCCGCATGGCCAAAGACCAGTGCCAAGCGCGACCGGCGGCAATCCGCCACATCGCCAGGGACGAAACGATTTGACAAAAATGCGCCTTAATTTCTGGACATAATTTACCCTGCGTTAACAAATTGAACCGAAAACGAAACAGATTCGACCGATTGTAACTCTTTTGTCAGTTGATTCTGGCGGTTTATCCGAAATAGACTTCCAGTTGCCCCCTAAGATTTGGTATGCGGGGCCCCTGAACCGCAAATTGTAGTAGGATTCTTGATCCCAAATGCCTGACGATTCAGTCCTCGCCTACACCGCCTCGAACCGGAAAAATGACCCGATTTCAATCAACTACAAGAAAAGCCAATCCTACATCATCCCCTGTTCGAGCGCATTCCGGGATCGCGTAACTGCACTTGCGGATTCACAGGGCGCCAGCGTCGCCGATCTGGCGCGCGCGGTCCTCATGCTGGTCCCGAACGAGACCGTGATGGCGACCGAGGACCCCGGAGAGCCCGCACCGGATGACCGGGAAGTGGTGAAACTGCAGTCCGGCCCCTCCAAAGGCCGTACCCTGCGCCGGAAACCGCGGTTGCAGCTGCGCCTGCCGATCGGCTACGACATCGCACGCCTGCGGCGTGCGCTGGCGCTGTCGCTGAAGATGGCGGAAGGCGATCGCCAACTCTCGATTGAAAGCAGCGAAGACCGCACCCGGCGCCAGAACGACAGCGAGGCGCGCGCGCGCCTCGAAGAAGATATCGAACAATTGCAGCGGATTATCGGGGATCTTGCGTTCGAACCCCTGCGCAACGGAATCACCAGCCGGAGTGAGGCGCTGCATGTCATGGGCTTCGCGCCGACGGCGGTTCCGGACCAGAAGGCGATCCGTGGACGCTACCGCCGTCTGGCCCTCGTGTTCCATCCGGACTCCCCGTTCGGCGACCATCAGCGCATGAGCCAGCTCAACGAGGCGCTCGAGAAACTCACCCGCGCTTGACGGCGCGGGGCGGCGGCAATAGGGTCTCCCGCATGAACAGCCAACCTCTCCGGCGTCTGGCCGGTCGAATTATCGGGCGAATTAGCAACCCGGTCCTCTGATAGGGCCGGGCCTGTGCTGTATTCCCTTATTCGATCCCCTCGCCTGGAGTGGTTTTGCAATGCAAGACGTTGCTGTATCTCAATCTTTTCACCCGTCTTATTCCAACACCTCGGACGAAGCGGACGTCACCGCCTGCTTTTCCGTGCAGGCGCGCGCCGAACCCTCGGTAATGCCCCGTGTGCTCGAGACCTTCGCCAAGCTCGGGCTGATCCCGACGCGCTGGCACAGCGATCTCGGCGGGCGTCGGCGGGACGAGCTCACCATCGACCTGCAGGTTCAGGGCCTGACGGACGCGCAGCGCGACCACGCGGCGGCCGTCATGCGGAGCATGGTCTCCGTCACCTCGGTACTGGTCTCGGAGAAACGCTTCTCCTGATGTCCGTGACAGAAAAGCAGTCCGGAGAATGAGCGGATACCTGCATCATCTCCGGCTCTGCAATGCGCACGATCCCGCCGATTATCGTCCCTGGTCGATCGGCGGCGCAGAGGTCGGGCTGGTGTCGCATCCCGTCGCGGAAAGGCTCGCGGATTGCGGCTTTCTCCAGTCCGGGCGCGGCCTCACGCTTCCGGCGGGTACATTCGAGGACATCAGCGACAAGCTTGCCGAGGCCTCGGAGACATTGCGCGGTTCCGGGCTGGCCGCGAAGGCACGCGGCGAGTTCTACCCGGTCCTGCCCCATCCCGATGCGGCACCTCTTGCCGTTCTCGACCGCGGCGCCGCCACCGAATTCGGCATCGTGAACAGGGGCTTCCACCTGAACGGCATTGTCCGCCGGGTCGACGGGACCTTCATGTGGGTGGCGCGCCGGGCAAGGGACATGGCGACCTTCCCCGGCAAGCTCGACAACATGGTCGCCGGCGGGCATCCGGCGGGTATCTCGGCGTTCGACAACCTGCTCAAGGAATGCGCCGAGGAGGCCGGCATCCCGGCGGAGACCGCCGCGACGGCCCGGCCGACCGGGGTTATCAGTTACCGGATGGCGGTTCCGGCCGGACTTAGACGGCACATGTTCTATACCTACGACCTCGAGCTCGACCCCGCATTCGTGCCGCACGCGGTCGACGGCGAAGTCGAGAGTTTCGAGCTCCTCCCTGTCGGCGACGTCATGCGGATCGTCGAAACCGAGCCCGACGCCTTCAAGTACAACTGCAACCTCGCGATCATCGATTTTCTGGTCCGCCACGGCTTCATCGCGCCGGACAATCCGGACTACTTCGAGATCGCAAACGGCTTGCGCCAGCCGATCTGCTGAACGATCCGTCAGACCGAACGGGTGAGGCCGCCATCCACCCTGAGATTCTGGCCGGTCATGTAGGTTCCCCCGTCGGACGCGAGCCAGGAAATCAGCGACGAGACCTCCTCGGCACGGCCATAGCGACCCAGCGGAACCCTGGCCCGCCTGTCCTCGGTTTCCGGGAGACTGTCGATGAAGCCGGGAAGGACGTTGTTCATCCTGATGTTGTCCGCGGCATAGCGGTCCGCATAGAGTTTCGCAAAGGCGGCAAGACCGGCGCGGAAAACACCGGAGGTCGGGAACAGCGGATCTGGTTCGAACGCCGCGAAAGTCGAGATGTTGATGATCGCTCCTCCGCCCTGATCCTGCATCAACGGCGTGACCAAGCGGGTCGGACGCACGACGTTCAACAGGTAGACTTCCATGCCCTCGTGCCAGTCGTCGTCCGGTATTTCGAGCACTTGGCCCTTTGGACCATGACCGGCGGAATTGACCAGCACATCGACCCGTCCCCAGCGCTCGACAGCTCTGTTGACCAAGCGCTCCAGGTCCTCGACGGAGCGGTTCGAGCCCGTCACGCCGAAACCGCCAAGAGAGTTGGCCAAGGCCTCGCCCTTGCCGGAGGACGAGAGGATGCCGACGCGGAACCCGTCCGCGGCCAGTCGCCGCGCCGCATCGGCGCCCATGCCGCTGCCGCCGGCGGTGACCAGCGCTACTTTTTCTACAGCCATGACGGATCTACCTCCACAATTTCCCTTCCAGGAATTATAGTATCTAACGTTTCGAGTAACGCAGGGACTCAGAATTTCTGCGAAATGAAGGTAGAATTTCTATTGCCTAAACCATTTCCGCTTCCGCCGCCGAACTCCTTGCGAGCCTTCGAGGCCGCGGGACGCCACCAGAATTTCAGGGCCGCGTCAGAGGAACTGGGCGTCTCGCAAGGAGCGGTGGCGCAGCAGATCCGGAAACTGGAATCCATTCTCGGATTGCCGCTTTTCGAGCGGCACGCGAAAGGGCTGTCCTTCACGATAAATGGCCGCGCCTATCATGAGCAGGTGAGTGCAGCCTTTGCCCTGCTGCGCGACGCGACGCGGACGCTGAAGCCCGAAACGGACACGGTCACAATCAGCGTCACGCCGACATTCGCCGCGAAATGGTTGTTGCCGAACCTGCCGCGCCTTACGGCCTCCCATCCGGAAATCGATCTGCGAATCGTCGCAACCGAACGCGTGCTCAGCTTTCACAGCGATGGCATCGATCTCGCAATTCGCCAGGGCGTACCGCCGTTCGGCGCCGGCATCGATGCGCGATTGCTGTTCCGAAACGACATCATCGCGGTTGCCGCGCCAAACCTCGTCTCAGACCGGCCACGCCCTTTCGCACCAGAGGTCTTCCGCAGCCTGACTCTGCTGCACGACGCCCACAATCTATGGCCGGATTTCCTCCAGGCAGTGGTCGGAAGCCATGATCGTGGAAGACAGAACAGGATGACTTTCAGCCAGACCGCTCTGAGCATTGACGCAGCGCTGAATGGTCAGGGAATCGCACTGGCCAGCCGGTTCCTGGTCGAGAAGGATCTCGAGTCCGGACGGTTGCTTGAGGTCGCCGGCCAGTCGCTCAGCGACCGACGCGACTTTCACCTCCTGGCTCCGAGGAACAAAAGCCGCGCTTCCGCGATCCGTATCGTGATGGAATGGCTGATCCGGCGGAGCCATTCGGATTCCTGAGAGGCATGCCAGATAGAAGGCGGGAGCCTGGCGATCCTGATCAGATAGCCGTCTCGGGCCGCATGCCCGGCCGGTTCGCCGGATGCGCCGGAGGACCGGCGGGCGGCGCCGGGACCGGAAGGATGCCCTCCAGCATGCGATCGACAAGCGACAGAAGATGCGAAAGCCGGCGGTCCGGCAGGCCGAGTTCGGCGAGATGGGCGACCGTGTTGGCGAGGTAATCCCGCCCGGGTCCGGCCGTGCCATGTCCCTGGATGATCAGCGACGCGCGTTCTTCCGGCGTCAGCCCCGCGGCATATTGCGCATGGGTCCGATCGACGACATAGGCCTGCGCTCCGACGCGGCGGCCGGAGTCCGAGGCCCGAACGGGCAGAACGCGCGGGGCGTAGACACCGGTGATCATTTCACGTTCATGCAGGTAGGCGAGCACCTGCTCGCGCTTGCTTTCCGCCACACGGTAGGCGATACCGCGGCAGGAGCCGCCGCGGTCGAGCCCGAGCACCAGTCCGGGGCGTTCCGGGGTCCCCCGATACCGGTGCGACCAGACGCAGAAGTCCCGGTGATAGCCCTGCAGGCGGGCCGGCACCCGTTCGACATACTCGAAACCCGGCCGCCACATCAGCGAGCCGTAGCCGAACACCCATAGATCGCCACAATCTGAGGTCATAACTTGGCGGACTTCACGGAAAGAAAATGAAAAAGATGATCTCCGAGATAATCCCGACGCCGCCGCCGCACAAGCGCAAGAGGCGCATCGGTACCGTTCTGTCCTTCATCGTCGCCCTCGCGGTGCTGACCTATATCGGCAACTGGTTCGCCGCCGCCTTCTGGCTGGAGGGCAAGATCGAGGCCTGGGCAGAGGAGGAACGGGCACGGGGCAACGAGGTCACCTACGGCGAACTGCACTTCGAGGGATTCCCGTTCGAGATGTCGGTGCTCGCGCGCGACCTCTCCTATCGGCGGCAGCGCGGCCGGCTGGAAGAAACCGTCACGCTCGGCGAGATGCGCGCCGTCGCCAAGCCCTGGACGCCGCTCGATTACACCTTCACCGCGGAAACCGGGGTCACCGCACGCCAGCGCAATCTCGACACGGATACCGTCGTCATCCTCGAAGCCGCCCCGCGCACGCAACTGGAAACCAGATTCTTCGGCTCGGGCATGCTCGAACATGCGCGTCTCACCGCGCTGGGCGGACTGCTGACCTCGGAACGCATCGGCGACGGCCGCGGCCCGCGGGAGGCCGCCCGCTTCGCCGCCGCCTCGCTGACACTGGATCAGGCGGAAGAGGTGACGGATCACACCGAGGCCGCCGCCGTCGTCAACTTGACAGCGACACGGGTCGAAAGTCCGATCCTCGCCGCGATGGGAACCAAGGCGCAGCATGCGGCGCTCGCCATGGAGATGACCCTGCGCGGCGCCCTCGCCGGTATGGACAGCGAGGATCTGGCACTCTGGCGCGACAGCGGAGGCACGCTCGAGATCGACCGTTTCACGCTCGCAATGGATCCCGTCGGCCTGCGGCTCAGCGCCACCCTGGCGCTGGACCGGCTGCTGCGCCCGGAAGGTGCCGGAACGCTGGAAGTGAAGGGTTTCGACGAGGCGATCCAGGATCTGGTCGAGGCGGGTCATCTGAAGCAGGACGCGGCAGAGATCGCCAAGCTCGTACTGGGCGCCTTCAGCCGCACCAGTGCCGGCGACGGCACGCGGATCGTCAGTCTCCCGGTCGCCGCGCAGGACGGCCGGGTCAGCGCCGGCCCCTTTACCCTATTTCGTATTCCCGCCCTCTGATCCCGGCTTGCCGCCATTGGCACCCGGTGCCCAGGGGCTGGTGCCCTCCTGGTGCGCCTCCACGACACCGCGGCGGACCTCCCGCGTACGGGTGAAGAACTCGTGCAGCTTGTCGCCCTCGCCCCAGCGGATCTGGCGTTGCAGCGCGGTCAGGTCCTCGGTGAAGCGCTGCAGCATCTCCAGCACCGCGTCCTTGTTGTTGAGGAAAATATCGCGCCACATCGTCGGGTCCGAGCCGGCGATGCGGGTGAAGTCGCGGAAACCGCCGGCGGAGAAACGGATCACGTCCTGGCGCTCCTGTTCCTCCACGTCGAAGGCGGTACCGACGATGGTATAGGCGATCAGGTGCGGCAGGTGCGAGGTCAGGGCCAGCACCTTGTCGTGATAGGCCGCGTCCATCACCTCGACGATGGCGCCGACGCGGGACCAGAGCGCCTCGACCCGGGCAACCGCCCCGGCATCCGTGCCCTCCTCCGGTGTCAGCAGCCAGTAGCGCCCGCGGAACACGTCTGCAAAGCCCGCATCCGGGCCGGATTTCTCGGAACCGGCCACCGGGTGACCCGGGACGAAATGCACCCCTGCCGGCACCAGCGGCGAGACGTCGCGGACGACCGCCATCTTCACCGAGCCGACATCGGTCAGCACCGCGCCGGGCTGCAGATGCGGCGCGACCTCGTCCATGATCGCACGATAGGTGCCGACCGGAGAGCAGAACACCGCGATATCCGCGCCCTCGACGGCGTCGCCCGCAGTCTCGTGCACGGAGTCGACGATCCCGAGTTCCTGCAACCGTGCCCGGACCGCCGGATCGCGATCATAGGCCGCGACATGGGTCACTCCGTTTCCGGCCTTCCGCACCGCGCGGGCGACGGAGGAGCCGAGATTGCCGACACCGATCACGGCGAGCCGCCGGAAGAGCGGCTCGTCCTTCGGAAACCCGTCTCTGGTCATGGTCCAGGCCTTTCCTTGCCGAGGAAATCCGCCAGCGCCTCCACGACCTCGCGCATCTCCTCGCCGGTGCCGATGGACAGCCGCACCGTGTCCGGCACCCCGTAACCCGCCATCTCACGCACCAGGATGTTGCGTTCCGCGAGGAACAGGCGCGCCGCCTCGGCGCTCTTGCCATCCGCCTCCGGGAAGCGGAGCAGCAGGAAATTGGTCACCGTCGGCAGGGCCTCGAGGCCGAGCTCGGTGAATTTCCCGACCGACCAGGGCAGCCATTTGTTGTTGTTCTCGACCACGGCCTCCTGGAAGGCAAGGTCCTCGACCGCTGCGGTCCCGGCGGCGATGGCGAGCGAGTTCACCCCGAAAGGCTGCTTGATGCTCTCCAGCGTCGCGGCGATGTCCTTCGGCCCATAGGCCCAGCCGAGCCGCAACCCCGCCATTCCGTAAAGCTTCGAGAAGGTCCGCAGCATGACCACGTTGTCGTGGGCCTCGACCATCTCGATTCCGCTGTCATAGTCGTTCTTCGTTACGTATTCGCAATAGGCGGCGTCGAGCACCAGCAGGATGTCGTCGCGCAGACCCGCGCGCAGGCGCTTCACCTCGTCCTGCGGAATATAGGTCCCGGTCGGATTGTTCGGATTGGCAAGAAACACCATGCGGGTGCGCTCGGTCACCGCATTCAGGATCGCGTCGACGCTGACGGTGTACTCGTCGTCCGGCGCCACCACCGGCACGCCGCCGGCGATCCGGGTCGCCATCGGGTAAACCAGGAAACCGTACTGGGTGTAGATCACCTCGTCTCCCGGCTCGAGATAGCCGAGACAGAGGACCTGTATCAGCTCATCGGATCCGCAGCCGAAGACGATCCTGGCCGGATCGATGCCGTTGCGCCGCCCCACTGCCGCGGCGAGGCGGCTGGCACCAAGCGCCGGGTAGCGGTGCAGGTCCGGGTCGGCGCCATGCATTGCCTCGAGGGCCTTCGGGCTCATCCCGAGCGCGCCCTCGTTGGCGGAAAGGCGGATCACCTTTCCGGGCTTCTTGGCGCCGCCATGGTTCGGCGCGTAGCTCACCATCGTCGCGATGGAGGATTTCGGTTTGATCGTGGACATCGGTCTGTCGCTCGTATGGAAGACGGGAACGGGTGTGCGGGACCGGCCTCGGGCCGGAAGGATCAACCGGCGTGAACCGGGACCGCGTAAGCGCCGATGCGATAATAGGGCACCTCGCCTTCGCGGCCGCCCATATGTCGTTCCAGCCCCGCCGGTGCCTCCAGGAAACCTTCCTGTTCGACCAGCCTGAAGCCATCCGCCTCGTCGACGGTTTCGCCGGCGATGGCGAGATCCGCGGCAATGGCGAACAGCGTCCGGTCCTCGCCGGAGGCTTCCGGCTCTTGCGCCGCGACGATGAAGGCATCGCCGGCGAAGCCGTTGACCCCGTCCTCGGGACCGGTCTCACAAAAGGGAAGCCGCGCAATGATGCGCGGCGCCGTGTCCTCAGACCTGTCGGAAAGCAGCAGCGGCCACCATCGCGCAACCGTCATCGGAAAGCCAGGAAGCACGCCGAGCGTCGCCGCGCCCGACGCCACCGCCGCCAGCACCTGCTCCGCACTCACCATGCACTCGATCGAGGCCGAAATCCCGCAATGGTCGCGCGCCAGGTCGTAGACCTTCTCCGCGCCTTCGGCCATGTAGACGGCGGCATGAACATGGGTCTGCATATTGAGATTGGCGCTGAGGATCTCGCGCCAGAAGCGGATCAGCGTCGGAATATTCAGATAGGAGGCGTTGCGCGCAACGAGGCGGCGGATGATCTGCGCCTCGCGGCCCGGCCGGAAATAGGGGCCGCGATCGCCACCCTTGGCCTCGGCAACCTGCTTGCCGATCTCGACGCGGCGCATCAGAAGATCGTGCAGGGCCTCGTCGATCCCGTCGATCTCGCGCCTCAGGTCATCGAGCGTGCTCACCGGATATGCCTTCCCATCGAAGCATCGGCCGGACCCGAAGCGCCCGGCCAGAGAAACCGTCCGCCGCAGGTTTCCCGATTGCGGCGCGGCGGACAGCAATAGCGGCGGCGGGCGGCGAATTCAAGCAAGCTGATCACCGGCAGGCGGAAATCGGGACCTGTTATGATTGACAGCAACCGCGGCCAACCTTACCTAGCCGGGTTCACCGGGTTCGGGCCGGGGTCTTTCCGCCCGGTCTCCGGGGGAGATGAATTGCCATGGCGAATGCCGAGGCCGGGCGACCGGCGCAGAACGAAGATTTTGCGGAGAAGCAACGGGAAAACCTTCCCGGGCATCTCCTGCGCCTTGGCGCCGACGCGCCGCTGCGCCTCGATTGCGGCGTCGATCTGGCGCCTGTGACCGTGGCCTACATGACCTACGGCACGCTGAACGCCGACAAGTCGAACGCCATTCTGGTCTGTCACGCGCTGACCGGCGACCAGTTCGCCGCCAGCACGCATCCCGTCACCGGCAAGCCCGGCTGGTGGTCCGAGATCATCGGTCCCGGCAAACCGATCGATACCGACCGCTTCTTCGTCATCTGCTCGAACGTGATCGGCGGCTGCATGGGCACCACCGGACCACTCGACAGCAATCCCGCGACCGGCAAGCCCTACGGGCTGGAGTTCCCGGTCATCACGATTCGCGACATGGTCCGCACCCAGGTCCGGCTGCTCGACAGTCTCGGGATCGGCAAACTGTTCTGCGTCATCGGCGGCTCCATGGGAGCGATGCAGGTCCTGCAATGGGCGGCGGAATATCCCGACCGCGTGCATGCGGCGATCCCCATCGCCGGCGCCGCGCGCCACACGGCCCAGAACATCGCCTTCCACGAAGTCGGCCGGCAGGCGATCATGGCGGACCCGGCCTGGCGCGGCGGCAACTATCTGCTCGAAGGCAGCAAGCCGAGCGCCGGCCTTTCCGTCGCGCGCATGGCGGCGCACATCACCTATCTCTCGGAAGCGGCGCTGCACCGCAAGTTCGGGCGTAACCTGCAGGACCGGCAGGCCATCACCTTCGGCTTCGACGCCGATTTCCAGGTCGAATCCTACCTGCGACACCAGGGTATCACCTTTGTCGACCGGTTCGACGCCAACGCCTACCTCTACATCACACGGGCGATGGACTATTTCGACATGGCGGCCGAGCATGGCGGCGTGCTGGCGGAAGCCTTCCGCGGCACGGACGTGCGCTTCTGTCTGATCTCCTTCTCCTCGGACTGGCTGTTCCCGACCTCTGAGTCGCGAGTCGTCGTGCATGCGCTGAACGCGATCGCCGCCAACGTCAGCTTCGTCGAGATCGAGAGCGACAAGGGCCACGACGCCTTCCTGCTGCACGAACCCGAGTTCTTCAATGTTCTGGAGGGCTTCATCAGGGGGAACGAGGAACGGATCGGTCTCTCCGGCGCCGCGGCAGGCGGATCATGAACCGCGCCTCCGACATTCGCGTCGATCACCGGCACATCGCGGACATGGTCGCACCCGGCAGCCGGGTGCTCGATATCGGCTGCGGCAACGGCCAGCTGCTAAAGCTGCTGACCGAGGAAAAACAGGTCGACGGACGTGGAATCGAGCTCAGCAACGAGGGCGTGAATGCCTGCGTCGCGGGCGGCCTTTCGGTGATCCAGGGCAACGCCGACACCGACCTGCGCGACTATCCGGACGGCGCCTTCGACTACGCCATCCTGAGCCAGACGCTGCAGGCCATGCACGACCCGAAACGGGTGCTGAGCGATCTGGTGCGGATCGGCAACCGGGCGATCGTCTCCTTCCCGAATTTCGGCCACTGGCGGGTCCGGCTGCAGCTGCTCTTCAACGGCCGCATGCCGGTGAACGAGTTCCTGCCGGAGACCTGGTACAACACGCCGAACATCCATTTCTGCACGATTCGGGACTTCCTTGCCCTCTGCCGGGAACTGGATATCCGTATCGAGCGCAGCATGGCGCTCGACGAGCTTGGCGCTTCGGTCAATTCGCGGATCGAGAGCCAGTTCGCCAACCTGTTCGGCGAGCAGGGCATGTTTCTGCTCAGCCGCGGTCGCTGAGCACCATCTTTTCCTTCATTTCAAGCAGGTCCGGCCCCCGGTCGCCGCGAGAAAACCCGTATTCGATACCGGGGCCGAGGGGAAATTCGACGTTGCGCCGGAAGCTCATGCCGAGGCGCGCCATGAGCGCCCGCGACGCCCGGTTCGCTCCGTCCGCGTCGGCGGTCACGAGATCGATTCCCGGATCCTCGAAGGCTGTCAGAAGGGCGGTCCAGGCCATTCAAAACGCGATGCCCCGCCCCCAGAGCCCGGATGCAGAAGCCATGTCAGCGTCCGGCTGCAGGGGTTTTCGCCGTCGGCGAGGTCCACCGCTCCCGCGAGCGGGAAACCCGGATGGCGCAGCAACCAGAACCCGAAGCCGGGACGGCTTGCACCGGCCAGCGCCATCTCGATCCGCTCGGAGACGTAGCTCCAGTCCGGTGGCGCCCCGTCGAAGAGATAGCGATAGATCCGCGGTTGAATGCAAAGTCTGTAGAGGTCGGTGAAGTCCGCCCGCGTCACATGCTCCAGATACATGCCGCTCCTAGACGACCAACCCCTCATGCTCCGCGACACCGCCCGGCACCAGATCGCAGATCGCAAGATGCCGCTCCTTGACGAGCGGCGTTGAGTATTCCCGGAAATCCGCCATGAAACCCGCGTTCTTGTGCTCCTCGAACGCATCCATGTCGTCGTAGGTCTCCCAGAGATGGAAGCTGCCCGGTTTTTCCTGGTCGCGGGCGACGAGGAAGCCCTTGCAGCCAGGTTGGGTCAGGCTGTTTGCGGCATGCTTGCGCAGCCGGGTCTCGAAGGCGTCCGCATCCGCTTCGGCAACGATGAGATTGACGGCGATTACGATCATTTTTCTGTCCTCCCTTGGTATCCGAGCGCCACGCTGCGGTGGTAGCCGGTCACATTCAGCGCCGGAGTCCGACGGCCCGGCAGCGGCAGAAGCTGGCGTATGCGCACTGCCCGCCCTTTCGGCCGGGCATAGATCTGCTTCGTGGCCTCGATCAATACCACACCGGAAAAGCGGTTGAACCAGCGCTCGCCGAGTTTTTCCACGGCCGGCGCGGAACGCAGCAGGAGCGGCGAGTTCGAAGGCGGCATGTAGAGCGCATGAGCGGTCAGCGACGGCGCGAACATGTTGTCTTTCAGGAGACGGGAAAGCTGCGAGGGCGAATAGGGATGGCCATGCCCGAATGGGGTGCGGTCGAGCCGGGCCCAGATCCCGCGCCGGTTCGGCACCACGACGAGGACCTTTCCGTTGCCCGCAAGAACGCGCCAGACCTCCTGCAGCATGGCACGGAGCTGTTCGGTGCACTCCACCGCATGGACCAGCAAGACCCGGTCCACCGAGACATCCTGCAGCGGCAGTTCGGCCTCGTCGGCAAGACAGACCAGTCCCTTGCCGTCGCGTGGCCAGTGCAGCACGCCCTGCTGCGAGGGCATGACCGCGATCACACGCTCCGCCTCGTCCCGGAACGGGCGCAGGAACGGCGTCGCATAGCCGAGCCCGAGCACCGTCTCGCCCTTCGTGTTCGGCCAGAGCTCGCGGATGCGGCGGCGCACCATGCGGCGGGCGACATGGCCCACGCGCGTGCCGTAAAAATCCCAGAGATCGACGGCGTCGTTGAACATGTTCCAAGCCGGCAGTTCACTTGTCGCGAAGGGATCATAGTGCGCAGCTTGGCCGCGTCAAAAGGTTGATGCTACGGTCCGCGCTCCCGTCCCCGCAGAGGAGCGAAGGTCATGTCCAAGCTGGATGTCGTGCTGGTCCCCGTCAGATCGGACAATTACGTGTACCTGCTTCACGATGCAGACAGCGGCGCGACCGCCGTGGTCGATCCGGGCGAGGCCGCTCCGGTGATCGCGGAACTCGAGGCGCGCGGCTGGAAGCCGAGCCATGTCATCAACACGCACCATCACGGCGACCATACCGAAGGCAACGCGGCGGTGCGGGCGAAATACGGCTGCAAACTCGTCGGCCCGAAATCGGAAACCGCGCGGATCCCGGATATGGACATCACGCTGGCGGAGGGCGACAGTTTCGAATTCGCCGGTCACAAGGCCGAGATCCTCGAGACGCCGGGCCACACGCTCGGCCATATCGCCTTCTTCTTCCCGGATTCCGACATCCTGCTATCTGGCGACACGCTGTTCGTGCTCGGCTGCGGCCGGGTCTTCGAAGGCACCATGGAGCAGATGTGGAATTCGCTGAAGAAACTCCGCGCCCTGCCGCCCTCGACGAAGATCTATTGCGGCCATGAATATACCCAGTCCAACGCCCGCTTCGCGCTCTCCGTCGATGGCGATAACGTCAAACTCCAGGCCCAGGCCTCCGAGATCGACAGGCTGCGCGCCGACGGCCGGCCGACGGTTCCCTCCACGCTCGGCGAGGAGTTGGAGACCAACCCGTTCCTGCGCGCCGACAGTCCCGATCTCGCCGCCGCCATCGGTATGGACGGCGCCGACCCGGTCGCGGTCTTCGCCGAAGTACGCAAACGCAAAGACAATTTCTGAGACGGATACTCGAGAAAGCCGGTTCTCGGAGCCGGATCATGCAAGGGAGCGAAATCGCATGAAACTGATCTACTCGCCGGCCTCGCCGTATGTCCGCAAGGTCCTAGTCGCGCTGAAGGAACTCGGACTGGAGAACAAGGTCGAAAAGGTTCAGGTCACGACCTCCGTGGTCGACCAGAGCGACGTGCTGGCCGCCGCCAATCCGCTGACAAGGATCCCGACCCTGGTCATGGACAATGGCAAGCCACTCTACGATTCCCGGGTCATCACCCAGTATCTCGTCTCTCTCGTCCCGTCCTGCGGCTACTACCCGGAGAGCGGCGAGGCGCGCTGGGACGTGCTGCGGCTCGAGGCAACCGCCGAAGGCATGATGGATTCCGCCGTGAACGCCCGCTACGAGCGCGGCTTGCGGCCGGCGGAGAAACAGTGGGACGACTGGGTCGACGGCCAGATGAAGAAGGTCCACGGCGCGCTCAAGGCGCTGGACGGTGAGGCCGCCTCCTTCGGCGACGGCATCAATGCCGGAATCATCGCCGCCGCCTGCGCTTGCGGCTATCTCGACTTCCGCTACAAGGACATCGGCTGGCGCGAGAGCTATCCGGCGCTGGCCGCCTGGTACACGAGGTTCGCCGAACGCAAATCCATGCAGGAAACCCAGCCGCCGGCCTGATCCGATGAGCACCGCCGACTGGAAGGTCATCGTCGACAAACTCGGGATGCAGCCGCATCCCGAGGGCGGCTACTACTCCGAAACCTATCGCCACAGCCCCGCCGACGGCGGCCGCGGGACCGTGACCCAGATCTACTACCTGCTGCCGGTCGGTGAATGTTCCGCCTGGCACCGGGTCACCGACGCGACGGAGATCTGGCATTTCTACGCCGGCGCGCCGCTCGCCCTGACGCTCTCGCCGAACGGACACGATGCCGAGGCGCACCGCCTCGGCCCGGACGTGCTTGCGGGCGAGAAGCCCCATGTTGTGGTCCCGGAAGGCTGGTGGCAGACGGCGGAAAGTCTCGGCGAATGGACGCTGGTCGGCTGCACGGTGGCACCGGCCTTCGCATTTTCCGGTTTCGAAATGGCTCCGCCGGACTGGCGCCCGACCCCGCGGAAACCCGGCTAGACCTTCTCCACCACTCCCATTTTCAAGAGCCATGCCAGCGCCCGGAAGGTGCGCGCCGCCTCCGCGATCTGCGCCTCCGAGAGCGCCTGCTCCATGACCATCGGGCCTTGCTGGCGCATGGCGGCGACCAGCGCCCGGCCGTCGTCGAGACTGCGCCGGTCCATCGCCGCGATCGGCGAGGCCGCCAGCAGGTCGAGCAGCGTCTCCGCATCCTCGACGGGCCGTACGCCGAAGGGCGGCCGGATCGTTTCGCTTGCGAAACCGGCGAAGGTGGCGAAGGGATCGGCCATCTGCGGGACGTCGCGTCCCTCCTCGCCCGCATGGAAGGCACGGCGCTCGGCAAGCTCCTGCCAGAGCGCGTCATAGGCCTTCACGATCACCCGCCAGTCATAGACCTCGCGGGCACGTTTCGCGGCCGCCTCCCCCATTGCGCGGGCCTTGCCGGGCGCCTCCGCGACGGCCGTCAGCGCCTCGACGGTCTTCGGAATGTCGACCGCCACATGCTGCGCGACCAGTCCCATATGAACGTCGTAATCGTGCTCCCCCGAGACATGGCGCCAGGCATACTCGTATCCGGCACCCGGCGGCGGCAGCAGCGTCGGCACGCGCATCCCGGTCTCGCCGTCGACCACGGTGTCGCGGTAGCCGTCCCAGTCGCTGACCACAGCCGGCAGCCCTGCCGCCATCGCCTCCACCGGCGTGATGCCGAAGCTCTCCTGCGCGTTGTCCACGAGCGAAATGAAGGCATCCGCAGCCGAGAGAACCGCCGCCTTGACCGCGTCCTCGCGGGCGTCGGCCTTGATCACGGAGATCTCGGGTGCGATGGCCTTCGCCGCCGCGTCGAACGCCGCCTCGCTCTCGGAATTGTAGTACCAGCCGGCCTCGATCAGCGTGATCGCACGCCCGGTCCGCCGCGCAAGCAGGCTCAGCGCCCGGTAGAGCGGGATCGGATGCGCCTTGGTGTGATAGCTGAGACGCCCCAGGTAGAGCAGAACGAAACCGTCCTCGGCGATCCCCTCGGCGCTCCGGAACGCGCGCCCCGGTTCTTCGCCGATGCCCGCGAGAGCGGCCGTATCGACGCCAAGCGGGATCACCGGAAGCTGCGGCTGAAACTTCGGCTTCCCGCCCGTGATCGGCCCGAGGGCCTCGACGTATTCCGCCGCAAGAGACTGCACCAGCGTCTTGATTGCTTCCGAAGTACAGATCAAGGCGTCCCAGGAGGCCATCGGCGCGGTCACCATCTCGCGCACCGCGTCCTGCGCCCGGGTCGAGGCCATGGCATGGGTCACGCCCGACAGACTGTAGCGTCCGCGCCCGAGAAGCTGGCGGTGCCAGGCCCGCTTCGCCAGCGCCGGCCCCGGCATGAAGAGACCGCCCGCTTCCATGAGCGCCCGAGGCTGGGCGGCGGAGAGGTGGCGCAGCGTCCGCCCGGTCGGGAAATCCGCCCGGAACTGTTCGAAATCGGCGGGCAGGGCATGGATGGGGACCTCGCCCGGCGCGCCATGCTCCAGATAGGCTTTCAGAAACCCGGAATTGGCGACCTGGCGGCCGACCAGCCGGGCCGCGTCGCCCGCCTCCGGGGCGTAATGGAGAGCGGTGCGGGCGATCATGAGGGATCCTCCACGAGTGGCAATGGAGAGGGCTTCGGCCTGAAGATCATGTCTTTCGAGGCAAGCACCGCGCCGCCGACGATCAGCAGGCAGGCCAACGCAACGACGAAGGTAAAGGGAGCAAGTCCGACCAGGATCAGCAGCAGGGTCGAGAGTAGCGGTGCGGCATAGGAGGACGCGCCGAGTGCCTGGATGTCGCCCCGCTTCACGCCGTAGTCCCAGGTGAAGAAGGCGCCGCCGACCGGCCCGAGGCCAAGCAGCAGCACCGCCGCCCATTCAAGCGTGCCGTCCGGCCAGACCGTCTGCTCGAACGCAAGGTGACAGACCGCCCCGAGCACGGCCGTGACGGCGCAGAAGCCGCCGACGGCCTCGGTCGGAACCGACCCGAAACGGCGCGAGAGCACCGAGTAGCTCGACCAGGTGAGGGCGCAGACGCAGGCCGCGAGATAGCCGAAGGAATAGCGCGGGTCGAGTTCCAGGGTCTCGCCGCGGGTCACCAGCAGGGCCGCGCCGCCCAGTCCCAGCACGGCGCCGGCGATGTGGAACCAGCGCAGCCGCTCGCCCGGCAGCAGCGCGGAGAACACCACGATCAGCAATGGCCAGAGATAGGCGATCAGACCCGCCTCGACGGCAGGCGCATTCCTGAGCGCGAGAAAATAGAAGAAATGATAACCGAACAGTCCGCCGACCCCGAGCAGCCAGACCAGCGGCGGCTGGCGCATATAGGCGAGCGGATTCTGCCCCCGCACCAGCCAGAAACCGCAGGCGATCACGGTGGCGACAAGGAAGCACATCGCGAGCAGCTGGAACGGCGGCACCTTGCCCGAGAGCGCGGTGAAGAGCGCCAGCGTCGCCCACATCAGGACGGCGGAGAATCCGATCGCGGTCGCCCGCAACCGGGCCTTGCTCTGCTCCATCGTCAGACTTCCCTCCGCGCCTTGAGCGCCTGGGTCAGTGTCCCGTCATCGAGGTAATCGAGCTCGCCGCCAACCGGCACGCCGCGGGCAAGGCGAGTGATCGAGATTCCGGTGCCGGCGAGGCGGTCGGAGATATAATGCGCCGTGGTCTGACCGTCGACGGTCGCATCCATGGCGAGGATGATCTCCTTTACCTCCGGCGCCCGCGCCCGGGTGACGAGAGTTTCGATATTGAGATCTTCCGGCCCGACCCCGTCGAGCGCGGAGAGCAGGCCGCCGAGCACGTGATAGCGGCCGGAAAAGGCGGCTGCCCGTTCCAGCGCCCAGACGTCGCCGACATCCTCGACCACACAGACGACCGCCCCGTCGCGCTGTTCGTCGCGGCAGATGTGGCAGGGATCGGACGCATCGAGATTGCCGCAGACGGAGCAGTCCGTGACCGCCTCCGCCGCATCGCCGAGCGCGTCGGCGAGCGGGCGCATCAACGTCTCGCGCTTGCGCAGGAGATGCAGCACCGCCCGGCGCGCGGAGCGGGGACCGAGTCCCGGCAGCTTCGCCAGGTAATGCATCACGCGATCGAGTTCATCCATACCGGACGCCGCCTGCCGCCGCGAGGATCAGAACGGCAGCTTGAAGCCGGGAGGCAGCGGCAGGCCGCCGGTCAGCTTCTGCATCTCCTCCTGCATCTTTTCGTCCGCCTTCGTCTTGGCGTCGTTGGCGGCCGCGAGGATCAGATCCTCCAGCACTTCCGTATCCGACGGATCGACAAGAGACGGATCGATCTTGATCGCCTTCATCTCGCCCTTGCCGGTCATGCGGACCGTCACCATGCCGGCGCCGCTGGAGCCTTCGACTTCCAGCTCCTGCAGCTGCGCCTGCATTTCCTGCATGCGCTCCTGCATCTGCTGGACCTGTTTCATCATGTTGCCGAGATTCTTCATCTGGTCATGCCTCGTTTGCCTGGCTGTCCTCGTCCGGGTAGGACGCCGCTTCCGGTGCCGCGTCTTCCATCTCGCGCACGAGCGGTCTGATGGCTTCTATCGTGCTTTCGGGGAAGGCTTCAAGCACGGCAGCCACGACCGGATGCTCGGAGATGGATTTGCGTTTCGCCGCCTCAGCGTTCGCCTTGCGCTCGGCCAGCGTGTGGATCTCCTCGTCGCCCGGCGCGGCGTCGCTCGCCTCGACATGCCAGGGAATACCGGTCCATTCCTTCAGCTTCGCCGCAACCTGCGCCGAAAGGGTTTCCGGCGCGCCGGGATCAAGGATCAGCTCGAGGTGACCGCGCGAGACCGACACCGGCCGAACGGACCGGCTCAGCGTCGCGTGCAGCACCGCTTCCCGGTGCTCCTCGAAGAGCGCGACGACCCCCTCGAAGGTGTCGGGGATCTCCGGTGCGGACTGCGGTTCCGGCCCCGAGGAGGGAGCGGGCGGAGCCGCCCCGGGCGTGGATTCTTGAACAGCTGCGGACGGAGGCGGAGGCATCGTCGCCACCGGCTCCGGTCGGGGATCCGCCATCCTGTTTTCCGCGGCCGCCGGCTGGCGGGTCGGGGCCGCGTCAGGCTTTCCCGATTTTATCGCCTTCACCAGCTCGCCCGGTGGCGGCAGATCGGCGGTATAGGCAAGCCGGATCAGCACCATCTCGAGCGCGGCAAGCGTAGAGGGCGCGTTCTGGACCTCGCCGAGGCCCTTCATCAGCATCTGCCAGGTGCGCGCCAGCACCGGCAGCGGGAGCTTGTCGGCAAACGCGACGCCGCGGGTCCGTTCCAGCTCCGAGGCACCCTCGAGCGCCGAGTCGCGCGCCGTCTTCAGCCGGGTGATCAGGTGTGTGAGGTCCAGCAGGTCCTGCAGCATCACCACCGGATCGGCCCCGGAGGCATACATCGCGCGCACGTCGCCGAGCGCGTCTGCCGTCTTCCCGCCCATCACCTTCTCGAACAGGTCGAAGATCAGCGCCCGGTCGGCAAGGCCCAGCATCTCCTGCACCTGCACGGCCGCGATCCGCCCATCGGAGAGCGCCATGGCCTGGTCGAGGATCGAGAGTCCGTCGCGGGCGGAGCCGTCGGCCGCGCGGGAAATCAGCGCAAGCGCCTCCTCGTCCGCCTCGATCCCTTCCTTGCCGCAGATCGTGCCGAACAGCTCCATCAGCTCGGAAACGTCGAAGCGGCGGAGATCGAAGCGCTGGCAGCGCGACAGCACGGTGATCGGCACCTTGCGGATCTCGGTGGTCGCGAAGATGAACTTCACATGCTCGGGCGGCTCCTCCAGCGTCTTCAGGAGCGCGTTGAAGGCGTTGCGCGAAAGCATGTGCACTTCGTCGATGATGTAGACCTTGTAGCGCGCCGAGACCGGCTTGTAGCGCACCCCGTCGATGATCTCGCGGATATCGTCGACGCCGGTGCGCGAGGCCGCATCCATCTCCATCACGTCGACATGGCGGTCCTCGGTAATGGCCCGGCAGGGATCGCACTGGCCGCAGGGCGTGACGGTCGGCCCCCCGGAGCCGTCCGGGCCGATGCAGTTGAGCCCCTTGGCAATGATCCGTGCCGTCGTCGTCTTGCCGACGCCGCGCACCCCGGTCAGCACGAAAGCATGGGCGAGCCGTCCGGAGGCGAGCGCGTTCCGGAGCGTGCGCACCAGCGCGTCCTGGCCCTTCAGGTCGTCCAGCGTCTGCGGGCGGTACTTGCGCGCGAGCACGCGATACTCGCCCGGCGCCTCTTGGGTCTGGGGAGGTGTCAGATCATCCATGCGGGGATCATAGGGGAGTGACGAGGGACAGGGAAGCAACCCGGCCACTCCAGGCGACAACAATCCTGCAACCGGCGGCAGAGCGCTCCAAGACCCGATCCGTTCGAGCGGCTTCAGACCTCCTGTGCGGGCCTGCCGAATGCCTGAAGAATCCATTTGCGCACCGAATCGCGGGCCGCGCTCGGTTCCTGTCCGCCCGGACGGACGAGCCAGTAGCCGAAACTGGCCGGCATCTCGATGTCGAAAGGGGCGACGATCCGGCCGGCTTCCAGCTCCCGGGCCGTCAGCACGGACCGTCCGAGGAAAACGGCCTGATGACCGAGCACGCCGTTCAGCGCCGCCGTGTCGTCGCTGAAGCTGGGGCCCGACGGAACAGCGTCGACCGCGACACCGGCCGCCGCGAACCAGTCGGACCAGCCTTCCTCGATATCCGGATGAATCAGCGTCGCCTTCAAGAGGTCGGACGGCTGCTCGATGCCGATGCGCCGCGCATAATCGGGGGTACAGACAGGCCGGACTGTCTCCGAAGCCAGGAATTCCGAGACGAGACCGGGCCAGTTTCCCGGACCGTAACGGACCGCGAGATCGATCCCTTCCGCCTCGAACGACACCAGATGGCGCGAGGCGGAGACCCGCAGATCAATCTCCGGGTGCGCTTTCGCGAATTCCTCAAGCCGCGGCGCCAGCCAGAGCGCCGCGACCGACGGCAGCATGGAGAGGGTGACGACATTGGACAGGCCTTCCACCGCGCGGCAGGCCGCCACGCCCGCCCGCAGGTCGGCGAATGCCCGGGCAGCGCGCTCGAACAGAACCTCCCCGGCACGCGTAAGTGCAATCTGTGGACCGGCGCGCGCGAATAAGGGCACGCCGAGCCGCTTTTCCAGCTCGCCGATCTGCCGGCTGACCGCGCTTTGCGTGATACCGAGCGCGTCTCCCGCCTGCGTGAAGTTCGCATGACGCGCGGCGGCCTCGAAAACCTGCAGGCTGCGCACCGGTATGCGATGAAGAATATCATGATTAAATCTCATGATAACACGCGCTCTTTCTCATTTTTTCGGGTCACGTTACCTCTTTAGCATGATCGTAGTGCAGCTTTGGAGAGTTCGCTATGGGACATGCCCGATCCGCCGTCTCGGGGATCCGCCGAGGACTTCCGGATCTTCCGCTTCCGGTCTGGATGGCGCTGATCACGCTTGCGACCGGCCTCGCCGGCGGCATGGGTCCCCCCGAGCTCATCGCTCGCTTCAACACCGGCTTCGGTTTGGCGCTTGGAGAATTCACGCTGATCCTCCTGCCGTCTTTCACCCTCGCCGCGGCAATGGAAGAGTACGCCCTCGCTCAGGACGGTCGTCTCGCGGTCGCTGCAGCCCCGGTCACGGGCGCCGGAATGGTATGCCCCGACACAGCATTCGCGTCTCTCGCGCCGATCGCGGGCCGGCGAAAGCTCGACGTCGCCTTCGGCGCCTATACCGGTTTCAAACTGCTCTACCCCGCGGGTCCCCTGATTGTGGCGACCGGGCTCGGGGTCGCAAACGATGACATCGTCCTTACCGGGATTCTGCTGGCCCTGCCGGTCTGGTTCTTCGGGCTGATCTGGCGACGGCTCCTGGAAAGGGATCTCCCGGACAGCCCGCCGGAAACGCGGTTGGCCGCCGGGTCAGCCACGCTCGTACCGATGATTCCGTTTTGCCTCCTGGCGATGTTGCTGATCCTCGGCTCGCTCCCCGGTATCCCCGCCCCGCCCTTCGCCGGTTTCATCTGCACTCCAAAAGGCGCGCTTCTTGCCGCCGCAGTCCTGGCGCTCGTCCTGCTCGCACCGACGAACCGGCGGGCGTGCCTCGACCGTGCGGTCCGGCGGACCGGCGCACTCCTGCTTCTGATCGGATGCGCCTCAGCCTTCGGAACCGTGCTGACCGACGTTCTGCCCTTTACCGCCGTCCTCCCCGGGAGCACCGGAGCCGTCGGGCTGCTCGGACTCTTCCTGCTGAGCGCCGCGTTCAAGGTGATGCAGGGCTCCAGCATGGCAACCTTCGCAGCCGTCGCCCCGGTCGCCGCTCCGGCAGTCGCCGAACTCGGTCTGCCCGGCGTCGCGGCGGTCTTCGCGATCTGCCTCGGCTCCTTCATCGCCATTCTTCCCAACGACAGCTTCTACTGGATCGTCCGGACCACATGCTTCGCGGACGGACGGAACCGCAGCATCGCGATCCTGACCGCAGGGTCGGTCCTTCAGGGCGCGGTCGGGTTTCTCTGCCTGCTGGCATTTATATGGAGCGGATGCGTATGAACCACCTTCTTGTTCGCGACGCCGAGGCGGATGACATTCCGCGGATCGCCGAAATTTACCGGCCCCATGTCCTGACCGGCACCGCGACCTTCGAGGAGGTCCCGCCGGACGATGGCGAAATGGCGCGGCGTCTCGAAGCGGTCCGCGCGTCCGGCCACTTCTGGCTCTGTGCCGAACTGGAGGGGACTATTGTCGGCTATGCCTACGCGACGCAGCACAAGGCGCGCTCGGCCTACCGTTTCACGGCGGAGGACTCGATCTATCTCGCGCCGGAGATGAGGGGCAAAGGCGTCGGAACGCGACTGCTCACAGAGATCGTCCGACGCGCAACCAAGGCCGGCTTCCGGGAAATGCTCGCGGTGATCGGCGACAGTAACAACGCCGGGTCCATCGGCCTGCACAGCAAGCTCGGCTTCCGGCAGATAGGCATCGCGCGGGGGATCGGCTGGAAATTCGGACAGCCGGTCGACGTGGCCTACATGCAGCGCAGCCTCGCCGCGCCGGAGGGTCGGGCGATCGATCTCAAATGATCGGAATAACGGAAATTTAGGTGGAAGACTGGGAAGCGACCCGAACCGAAACTCGTTACGGCTGCTTCCTTCCGGACCTGACCGGATTGGCGAGGAGCTCGTCCGTCCCAGCCTTCCGAGGGTTCTATATCGGGGGAACGGGACGCAATGCAAGGGGAGTCGAACGATTCAGGCGCCGATCACATCGCCGTGAGCGCTCCGGGGCCCTCTCCCAACCGGTTGAAACGTCCCCACATGTTGTCTGGCTTAAACAGCATCGCGGGACCGTGCCATGGGTCGTTTATTGCTTCTTGCCTGTCTTCTATTCGGGGTCGGCGCCTGTAATGGCGGATATGGCTCCAGCGGAGAAAAGATCATCTGGGCGGAGGAGCGCAACGCCGGCCGCTAGGCAGGCTTAATCGCCGCCGATCGCGCGAAACGCGCCCTCGGACCAGACAAGTGCCTTCACGCAACTGCGGAGGTTGGTGCCGCCGCAGCGGGAGCCGTGTACCTGGAGCAGCAGGACCGGCAGGTGGCCAAGCCGGACAAGTTTCCAGCCCTTCGACATCTCTTCGGTCACACTTTCGCCGACCACAAGGAAGAGTCGGCACCCGCCGGTGCCGCCGCAAAACAGGGTGCGCGAAGACGAGCAGGACAGGTCCCGCCCGTCGATCACCTCATCGGGCCGGCCGTCGCCGGTCAGGTCGAGCCGCTGGATGGCGTCGGCTTCCAGGGTCAGCAATCCACCATCGATCGCCGCGCATTCCGCCTGCACGGCCTCGACCACGGCATCGGTCCCGCTGCCGGCCAAAGTGATTCTGCCCGGAATCAGGAGCAGGCAGAACGCGATGAGAAGACCGCTCCGGAACATACAGGCTCCCTTGCGTTGTCGACCTGCCCCGGTCCTGCATCCGGCTCCGGGCAGAACCGGGGCGATTCCGTATTCAGCCCCCCGTCGGCTCCAGCGTCTCGCCGTTCCGCTCTTCCCAATACTGGATCGCAGCGGAATGGTCGCTGCCCGGATGGGCCTCGTTGAAGTCCTTCCAGATACCGGTCAGCAGCTTCAGGATCGGCATGTCCTGGCCCTGGGCCTCGGCGAGGCCGGCGGCGATGCCGACATCCTTGGTCATCAGCGCGGTGGCGAAGCCGGCGTCGAACTTGCGGGTCAGCACCGAAGGCTTGAACTTGGTCTCCGTATTGTTGCTCCTCCCGGTCGAGACATTGATGACATCGATCATCACGCTCGGGTCGAGCCCGAACTTGGCGCCGACCAGGATCGCCTCGTTGGTCGCGCTGAGCGCAATCGCCGAGAGATAATTGTTGAGGCACTTCATCGCATGCCCGGAGCCGAGCGGGCCGGTACGGATCACCACCCGGCTCATCGGCTCCATGATCGCCTCCGCCGCATCCAGCGCCGCCGCGTCGCCGCCGCCGAGCATGATGGCGAGCGAGCCTTCCTCGGCCCGCCATGTACCGCCGGAAACCGGAGCATCGCAGAGCGCGATGCCTTTTTCCTGCAAGGCGGCCCCGAGTTCCACCGTGCCGGTCGGCTCGGACGAACTCATGTCGATCGCGATGGCACCCTGTTTCATGCCCTTCGAGGCATTGTCCGCGCCGTCGAGCAGCGCCGCGCGCGCCGCCTTGCCGTCCGGCACCATGGTGACGACGATATCCGAGGCCGCGCCGAGCGCCTCCAGGCTGGGCGCCACCTCGCCGCCGATCTCACCCGCGAATCGCTGGGAAACCTCCGGTCTGAGGTCGAACACACGCACATCGTAGCCAGCCTGGACCATGTGTCGGGCCATCGGCCAGCCCATCATGCCGAGACCGATCCAGCCGATCACCGGCTTGCTGTCGCCGCTCATCGCTCAGACTCCCCGCTCGTCGAAAACCTCACGGGCGATCTTGAAGGCGGTCAGCGCGGCCGGGAAACCGGCATAGGTGGCAACCTGGAGAAAGATTTCCGCGATCTCTGCCTTGCTGACACCGTTGTTCAGGGCGCCGACGAGATGCACCCGCAGTTCATGCTCCTTGCCCATGGCGGCGAGCATGCCGAGATTCAGCATCGAGCGGGTCTTCAGTTCCAGCCCGTCGCGGCCCCAGCAGGCGCCCCACGCATGCTTGGTGACATAATCCTGGAAGATCATGTCGAACTCGTCCGCCGATTCGAACCGTTTCTCGACATAGTCCGCGCCCAGTACCTGCTTGCGCTTCTTCAGACCTTCCTCGAACAGCTGGTCCAGATCCATCGGGTCCTCCTCCCTCGGGTTTCACACTTTGCCCACGAGACTAGTCAGCGGAAAACGGCGTGACCAGCGGCCCCTCGGAACGAGCCGGGGTCGCATATGGCAAGAGCGGGTCAGTCCATGCCCGCGCCGGCGGCACGGATCAGCGCGCGGTAGAGCCGCTGCTGGGAACGGTTGAAGACCAGGAATTCCGGATGCCACTGCACACCGAAGAAGAGCTGCCCGTTCACGCTCTCGATCCCCTGCACCATGCCGCGCCTGTCATGGGCGGAGACCCGGAGTCCCTCGCCGACCCGGTCGACCGACTGATGGTGAATGCTGTTCACGCGGCACCAGGAGACGCCGAGCATCTCGCGGAGCCGGGTGCCCTCGTCGATCTCGATACGCTTCACCGGCAGCGGCGTGCGCCGGGCGCGGGTGCCCGGATAGGCCTTGGAAATCTCCTCGTGCAGGGTTCCGCCGAAATAGACATTCAGGATCTGCGCCCCACGGCAGATCCCGAGCACCGGACGCCGGCCGTCCCTGAAACGGTCGAGCAGATCGAGTTCGAAGGCATCACGCTCCTCGTCGATGCCTTCCTCGAGCGCGACCTCGCCGCCATAGAGCGTGGGATGCAGGTCGCTGCCGCCGCCGATGATCAGCCCGTCCAGCGCCTCCGCGTCGAGCGGGCGTCCCGGTCCGAGGCGCACACCGCGTCCTCCGGCCCGCCAGACCGCGAGATGGTGAAAGGCAAGCGGGATCCTGCCGGTATGTTTCGAGGTCGAAATGCCGATGAGAGGCCGCGCGGACGAACTCATTTGAGACCGAGATACCGTTGAAGACGGGCGCCGAGACCGCGGTCCCGATTGAGGAACTCCCGCATGGCGGCGTGCAGCCGGTCCTTGTCCTCGGCCAGGTCCTCGATCGCAATCCAGCGGTTCCATTCGGTCACCGCCGACCAGTCCGGGTCGCCGAGATCGGCGTTCGGAAGCCGGTAATGGTAGGTCGGCCGGGGCTTCACCAGCGCGTCCGAGATCTGCGCCTTCACGCGGTCCGGGTCGAGATGGGCGAAGAGCGGCAGCATGTCGAGTTCGCGGTTTCTCGTCGGGTTCATCTCCAGATAATCGTCAATCATGCCGGAAAGGTCCGCCGGATAATCCAGTGCGCAGATCTTGCTCGCATATTCGTCCGGAAACGGGGCCGCATGGGGCAGGACCCAGCGCGTCAGGTCCATGTCGACCTTCTCGTGCAGGCCCTCGGCCATCACCATGTAGGCGCGCAGGGTGTCGAGGATCTCTGCGGCGGAGCCGGTGGCGACCTCGACGTTCAGATGCAGCCCGAAGGCATAGAGCGGACTCTCGCGCGTCCCGAGCGCGCCGTGCCGCCGCAGCACCTCGAAAGCGGCATTGAGCTCTCCAAGCTTGGACCAGGCGATGGGCGGGAAAACGATCTCGACCGGTACCAGGCCGGTCAGGGCGTCGCCCAGCCGGGCCCGCACCTTGTCGGAGATATCGAGCACGTCGAGAAAGCCGAACTTCTCCGCCTCGCCGTCCTCCCGCTCCTCGTCCTTGCGATGCACGTACTGGACGTCGAGTTCGATCGTCGCCTCGCCCCAGTCCGGATGCTTCAGGACATTGCGATGCGCATCCAACTGTTCCACCGTGCCGCCGAATTCGTCGTGCAGGTGTCGCGCGGTCTCCTCGACCGTGAGGCCGGCAAATTCCAGCTCGACGCCGACCCGCCGCTCCTCTCCGTCTCCGTTAACGCGCCGGGGCGGCGCCTTCGGCTGCTGCATCCTTGTCAGTCCTTTCAGGATGGGTATCGTCAGCGGTCCTCGTAGACGATCTTGACCACCTCGACCTGTTGCGGTCCGCGCGGCGTGCGCACGTCGACGACGTCGCCGACTTCGGCCTTGAGCAACGCGCGCGCAACCGGCGATATCCAGCTGACCTCGCCGCGCTCCAGATCCGCCTCGTCGACACCGACGATCCGGACCGTCCGTTCGTTGTCCTCCTCATCCGCGTAGGTCACGGTCGCGCCGAAAAAGACCTTGTCCTTGTTCGGCTGCTGCGTCGGTTCGACGATCTCCGCCGCCTCCAGCCGTTTCAGCAAAAAGCGCATGCGCCGGTCGATCTCTCGCAGCCGTTTCTTGCCGTAGATATAATCTCCGTTCTCCGAGCGGTCGCCGTTGCCAGCCGCCCAGGAGACGATCTCGACGACTTTCGGCCGCTCGTCGCGGCGCAGATACTTCAATTCGTCCTGCAGCGCCTTGAAGCCGCGCGGCGTGATGTAGTTCTTGACGCCCTTCGGGGAAGGATCGGGGACCTCGTCCTCGTCCTCGAATTCCGCGTCGCTTTCCTTGACGAAGGCCTTGCTCATTTCTCGGCAACTCTGCTCCTCGGGCCGGAAGAGTGTAGCAGACCTTTACGTTTCGGAAGCACCGGCGGATTGCCAGGATCGACGTGGTCATGCGCTAATTGTCCCGGGTACCCATCTGGTAGCGGACCGGGACAATGCAAAGCAAGAAACAGATCCATGTCGTCGGATGTCATGCGGCGGGCGAGGTCGGCGACGTGATCGTCGGCGGTGTCGCGCCGCCGCCGGGCGCGACGCTCTGGGAGCAATCCCGCTGGATCGCGGAGCACGGGGAACTGCGCGATTTCCTGCTGAACGAACCCCGCGGTGGCGTATTCCGGCACGTAAACCTTCTGGTCCCGCCGATGGACCCGCGCGCCGCCATGGGCTGGATCATCATGGAACCGATACACACGCCGCCGATGTCCGGATCGAATTCGATCTGTGTCTCGACCGTCCTGCTCGAGACCGGGATCGTGCCGATGGAAGAACCGGTGACGCGCTTTTGCCTGGAGGCGCCGGGCGGGCTCGTCACGGTCGAGGCGGCTTGCCGGAACGGCAGGGCGGAGAGCATCACCGTTCGCAATCATCCGTCCTTCGCGGCCGCAATCGAGGCGCCACTGGAGGTTGAGGGACATGGAATCCTCACCGTCTCGACGGCTTATGGCGGGGACAGTTTCGTGATTGTCGACGCGGAGGCGCTTGGCTTCGCCATACGCCCCGACGAGGGGCGGGATCTCGCCGAGCTCGGCGCCAGGCTGACTCGCGCCGCGACCGAGCAGATCGGCTTCAGCCACCCGACGAACCCGGACTGGAGGCACATTTCCTTCTGTCTCTTCGCCGGGGCCCTGGAGAAAGCGGGCGACGGTTTCAGGACCCGGCATGCCGTCGCCATCGAGCCCGGAAAGATCGACCGCTCACCGACCGGCACGGCGATCTCCGCCCGCATGGCACTGCTCAGGGCGGCCGGGCGCATGGGTGTGGGCGAGCGGCTGACCGCCCGCTCGATCATCGAGTCCGAGTTTTCGGGACGGATCGAGGCGGAGAGTAATATCGGCGGCATTCCCGCCATTATTCCCTCGATCACCGGCAGCGCCTGGATCACCGGCACCTACCAGTACCTGCTGGACCCGGCCGACCCGTGGCCGCGGGGCTACCGGGTCGCAGACACCTGGCCATCCGGTTTCCCGTCCCGGGATTCATCGGGAGAACCGTGATCTCAGCTCGGACAAACGAGCGTCAGCCGCTCTTCTCTGAGGGCTTGGTCGCGGTTTCCAGCGTGTGGCGCAGACGTTCAATACGGCTGGCGGACAGCCGATAGGCCCACTGCGACAACCTCTCCTGATGGGAATCGGCGAAGGATTTGGCTTCCTCCGTCGCATCCGGCGCGACATTGATGGAGAAATGGGTCCAGGTCTGCACGTTGCCGTCCTCGCCCGGAACCTCGGCGAAATCGACAATGACGGTCAGCCCGCTTCTCGTCTGGTAGATCGCGTTCCCGAGCGACGGCTCGAACGCCATCCCGGTTATCGAGCGCACCTCCTCGAAACTCAGCTTCGCCAGCCCGTCCGTGATCTCGTTCAGGGTGTAGAAGGTCGCAAATTCGCGGTCTTCCGGCATGTTCACCAGTTCGAACGGCTTCTCGCCCTCGCCGGTGCGGCGCACCTCCAGAACCTTCCCGTCCGGCCCGGTCAGGTGGATTTCCTGGACCCGGTCGGCGCCGATATCGATCACCGTATTGTCGGCCCAGGACGCGGCCCGCTGGACATCGTCCACCCTGCCGAGCGCAAGCCAGGACCGCGCCTCGTTTCCGGGGCGGATATAGACCATGGGCGCCCCCGTCCCGTCGGTCCGCTCGTTGCCGATCAGGACATCCGCCAGCACCCCGCCCTCGCGGCCCAGCAGCCGGACGCGGGTGGCTTCGGACCCGGCTTCCTCCACATCCGCGACGCCAAGTCGCCCGTAGCGCCCGGGATCCGCGGTCTTCGCCTCGACCAGCTTCAGCTCCGCGAGGGACAGGACGAAATCCCGGACCCGGCCGGTATCGGCCGGATAGCCACCCTGCTCGAGAATGCGCCAGATACCGTCCTCGCGGGCGACCGTGACCTGTTCGACGGCGCCGTCCCGGTTCCACGACATCTCGATCCTGGCGATATCGGGGATACCGTCCGCCAGGCCCGGGAAGGCCCGCGTATCCTTGAGCGCGGTCACGGTGGCGTCCTGACGGACGAGAACGGCGACGACCGCGCCCAACACGAAGACGGCGGTCACGGCGGCAAGGCGCCCGAGGGTGCGCAGGTTCAGCATCGGTGCCTCCCTAGCCTGCCTGACTTTGTACACGGCGGCGGCGGACCGCCCTCCAGAAGGCGAGCAGCAGCGCCAGGAGCGTCACCAGGATCGGCACCAGGGCGATGTTGTAGAACCAGAGATCGCTCTCCAGACGGTCCACATTCTCGCGCACCGAGCGCTGCACGGCCCGGAGTTCGCTCCGGATCCGGAGGATCTCCTGCCGATAGCGTTCGATCTCGGCCCGCTCCTCGTCGGAAACAATCGCGGCCGCCCCTTCCGGCATGCCGCGGCGCAGTTCGTCGAACCGTTGTTCGGTCTCTGCCAGGGTCTTCTGCAACCGCTCTTCCTGGGCGGCAAATTCCGACTCCGCCTCGCGCTCGATCTGGTCGAGCACCTCGAACGGCCGGGCGGTTGAGCCGCGCCCGCGCAGTCCAAGCAGTGACGAACTGCCGGAAAGGGCATCAAGTGCATTCAGCACGAAATCGCCGTTGCCGGAGACCGGAACCGGAACCCGGCGGCCGAAGAACTGCTGCACCTGGACCCAGAAACGGTCCGCAAGGATGTCGCTGTCCGCCACCACGATGACATCGAGCGGTGCGGTAGACTCCGTCAGCACCGTCGGGAACTGCGCCTTGTAGGCGGCGATTGCCTCGGCGCTCTGTGCCTCCTCGCCTTCCGCCGGCTTCAGCTCGGGAGGACCGTCCGGAAAGGCGGAGGTGATCTTCTCCGCGGTCAGACGGGCCGCGAGCACGAAAGCGTCCGGTCCGGGGGTATAATTTCGCAGCAGTGTCCGGGGCGTGCGCATCCCCTTCACCTGCTCCGCGTCCAGCTCCATGGAGCCGAGCGAGGTCGAGACCAGCGGGGTCATCTTCACCGCCGCGTCGTCCGCGAGCGCGATATGACCGGCACTGGCGACGGCGATACTGTCCACGTTGGTGGTGATCGGCGAGCCCTTGTCGATGTTGCCGCCGCGCAACTCGAGCCACGCGACATAGTCGACGAGCTGCTGGCCCTGGCCCGGCTGCACCTTGCGGGCGGTCAGCCGGTCGGCCGCGATCTTCGTCGGGTCGTAGGAGACGCCCCAATGCCTGAAAAGGTCCGGTAGATCGCTCGAATCCGGCGCGCTCCGGCCGAAGAACTGGGCCTGTCCACCTTCCGCTTCCGAATAGGGGTCGACCAGGATCAGCGCCTTGCCGCCGCCCAGAACGAACTGATCGATCGCGAACTGGGCCTTCGGACCGAGCTCTCCCGGATGCGCGAGCATCAGCACCGTAACATCGTCCGGCACCTTTTCGAGATCGGCATCGAGATAGCGGGTCTCGTAGGTCGCCCCGATCTGGTCGGCGATGATGTAGGGCGGTACCGGGGTCTGCTGGCCCATCGCGTTCATCCGCACCGTGCCGTTCATCGGCAGGCTGGTGACAATCCCGACCACGGTGCGCTTGGTCGTCGCGAGGGCGTAGATCAGCCGCGAAATGTCGTATTCGAGAAAAGTCTCGCGCTCGGGCTGCAGGAAGGGGATGACCTCCCGATCATCGGTCAGATTGGTGCCCGCGATTCCGAAAAAGACCTGCTCACCGCCTTCCTGCAACGGAATCTGTTGCAGTCCGTCGGCGACCGCCCGATCCTCAAGCTCGGTGAAGGGCTGCGGATCGTAGATCTCGACCTTGATCTTGCCGCCAGAGCGGGCCTCGTACTCACCGAGCAGATCACGCACCCGGCCGGCATAGATGCCGTAGAACGGCACGTTCCGTCCCAACGCCTGGGAATAGTAGAACTTCAGCGTGACCGGTTCCTCGATCGTCTCGATCAGCTCTTCCGTCGCGTCCGATAGGGAGTAGAGCCCTTCCTCGGTCAGGTCGAGGCGGGTCGAGGTCAGCAGGCTCGAACTCAGCACGTTGAGAGCAAGAAACAGGACCAGCAGCAAGGCCAGCGCCGTGACCGCGATACGGCCCTGGGTGAAGAGGGTCTGGAGCGCGCGCATCCTATTCCGCCTTCTTCCAGTCAATGACAAACGCATTGGCGATCAGCGCGATGACGATTGCAGAGCCGAAGAAGATCACGTCGCGCAGATCGATGACGCCGCGCTGGATCGCGTCGAAATGGGTCAGGAAGCCGAAACTGGCGATCGCCTCGACCAGCCCCCCCGGTGCCCACTTCTCGAAATAGTTCAGCAGGATCGGCGAGCCCGCGACGGTGAAGAGAAAACAGACCGCGGCGGCCACGACGAAAGCGATCACCTGGTTCTTGGTCATCGCCGAGATCAGCGATCCGATCGCGAGATAGGCGCCGGCCATCAGGTAGCTGCCGATATAGGACGCGAGGATCACCCCGTTGTCGGGATTGCCGAGGTAGTTCACGCTGATCCAGAACGGACAGGTCAGTGCCAACGCCACGCCGGTGAAGGCCCAGGCGGCGAGGAACTTGCCGACGACCGCCTCGAACATGCTGATCGGCAGGGTCAGGAAGAGCTCGATCGTGCCGTGCCGCCGGTCCTCGGCCCAGAGCCGCATCGAGAGCGCCGGCACGAGAAAGAGGTAGAGCCAGGGATGAAAGCCGAAGAACGGCCGGAGGTCCGCCTGGTCGCGGGCGAGGAAGCCGCCGACAAAGAAGGTCAGCGTTCCGGCCATGACGAGGAAGATGACGATGAAGATATAGGCGAGCGGCGTCGCAAAATAGGCGCCGAACTCTCGCCGGAAGATTAGGCCGATATTACGCATGACCCGTCACCTCGCGGAAATAGTCGTCGAGACTGGCGGCGCCGGAGCGCGCCTTCAGGTTCTCCGGCGTGCCGTCGGCGAGCACCCGGCCGCGGGCGATGATCATCGCCCGGCTGCAGACCGCGTCGACCTCTTCCAGGATATGGGTGGAGACGACGATGCATTTTTCCGCCGCCATGCTCGTGATCAGGTTGCGGACCTCGTGTTTCTGGTTCGGGTCGAGTCCGTCGGTCGGCTCGTCGAGGATCAGCACCTCGGGATCGTGCACCAGCGCCTGCGCGAGGCCGACCCGCCGCTTGTAGCCCTTGGAGAGCGTCTCGATCGGCTGCATCACGACCTGCGTCAGCCGGGTCTGCTCGATCACCCGTTCGACCGCGTCCTTCACCTCGCTATCCGCCAATCCTCGGATACGGGCGACGAAGGACAGGAAAGAGAGCGGGGTCATGTCCGGATAGGCCGGCGCGCCCTCCGGCAGGTAGCCGATCGCGGCCTTCACCGCCTGCGGCGCCGAGCGCACGTCATGCCCCGCAACCACGGCGGTGCCCGAACTCGGAGCGAGAAAGCCCGAGATCATTTTCATCGTGGTCGATTTGCCGGCTCCGTTCGGGCCGAGAAAGCCGAGCACCTCGCCGCGTCCGACCTCGAATTCGAGGCCGTCGACGGCGGTGATCGGCCCGAAGCTCTTGGTCAACTTCTGGATCGATAGTAACGCGCTCATCTCTTGCGAACTTGGTCCCTATCTTCAGCCGCGATTTCCCCAACCCCTGCGATGTACCTGAAATTCGGGAAGAATCAAAGAATTGGGTTTTCCCGGATCATACCTATCTAATATCCTTTTGGCCCGACGCGGATTCCGGAGCGGAACGCTTGAGCGACAACTCTTCCCGACCGCGCGGCCGGAGCAAGATCTCGGTCCGACGCGCGCAGACCGTCTCCGGACTGATTCTCTTCGCCTATGTCGCCCACCATCTGTTGAACCACAGCCTGGGCATCGTTTCGATCGACGCTCTGGCCACGGTCGGACGCTGGTTCGTCATTATCTGGCACCATCCGGTCATGACCCTGGCGCTCTACGGTGCCTTCACCGTTCATTTTCTCGGCGCGCTCTATGCGGTCTACCGGCGCGACTCTCTGAGGGGGATGAACCGGGCCGAAATCATCCAGCTCGCGCTCGGCCTCCTGATTCCGGTCTTCCTGATCGCACATGCCGTCGGGACCCGCGTCCTGGGCGAATTCTTCGACGCCAATCCCTCCTACCTTTATGTTCAGCTCACGGTCTGGAAGTTCGTCCCGCATTACGCGGCCAATCAGGCGATCCTGCTGCTCGCGGCCTGGACCCACGGCTGTATCGGGCTGCATCTGTGGCTCCGCTACCGACCCGGCTACCGGCGGCTCCTGCCCCTCTGGCTGACCCTCGCGGTGCTCGTCCCGACCCTCTCGCTCTCCGGCTTCATTGCGTCGGGAATGGATGTGCTGCGGTTGGCGGAGGACCGGGCCTGGCTGACGCAGGCGGTCGCCTCCTTCGAGTTGCCGCGGGGCGAGCGGGCGCGGGACGTCGTGCGTCTGGTGGAGCGCATCGAGTACGGCTATTTCGGCCTCGTATTCTTCGCCTTCGCGGCGCGCGCCTTGCGTCTCCATCTGAGGAGAAAGCGCGAGCCCGACGTCACCCTGACCTACCATACCGGACAGAAAGTCGGCCACCGGCCCGGCGCGAGCATCCTGGAGTCCAGCCGGTCCGCCGGCATTCCGCATGCGTCGGTCTGCGGCGGGCGCGGGCGCTGTTCGACCTGCCGGGTGCGGATCGGCAGCGGCCTGAAGGCCCTGCCCCCGGCCTCCGAACTGGAGCAGCGCGTGCTGAAACGGATCGGTGCACCGGACAATGTCAGACTCGCCTGCCAGACATTTCCGGACGTGGATTTGGAAGTGACGCCGCTGCTGCCACCGGCCCAGGCAGGCGTCGAGGATACCGGTATCCGGCCGGAATACCTTGCCGGGCAGGAACGCGACATCGTCGTGCTGTTCGCCGATATCAGGGGGTTCACCAGGCTGTCGGAACAGCGCCTTCCCTACGACACGGTCTTCATCCTGAATCGTTACTTTTCCGAAATGGGTCACGCCATCGAAGAGGCGGGCGGACGCATCGACAAGTTCATCGGCGACGGCATCATGGCGCTGTTCGGCGTCGATCGCGGCCTCGAGACCGGCGCGCGCAATGCCATCGCCGCCGCCCGCGGCATGGCGGAGAATCTCAAGCGCCTGAACGATAGCCTCTCGGCGGATCTCAGCGAACCGCTTCGCATCGGTATCGGCATTCATGGCGGGCCGGCGATCGTCGGAGAACTCGGCTATCGGGCAACCCGCGGCCTCACCGCTGTCGGCGATACGGTGAACACGGCGAGCCGGCTCGAAGCGCTGACCAAGGAACACGGGGTCCAGCTGATCGTCTCGAAGACGGTCGTCGATGCGGCCAACCTCGTGCTCGAACAAGGGGAAGCCGCCGAGATCGCCGCACGCGGTCGCGAGCAACGCGTCCCCGTCCTGCTGATCGCGGATGCCTCGACCCTGCCGGCCCTCAGCCCCCTCGCGGCCCGCAGGTAACCCCGGCGGGCAAGCGTACCGCCAGGGTGCTTTGGGAGTCTTCCTCAGACGTCGCGCGCAGAGCGCAGGAAATGCCTCGGAGCCGTTCCAAATGCTTTGGAGAACGCCGCCGAGAAGGCACTCGGACTGCGGTAACCGCACGAAAATGCGACATCGGTGATCGACCGCCCCGCGGAAAGCCGTTCCAGCGCCCCGATCAGCCGGCACCGCTGGCGCCATTCGGAAAAGGAAAGACCGGTCTCGCGCATGAATATCCGGGTCAGGGTCCGCCCGCTCGCGCCGGCCTCCCGCGCCCAGTCGGAAAGCTCCCGTGCATCGGATGGATCCGCGATCAAAGCGACCGCCACGCGCGCCGCGCGCCGGTCGAACGGAACAGGCAGGTGAAGGTCCGCCGGTGCCAGATCGCCCAATTCGTCGGCAATCACCGACGCGAGACGCCGGTACCGGTCCGGGCCGCTTCTCCCCAACCGGTCTCTCAACCGGATGATGAGTTGCTTCAGAAGCGGCGTGATGGAAACGACGGCGCATCGGTCCGGAATGGCAATGTCGGGCTCGCCGTCGCGCGGGGCGCGGATGTAGAGCGAGAGAAAATTGGCGTCACTGATCGCATGCACCCGGTGCGGCACCCCGGCAGGCACCCAGACCGCCATGCCGGGAGGCACGGACCAGTTGCCTTCGGCGCTCCAGACCCGGAGCAGGCCGCTCTCCGCATGGACGAACTGAGCCCTGTCATGGTGATGCAGACCGGTGTCGTGTCCCTCGGCGAAGAAGGTTCCGAACGCCAGAATCTGCGGTGCCTCCGGCGGGAGCGCGTCGAGCGCCGCCCGGATCGGCGAAGATTGTCCGTTACTCGATGATTTTTGACTTTCCATCGCGAGACAGACCTTACGCTGCATGCCATGCTTCAACCAACGATATTTGGGAGGTTACCGATGGATCCCCGCCGCTTGCTGCTGCTCAATCTCGGGCATGCGCTCGATCATCTGTTCATGCTGCTCTTTCCAGCCGTGGCCGCGCTCGCCGCCACCGATATCGGCGACAGCTACGGTTCCGTTCTGGTGCTTGCGACCGGCAGCTTCATCGCCTTCGGCGCCTGCTCGCTGCCGGCGGGCTGGCTCGGCGACCGATGGGGGCGGGAACGGATGATGACGATCTTCTTCCTAGGTATCGGCGGCGCCGGCATCCTCGCCGGGCTGGCGACGTCCTTCTGGCATCTCGCCGCGGCCCTCACGCTGCTCGGCGTGTTCGCCGCGATCTACCATCCGGTCGGCATCGCCATGGTCGCCAAGGGCGGCGGCAATGTCGGTCGCCGGCTCGGGGTCAACGGGGTCTGGGGCAATATGGGCGTGGCCGCGTCCGCGCTCGCCATCGGTGCCTTTGCCGATTTCGCCGGCTGGCGCACCGCCTTCTTCCTGCTCGGCACGCTCTCGATCCTCGCCGGTCTCTCCTGGATGCGGCTCAGGTCGGTGCCCGTCGAGGAAAACGCGGCGACAAAGACCGCCGACCACGGTCCGCCCGCACTCGGCTGGCAGCGCGTTCTGCTGGTGATCGGCATTTCGGCGGCGATCGGCGGCTTCATCTTCAATGCAATGACCGTCGCCCTGCCGAAGGTGCTCGACGACCGGCTGGCCAACTTCGCTCTCTCCGCGACCGAGATCGGCGCTATCGCGAGTGCGGTCTACGCGGCCGCGGCCTTCTCGCAGATCGTGGTCGGGCGGGCGATCGACCGTCACGCGATCAAACCGATCTTTCTCGCGGTCACCGCGGGTCAGGCAGCCGCTCTGTTCATCGCCATCAATCTCGACGGCTGGGCCATGGTGGCCGCCTCCGCGGCAGTGATGGTGCTGGTCTTCGGCCAGATCCCGATCAACGACACGCTGGTCGCCCGCTATACGCCAGACCGTTGGCGCGGACAGGTCTATGCCGTGAAATACGTGCTGACCTTCACCGTTTCGGCCGCCGTGGTGCCCGGTCTCTCCTGGCTCTACGACGAAGGCGGCGGCTTTCCGGCGATGTTCCTGGCCGGCGCCGTGGCGGCGGCGGTGATCACCGCCACCGTCACACTGCTGCCGGGAAAACGCCCCGCCGCGGTCGCGGCGGCGGAGTAGCCGTACAGGCCTAGACTTTCCGCATATCGGCGAGGAACTGCTGCACGACCTTGTCGAGATCGCCGGACTTGGCCGCCACCAGCTCCGATGCGCTCAGCACCTCGCCGGAGATCGCCGTGGTCTCCCGCGTGGCCTCGCTGACTCCGCTGATATTCTCGTTCGCGGAGCCGGTGCTGGCTGCGGCATCGCTGACGTTCCGGGCGATCTCCTGGGTTGCCGCACTCTGTTCCTCGACCGCCGCCGCCACACCGGCGGAGATCTTGTTGATATCCTCGATCAGTTCGGCGATGTGCTGGATCGAAGATACGGTCTGCTGGGTGTCGTCCTGAATGGTCTGCACCTGGCTCGAAATCTCCTCGGTCGCCTGCGCGGTCTGGTTCGCGAGGTTCTTCACCTCGGATGCAACAACCGCGAAGCCCTTGCCGGCCTCCCCGGCGCGGGCCGCCTCGATGGTCGCGTTCAGCGCCAGCAGATTGGTCTGTTCGGCGATATCCGTGATCAGCTTCACCACCTCGCCGATCTTGGCGGAACTTTCCACCAGCCGGCCGACCAATTGCCTGCTGTCCTCGGCATCCGCAACCGCCCGGTCGGCCGCCTGGGTGGAGCGGGAGACCTGCTGCGAGATCTCCGTGATCGAGGCAGAGAGTTCTTCCGCCGCGCTGGCGACCGTCTGGACGTTCTCGGTTGCCTGGTCCGAAGCGGAGGACGCCATCCCGGCCATGTTGCTCGAACGGTCCGCCGTCGCGGTCAGGCTGTTGGCGGAGCCGCGCAGGGTTACTGCCGCTTCCGAAACCGATTTCAGCGTCTCGGAGGCGGAGCTGTCGAATTTCCGGGTCAGCTCCTCGATCTTGCGGGTGCGCTGCTCGCGCCGCTCCTGCTCCTTCTCGGTCTCCCGCTGGAGTTCCTCGTTCTTCAGCATGCCCTCGCGGAAAACCATGACCGCTTTGGCCATTTCGCCCATCTCGTCGGCCCGCTCGGTCATCGGCACGTCCGTGCTCGAATCGCCTTCTGCGAGCCGGGCCATGACCTCGGTCAGCGCTTTGACGGGACGTGAAATTCCCCGTGCGATCAGGAATGCGGCCGCCAGTCCGAGAAAAACACAGATCAAGGTCACCGCAACGGTCAGGATCCCCGTGTTCTTGATGCCCTCCAGAGCCGCGGTGCCGAGCAGGTCCTGCTCGTTGCGGATGGCCGCATTCGCTTCTGATGCGGCGGCGAGGATCCGCTCTCCGGACGGCTTGAGTTGCTCGTCCAGAACGGTGTTGAGCGACACGAACAGGTCTCGGACCGTGATCAAACCGGTCTGATAGGCCGCCACCCGGTCCTTCAGTTCCTGGATCAGGGCCTCATCCTGACCAAACTGCAGGTTGCCGATCAGATCCTCGAGCGCGACGGCGAGCGGTTCCATTTCCGCCTCGACCAGCTTGAAGGTCTCGGCGTCGTTGTCGAGCAGGTATCGGTTCAGATCGGCGCGCTGGATCAGCAGGCTGCGCAGCACGAGTCCGGCCTTGTAGGCGGCCTCTGCGTCGTAGGCCTCGTTCGCGTCGGCCATGATCTGGGAAAGCTGCGTCTCCAGGTCCGCCCCGAGCCGGTTCACCTCGCCGATGGCGACGTCACGCTTCTGCCGGTTTTCGACAACGGCATCGAACGCGGCGCGATATCCCGAGAGCCCGGATTGAATGTTCGAGATCCGTTCGCGCCGCCGGTCCGTCTGCGCGCTGTTTTCCGCCACCCGGAGCTCGCGTCGGACGGCGGAAATCTTGCTGAGTGCGTTGTCGGCGGATTCCTGGCGGCCGTCGATCACGAACTGCTTCACGCTGCCGTCTGCCAGCAGCAGCTCGGCACGCGCGTTGGTCAGCTGGCCGGCCTGTCCGGTGAGAAGCTGATAGCGCGACAGCGCCTGGCCGGCTTCCCAGAAACCGAATAGCGAGGCCAGGCTGTTCAGGACCAGCAGCAGCAGGATACCGCCGATCCCCATCAGCAGTTTCGTGCCGAACTTCATATCGTTGAACTTGGAGAACATCGTCCCCGTCTCCTCCGTGGATGGTCTTTGTGCCGGTATCGCGAGCCTCGTTTGAGAGATAGCGTCCATGGCTTCGTTCAGGTTCAGAAAATTTGTCGAAAAATATTCTAAATCACTGATTTTCCATTATTATCTGGATTTTTCCCATATTTTCTCTCGACATGCAATGCTACGACGTAATCTGCCGCAGAAAACAATCCGGACTGGCAACGAAGCATAGGGGAGCGACGTAAATGAGTGGTAAAGAAGTCTATGAAGTTTTCGCCATACGGTATGCGCACAACGCGACGCGCATGCGGGCCGAGAATTTTGTCTTTGCGGACGCGCATGACGTCCCGATGCCACTCGACTATTTCGTCTGGGTGATCCGCAATGAAAACAGGACCTTTGTCGTGGATACCGGCTTCGGCGAGGTCGCGTCCCTGAAACGCGGCGCCCCGCTGCTGCGCTCGACGACCGAAGCCCTGGCCCTGGTGGGGATCGATGCCGCAAAGGTCGAGGACGTGATCCTGACACACATGCATTACGACCATGCCGGCGGCATCGGCGAGTTTCCGAATGCGACCTTCCATATCCAGGATTCCGAGATGGCCTTCGCCACCGGGCGCTGCATGTGCTTCGAGGCGATCCAGCGCCCGTTCGAGGTCGAGGACGTGGTCGCCATGGTGCGCAAGGTCTATGGCGGGCAGGCGAAGTTCCATGACGGCGATGCGGAGCTGGCGCCGGGCGTCAGCATCCACAAGATCGGCGGGCACTCGGCGGGGTTAATGTGCGTGCGCGTCTGGACGGAGCGCGGCTGGGTCGTGCTGGCTTCGGACTGCGCGCATTTCTACGAGAACATCCGCGAACGCAAGCCCTTCGTGATCTGCTACGACCTCGGCGCGATGATGAACGGCTTCAATACCATCGAACTGCTGGCGGACAGCCCGGACCATATCGTGCCGGGCCACGATCCGCTGGTGATGGATTACTATCCGGCGCCTTCTCCGGAGCTGGAAGGCGCGGTGGTGCGGCTGGACGTGATGCCGAAGACCGGGTGAGGACGCGCCCTCAGATTTCCCTCAGGAAATCGTCGACCTCGACCTGGTAGCCCTCGATCAGCTTGTTGGTCTGGTTGAACATTCCGATCACGGCCATCAGCTCGCCGTACATTTCCTCGGTCATGCCGTGGCCGCGGGCCTGGCGAGTGTGGGAGCGGGTGCAGTACTCGCAGCCGTTGGTCGCCGAGACCGCGACCGCGATCATCTCCTTCGTCCGGGCGTCGAGGGCACCCGGCGCCATGACCTGCTTCAGGCCGTACCAGACCCGTTCGAGGGTCGGCGGATGGCTCGCCAGCGTGCGCCAGACATTGGGAATGAAATCGATGTTCCGGCTCGACATGATGTCGTCATAGACCGCGCGGACCTTCTCGCATGCATCCTCGTACGCCACCGGCTTGACCGTTGCGCTCATCTGTTGCCCCTCCTGGACTCGGGAAAGACGGCGGGCCGGGATGCGGCCCGCCGGCCCGGTCAGTACATGTGCTGACCGCCATTGATCGACATGGTCGAGCCGGTGACGAAGCCCGCATCGTCGGCGCAGAGGAAGACCACACCGCGGGCGATCTCGTCGGCATGGCCGAGCCGGCCGACCGGCACCCGCGCGACGATCTTCTCCAGCACGTTGGCCGGCACCGCCGCGACCATGTCGGTATCGATATAACCCGGCGCGATGGCGTTCACGGTGATGTTGTAACGCGCACCTTCCTGGGCGAGCGCCTTGGTGAAGCCATGGATGCCGGACTTGGCGGCGGCATAGTTCACCTGGCCGTACTGCCCGGCCTGGCCGTTGATCGAACCGATATTGACGATGCGCCCGAACTTCCGCTCCCGCATGCCCTCGATGACGTTGCGACACATATTGAAGCAGCCGCCGAGATTGGTGTCGATGACCTCCTGCCACATCTTGTGATCCATCTTGTGGATCGTGCCGTCGCGGGTGATGCCCGCATTGTTCACGACAATATCGACGGGGCCGAGATCAGCTTCCACCTGCTTCACGCCGGCGGCGCAGGCCTCGAAGTCCGAGACGTCCCACTTGTAGCTCTTGATGCCGGTGCGCTCGGTGAAGGCCTTCGCCCGTTCCTCGTTGCCGGCGTAATTCGCCGCCACGGTGCAGCCCGCTTCCTTGAGGCCAAGGCTGATCGCCTCGCCTATGCCCCGGGTCCCGCCCGTTACGATTGCGACACGTCCCATTGTTCCCTCCGATTTCCGTTGATCGAATTCAGACCGGGAGCTTGCGGAACCGGCCCCTCCGGTTCCGTCTCCGGTTCTGTCGGTTCTGTATCAGTCGCGGGCGACGCAGAGCGCGACGCCCATGCCGCCGCCGATGCAGAGAGTCGCGAGACCCTTCTTCGCATCCCGCTTCTGCATTTCATGCAGCAGGGTGATCAGCACGCGCGCGCCGGACGCCCCGATCGGGTGCCCGAGAGCGATCGCGCCGCCATTGACGTTCACCTTTGCCGGGTCCCAGCCGAGATCCTTGTTCACGGCGCAGGCCTGTGCGGCAAAGGCTTCGTTCGCCTCGACCAGATCGAGGTCGTCGGCGGACCAGCCCGCTTTCTCCAGCGCGGCACGGCTGGCCGGAATCGGTCCGCTGCCCATGATCGAGGGATCGACGCCGCGGGTGGCGAAGGAGACGATCCGCGCAAGTGGCGTGATTCCGCGCTTGTCCGCCTCGGCAGCGCTCATCAGCACGGTGATCGCCGCGCCGTCATTGATTCCGGACGCATTGCCCGCGGTGACGGTCCCTTCCTTCGTGAAAGCCGGGCGCAGCTTGCCCAGCGCCTCGATGGTGGTGCCGTGACGCGGATGCTCGTCGGTATCGACAACCGTCTCGCCCTTGCGGGAGGTGATCGTTACGGGAACGATCTCATCCTTGAACTTGCCGGCTTTCTGCGCCGCCTCGGCCTTGGCCTGGGAGGCCTGGGCGAATGCGTCCTGCTCCTCGCGGGTGATCTGCCACTGGGCCGCGACATTCTCCGCCGTGTTGCCCATGTGATAGCCGTTGAAGTGATCCCAGAGCCCGTCCTTGATCATGGTGTCGATCAGCTGCACGTCGCCCATCTTGTAACCGTTGCGCAGGCTCTGGGCATGCGGTGCGTTGCTCATGCTCTCCTGCCCGCCGCAGACGACGATCCCGCTGTCGCCGGCGCGGATCGCCTGGTCGCCGAGCGCGACGGCGCGCAGTCCGGAGCCGCAGACCTGGTTGATGGTGAGCGCGGTGCGCTCCTTCGGAATGCCGGCACCGATCGCCGCCTGACGCGCCGGGTTCATGCCCGCCGCCGCGGTCAGCACCTGCCCGAGAATGGCCTCGTCAACCTCTTCGGCCTCGACCTTGGCGCGGCTCAAGGCCTCCTTGATCGCGATCACACCGAGATCGGCTCCGGAAAGCGGACTCAGGCCGCCGCCGAACGCCCCGATCGGGGTCCGTGCGGCCCCGGCAATCACCACTTCGGTCATAGTCTCTCTCCCTCGCGCCGACCTGGGCGCTCCTTGCCAACAGGAAAGACCGCCGCCTGGCGGCGGCCCGTTCGAAGCACCGTCACACAATAGCCTCTTACAGGCAATTCACGACCGCTGCTTTGTTCCAGATCAAAATTGCGAGGTCTCTCGATAAAGCAGCGGAAAGGCGCTGAAGACTCCCGGGTCCGTCACCGGCGCGGCCTGACGGACATGGCGCGGGCCGACTTCCGAAAGGGAAGTCGCGCCGAGCAGGGCGACCGCCGTCTTTACCTCGTCGCGGAGCAGCGAGAGCATACGCAACACGCCGGCCTCGCCGGCCGCGGCCAGGCCGCAGCAGAACAGGCGTCCCATGCCGACCGCATTGGCCCCGAGCGCGATCGCCTTCACCAGATCGGTTCCGCGCTGGATCGAGCCGTCGACGACGATCTCGGCCCGGCCCGCGACCGCGTCGACAACCTCCGGCAGGACGTCGAGGGCCCCGCGCCCGTGGTCGAGCTGGCGCCCGCCATGGTTCGAGACATATACGACGTCGACGCCGCGTTCGACCGCCATGGCCGCATCTTCCGCCGTGGCGATCCCCTTCAGGATCAACGGAATGTCGTAGCGCTCCTTGAAGCGCTCCACGTCCTTCCAGTTCAGCGCCGCCTGCCAGTCCGCTCCGGCCCCGGCGCGCCAGGGTTTCACGAAGCGGGCGGCGATGTCGCGCTCGCGGCGGCTGTAATAGGCGCTGTCGACGGTCAGCGAGACCGCAAAACAGCCGGCATCCTTCGCCCGCTGTACCTGCTCGTCCAGCCAGCCGTCGTCGCCGCGCTTGTAGAGGGCGGAGATCAGCAGCCCGTCCGCGGCGGCGGCGACCTCCTCGATCGGAATGGTGCCGACATTGCTCAGCATGAGGGCATTGCCGAAGCCGGCCGCGGCCCGCATCGCGGTCCTGCCGCCGCCGGGCTCGAAGCTTTCGAGCGATCCCACGGGCGCCAGCAACACCGGCAAGGTCATGTCCTTGCCCAGCAGCCGGCCGCCGACGGAGACCTCGCGCATATCGTTCAGGACCCGCGGCCGGAAGGCGACGCTGTCCAGCGCCTGGCGGTTCCGCTTCGCGGTGGTCTCAGTCTCGGTCGCGCCGCGCAGATAGTTCCAGATGTTCGGATCCAGCGCGTCCTCAGCCGCCGCGACGATCTCGTGCAGGCACAGAAACCGCTCCGTCGGATCCGTATTGTCCGCCTCGTTCATGCCGGACACCGCGATACTCATACTGTGTACTCCTCCATCCACGCGCCGAGCGGTTCCCAGACCGCCCTCTTTGCATTCGTACTTGCCATCATGCCCACATGACCAAGCGGCACATGCAGAGTTTCGGCATGCGGTAAAAGTCCACCGAGGGGTTCCGCCGATGGCGGTGGGACGATCCTGTCGCGCGACGGAATGATCACTTTTGCCGGCAGGGTGATCTGCCCTGGATCGACGGTCCGGCCGGCCACCTTCCAGAGCAGTCGGGCAGGCTGGTTCTCACCGTACCAGCCGAGCAGCGCTTCCGCTGCGACCGGCCCCGCGAGCGGCACACCGTCGTTCAGCCAATCCTCGAGCGCGACGAAATCTTCGGCCGCCGCGCCGTCCGCCTCAAGTTCGCGGAAGCGCAGGAACTTCTTGATCACCAGCATCGGGTCGAGCATGTGGAACAGGGCCTGCAGCAGATCGGTGCCGATCACCCTGCCCTGGTCGGACGCCAGCAGCAGCAGCGGACGGATGAGCGGCAGGAAGGCGGCGACCGGCGGCGCCCCGGCGGCGAAATCCCATGGCGTCGCCAGCAGGCCGAGGGCCCGCATGTCGCGCTGACGGCGGGCCGCCAGCGCGAGCGCAAGCAGGCCGCCCATGCAATAGCCGAGAACGAGGGGCGGCTGCCCGGTGATGGCGCGCACCGCATCCAGGCAGGATTCCAGACGGCCAGCGATATAGTCCGTCAGATGAAATCGCGCTTCCTCGTCACCGGGACGCCCCCAATCGATGACGAACGGGCGATAGCCCCTTGCCTCGAGATCGCGAAGCAGCGAGCGGTCGGATTTGAGGTCGAGGATATAGAACCGGTTGATCAATGACGGAATTACCAGGACCGGCGGACCGTCGAGGTTGCGCGTGCCATAATCGAGCAGCGATGTGGTCCCGGCGCGCCAGGCCACGGGCGCCGGTTCCGTCTCGCGACGATAGGGATGCTTGCGGTAGACCAGGATCGCGTCGAGCAGGTCCTGGCTGCGCTCCAGGATCGCTCGATCGACCGCCGCGACAAAGTCGTGCCAGGCGTCCCTCTCGTCAGGAGCGTCTCTTGCGGCTGTCGACCCGCCGTTTTCTTTCAGCTGCCGTTCCAGATCCTGCTGCACGCTCTCGAGCGCGGGATTCCACGCCGGCAAGCCGTTCCTCAAGCTCTCTGACGCGAGCCGCGAGCCGCTCCAGTTCAGCATCGCGGTCGTCAGGTACAGCGGCAGGGGCCGCGGACCCAGCCGCCCCGGACTGTCTGCTGCGGTTCCCGTCGTCGCCACCTGCATCTCCCATCCCGCTTGCGCCCCGCGCGCGGCTGGCGCCGCCCGCCCGGTAGTCCGGCGAGAAACCGTCCTCCGGCCGCTCCGGGGCCGTCCGCGACGCGGCACCGTGGGCGACCGGCATGAACATCGCCGTCCATTGCTCGGCCATGGTGCGCATCTCGGGATCCCGTGCCAGCCGGCTCGCCTGATCCTGCCAGAGGTCAAGAAAGCTGCGGGCCAGCGCATCGTAGTCAATCTGTTTCGGCATGCGTCCCGAACCGCCAATTGTCCGCCAGCTTGATGTGCGCGTCCAGCGCCGCGCAAATCCTGAACGCCTGCGCGGAAATCCGCAATCGTCGCGGCAAAATTTCAATTGCCGGAAAGATCATCGCAATATTTCGCATTGCAACGAAAGATTTTCCGAATAGGCTTTTCCGTAGTGCGATGCAAAATCGTCAATCATTGCGCTGCGAAATTGTAGTCGCGGTGCTCAGGGCGGAAGCAAAAGGGAAACCGGCATGGCAACTCAGCGCAAACGGGCGGCCCAGAATACCGCCGAAACGGGAGCCCAGGGATCGGCTCGGGACGCTTCCGGAGTCATTACGATCAAGAAATACGCCAACCGGCGTCTCTACAACACGGCGACCAGCAGCTACGTGACACTCGATCATCTCTGTCAGATGGTGAAGGACGGTCAGGATTTCGTGGTCTATGACGCCAAGACCGGCGAAGACATCACCCGTCCCGTGCTCACCCAGATCATCGTCGAGGAGGAAGCCAAGGGGCAAAACATGTTGCCGATCAGCTTCCTGCGGCAACTGATCAGCTTCTATGGCGACAATCTGCAAATGGTCGTTCCGCGCTATCTGGAATTCGCGATGGCCGCCTTCTCCAAGGATCAGGACCGGACCCGCGACTATATGCAGGAAGCGCTCGGCGGCATGTTCCCGTTTTCCCATTTCGAGGAGATGGGCAAGCAGAACATGGCCATGCTTGAGCAGACCATGCGGCTTTTCAACCCCTACCGGCCGCAGGACGCCGAAGGCAACGGCGCACCCGAAGACGGCCCCGCGCCCGCCTCACAGGAGCCGGCCAACGGTGCGGTCGATGCCCTGCAATCCCTTCAGGAACAGGTGATGCAGCTGCAGAAGCAGCTCTCGGCCCTCAGTTCCGCAACCGCGAAACCGCCGCGGGACACGGACAACTAGGTCCGGTCATTTCTGCAGGATGTTGACGATTTCCCGAAGCTGGGTGCGGGCGCGCAGCAGGTAGAAGCCCTGCACCGCAAGGTGGCTCGGAAAGAACAGGCCGTCCGGCGTGCCGTTGACGATCACCAGCGGGTCGAGCTGCGCTCCGGCGCGCATGGAATCCAGCATCTGGCTCCAGGCGGCGCTGAGTTCCCGGTCACGGATCACCCGGTCGAAATCGACGCCGAGTTCGCGCAGCAGCATGAAATAACCGTAGAGCCGGCCCTTCACGTTGTAGAAGATGTCATCGACCTTGCGATCAACGCCCCAGCCGCCGGCCTGCATCAGATGGCGGTCTATCACCGCGGACGCGGAGCCGATATCGGCCGTCATCCGCTCCAGCGTCGCCTGAAGGTTGTCCGCCCGTTTCTCGAACACGGCGTCACCGGCGGCAAGGCGGTCGTTATAGGCGAGCAGCGCCTTGCGGGCCGCCAGATACTGCTTCTCGGCCGGCGTGGTCGGCGCCCAGGAGGTCGAGAGGTCGAAGTGCCAGACCGTGCCCGGCCATTTCAACAGCCCGGCCGCCTTGTCGAGATCCTTGTCGACCTCGCTCGTGCCGCGGGTCCGGCCGAGCTGATCGGACATTTCGATTGCGAAACGGCTAAGTGCGGAGATGATGCCCTGCTGGAAGTTCGGCATGTTGTCGAGCATGTAGCCCGGCAGGAAGAAGGGGTTGTTGGCCGTCCAGGAATTCTGCTCGGTCTCGCGCCAGATCAGATCGGCCGTCACCTGCACCGCACGGCTGGCGCCCGGGGGCGTCTCGCTCAGCGCCAGATCGACATCGTCGGAAATCCGGTGCGTCAGCGCCATGCCGACGAGATAATAGCCGGCAACGGCCAGGACGAGCAGGATGACGCCGTATCCTCCGGCGCGCGCGATCCACGGTGCGACAGACCTCCCTGCCGGGGCGTCCTCGTCCCAGTTGAGTTCGTGCTTCTGTGCCATCGGTGATTTCCGCTCCTTCGATTTCCCGCTAAAGATGGGAAGGATCGGAACGGAGCGCAATCGATTTGAGGAAACGCCGCACCCCCGAAGCGGTCCCGGAAGTGCCGGCGGACAAAGACTTTCCGGCGCGGTGTCCGATTTGCCGCCGCCCCATGCTGGAAGGAATATCCGTCGACCGCCATCACTGGATCCCGCGTGCCCGAGGCGGCCGCGACTGGGACTGGATGCATCAGGTCTGCCACCGCAAGATCCACGCGCTTTTCAGCGAAACGGAGCTGGCGCGGCACTATTTCGACGCCGACCGGATCCGCGCCCATCCCGAGATGGAACGGTTCATTGCCTGGGTGAAGCGGCGGCCGCCCGACTTCAATGACTGGCACAAGAGGCCGCGCCGCCGGCGCTAGTCGCACGCCCCTCTGCGTCCGAGCAGGCGCTTGGCGAGCACGGGCACGAGCGCAAGGACGCCAAGCCCGACCATTGCCAGGATGATTTCCGGAGTCATCACGTCGGCAAGGCCGATCTCGCCCTCCTGATCGAAAATGCTCCCGAGCCCGGCGCCCACCGATGCGAAGACGAACCCGCCGGGGACGATCCCGATCACGGTGGCAAGAATGTAGGTGCGGGTCGATACGCCAAGGAATGCGGGCACCAGATTGACCAGAAAGAACGGAAAGGCCGGAACGAGGCGGAGAAACAGCAGATAGTTGAAGGCATCCTTGCGGAAACCCTCGCGCATCATGCCGATCGCCTTGCCCGCGCGGGCCCGAAGAGCATCGGCAAAGGCCGTGCGGGCGGCGAGGAAGATCGCCGTCGCACCGAGCGTCGCGCCGATGACCGCGTAAGCTGTGCCGCCGACGGTGCCGAAGAGAAAGCCACCGCTCAGGGTCAGCACTGCGGCACCGGGAACCGACAGCCCCGTCACCACGGCGTAGATGGCGACGAAGGCGAGCGCGGCAAGCACATAATGGTCCGAGACGAAACCGGTCAGCAGGTCGCGGTTGTCGCGCAACAGTTCAAGGCTGACATAACGGTCCAGTCCGAGGGCAAAGAACAGCACCGTTGCGAGCAGCAGGCATAGCACCGGGACAAGCCGGGACAGCCATCCGCTCCGGCCCCGTTGCTCGTCGATTCCACTACCCACGTTGGTTCCCTCGGCCACCTGCAACCTCGCCTTCTCCGCTGATCGGGTCAGCTTGGAGGTAATGCATCCCGCACCCACAAGCACATGAAAGGAAATCACAGCACCGTGACAGGGCCGGGAGCGGGCTCACGGGTCAGGCCTGAATGTCGGCTCTTAAGCGCTCGCCGGGAAAGCGCAGAATCACCAGCGTGCCCTTTGCCGGTTCGCTGTGGATGGCCAGATCGCCGCCATGCAGCGCCATCAGCCGGGAGACGATCGAAAGACCGAGCCCGGAGCCTTCCTGTGCGACCAGTCGGCCGCGGCCGACCTGCCCGAAAGGGGTCAGCGCGATCGCCACGTCTTCCGGTGCCATGCCGATCCCGGTATCGCCGACACGAAATTCCAGATACCCGTCGACCATCTCGCCGCCTTCGACCCAGATCTTGCCACCGTTGTCCGTGAACTTCACAGCGTTCGACAGCAGGTTCAGGAGAATCTGCCGGAACATCCGCTGGTCCGCCTCGATCGCGATCCGCTCGGCCTTGATCGAGACGGCGATTTCTATCGACTTGCGGGCGGCCCGCTCGCTCATGAAGCGCACGCAGCGCTCTACCGTCGCGGTCGCATCGAACAGATCGTCGGAGACGACGAACTCGTTGGCCTCGATCTTCGACATGTCGAGGATGTCGTTGATCACCTCGAGCAAGTGCAGGGCGCTGCTGTGAATGTCGCCGGCATATTCCTTGTACTTCCCGTTCGGCAGGGCCCCGAACATCTCGGACTCGATGGTCTGGGAAAACCCGAGGATCGCGTTCAGCGGTGTTCTGAGCTCGTGGCTCATGTTCGCCAGGAACTCGGTCTTCGCCCGATTCGCGATTTCGGCCTGTTCCTTGGCGGCGCGCAACTCGTCCTCATGCTGCTTGCGCGCGGTCACGTCGGTTACCGACCCCGCCATACGGGTCACCTTGCCGTCATCATTGCGGACGACGCGACAATGGTTGGAAACCCAGGATGGACCCTCTGCCCCGTCAAGGGTCCGGTACTCCAGGGAAAAGGTATCCACCCCGGAGCGCAGATGTCGGATCAGGGCACGGCGGACAGCCGTCCGGTGAGCGGGATGAATGTGCTTCACCGATTCCCTCGGCGACATTGTGCGCGGATGCTCGCCCCATCCGACCGTGCGGCACATCTGCGCCGAGGCGAAAAACTCGCCGGCGCCGAAATTCCAGTCCCAGAGTCCGTCGCGGGCGCCCTCGACCGCGAGTTCGTAGCGCTCCTGCGCCTCGCGCAACTGGTCCTCGATCTGCTTGCGGTCGGTTATATCCTCGACCGTCTGCAGCACCCAGCCCCAGCTCTGCTCGAAACCCGGCATGATGCTCGTCGTCGTGCGCAGGAAGATGTTCTGGCCGTCGAAGGTCCGGTCCCATCCTTCCACCACGACCTTGGTCTCGCCGGCGAAGAAACGCGCAAGCAGCGAGACGAAAATATCCGAGTATCCCGTTTCGGAATTGTAGCTCGAGAGATCCGGGGGCTTGTTGAAGTGATCGATGAGGGCGCGCTTGTCCGGCGCGTTGTAGGTCCGCACCGTGGCTTCGTTCAGATCGACCAGCCGGGCGCCCGCCACCAGATCGGTCAGGATCTCCGGATGCTCGCGGACATATTGGCGAATGTCCGTATGCCCTTCCCGGTTCAGACGCTCCAGCACCCGGCGCGCGCCGGTCCAGTCCTCGTCGGTGGTGCCGACGGGATAGTCGTCGAAGCGCGAGCGTTCGAGCTCGAGATTGCGGAGGATCGCGTTCTCGCGCCGTGCCGCCGGCGCATTGTCCGCCGCGACCACGACCAGGCCGGCCACGGAGCCGTCATCGGCGAAGCAGGGATAGGCGTCGATGCGCAGGAACCGCTCCGTGTCGCCCGCGGTCGCACGGAGGTTCCTGCTGCGTGGCTCGCCCCCGGCAAGCACGGAGCGGAGCAGGGACATATAGCCAGGGTCGAGCGCATCCAGCCCCTCGATCGACAGTTCCTGCAGCAGCGCCTCGAACCCGGGCGTCCGTCGACGCACGGCGAGATCAGGACCGCGGTGCTCCGACGGGATTGCATCCACGTACGCATCCTGGCGCGAATTAGCGGAATAGGCCGCCGGATTATCCATGGCGCGGTTCTGGGTCCCTGTCGTCAATTCAGCCGAGCGTCAGAGACTGCCTCATTCGCCGCGCAAAGGGAATCCGGCCGGCAGGCTTTTTTCCTCCCCTACCTCAAGCTGCCGCAGAGCGTTGTCGGGACCCTGCGGGACCGACATCCGCAAAGCATTCGTAACCAACTGTACGAATGACGAAATCCGCCGGAGCCGGGGTGACATCCCGGCGGATGCGGTCGCCGCCTGCAACCCGTCCACGGATCCGGTCCTGCGGCGAGACCTTCGCGCATAGATAATCCACCTCCGCGCCGACGGAGTGGAATACCGGCCGCGAATCGCCACGTTTTCTCGCCATTTCGGTTACCCGATGCGGACCAGCTCAGCGTCCGAGCGTGCGATCCGCCAGTTCCTCGTAGCTGTCCGCGCGGGTCACCCGCCGGATCAGATCCGGTGCGGCGAGCCCGCCGATTTCGGACGGATGGGCACCGTCACGCAATGCCCGCAGGGTCTGCTCCACCGCGGCGATCGCGGCGGAGATCGGCTGGTGCCCCTGCAGCGCGATGCGCACCCGGCGTTCCGAGAGATAGTCCCAGTCATCGAGTTCCGCCGGCACGCCGCCGATGATCAGCGGCAGCTTGACCGCCGCGGAAACGGCATCGAGATCCGCTCGGGTGTTCAGACCGATCATGAAGATCGCATCGACACCGACCTCCTCGTAGGCCTTCGCCCGGGCAATCGCGTCTTCAAGTCCGGTGACCGACGGCGCGCTGGTCCGTCCCGCGATCACAAGATCGGGGTCCTGGCGCCCGGCGAGCGCGGCCTGCATCTTGCCGACGCCTTGCTCGAGCGACAGGAGACGGGTCTTGCCCTGGCTGCCGTAGGGTTCCGGCAGGTCGGTGTCCTCGATCGAGAGTCCGGCCGCGCCCGCGGTTTCCAGTTCCTCGACCGTGCGCTGGACATTGAGCGCATTGCCGAAACCGTGATCCGCATCGATCATCAGCGGCAGGTTGCCTGCGCGATTTATGCGCAGAACCAGGCCCGCAAGCTCGCTCAGGGTCAGAACCATGACGTCCGGCGCCCCCAGGACGGCGAGCGAAGCGACCGAGCCGCCGAGCATGCCGGCCTCGAAGCCGAGATCCTCGGCAATCCGCGCCGAAAGCGCATCATGCACGGAGCCGGGGCGGATGCAGCGCGTGCCCCCGATCACCTGCCGGAACTTCCGGCGGCGGTCTTTCCAGTCCATTCGATCCTCCCCTTGTCGTGTCGTTCCGCTTGACGCGGTTTGCCCGCTCTAGCGGAAATCGAAGCCGAGTTCCTTCAGCCGTTCGCGCAGATCGTCGCGCAGCCACGGATGGAATTTCTTGTCCATGTCGTCGGACCAGGAGGCGTCGGTCGTCTGCCGGCCCTGCCCGCGATAATGTTCCGCGAGCGCAACATCGTAATCGTCCACGATCTTTTTCGCGCCGGCCCCGGTGCGGCTCTTGCCGTACTCTTCGAAATGCACCAGTCCGTCATAGTCCATGCGCGGCTTCTGCGCCGGCGCCTCCGCCGGCCAGCCGAGGCACATGCCGAAGACACAGAAGACGCGCTGCGGCAGGCCGAGAATGCGGGCGACCTCGACCGGCTTGTTGCGGGCACCGCCGATCATCACGCCCTTGATGCCCAGGCTGTCGGCGACGAGATAGGCAGACATGCCGACCAGCGCGGCGTCGATCGCGGAGACCAGCCCGGTCTCGAGATTGTTGCTGTCGATACTGTGGCCGTTGCGCACCAGGGCGTCCTCGATCCGCGTCAGGTCGGCGCAAAAGGCGAGGAAGACAGGTGCCCCGGCGATGTGACGCTGCCCGCCGCACGCGGCGGCAAGAGCCTCGCGCTTCTCCTGGTCGCGCACCACGACGACGCTGTAGGACTGGATATTCGAGGAGGTCGGCGCGCGGAAGGCGGTCTTCAGGATGGTTTCGACCATCGCTTCGCTCACCGGCGCGTCGGTATATTTCCGGACACTGACGCGGTTCAGGAGCGTGTCGATCACGTCGTTCGAAGGGATCTGCTGGGAGTCGGGCATAGGGTGTCTTTCTCCGGTTCAGGTTGCGCGGGCGGCGCCAGTTGGCGGCGACTCTACGCGGAAGACACCGCGCCGCAAGCCGCCCTGCCGAAATGTGGGCCGGAATTGCGGGAAAACCAGCGGTTCCGAGAGGGCACGAATAGGGCTTGCGCGGCGCGGTCCCCGGTTTGCTAGGCTGACACCCATGTCGAAATCTCTGCTGATTGTTGCCCACGCCCCGTCCGAGAACACCAAAGCCCTGCGCGACGCAGCGCTCGACGGCGCAAGACAGACGGGCGGCGCCGTGACCATCCGATGCCTCAGCCCGTTCGAGGCCGATCCGGACGCGGTCAGAGACTGCGACGCCATCCTGCTCGGAACCACCGAAAATCTCGGCTATATGAGCGGCGCGCTGAAGGATTTCTTCGACCGGATCTACTACCCGTGCCTCGAGGAAACCCAGGGACTGCCCTATGCCCTCTTCGTACGGGCCGGACATGACGGGACCGGCACCTGCCGCGCCGTCGAAAGCATCACCACGGGTCTGCGCTGGCGCGCCGTGCAGGAGCCGCTGGTCTGCCGCGGCGCATACGATCCGTCCTTCGTCGCGCAATGCCGCGATCTCGGCGCCGGCATGGCCGCGGGCCTGGAGGCCGGAATCTTCTAGGACCGGCAAGAATGTCGGCACGGAACGAATTCCGGCGCTCCGGGGTGCTAGCCTCATCCGGAACGTCCCGTCCGATGCGGAGAAAGCCTATGTCGAACGACCCGCTGCTGCAGCCCTACCGGTTGAAACATCTCACCCTGCGCAACCGGCTGATGTCGACATCGCACGAGCCGGCCTATTCCGAGGACGGAATGCCGACGGACCGCTACCGGCTCTATCACCTGGAAAAGGCGAAAGGCGGTATCGCTCTGACCATGACGGCGGGCTCGGCGGTGGTCTCCGAGGACAGTCCGGCCGCCTTCGGCAATCTCCATGCCTACAAGGACGAGATCGTTCCGCACCTGAAACGGCTGACGGACGACTGTCACGAATACGGCGCCGCAGTGATGATCCAGCTCACCCATCTCGGCCGCCGCACGAGCTGGAACAAGGCCGACTGGCTGCCGGTGCTGGCTCCCTCACCGGTGCGCGAACCGGCCCACCGGGCCTTCCCGAAAGAAGCCGAAGACTGGGATCTCGACCGCATCGCAGCGGACTACGCGACCGCGGTCGAACGCATGCAGGCCGCCGGTTTGGACGGCATCGAGCTCGAATGCTATGGCCACCTGCTCGACGGGTTCTGGTCTCCGGCGACGAATTTCCGCAGCGACGAGCATGGCGGCAGCCTCGACAACCGGCTCCGCTTCACCCGCCGCGTGCTGGACAGCATACGGGAACGGGCCGGCCCGGACTTCATCGTCGGGCTCCGCCTCGTTGCCGACGAGCAATGGGAGAAAGGCCTCTCCCGCGAGGAAGGGATCGAGATCTGCCGGCGTCTGGTCGGCACCGGACAGATCGATTTCCTGAACGTGATCCGCGGCCATATCGATACCGACGCCGCGCTTTCGAACGTCATCCCGACCCAGGGCATGGCATCGGCCCCGCATCTCGATTTCGCCGGCGAGGTCCGGGCGGCGACGACGTTTCCGGTGTTTCATGCCGCGCGCATCCAGGACGTCGCGACCGCCCGGCACGCGGTCGCGGACGGCAAGCTCGACATGGTCGGCATGACCCGGGCCCATATCGCCGACCCGCATATCGCCCTGAAGCTGAGCCAGGGCCGTGAGCAGGACATCCGGCCCTGCGTCGGCGCAACCTACTGCCTCGACCGCATCTACGAGGGGCACGAGGCGCTCTGTATCCACAATGCCGCCACCGGACGCGAGCTCACCATGCCGCAGGTGATCACGCCGTCGGAGGGGCCGCGCAAACGAGTCCTCGTCGTCGGCGCCGGCCCCGCCGGGCTTGAGGCGGCGCGCGTCGCCGCCGCACGGGGCCATGCGGTCACCGTTTTCGAGGCCGGCCCCGAAGCCGGCGGCCAGGTGCGCCTCGCCGCGCAGAGCAGACGACGCTCGGAGCTGATCGGGATCGTCGACTGGCGCCTCGAGCAACTCGCAGCCGCCGGAGCGGAAATCCGCTTCAATCATTACGCTGAAGTAACGGATGTTGTCGACGAAGAACCTGACATCGTGTTCATCGCAACCGGCGGCCTGCCCAACACCGAGATCCTGGAGGCCGGCAACGAACTAGTGCACTCGACCTGGGACATTCTATCGGGGGAAGTCAGTCCCACCGGCCGGGTGCTGGTCTATGACGACAATGGCGGCCATCCCGCGATGCAGGCGGCGGAAATGCTGATCGACAAGGGTGCGGAGGTGGAGATCGTCACGCCGGAGCGGTTCTTCGCGCCGGAGATTGGCGGCCTCAATCACGTGCCCTATGCGCGGGCACTGCACCGCTCCGCCAGCCGCATTACCATCAATTCCCGGCTGACCGGGGTCTCCCGGAACGGCAACGTCCTGCTGGCGACGCTCGGCTCGGACTATGACGGGCGGACCGAGGAGCGGGAGGTCGATCATGTGGTGGTGGAGCACGGTACGCTGCCGCTGGACGAGATCTATTTCGGCCTCAAGCCCGCTTCGCGCAATCTCGGCGCGGTTGATTACAAGGCGCTGATCCGCGGTGCAGAGGCCTTTCCGGCACGCAATCCTGAAGGCCGGTTCTTCCTCGCCCGGATCGGCGACGCGGTCGCGTCGCGCAACATCCACGCCGCCGTCTATGACGGATTGCGCTTCGCCAAGGACCTCTAGCGTCGACGGACCGTCTTGAGGGCGCGGGAGCGGAACTCCCGCCGGTAGAGGATGGCCACGACCCAGATCGAGGCCGCCATGAAGGCGAAGGGGTGCAGGAACCAGGTACAGACGGCGAGCCCGAAATAATAGGAATGCACCCCGCCGTTATAGTGCCGGGCGGCAAGGCTCGCGAGCTCGGCCGCCACCGCCGCCCGCGCGATGCCGGTCTCCCGCTGGTCCTTGAGTTCCGGCTGCGGGATCGCCCCCAGAACAATGGCGGCATTGTTGTGCAGCCGGATCGACCAGGCGAGACGGAAGAAGGCGAAGGTGAAGATGAAGATCAGCAGCGCGATCTTCAGGCCGAAGCGGTCCTGCGAGGTTTCGATCAGGAAGCTGAACCGGTTGAGCACCGCGACCGCCTGCCCGGAGGCGCCAAAGACGGCGGCGAGGCCGCCGACGACGAAGATGCTCGTCGAGGCCATGAAAGCCGAGTTCCCGGCGAGCGAGCGGACGATCTGCACATCGATGATCCTGTTGTCGCGCTCGACCGCGGCCGAGAACCAGTCCCGACGCCAGGCCTGCATCGCGGCGGGCAGACCCTTGCCGCGCCGGACGCTGAGAGCGACGAAGGTCTCGTAACCGAGCCAGCAGACCATGAAGAGCGCGAACGCGAGCAGGTCCTCGCGCCGCATGATTTCCAGAACCGGTTCCATCAGAAGCCCCCCGCACCCTCGCGCAGTCTAGTCCCCGACACGGGCCGGCACCAAGCCGTCAGGCGATGCTGTTCAGGACCCGGGCACGGATCGTGCCGTCGAGGGCGCGGACCGCACGGATCACCTCGTCCGCCTTCTCCACATGCCCCTCGGCATCGAGCACGACATAACCGATCTCGCCGTCGGTCTGGTAATGCTGGGCGGCAATATTGATGTTGTGGGCGGCGAAGACGTCGTTCAGGCGGCCGAGTTCGCCGGGCAGGTTGCGCTGCACCTGGATGAAACGGGTTCCGGCCGGGCGCGGCGGAAGCTGGACCTCCGGGAAATTCACCGCTCCGACCGTGGAGCCGACATCGGAATACTCGATCAGCTTGCGGATCACTTCCTCGCCGATGCGCTCCTGCGCCTCTTCCGTCGAGCCGCCGACATGCGGAGTCAGGATCACATTGTCGAGCCCCTGCAGCGGCGAGGTGAAGACGTCCGCGTTGGATTTCGGCTCCACCGGGAAGACATCCACCGCCGCGCCCGCGAGATGGCCGCTCTTGAGCGCCGTCGCCAGCGCCTCGACATCGAGAATCGTGCCGCGGGCATTGTTAATGAGACAGGCGCCCTTCTTCATCTTGCCGATCTCGCGCGCGCCGATCATGTCCCGCGTCTCCGGCGTCTCGGGAAGATGCAGCGAGACCACGTCGGAGGCTTCGAGCAGCGCATCCAGGCTCTCCGCCGGCTCGACATTGCCGTGGCGCAACTTGTCGGTGCGGTCGAAATAGAGCACCCGCATGCCCATCGCCTCGGCCAGCACCGCAAGCTGGGTGCCGATATTGCCGTAGCCGACAATCCCGAGGGTCTTTCCCCGAACCTCCCGGCTGCCCGCAGCCGATTTCTGCCAGCGGCCTTCGTGCGCCGCGACGGATCGGGGAAAACTCTGCCGGAACAGCATCACGATCTCCGCAATCGTCAGTTCCGCGACACTGCGGGTGTTCGAGAACGGCGCATTGAAGACCGGAATGCCCTTTCGCTTCGCCGCCTCGAGATCGACCTGGTTGGTCCCGACGGAGAAACAGCCGAGCGCGATCAGCTTGTCGGTCGATGCGATCACGCTCTCCGTCACCCTGGTGCGCGAACGGATGCCGAGCAGCCGGACATCGGCCAGGGCTTCCTTGAGAGGTTCCTCTTCCAACGCCTTGGCATGGCGCTCGACGCAGGAATATCCCGCCAGTTCGAGCTGCCGCGTGGCGGTTTCGGAAATGCCCTCGAGAAGGAGAAACTTGATCTTGTCCTTGGGCAGGGACGGATTCTGGATTTTACTCATGCAGGAACGGGTCCGGATCGGTTGCCTGCGTCTTCGAGACGCGGTGCCGCTCGGCGCGCCATACAGCGTTGCCGCGGCCGGGCCGCTAGACATATAGGGGCGCCGCAACTTCCGCAAGGCGATGCGCCGAGGAGGCCCCCGGGATCGACGGTTTCATTCTCTTCGCCGACGAAACCTGCGAGACTTCCTCCCGTCCCCGCGCATGCGATCCGCGACTTGAGGAATCGATCGTCGTGCGCCGCGATTTGATCGACCTCGGTTTCGGCTTGGACACGGACCTAGAAAACCTGATCCAGACCGGCCGGGCCGTCGGCTGAACCGGGCCGGGCATCCTGTCAGTTCAATTCCGCCCTGATCAGGGTGTCGATCTCCGTCGCCAGTCCGGCAAGCACCTTGTGGCGGTCCTCACTGGCCTGGTCATAGATCTTCGCAAGGGTCTGCGATCCGATGCACAGCGACTGGAAGATCATTTTCATCTCCGCCGGCAAGTGACCGAATTCACGCCTCAAATCCTCGGCGTCCATGAAAACGGCCTCGACCGGCTCCAGTGCAACCGCCGTGCTGAGATGCCGCGGATGGCGATGTTTCTCGAAAATCGGCCGCAGTCCGAGCAACGAGCCCGGGCCGAAGACGAACGACCGGCTCATCCCCTTCGGTTCGATCCGGCAACGTCCGCGGACGATCAGAACAACCTTGTGGACATCGTCGCCCGCCCGCACGATCTTGCTGCCGGGCTTGAACAGGCGTCGATCAAGCAGCTCCGTCATACGTCCCTCCCGCGTCTCTGCGTCCGCTGGACATCTTCAAGCGCATCCGCCAGCGGATCGACCCGGAGTTCGCCGGTGTCCGCGCTCTGCCGCGCCAGCAGAGAGTCGAGTTCCCGGGAGGACTTCTTCAGCAACCGCGCCAGAAGCGAATCGCTCTGGTTCTCGGTTTCGACCGTCATGTTGATCTGACGGATCATGGAAATGAGGCAGACCCGCATTCGCGGCGAGAGCCCCTTGAGCTGCTCTTTGACAAGACTGGCGTCGAGCCGTTCGGCAGTTACCGGGCCAACCGCCGTGATCTCGGATCTGTAGGTCGTCGCGATCGTATTGTCGATAAGCCATGCGAGGCCGATGACCGTCCCCGGTCCGAACATCAGGCGGCGATCGATGCCCACGGGATCGAGGACGACATGTCCGCTTCGGATCAAATAGAGAAATTCGGGCTCCGCCCCGGGCCGCATGAGCACAGCGCCATCCGGAAATTCGATCTGGCTTCGGTTGTCCCCGTTCATCTCTCGAACATTCCGTCAGTCATTCGACACGGCGCCTTTGTAGCGCACCTTGCTTCTCACTCTATGTGAGTTCCGGGTGCAAGGGAACGCCGGCCGGAAACGGGGTCCCGTTCCGGCATGCCCCGAACACTCAATGCGTCTAAGGAGATTTGAATTTTTCTCTTTTCTGGCGCATCATTAACTATATCACATCCGTGAAACATGCGATCGCGCGGCCGGAGCGATCGTCTGCACTCCGGCTCACGCCTTCGCCATTGGTGGGGTGGGGCGTCAGATGTTTTTTGCGAAGCTGCTGACCCAGGTGGTGAGGACGGGCACGATATCGGTTGTCGACCCGTCGGGACGTCGCTGGATCGCCGGTTCGGGCACACCGCAGGTGACAATCCGGATTCACGACTGGAAGACGGACCTCCGTCTCGGACTTCACCCGACGCTGGCGGTCGGCGAGGCTTATATGGATGGCCGGCTGACGATTGAAGAGGGCACGCTCTACGATTTCATCGACATCGCAGCGGTCAATCTCGACAGGCTGGCGGCACACCCGCTGCAACGGATCATCGACCGCACTGCGGCGCTGCTGCGCGGGCTGCAGCAGCACAATCCGCTGCACCGGGCACAGCGCAACGTCGCGCATCACTACGATCTTTCCGACGCGCTCTACGACAGCTTCCTTGACCCGCAAAGACAGTATTCCTGCGCCTATTTCACCCATCCGAAGATGGGGCTGGACGCCGCCCAGGAAGCGAAGATCCGACACATTGCGGCAAAACTGCTGCTGAAACCGGGTCAGCGTGTACTCGATATCGGCTGCGGCTGGGGAGGGCTGGCGCTCGCTCTGGCCCGCATGGCCGACGTCGAGGTGCTGGGCGTCACCCTCTCTGTCGAACAGCACAAATACGCCTGCGAGCGGGCCCGCGCCGCCGGTCTCGAGGACCGCGTCCGCTTCGAGCTGCGCGATTACCGCCTGCTCGAGGAACAGTTCGACCGGGTCGCCTCCGTCGGCATGTTCGAGCATGTCGGGGTTGGCCATTACAGCGAATTCTTCGGCAAGATCCGCACCCTGCTCAAGGATGACGGCGTCGCCCTGCTGCATTCGATCGGACGGCACGACGGCCCCGGCGTCACCAACCCGTGGATTCGCCGCTACATCTTTCCCGGCGGCTACTCGCCCGCCCTCTCGGAAGTCCTGCCGGCAATCGAGCGGGAGAGGCTCTGGGCGACGGACATCGAGATCCTGCGCCTGCATTATGCCGAGACCCTCCGGCATTGGCGCGAACGCTTCGAACAGCGCCGGAACGAGATGGCGGCGCTCTATGACGAGCGCTTCTGCCGGATGTGGGAAATGTACCTGACCGGCTCGGAACTCGCTTTCCGGCGCATGGGTCACATGGTGTTCCAGATCCAGCTGGCGAAGGACGTCGCGGCAGTGCCGCTGACCCGCGACTATATCGGTGCGTTCGAGAAGGCGTCGACGCCGGCTCTGCGCCGCGTCCCGGACCCGAAGGCCAGGGCGAACTGACCGGCGCGTCAGAGCAGGAGGAAATCCTCCGCGCTCATGATCGAGTTGCCGGGATTCTCGTGCAGGACGGAAAACTCGGCCGGAGGCGCAGCCTGAACCGGCTCCGGTGCGGCTTCCGGGACCGGGTCGATCAGGGCGATGTCGAAACTGTCCGCCCGTCCCGATGGCTCCAGCGCCTTGACATCGAAATGGTCGCGCGCCTCGTCCTCGCCGTAGACGGCAAGCAGCTTGTGGATCGCAGCCTGCGTGTCGGGGGTGCCCGCCAACTCGGCCGGCGTCTCGGGCATCGGCGCGGCCGCCTCGCGATCCGTCGACCGTCGCGTCATCCGCTCTCCGGCAAGCTGAGTCTCGACGATATCGGCCGTTCCGTCTCCCGGCGTGATACCGAGATGCCACTGCACGCTCCGGCCTGACGCGACGTACCCGGTTCCGGGATAGTCCGCATTGAACACAATCGACATGCTGTTCCGCTCTCACCTTTCCGACCTCGCCCGGACAGATCCGGGCAGGGAAGACAGCAAAAGCAATAACCGGACCAAGCGGACGGGTGCGCTTCCCCGTCCCGGAACACGCCTTGGTGACGAGCCGCAAGACCCGGCCTTCGAAGCGGATCAGGCCGTCCGCAACCGTGCGGTTTCCGCGGCATCGAGCGATCTGGAAAAGGTCGACCCGGGATCGTCTGGATCGCCAACGAACACGACGCCGTACTGCTCCCGCGCCGCCTCGGTCGAGACCAGGCCGTCACGCCAGTCGCGCCAGACCGCTCCGAGAGGCCGCGTTTTCGGATCACCCCAGCCGCCGCCGCCCGGCGAGCTTGCGTTAAGGCGTCCCGCCCGCAGGCGTTTCAGGCCGAATTTCGGCGCAGGCTCGGGCGCCGCGTCGCCCTCCCGCACCTGCATCTCCCCAGCGGCTCCATAGGTCCCGCCCTTGATCCCGAAGCCGGTCTCGTACCGCAGGCCCTCGCCGCGGAATGAATAGAGCGCCGGCGTCCGTATCTCGACATCGTAATGCGCGCCGGTGCCGCCGCGCCAGCGCCCGGCCCCGCCGCCGTCGCAGCGCAGCTCCTGACGGCGGAAATGCACCGGATAGAGCCGCTCGTAGGTTTCCGCGTTCGAGATCGTGAGCCCCCCGAGGGTGCAGAGATGGCCGATCTGGTTGAATCCGTCACGGCCCTCGACCGCACCGGCCCCTGCAGCCGCAAGGCCGTGGTAGAATACGTAGGGTCGGCCCTCCGCCCCGGCCTCGCGGCCGGAGGTGACTCCGAAGATGTTTTTCGCCCAGCCGGCCGCCGCCCGCTCCGGGGCCGCCCGGTTCAGCGCCTTCCAGACCGCGTGGATGATCTCGTGCGCGACGAAGACCGTGTCCATGGTGGTCGCCGCGCCTTCCCGTGCATTCACCAGGCTGCCTTCCGGCGCCACGATCTCGATCACGGAAAAGGTGCCCTCGTTGCGCGGGATCGCCGGGTCGAAGAAGGAGGCGAAGGCGGTGTAGACGGCAGAGTGGGTGTTCGCGAGGGTGGAGTTCTTGAATCCCGGGATCTGCGGGTCGGTGCCCGTGAAATCCACCAGCGACCGGCCGTCCCGGATCGTCACCTTCGCCCGGACCCAGATGTCGCGCAACTCGAAACAGTCGTTGTCACTGCGCTCTTCGCCCTCATAGATTCCGTCCGGCAGCTCGGCCAGCGCCGCGCCCATGCGTCCGGCGGCATGGGAGAGGATGCCGTCAAAATATCCAAGCGCCTGCTCGACACCCAGTTCCTCCACCAGGCCGGCGACCTGCTCGGCGCCGATCCTCGTCGAGCCCAGCATCGCCCCGAGATCGCCTTCCAGCAGGTCCGGCGTCCGGGTGTTCAGCAGCAGCAGCTTCCAGAGATCGCGCCGGACCTTCCCGGCCTCGACCAGCTTCAGCACCGGCAGCCGGACGCCCTCCTGCCAGACCTCGGTCGCCTCCGGATTGTAGGTCCCCGCCGCACCGCCGCCGATATCGGACTGGTGCGCCCGGTTGCAGACCAGCGAGACCAGCCGGCCGCCGACGAAGACCGGACGGGCGATCACCCAGTCCGGCAGATGGTTGCCGCCTGCCGCCCAGGGATCGTTCAGCAGGAAGACGTCGCCGTCTGCGATATCGCCCGCGAAGTCCCGCAGGATCGCGCGCGCGGCGAAGCCGCCGCCGCCGCTGTGGATCGGGATACCGTCCGCCTGAGCCGTCACCCGGCCGTCCGGGCCGGCGATGAAACAGGTGAAATCGTGCGCCTGGCTGAAGATCGGGCTACGCGCGGTGCGCACCATGACGTGACCCATCTGCTGCGAGATATGGTCGAGCCGGTTCTGCGTCAGGGCGAGCAGGACCGGATCGGCGGATGTGCCGGTTTTCGCGCTCATGCCGAAGCCTCCCCGTCCTCGAAGGTGATCAGGTAGTTCCCCGCCATATCGACGGTCACCCGGTCGCCCGGACCGGCGAAGATCGTCGTCGTCGCCTCCTCGATCAGCAGCGGTCCCGGCAATCCATGCCCCGGCAGAAGATCCTCGCCGCGATAGACCGCCGTCTCCATTGTCCCGTACCGCTCGTCGATGAAGACCGGCCGCAGTTCCACCGGTTCCGCCGGGCCCTCGGCACGTGGAATCCTGGCTTCGGCGAGCGGCGGCAGCAGGCCCTTGCCGACCACACGGAGCGCGGTGATCAGGATGCGCCCGCCGGGCACGAGATGGCCAAAGCGCTGTTCGTATTCCCGTTCGAAGGCGGCGCGGATTGCGGCCGCATCGTCATCCGGTGCGACCGGAATGCGGAGGTCCCATTGCTGGCCGTCATAGCGCATGTCCAGTTCGCGCTCCGTCCGCATCGCCTCCGCAGCGAAGCCCTCGTCCGCGAGGAGGCGCCGCGCCCGCTCCTCGAGCGCCCGATAGCGGTTCTCGACCGGTTGTTCCGGAAGCGTATCGAGCTCCTGGAAGTGCACGTCCATGAAGTCCTGCCGCACGTCGGAATGCAGCATCCCGAGGGCGCAGAAGGCACCCGCCTGCCGCGGGACATAAACTGCGGCGCAGCCGAGCCTGCGCCCGACCGGTGCCCCGTGCATCGGCCCGGCCCCGCCGCAGGCGACAAGCCGGAAGCGGCGCGGATTCTGCCCGCGCTGGATCGAGATCCGCTCCACCGCGTGCAACAGGTTCTGCTCGACCAGCCGGATGATCCCGGCGGCCCCCTCCTCGACCGTGAGCCCGAGCGGGTCGGCGACCCGGTCCTGCACCGAAGCACGGGCTTTCTCGGGATCCAGCGTCACCGAGCCGCCGGCATAGGCGCCGGGCTTCAGGCGACCGAGCACGAGATTGGCGTCGGTCACCGTCGGCTCGCTCCCGCCGAGCCCGTAGCAGGCCGGACCCGGATCGGCGCCGGCACCCTTGGGCCCCGCGAACAGCATGCCGGCCCCGTCCACCCCGGCGACGGTGCCGCCGCCGGCCCCGACCGTATGGATGTCGACCGAGGGAATGACGAGATCGTAATCGGCGACCGCGAGTTCGTCGGTGATCGCGATCCGGCCGCCGGACATCAGCATGACGTCGCAGCTCGTGCCGCCGATCTCCATCGAGAGCAGATCGTCATGGCCCGAGACCTCGGCCAGATGCCGCATCGAGCCGACCCCGGCGGCGGGGCCGGAAAGGATCAGGTTCACCGGGCGCTCGGCGATCTGCCCGACGGAGACCGCACCGCCGTTCGATTGCAGCATGAAGAGCTTGTGACGCAACCCGGCCGCCGCCAGTGCCGCCTCCAGGTCCTGCAGATAGCCCACCACGCGCGGGGCAACATAGGCGCTGACCACCGTCGTCGAACCGCGCTCGTACTCGCCGATGATCGGCGCGACGGCACTCGAACGGGCAATCCAGTCCCCGCCCCAGCTTTCGGCCAGAACCTCCGCAGCGGCGATTTCGTGCGCCGGGTTGGCGAAGGCGTTCATCAGGCAGATCGCCACCGCCTCGACATCCTCGGCCCGGAAGCGCTTCCCGATCTCCCGCACCTGATCGAGATTGAGCGGCGCCAGTTCCCGTCCGTGCGTATCGAGCCGTCCGGCCATCGGACGGCGCAGAAAACGCGGCACCAGGACCTCCGGATAGGGCGTGCGGTGGTCCCAGGGATTGCGCCGGATACCCCGCCTGATCTCGAGCGAGTCGCGGAAGCCTTCGGTCGTGATCATCCCGACCCGCGCGCCTTTGCGCTCCAGCAGCGTGTTGGTCGCGACCGTTGAGCCATGCGCGAAGAAGGAACATTGCCCGAGGAATTCCACCGTGCCGATCCCGAGATCCGCCGCCGCCCTCGCCACGGCGTTCATCACGCCCTGCGCCGGGTCGGACGGCACCGAGGGCACCTTGCACACATGCATCGCACCGTCCGCGCCGGCCACGACCATATCCGTGAAAGTGCCCCCCACATCGACGCCGATCCGCCAGGGGGCCTTGAGGAAAAACATGCGGGAGAACTCCCGGAGTTGGGACGGGACAGGTAGCGCTACTCTAGCGCGCAGGGTTCGGCGAAGGTAAGCCCCGATGCCCGGACCATGCGGCGCAACGCCGCCGATCGGCGGCACGCCCGGACCGTCGCGCTCCGCGGATGGTTCCTATTGCCAATTCCCGGCCGGTCTCTCGCTTTCCTGTCAGCGACCGCAGCGTGCTTCGCGACAGAGTCGGCCTCACTAACCCTGCGAGGAGACCTCAGACCCGGATCTCAGAGCCTGAGAAGCCTCCCATATCCCTCGATCTCCGGCTTCACCCCGGCGCGCTTCAGGCACTGCCAGAGGCTCGCCTGGTTCGCCGTGATCACTGGCCGGGCAAGGTCCCGTTCCAGCGCCTCGACGATGCCGACGCAGCGGAACCCGCTGCCGAGGATCAGCACCCCGTCGGCCGCCTTCGGGCAGGCTGCCCGGATCTGCGCGTAGAGCGGTTCGATCTGCTGCTCGAAACCGAGACCGCGCGGATACATCTCGGCGCACGGCACCTCGCGCCAGCCGGGGCCGGGATCGTGGCGGAGATGGCCCGAGGGCGCGATCCCGTGCGCCTCCATATAGGCGAGGCCCTTCTCCAGCGTCGCGTCGTTGAACCAGGGCGGGAAGACCAGGAAGGGGCGTTCGACGCCGGACGCCTCCAGCGCGGCGAAACAGTCGAGCGCGTTGGTCGTGACCGCGATCTCCGGGCCGAGGATCTCCGAGAGCGCGGCCACCACCGCCGCGTCCCAGCCGGCGCCGCCGACGAGGCTCGAGGAACTGTGCCCCAGAACCACCGCCGAGAGCCGCATGCCCCGGAAATGCTCCGCCCCGCGGGCAAGATCCGCGGAAAGCTGCACGGCGTTCCGCTCGGCGTTCCAGGAAGCCCAGGGCGCGGGTGCCGCGACGCGGGCGGCATGGACGGAAACGTCCGGCGGCAGCATGGCCCACCATTCCGCCTCCGGAACGGCCTCGCTGGAGACGATGAACATCCCGAAGCGGGCCTTCCAGCCCCAATTGTCCTTAGCTGTCACACAAGCCTCCCCCGGCCTTGGGCGCCGGATTGTCTCCGCCTGCAGCCTCTCCCGGATTCCCATATCCGAATCGCCGGGCAAAGGGGGCAAGCGTTTCAAGATATGGCGTCATCATCTCGCGGTACCGGATCCATCGTCCCACCGCGCGGCTGTAGATCGGCTCCGAGACCTGGCGGAAGCTCGGCGTCCGGATCACCCCCCGGGACTTCGCATGGCCCGTATGGTCGAGAACCCTGTCGGTCCAGTCGAGGTCGAGGAACTCCACCACCCGGCGTGCCGTGCCTTCGGTGTCGGACACCAGATCCTCGTAGCGCACGGCGATATGGTCAGGTGACAGGGTGCGCTCGATCTCCTCCCAGAGCGCCATGACCCGCGCATAGAGCGCCGCCGATCCTCCCATCGAGGTAAAACTCGCCATCGCCGAATTGAGGCGCATCGACTGCATGAAACAGCTCAGGCAGCAGTCGCAGGGATGGCGCAGGGAGAGGATGACCTTCGCAGTCGGATATAGCCTGAGGGCGAGTGGCAGATAGACGATGTTGAGCGGCATCTTGTCGACGACCACGCGGGGCGCCGCCGCCCCGCCCCAGCGGGCGAGCTTCTCGACATATTCCGACCGCAGCCGGGCCGCCTCGGTTTCGTCGAGCGCGGCGAGCCGCTGCGCCAGTGCGCCCTCTCCGGCCGCTGCGAAACCGGCGCCGACACTGGACAGCACCGGGCGTTCCTCGATCACCCGCACGTCCGGATGGGCATCCAGGATCTGGTCCAGCAAAGTCGTCCCGGAGCGCGGAAACCCGACCATGAAGACTGCGGGCGGATCCGTTTCCCGAAGCGGCGCCCAGCGCTCCGGCCAGCCGCCGGAAAGCGCCGCCGCAAAGGAGTCGAGCGTTGCCAGGAACGGGCCGGGATCGGCGTCGCCCGGCGGCGCGCGCCGGGCGGCGATCCGGTTGCCCCGCTCGAAACGGCCCCAGGCCTCGCCATAGCGCCCCAGCCGGTCGAGAATCGTCCCGAGTTCGAACTCGACCGCATCCCGCCCGACCTCGCCGTCCATCGTCTCCGGCAGCGCCTCGAGCCGGCGCAGTGCGCACTCCGGCCTGCCGAGGCGGCGTTCCGCGATCGAGAGGATCACCGCGCTCCCGTGGTCTTCCGGGTCGATCAGCAGGGCGCGGCCCGACGCCCGTTCGGCGAGATCGAGCCGGCTCAGGCTTTCGGCAAGAACCGCCATGCGGCGCCAGGCGAGGGTTCCGCCCGGCGCGACGATCAGAGCCCGGCGCAGCTCGTTCATGGCGGCCGCTTCCCGCCCGGCCTCGCGCAGGATCACCGCCAGATTGACCCGGACCCAGTCGAGCCCCGGGTCGGCGCCGAGCACCGCGCGCGCGACACGCTCCGCCTCGCGGGAACGGCCGAGATCGAGATAGCTGCTCGCCAGCGCGCCCAGCGCCTCCGGCTTGTCGCTGTGGGTCAGGGCCCAGAGGGATGTCGCCGCGTGTCGGACGGAGGCCGGCTCGCCCGCGGACGCGACCGCCAGCAAGGCCGTCGACGGACGGGCGGACGGGTCGAGAAGCAGCGCGCGCCGGGCCGCATCGAGGGCGAGTCCCCGATCGCTCGCCCGCAGCCCCGCCGCCGCCGCCTGCACCCAGCCGGCCGCGACCGCCGGGTGCCGGAGGGCGACCGCGCGGAAGATCCGCGCCGACTGCGTCACGTCCCCCCGGTCCAACTCCGTCTGGGCCGCGGCCATCAGGCGGCGCGTCTCGGCCAGGTATTCCGGATCTTTCTCGGGGAGGGTCATGATGCGGGCTCTTCGGACGGATCACCCCGATGGTAGTCGATCGGCGCCTGTCCGCAAAACCCATCGCGTTGTAAACAGGACGGTTTCGGAGAGAGCCGGCGGGTTTCGGACGTCAACCGGCGCGCGCCGCCCCGGCCGCCGCCAGCGCCCCCGTCCGGTCCGCCGCGCCGCCGAGATCCGTGAGCGCGTCCGCGATCTGTTCCAGGTCGGTCTGGATATCCGTCTCGTCGACCCAGCCCATGGTGCCGATCCGCACCAGGCTGTCCTTCAGTTCCTCGAAGCGGGTCCCCGCAATGACGCAATTGTACCGATCCTGCAGGTGCGCGATCAGCTTCGGCGCGGAAATCCCGTCCGGCGTGCGCATGACCACCAGGGTCGGGCTCGGCGCTCCGGTCGGAAAGAGGGAGAAGCCGAGCGCCTGCAATCCGGCCGTGAGCATCCGGTTCAGCTTCCTGTGGCGGGCGAGCGTCTCCTCCAGCCCCGCCTCGCCGATCATCGTCAGAGCCGCGTCGAGGGCGTTGAGCATGGCGACGGGCGCGGTGTAGGTCGGCTCGCCCTTCTCCGAGTTCGGGCGGAACTTGCGGAAGTCGAAATAGCCGCGCGGCCCCCGGTCGTCCCGTTCGATCAGCGCCCAGGCCTTCGCGCTCACGCTGGCGAGGCCGAGGCCGGGCGGGCACATCAGGCATTTCTGCGAGGCCGAGACCACGACATCGACGCCCCAGTCGTCCGCCCGCATCTCCGCCCCGCCGAGCCCGCTCACGCTGTCGCAGCAAAGGACCGCATCGGTCTCCGCGACGATGGCGCCGAGCGCCTCGAGGTCGGTCAGCGCACCGGTCGAGCTTTCGCTGTGCACGGTCAGGACCGCCGCATACTGCTTCTCGGAGAGCGCCTTGCGCACGCCGTCGAGATCGACCGGCGCGCCGAGCGGCGAGACCACCTCGTCGACCTCCGCGCCGATTCCCCCGGCCAGCCGCCGGAACACCGGGCCCCATTGCCCGTTGCTTGTGATCAGCACCCGCTTGCCCGGACCCGCGACATTCACCACCGCCGCTTCCATCGCACCGATCCCGGTCGAGGCGAAGATGAAGGGCGGAATGCCGGAGCGCCCGAGGACCGGCTGCAACCGGTCCAGGATCGATGAGAAGCGGGCGAGGAACTCGGGCCCGCGATGCGCGACGATCGGGCGGGCGGCGGCTTCGAGGACGCGCCCCGGCACGGCGGTCGGCCCGGGCAGGCGGAGACGGTAGTGCAGCGGGGCCCCGGAGGCGGAAGCGGACATGGCTGTGGCTCTTGAAAAACGGTCCCGGAGGCGAGACCGGGATATGGAAGCAGCGCGCGGCCGGCAACGCAACAGGATGCTGGCCGCCCGACCGGCGGCAATCCGCATGCCGGAAATTCCTCGGACCTCGCCAGGTTGGCGGGGGAGTCCCCAATCACCCGTTGCGCGTCACTGCCACACCACCCCGCCCGGCCGGTCAGACCTCTACACAGCTGTCATCGACGCTGACCTCGCTGCCGGTCATGATGTCGCCGATTGGCGTGACGGAAACGCCGAAAGGATCGCGAGAGTGCTGTCGGATTCGAAACGCCGCGCCTTACCGGAAACTTGAACAGGCATCCGACCGCATCGGCCCCCATTATTCCGAACCCGGTCGGCGCAATCGGCCCGGGCGCCCCGCATTTTGCCACGCGCCGAGTTTAATAACGGCGCGCCTGCCCTAAATAGATCCGGACAGCCGGCATCCCGTTCCCACCGCTCGCACTGAAATCCATGGATCTTTCGCACGCCCCCGTCATCCAGCTTTCGAACGTCCGGCTGTCCTACCCGTCGCCGGAAGGCGATATCGACGTCCTGAACGGAATCGACCTCTCCGTCGCTCCGGGCGAAATCGCGGCCGTCACCGGTCCGTCCGGGTCCGGGAAATCGTCCCTGATTGCGATCATCGGCGGGCTGGAGCCGCTCTCCGGCGGAGCGGCGCATGTCCTCGGCACCGACCTTGCCGCATCCGACGAGCGCAGCAGGACATTGCTGCGGCGCCGGGATATCGGCATCGTCTTCCAGGCCTATCATCTGGTCCCTTCGCTCACGGCACGGCAGAACGCCGCCCTGCCGCTGACCCTCGCCGGGCAAACGGACGCCGAAGCCAGGGCGGCGGAGATGCTGGAGCGGGTCGGTCTCGGCCACCGCCTGACGCACCGGCCCTCCGCGCTCTCCGGCGGCGAGCAGCAGCGCGTCGCCGTGGCCCGCGCCTTCGTCGCCGGCCCGCGGCTCGTCCTGGCGGACGAGCCGACCGGAAACCTCGACCGGCGCACCGGTGCCGTGGTGATCGAGACGATGTTCGAGCTCGCGCGCAGTTCCGGGACCGCCCTGCTCCTGGTCACCCACGATCCGGAGCTCGCGGCGCGCTGCGACCGCACGCTAGTCATCGAGGACGGCCGGGTGGTGTCCTGAGATGGAACGGGACATGAGACGGGACGACACGCTGCTGGCCCGCGCCTCGCTGCTCTCGAAACTGCTGAAGGCGGAGGCCGGTTTCGGCATTCTCGGACTCCGCCTGTTCATGGTCTGCGTGCTGATCGCGAGCGCCATGCTCGGCCTGATCTGGCTGTTCAGTTCCGGGCTCTCGAATGCCATGCAGGACAATGCGAGGCGGATCCTGGGCGGCGATGTCGCGGTCACGGTCGTCAATGCACCGCTCGATGCGGAAACCGTCGCCCGGCTGGCGGAGACCGGCCGGATCTCGCAGGTTGTCGAGCTGCGCGCGACCGCCGTGACCGACGGCACCGCCGACGCCCGCCGCATGACCATCGAACTGAAGGCGGTCGATGCGGCCTACCCGCTCATCGGCGCCGTCGCGCTGGCTGGGGAGCGGAATCTCCAGGACGCGCTCGCGCCCCGGAACGGTTTGCCGGGCGCGGTGGTGGAGAACGCCCTGCTCTCCCGCCTCGGGATCGGGATCGGCGAGACCATCCTGATCGGAGAGAACAGGTTCGAGATCCGCGACGTACTCCTGCGCGAACCGGACCGGTTGTCGGCCGGAACTTTTCTCGTCGGCCCGCGGGTGCTGGTCTCAGGCGGGCAGCTCGCGGCAACGGGCCTGACGGAGCGCGGCTCCCTGCTCGAATACCGCACCCGCATCCGGTTCGACGACAGCAGCGACCGCGTTGCCGCGAGGCAATCGATCGACGCCCTAGAGCCCGAACGCGGCTGGGAAATCCAGAGCCCGGCAGACGCGGCGGAGCGGGTGCGGGAAGTGACGAACCGGACGACGAGCTTCCTCGGCATCTCCGGCCTGGCCGCCTTCGCCATCGGGCTGAGCGGTGCCTGGTCGGCCGTCGCGATGTGGATCGGACGGCGCAGCCGCGCCATCGCCCAGTACCGCCTGTCCGGCGCGACCGCGCCGACCGTTGTCGCCCTGCATGCGGTGATGGTCGCCGCTGCGGGCCTGGTCGCCATGGCGTTCGGACTGGCGATCGCGCTGTTCGGCGCGGTGACGCTCCTGGAGATGCTGACGGCGCAGCTGCATCTGCTCTGGTCGCCCGCCGGACTCTGGCCGACCGTATTGCTTGTGTTCGCGACGCTGACGCTCGGACTGGGCGGCGCCCTGGTCGCGGGCCTCTCCGGCATCGGGCGGATCCCGCCGGCCCGTGCCCTGCGCGAGGAGGCGGGCGGTGCCGGATTGCGGCGCCGGGACGCGGTCATCGCCGGCGCACTCGTCGCCATCGCCGCCGTCCTTGCCATCGCCGGGCTGCCGAATCCCGCCATGGCCGCCGCCGCCGCGGGCGGACTTGTCCTGGTCGCCGTCCTGCTCGCCGGCCTCGGCGCGCTGATCGCCCGCGGCGCCGGATATCTTCCGGGCCGCGATTTCCTCGCCCTCTCCATCCGGCAGGGACTCGGGTCGCGCCGTTCGGTGATCCTGCGCACCCTGGCGCTCGGCATCGGCATCGCCGGCATCACCGGTGTCGTTGCGACCCAGCACTCCCTGCAGAGCGCCTTCGAGACCCAGATCCCGGAAAAGGCCCCCGACATCGTGCTGCTCGACGTCCAGGCGGCCCAGGTGGAGCGGATCCGGCAGCAGGTCGCCGGGACTCCCGGCCTCGGGGGACTGCAGGCCACGCCCTTCATGCGCACCCGCCTGCTCCGGGTCAACGGCCGGCCGGTGGAAGAGGCCCTCGTCAATCCGGACAAGGACTGGGTCATCGAAGGCGACCGGAGCTTCTCCTGGGCGGCCGAGCCGACCGGCGCGGAACTGCTTTCCGGCGCCTGGTGGCCGCCGGATTACGACGGCCCGCCGCTGCTTTCGGCGGAAGAGGACGTGATGCAGGCCTTCGACCTGAAACCGGGCGACACGCTCACCTACAGCGTGCTCGGCCGGGTCTTCACTTCGGAGGTCGCGAATATCCGCAAGGAATATCATCGCACGATGCGGCCGGAATTCCTCGTGGTCGCCAGCCCCGAGCCGTTCCGCAACGCGCCGCATGGCTGGATCGTCTCGCTGCAGGGACGGGATTCCGGTGTGCTGAACAGCTTCATCTCGGATTTGTCGCGCAGCGCCGCGAACATCACCGTTATCGATGTCCGCCGCCTCGTCAGCGACGCGACGGAAATCGTCGAGGCGGCCATACTTGGAACCGTTCTGATCGCCGCCATCCTGCTGCTGGCCGGGTCGCTGTCGCTTGCCGCCACGGTTTCGGCCGATGTCGATGCGCGCCGGCGCGAAGCCGTCGCCCTCTCGCTGGTCGGCGCCACCCGGCGGGAGATCGCGCTCGCGCGGCTTGCCGAGACGGCGGCGAGCGGTCTGGCCGCGGCCCTGGTCGGCGGCGCGGCCGGCCTGGTCGGCAGCTACTGGATCGCGGCCGGCGCGCTGCGGGTCGACTGGGTGCCCGGCGCCGGCGCCATCGCCCTGCCCCTGGCACTCGGCCTGCTGACCTCGGTCGCGGCCGGCATCGCGGGCGGCCTCGGCGCCCTGCCCCGCGGACGCGGACAGCTCGCCCGGCTGCTCTCGAGCTGAGGATGGCGGGTGGCCTCAACGTTGACGTCGCGTCAAGAAGGCGGAGACGAAACTCCCCGCGTCACATCACCCTAGACCAAAGATCTCAACAATCGGCACATACTCAAGGAACTTGTAGGCCAGCGGCGACTCGAGCCCATACAGCAATGCTGAAATATAGGAGACCCAGCCAAAGATGATCAGCGAGTAGAAAGCGATTGTGAGGTTGCGGGTCTGGAAGACGCTCTTGGTCACTATCCGCACCCAGAAGTTTTCCGAATACGCGAAGACTGTCCGGTAAACCTCATCGGACAGCCGTTGCGTTTTCGGATCCGTTGCTTCCGAACCCGCAAAATCGGTCAGCATGTGCGTGATCTCGCGATCTACGACAACGTGGCGCGCAGAAATCGCTTCAAGCATTTTCCAGAAATTGATGTTGGAGGCCATTGCTCCAAGGTTGAAGACGACGGCAACCGTCAAGAGCGCCAGCAAACCGACCGCAAGCATCGTGTCGCTCACCACTGTCGCAGCGTTGGGAGTTCGCGAGGTTATCTGTTCCGTGGCAAATCCCAGCGCCGCAGCGAGCGTGCCATTGAAAATCAGAGAGGCGATCGCAAGCCGGTTGAGCTGCTCCAGCCCTTTGGCGCCAAGCTCGGTGCAGGTGCTGTATTCCAGCAGCTTGTAGCGCATCAGGTGGTCGAACTGCGTTTCGGGCCCAGACATTTCCCCATTCCTCCCTTATCCGAGCACAAGCCGAGCATTCATTCTGAACACGCTTTATGCGGGAGGAAAGGCCGGAGTGTACGCGAACACCTTGTCGCGGCAATCGAATTGACCGGACTAAAATGTGGATGACAGCTGAAGGGACTTGAGAAAGTCTGGCGGAGAGAGAGGGATTCGAACCCTCGGTACACTTGCGTGTACAACGGTTTTCGAGACCGCCCCGTTCAACCACTCCGGCACCTCTCCGAACGGGGCGGGACCATAACGATGTGGATTGCCGGATTCAATAGCCTATTTGCATCCGCGCGCGTCTCTGGCGCCGGCGTCCGGAACACACTATATATAGCGCCGCGGTACGGCTGTTTCCGGACTCCGCGGGCACATGGAAAAATCTCTGGTTGCAGGTCCGGATTCCCTGTTGACTTGGACGTCGCCCGGAGTATAGTCCGCCGCTCCGACGCGGAGGTAACAGTCCGCGCGCCCAGTTCTCATTGCCAGAGTATTGACAATGTTCGCAGTCGTTAAAACCGGCGGTAAGCAGTACAAGGTCGCCCCGAACGACGTCATCAAGGTCGAGAAGCTCACCGGCGAAGCCGGTTCTTCCGTCGATCTTGCCGACGTCCTGATGCTCGGGGAAGGCGAAGACCTCAAGGTCGGTGCGCCGACCGTCGAGGGTGCTGTGGTCCGCGCCGAAGTGCTTGAGCAGACCAAGGGCGACAAGGTCGTCGTCTTCAAGAAGAAGCGCCGTCAGGGCTATCGCCGGACCCGCGGTCACCGTCAGGAGCTGACGGTGCTGCGCGTGACCGACATCCTGGCCGACGGCTCCAAGAAGGCCGCGCCGAAGAAGGCTGCCGCGAAGAAGGCCGCGCCGAAGGCGAAGGCCGAGGACGCGGCTCCGGCGGCCGAAGCCGAGACGAAGGAGTAATCGATGGCTCACAAGAAAGCAGGCGGTAGTTCCCGCAACGGCCGCGACAGTGCAGGCCGCCGTCTCGGCGTGAAGAAGTTCGGTGGCGAAGCCGTCATTGCCGGCAACATCATCGTCCGCCAGCGGGGCACCAAGTTCCATCCGGGCGAGAATGTCGGCATGGGACGTGACCACACCCTGTTCGCGCTGACGGACGGCAAGGTTGGCTTCCGCCGGAAGAGCAACGGCCGCACCTTCGTCGAAGTGGCGCTGGCAGAAGCAGCGGAATAACAGCGTCGCGCCCGCCGCATGGCGGGCCAGCGACTGCGGATGAGGGAACGGTCCTGCGGCTGTTCCCTTTTTTCGTGTCCGCAGGCCGGGATGGCATGAGATGAAGTTTCTCGATCAGGCGAAGATCTTTCTGAAGAGCGGCGACGGCGGGCCGGGCGCGGTCAGTTTCCGGCGCGAGAAATTCATCGAGTTCGGCGGGCCGGACGGCGGCGACGGCGGCCGCGGCGGTGCCGTGATCGCGGAATGCGTCGACGGCCTCAACACGCTGATCGACTATCGCTACCAGCAGCATTTCAAGGCCGAAAGCGGACGGCCCGGCGCCGGGCGCAACCGTTCGGGCGCCAAGGGCGGCGATGCGGTGCTGCGCCTGCCGGTGGGAACCCAGATCCTCGACGAGGAGCGCGAGGAGGTGATCGCCGACCTCACCAGGGTCGGCCAGCGCGTCGTGCTGATGAAGGGCGGCGACGGCGGGTTCGGCAACACGCATTACAAGACCTCGACCAACCAGGCGCCGCGCAAGGCCCTGCCCGGCTGGCCGGGCGAGGAGATGTGGGTCTGGCTGCGCCTGAAGCTGATCGCCGATGCCGGTCTCGTCGGACTGCCCAATGCCGGCAAGTCGACCTTCCTGTCCAGCGTCACGCGCGCGCGGCCGAAGATCGCGGACTATCCCTTCACCACCCTGCATCCGGGTCTCGGCGTCGCCTCGGTCGGCGATCAGGAATTCGTCATCGCCGACATTCCGGGCCTGATCGAGGGGGCCTCCGAGGGCGCCGGCCTCGGCCACCGTTTCCTCGGCCATGTGGAGCGCTGCGCCGTGCTGCTGCACCTGGTCGACGCGACCGAGGAGGATCCCGCGGCGGCCTACCGGACCGTGCGCCAGGAACTCGAGGAATATGGCGGCGGCCTGTCGGACAAGCCCGAGATCGTCGCCCTCTCCAAGATAGATGCGGTGACCGAGGAGGACCTCCCGGTGCTGGTCGAGATGGTCGAGCAGGAACTCGGCCGCAAGGTGATCACGCTCTCCGCCGTCTCCGGCGCCGGCCTCGACGAGGCGCTGGCCATCCTGTTCGAACCCGTGATGGAAGCGCGCCGCGCCCGCCAGGCCGCAATGCCTGACGGCGCGGACGCGACAGGGGAAGAGGAGTTCGAGGAGGCCGAAGAGGAGTCTTCGTCCGGCTGGTCGCCCCTGTGAGCCCCGAGGGCGCGGAAACGGGAGGCCTGTTCGGTCTCGATACGGCGGAACGCATCGTCGTAAAGATCGGCTCCGCCCTTCTGGTCGACGAGACGGGCGGCGAGATCCGCCGCGACTGGCTGAACGCGCTCGCCGAGGACATCGCCGGCCTGAAGGCGCGCGGCAAGCAGGTCCTCGTCGTCTCCTCCGGTGCGATCGCCGTCGGCCGGCGCCTGCTCGGCCTGCCGAAGGGCGCGCTGAAGCTCGAGGACAAGCAGGCCGCCGCCGCCACCGGCCAGGTCCGCCTCGCCCACGCCTACCAGGACGCCCTCGCCCGCCACGGCATCACCGCGGCACAGATCCTGCTGTCTCCCGGCGACACCGAGGAGCGGCGGCGGCACCTGAACGCCCGCGCGACGCTGAGCGCCCTGCTCGCCCTCGGCGCGGTGCCGGTGATCAACGAGAACGACACGGTGGCGACCGAGGAAATCCGCTACGGCGACAATGACCGGCTCGGCGCCCGGGTGGCGCAGATGGTGAGCGCCGACACGCTCATCCTGCTCTCCGACATCGACGGGCTCTACGAGTCCGACCCGCGGAGCAATCCCGCGGCAAAACACATTCCGCATGTCGAACGGATCGATGCGGCGGTCGAGGCGATGGCCGGGGCCGTCGGCAGCGAATACGCCTCCGGCGGCATGGTGACCAAGCTTGCCGCCGGCAAGATCGCGTCGGCCGCCGGCTGCCGCATGGCGATCGCGCGGGGACACGATCCGCATCCGCTGAAAGCGATCGAGGAGGGCGCACGCGTGACCTGGTTCGCGGCCGCGACCTCGCCGCGCGGCGCGCGCAAGAACTGGATTGCCGGCTCGCTGACGCCGAAGGGCAGCGTCTCTCTCGACGAAGGGGCGCTGAAAGCGCTGAAACGCGGCAAGAGCCTGCTGCCCGCAGGGGTCACGACGGTCTCCGGAAGCTTCGAACGTGGCGACCTGATCGAAATCCTCGATGACGGCGGACGCCCGGTCGCGCGCGGACTCTCGGCCTATGGCGCCGCCGATGCGAAACGGATCGCGGGGCACAAATCCCGTGAAATAGAGCGGATCCTCGGCTACCGTGGCCGCGACGAACTGGTCCACAGGGACGATCTGGTGCTGGAGCGCTGAGGCGCGCGCCGGAAAGATTTGGAGCGAACGGACCCATGGCCATTCTTGAACTCGACCGGACGGACGACGCCGGCATCGCGGAGATGATGACCGGCCTCGGCGAGGCCGCCCGCGCGGCGTCGGCCGCGCTCGCCCTCGCCACCACCGAACAGAAGAACGCGGCGCTGAAGAACGCGGCTGCCGAGATCCGCACGGCGCTCCCGGAGATCCTGGAAGCGAACGGCAAGGACCTCGCCTTCGCCCGCGAGAAGGGCGTGCGCGAGTCGCTCATGGACCGTCTCAAGCTGGATACGGAGCGGGTCGAGGGCATCGCCCGGGGAATCGAGGACGTGGCCGCCCTGCCCGATCCGATCGGCGCCGTCATGGCGGAATGGGAACGCCCGAACGGCCTCAGGATCGCCCGCGTGCGCGTGCCGCTCGGCGTTATCGGCATCATCTACGAATCGCGCCCGAACGTGACGGCGGACGCGGGCAGCCTCTGCCTCAAGTCCGGCAACGCCGCGATCCTGCGCGGCGGCTCGGAAAGCTTCCATTCCTCCAACGCCCTGGTCGGATGCCTGCACAAGGGCCTGAAGGAAGCCGGCCTGCCGGAAGCGGCGGTGCAGCTGGTTCCGACCCGCGACCGGGCCGCCGTCGGCGCCCTGCTGACCATGACGAAACTCGTCGACATCATCGTGCCGCGCGGCGGCAAGAGCCTGATCGAGCGGGTGCAGAAGGAGAGCCGTATTCCGGTGATCGCCCATCTCGACGGCATCAATCATGTCTATGTCGACGGCGCCGCCGATCCGGATATGGCGCGCGCCATCGTGCTCAACTCCAAGATGCGCCGGACCAGCGTCTGCGGCGCGGCGGAGACGCTGCTGGTGGATGCGACGGTCGCCGAGACGCAGCTTCCCGGCATCGCGAAGGCCCTCGAGGACGCGGGATGTGCGCTGAAGGGCGACGCGGCCGCCCGCCGAATCGTTCCGCAAATGCAGGAAGCGACCGAGGAAGACTGGTCAACGGAATATCTCGATGCCGTGCTCTCGGTGCGCGTGGTGGACGGGCTGGACGCGGCGATCGAACATATCAACCGCTACGGCTCGCACCATACCGACAGCATCGTGACCGGCGACGCGGCGGCGGCGGCGCGCTTCGCCGCCCATGTCGACAGCGCCATCGTGCTGCACAATGCCTCGACCCAGTTCGCCGACGGCGGCGAGTTCGGGATGGGCGCGGAGATCGGCATTTCCACCGGGAAGATGCATGCCCGCGGGCCGGTCGGGGCCGAGCAACTCACCAGCTTCAAATATGTCGTGACCGGCTCAGGCCAGACGCGTCCCTGAACCGGCCGCACTCCGCTGTCCGTAGAAATCCGATGATCCAGAACCCCAAGGCCCGCCGCCTGCTCGCCGCCGTGCGCGGCAGGACCGTCGCGATCATGGGCGGCTCCTTCAATCCGGCGCATGAGGGCCATCTCGATATCGCCCTGCTGGCGCTGCAGAAGCTGCGCGCGGACGAGGTCTGGTGGATGGTCTCGCCGCAGAACCCGCTGAAGACGGCGGACGGCATGGCCCCGTTCGAGGCCCGCAAAGACTCCGCCGAACGGATGGCGCGAGGGCATCCCCGGATCAGGGTCACCGATATCGAGGTGCTGCTCGGCACGCGTTTCACCGCCGACACGCTAGGTACCCTCATCGCCGGCGCGCCCTTCACCCGTTTCATCTGGGTGATGGGCGCCGACAACCTGGTCGGCTTTCACCGCTGGGCACAATGGCAACAAATCTTCAACAGTGTCGTCATTGCAGTTTTCGACCGTCCAACCTATTCTTTAAGGGCCTTGTCGGGCCCGGCGGCCCGCCGCTTTGCCAAGGCCCGCCACCGGCAACGTTCCGGCTGGCGTCTCGGCAGACGACGGGCACCGGCGTGGGTGTTCTTTCACACCCCGCTGAACGCGTTGTCCGCGACCAGCATCCGCTACGGATCGGATCGTCCGGACGGCAAATGTCGAACCCGACAAAAGCAGTGAGTGGGTGTCGCCCCGTTACGGCGGTCCCGTAGTGTTATCGGCTTAGCGCCTTTTGGCGCGAAAGGAGACAGTCATACAGAAAAAAGCCGCTCTCCCGTCCCGGGAAAGCCTCGTCGAACTGGCCTCTCGCTCGCTCGACGACAGCAAGGCCGAGGATCTGGTCGTCATCGACCTCGAAGGCAAATCCTCCATCAGCGATCACATGCTGATCGCAAGCGGGCGCTCCAGCCGCCAAGTCGCCGCCATGGCGGAACATCTCGTCGAAAAGCTCAAATCAGCCGGTGTGAAAGGCATCTCCGTCGAGGGCCAGTCGCAGGGCGACTGGGTTCTGATCGATGCCGGCAACATCATCGTGCATCTCTTCCGGCCGGAAGTCCGCGAGTTCTACGGGCTCGAGAAGATGTGGGGCGGCGAGCTGCCGGCGCAGGCCACGGTTGTCCAGATCGGTGACGCCGCCGGGGCCCGCGAGCTTGCCCACGCCTGAGACCTGACCGGATCGGGGCACGGCACCGGTAGCACGCAGAGGCGCCCGCCCGGCACCTGCGGTCCGGAGGTATGAGATTGTGAGACTGACCGTCGCCGCGGTCGGCAAGGCGCGCCGCGACGTGCATGCCGATTTGTTCGCCCATTACCGCAGCCGCCTGACCTGGCCGCTCGAGCTGAAGGAAGTGGATGTCCGCCGCAAGCTGCCGCCGGAGCAGCTGCAGCAGGAAGAAGCCAGCCAGTTGCTGGCGCAGGTTCCGGACGGCGCGATCGCCGTGGCGCTCGACGAACGCGGCAGGACGCTGTCGAGCGCCGAGTTCGCGGAAAAGATCGGCATCTGGCGGGACGAGGGCGTGCGCGACATCGTCTTCCTGATCGGCGGCGCCGCCGGTCATCACGAAAGCTGCCGCACGCGGGCCGACCTGCTGCTCTCCCTCGGCCGCGCGACCTGGCCGCACATGCTGGTGCGCGGGATGATCGCCGAGCAGCTCTACCGCGCGCAGCAGATTCTCGCCGGACATCCCTATCATCGGGAATGACCGGCGCCCCCGATCACGTTATAACCGCCAAATCATGACCGATCAGACACAGATACCGCGTCCCGTCATCCTCTGCATCATGGATGGATGGGGCCAGCGCGCCGAGCGCGACAACAATGCCGTCCTGCTCGCGAACACGCCAAATGTCGACCGCCTCGCAGCCGCCGGTCCGAGCGGGCGCATGCGCGCCAGCGGCGCCGATGTCGGCCTGCCGGACGGGCAGATGGGCAATTCCGAGGTCGGCCACATGAATCTCGGCGCCGGCCGCGTCGTCATGCAGGACCTCCCGCGGATCGATGCCGCCGTCGCCGACGGCTCGCTCGCGAAGAATCCGGAGCTTCTGAAGCTGATCGACGCAGCAAGAGCCGGCACGGGCCGCTGCCACCTGCTCGGCCTGACCTCGCCGGGCGGCGTGCATGCCCACGAGTCCCACATCGCCGCCCTCGCCCGCAGCCTGACGGAAGCCGGCGTCGAGGTACTGGTACATGCCTTCCTCGACGGCCGCGACACACCGCCGAAGAGTGCGCGCGGCGATATCGAAAGGCTGCTGGCCGATCTGCCCGAAGATGCCCGCATCGCCACGATTTCCGGCCGCTTCTATGCGATGGACCGGGACAAGCGCTGGGAACGCGTGGAGCAGGCCTACAAGGTCATTGCGGAAGCGGAAGGAAACAAGGCCGCGGATCCGCTCGCCGAGATCGACCGCGCCTACGCCGCCGGCGAGACCGACGAGTTCGTCAGCCCGGCCGCGCTGCCGGGTTATGACGGGGTGCGCGACGGCGACGTCCTGCTGTCCGCCAATTTCCGCGCCGACCGGATGCGGGAGATCCTGGCCGCCCTGCTCGATCCGGCGTTCGACGGTTTCGCGCGCGAACGCCCGCCGTCCTTCGCGGCTGCGGCCGGCATGGTGAGCTACTCGGCCGCGCTGGATCCGTTCCTCTCCGTCCTCTTTCCCGCCATCGAGCTCCGCAACACGCTCGGCGAGACCGTCGCGAATGCCGGTCTGACCCAGCTCCGCATGGCGGAGACCGAGAAATATCCGCATGTCACCTTCTTCCTCAACGGCGGGCGCGAGGAGGTCTTCGAGGGCGAGGACCGGATCATGGTACCGTCGCCAAAGGTGCGGACCTACGACCTTCAGCCGGAAATGTCGGCGCCGGAAGTGACCGAAAAACTGGTCGCGGCGATCGAGAACGGGACGTACGACCTCATCGTCGTCAACTACGCCAACCCGGACATGGTCGGCCATACCGGCAGCCTGGACGCCGCGATCAAGGCGGTGGAGACCGTCGACGACGCCGTCGGACAGATCGAGGCGGCGCTGAAGCGTGTCGGCGGCTGCATGTTCCTGACCGCGGATCACGGAAATTGCGAGCAGATGCTGGATCCGGCGACCGGCGGACCGCACACCGCGCACACCACCAATCTGGTGCCGACGGTGCTGGTCAATGCACCGGCGGGAATCGGGGCGCTGGCGACCGGACGTCTCGCCGATGTCGCACCGACCCTGCTCGAACTCATGGGCATCGAGCAGCCGGCTGAGATGACCGGGACATCGATGCTCCGCGCCAGCGCCGCGAGCGCGGCGGAGTAGCGCCGGCCGGATATGGGGAAAGCGGCCAGAAAGTTTCGGGGACCGCTCGCCGCATTCCTTCCGATCGCCGTCGGCGCCGCGCACTTGGCCATGGCCGCCGAACCGCTCCCCGATCCCGAACAGCTCGACGAAAATCTCAAGAAGGTCGAACGCGCCCTTGAGCAGGGTTCGGCGCGCAAGCGCGATCTCGACCAGCTCGCGGACAGCGTCGAGAGCGAGCTGCAGCGCCTGCGCCAAGCCCTCGTTGTCGCCGCCGAAGCGACCCAGGAACGCGAGGCCGAGCTGACCGCCGTCGAGAGCAAACTTGACCAACTGAAGACCGAACGGGAGACGAGCCTCGGTTCGCTTGCCGTCAAGAAACAGCAGCTCGCGCGGGTCTCGGGCGCGCTCCGGCGGCTCGCGGCCCGTCCGCCGGTTGCGATGATCGCCTCGCCGGCGGATCCGCTAGACACCGTCCATACCGCGATGCTGCTCGGCGCCGTCCTCCCGGACCTGCAGCTGGAGGCCGCACGCCTGTCCGCCGAGATCGCCCGCCATGCCGCGGTCGAGCGCGAGATCCGCGAAGAGCAGGAACGTCTGGCTGCCGCCGGCGCCGCCCTCGAGGAAGAGCGCCGCCGGGTCGCCGCGCTGCTCGACGCGAAGCAGGCGGCGAGAGAATCAATGGCCGCCGAACGCACGGCCGTCGCCGACAGGCTGAACGAGCTGGCCGCCTCGGCGCGGGACCTTCGCGACCTGATGCAGCGGGTCGAGCAACACCGGGCGAACAGCGATTCGGCCCGCAAGCGCCTCAATTCCATCGTCGGAGGCGGCGGCCAGCCCTCGGAGGAGAGCGCCGTCGCGCCGGGGGCCACCCCGCCGTCAGCGGGGCCGCCATCGGCGGGCGTGACGGACTTCGTCGCCAAACTGCCAAGCGGGCCCGGTATCGCAAGCAACAAGGGCGATCTCACCTATCCCGCCGCTGGAAGGATCAGCCAGCGATTCGGTGCGGCGAACGCCCTCGGCCTGACCGAACGCGGGGTCGTGATCGCGACCCGGGAGCAAGCTCAGGTGGTCGCGCCTTTTGACGGAAAAGTCATTTATGCCGGGCCGTTTCGCGGATATGGTCAGATTGTGATGATTGAACATGGCGACGACTATCTTACCTTGATGGCGGGTATGTCCTCGGTTGATGTTCAGGTTGGACAGGGTGTGCTCGCGGGCGAGCCGGTGGCCCGCATGGGCCCGGCCGGAACCGGGGCGGAGGGGACGGAGGGACTCTATGTGGAGTTTCGCCACAATGGTGCCCCGATAGATCCGCTACCGTGGTGGTCCGCGCGCACGAACAAGGTAAGGCGATGATGAAATCGATCCGTCAGATGAAATCCTGGTCCCGGGCAGCCCTCTTGGGCGCCGTCGCCGTAACCGCCCTGCTGGCGGTGCCGGAGATAGAGCGCGCGGTTGCCCAGTCCGAGAACGACACCGATACCTACCGTCAGCTCAGTCTGTTCGGCGACGTCTTCGAGCGGGTCCGTTCGGAATATGTCGAGCAGGTGAGCGACCAGGAGCTGATCGAAGCCGCGATCAACGGCATGCTGACGTCGCTCGATCCGCATTCCAGTTTCCTGAATTCCAAGAGTTTCCGCGACATGCGGGTGCAGACCAAAGGCGAGTTCGGCGGCCTCGGGATCGAGGTCTCGATGGAGAACGGTCTGGTCAAGGTGGTCTCGCCGATTGACGACACGCCGGCGGCCAAGGCCGGACTGCAGCCGGGCGACCTGATTACCCATCTCGACGGCGACCCGGTGCTGGGCCTGACCCTCGGCCAGGCGGTCGAGAAGATGCGGGGACCGGTCGATTCCGACCTGACGATTTCCATCCGCCGCAACGGCGCAGAGCCGTTCGACGTGACGCTCACCCGCGCGGTCATCAAGATCCGCTCGGTCCGCTCGCGGACGGTCGACGATGTCGGGTATATCCGCATCACCACCTTCAATGAGCAGACGACGTCCGGCCTGCACAGCGCGATCGAGGAGATCAAGGCTGAAATGGGCGACGAACTCACCGGCTATGTGATCGACCTCAGGAACAATCCGGGCGGTCTTCTGGACGAGGCGATTTCGGTCTCCGACACCTTCCTTGAGCAGGGCGAGATCGTCTCCACCCGTGGCCGCGATCCGGAGAATGCCTCCCGCGTCCATGCCAAGCCGGGCGACCTTACCGACGGCAAGCCGCTCGTGGTGCTGATCAACGGCGGATCCGCCTCGGCTTCGGAGATCGTCGCCGGCGCGTTGCAGGACCATCGCCGCGCGATCCTGCTCGGCACCCAGAGCTTCGGCAAGGGTTCGGTGCAAACCATCGTTCCGCTCTCCGGTCAGGTCGCGATGCGACTGACGACGGCGCGCTATTACACGCCGTCCGGGCGCTCCATCCAGCAGACCGGAATTGCGCCGGATATCGACGTGCCGCTGGCCCGGATCGAGAAGCTCGACAACAGCCGGGGTCGTCGCGAGGCGGACCTTCGCGGCGCGCTTAACAATCCGAACGGAAACGGGGCGGCCGAACCGGACGCCGTGAACGGTGACGACGCGGCACAGCCTCCGGAACAGGCCGATTACCAGCTCGCACGGGCGATCGACCTGTTGCGCGGCATCAATCTCTATCGTCAACGCATCGTGAATTGAAGCTCCCCATACCCAAAATAAGCCTGAAGCTTCCGGCGCTCCCCTTTCGAAAGAGGAGCCCGGATGCGGAGGCTGAGGTCGGTCCCGCGGGACCGGGAAAACTCGGACGCATTCTCAGACTCGCCGGGACCGCCCTGCTCGGGATCTCTGTGATCGGCGGACTCGGCGCCGTAATTGGCTGGCTCGTGGTCAACGGTCCGGACACCGTCGCCGAACGGGATGCCCGGCGTCCGGAGCTTACGGTTCAGATCCTCGCAGAAGGGGAACAGCCGGAGCCGAACTCAAGCCTCGACACTATGGCGGCGAAGCAATCCGAAGGACACGGCGGAATGGCAGCCGGGTCCGAGGGTGAGGCGGGCGATCAGGGGACTCCAGGGGCGCCCGGGGACGGACAGGGAGAAGTGGCGGGAACGATGCCTCCCGAGCAGCAGGGCCCCCGCTTTGAACTCGCCTTGGTCGAGGAGACCGAAAAGGGCATGCTCCCGATCGTCGCTCCGGACGGGCGCACGGCCTGGGAGACGTATGCGCGCCCGTTCGAGGCCGACCCCTCGCGGCCCCGTATCGCCATCATCATGACCCGGATGGGCATCTCCCGTTCCCTGACGGAAGCCGCGATCGAATTCCTGCCCGCGGAGATCTCGTTCTCCTTCTCGACCACGGCGTCCGATCTCGACGACCAGGTCGCGCTGGCCCAGAAGGCGGGGCACGAGGTTTTTCTCGACGTTCCGATGGAACCGTTCGGCTATCCGGCGAACGATCCCGGCCCGACCACCCTGCTCACCTCCCTCAGCGCCGTCGACAACCTGAACCGCCTGGAGTCGATGCTCGGCCGGACGGTCGGCTATGCCGGCGTGATCGGTGTCAAAGGCTCCCAGTTCACGACCGACGAGGAAGCCCTGACACCGGTACTCTCGGTCCTGAAGGAGCGCGGCCTCATGTATGTCGACAGTGCAGCGTCCTCGCGGACGATCGCCCTCGAGATCGCCGGTACGCTCCAGCTTCCGCGCGCCATCGCCAACTGGCGCATCGACGACAGTCCGGCATTGGCCGAGATGCAACGCCGGCTCTCCGCGCTGGAACGCACCGCGCAACGGTCGGGATTTGCACTCGGCGTGGTGCCGCCGTTGCCGATCACGATCGATCTCCTGGCCTCCTGGGCGGCAACATTGCCGGAGCGCGGCCTGGTCCTTGCACCCGCCACGGCGCTCGCGAACAAGCAAAGCCTGCGCTAGGGAGCCACGGAGAGATCCCCATGTCCACAGATCCGTCAACGCTGCCATACCGGCGGAATGTCGGTATCGTTCTGATCAATGACGATGGAGAGATCTTCATCGCCCGTCGGGCCGACTTCCGCCCCGAGGCCTGGCAGATGCCTCAGGGCGGCATCGACGAAGACGAGACCCCGCGGGAGGCCGCCTTGCGTGAGCTGGCCGAGGAAACCGGCGTCACCGCCTGCGAGCTGCTGGCCGAGACCCCCGGCTGGCTGACCTACGACCTGCCGAGGGAGGTGCTCGGAAAGGCACTCAAGGGACGCTACAGGGGACAGAAGCAGAAATGGTTCCTCGCCCGGTTCAGAGGCAGGGACAGCGACATCGATCTTGCCGGAGATACCGTCGAGTTCGACGCCTGGCGTTGGGCCGGCAGCGACGAGGTGCTTGCTCTGATCGTCGATTTCAAGCGGCCGGTCTATCAATCGGTGATTGATCATTTTACGACCTATCTGAAGCGCTAGTCGTCTTGCCATCGCGCACGGTGCTGCTAGGCTGGCAGCTTCCGGGTGCCGGACTCCGCGTTCCACAACGAATTCGGCCAACGACTTGACCCATTTTGCGATACCGAGGGGCGATGGCCGCGGGCAGCGACACCCTACCGCAGACATTCGAGCGCAGGGGAACCTGCGTTCCGCTGATCTCCGTGCCCGCGTTCAATCACCTGCGGGTGCGCGAGTATGTCAGCAGCCGCGGCAGGCTCCTCGAGGCCACGATTCCGAATTTCTCGGGCACGCGGCGCGGCGAGTTCGCCATCGTGGACTGGAAGCAGCTTCCCAGCATGGGAACCATGTCCGAGCGGGACGAAGAGGTTCACGCGCGCATCATGGAGACGCGCAGCGCCCTGGATCTCGATCCGGTCAATATCCGCGCGATCCTTCAGCAGGCCGACTCGGCCTACAATCCGGACGAGGAACGTCGGCGCGAAGCGCGCGAACAGGCCCAGCGCGACATTGAGGAACGCGAGATCGTCCGGATGTCCTGCATCGCACAGATGACACGCGAATGCGGCGTCGCCCAGGGCGATACCTTCATGGCGCGGGCCAGCACGCAAACGCTGCTCAATCTGATGTCCGGAAAGAGCGCGATTGCGGATTTCCGCATGGAAGAGCTGATATCCAAGGTCATGTCGCATACCGCCCTCAGGGCCGGCTGCGCGGTGGAGGATGTGCGCGACTGGCTGGAGCCGCTTGTCGGACTGATCGCGCCCTTCGGTTCCGTCGCCTCGAAGACCGAGAAACGCACCGACGGATTTCTCTTCCGCCAGCACCTGCGTCTGCTCGATTTCCGCGGGTCGCTCAAGCTCTATGCCGTCGAGGCCCGGCCGGAGGTCTCCGATTCCGTCGACCTTATTCTCAGGGTGCTGGACCAGACCATCGGGTTTGTGAGTGAGCGCATCGTGAAGCTGGATTCGCTGCTGGCGAGCATCGCCGGCATGTTCCAGCAGGTCGACAATTCCGTCGACCAGCTTCAGAAACTGCGGCGGGATGTGGCCTACGGCCTCGACGGCTGGGACGATCTCGTTTCGGTCTGGCTCGACGCCAGTGAGAACAGCCATCTGATCGGCGGCGAGAAGGGACTGGAGCGGGCGATTGCCCACATCCTCTGGCACCTGCCGGTGATTCCGTACAAGGAGTTGCACGGCGATTCGTTCGACACCCAGTCCTCCGTCGAGCGAGCCCGCGTCAAGCTGGTGAGCCAAATGCATTCCTGGCAGACGGATGAACTCGATCTCGAGCTGAAGGACCGGATGGATAAGGCGAAATCCAAGAAGGACGACGGCAGATCCCGCTGGGAAACCTCATAAAGAAACGGCCGGCAAGAGCCGGCCGTGTCCCTGTCAAACGTTCCCCTGCCTCAGTGGCTGGCAGCCGCGCGCATCGCTTCGAGGACGGTGATGCGGGCCTCGAGCCGCTCGCGCTCGAGATCCGCTTTCGCGTCCTTCAGGTCGTCGCGCAGATCCGCGAGATCCTTGTCGACCCTGGCCACATCGACATCCGACAGCGGCAGGGCCTCTTCGGCGAGAACCGTGCAGCGGGTCTCGGTGACTTCCGCGAATCCGCCGGCAACGAAGATGCGCTCGGCAACCGAGCCCTTCTGATAGACGTCGATCACACCGGGCCGCAGTGTCGAGATCATCGGCGCGTGGCGCGGCAGCACACCGAAATTACCTTCCGCACCCGGGACCACGACCATTTCGGTCTCTTCCGAGTAGAGAAGCTTTTCCGGCGATACCAGTTCGAACTGTGTCGTCTCGGCCATCGTTATGGCTCCACTCCGTTAGACGGACGCGATCAGGCCGCTTCCGCCGCCATCTTCTTGGCCTTCTCGACGGCTTCCTCGATGGTGCCGACCATGTAGAAGGCCGCTTCCGGAAGATCGTCGTACTCGCCGGCAACGATACCCTTGAAGCCCTTGATGGTGTCTTCGAGGGAAACGAGCTTGCCCGGGGAGCCGGTGAACACCTCGGCAACGTGGAACGGCTGCGAGAGGAAGCGCTGGATCTTGCGGGCGCGGGCCACGGTCAGGCGGTCTTCTTCCGACAGTTCGTCCATGCCGAGAATGGCGATGATGTCCTGCAGCGACTTGTAGGTCTGCAGCACTTCCTGCACCGAACGGGCGACTTCGTAATGCTCGTCGCCGATGATCCGCGGATCGAGCATCCGGGAGGTGGAGTCGAGCGGGTCGACCGCCGGGTAGATGCCGAGCTCGGCGATCTGACGGCTGAGAACCGTGGTCGCGTCAAGGTGCGAGAAGGACGTGGCCGGCGCCGGGTCGGTAAGGTCGTCCGCCGGCACGTAAATGGCCTGCACCGAGGTGATCGAGCCCTTCTTGGTCGTGGTGATGCGTTCCTGCAGCGTACCCATGTCAGTCGCGAGGGTCGGCTGGTAGCCCACCGCCGACGGGATACGGCCGAGAAGCGCGGACACTTCGGAACCCGCCTGCGTGAAGCGGAAGATGTTGTCCACGAAGAACAGCACGTCCTGGCCTTCCTCGTCGCGGAAATACTCGGCCTGGGTCAGACCGGTCAGCGCAACGCGGGCGCGGGCGCCCGGCGGTTCGTTCATCTGGCCATAGACCAGCGCGGCCTTGGAGCCTTCGCCGTCCGGCTGGATAACGCCGGACTCCACCATCTCGTGGTAGAGATCGTTACCTTCACGGGTCCGCTCTCCGACGCCCGCGAACACGGAGTAACCGCCGTGCGCCTTCGCGACGTTGTTGATCAGCTCCATGATCAGAACCGTCTTGCCGACGCCGGCGCCGCCGAACAGGCCGATCTTGCCGCCCTTGGCGTACGGCGCGAGCAGGTCGACGACCTTGATCCCGGTAACCAGGATCTCGGCTTCCGTGGACTGCTCCTCGAAGGCCGGGGCCGAACGGTGGATCGGGAAGGTCTTCTTGGTCTTCACCGGCGCACCCTCGTCGACCGGATCGCCGATGACGTTCATGATGCGGCCGAGTGTTTCCGGTCCGACCGGAACCATGATCGGGGACCCGGTGTCCTCGACCGGCTGGCCGCGCACCAGACCTTCGGTACCGTCCATGGCAATGGTCCGCACCGTGTTCTCACCGAGGTGCTGAGCGACCTCCAGAACCAGCAGGTTGTCGCCGTTTTTCGTGTGCAGGGCGTTCAGGATCGCCGGAATTTCACCGTCGAACTGAACGTCGACAACGGCGCCGATAACCTGTGTGACTTTGCCTGTCGCATTCTTAGCCATAAGTCAGCTCCAAACCTCTATCCGGGAAATCCGGATCCTCGTTAATTCCTTGGACCGAGTTCTTCTTCCGGCGCGGCCTAGACGGCCTCCGCACCGGAGATGATCTCGATAAGCTCTTTCGTGATGGCCGCCTGGCGCGCCCGGTTGTAGTTCAGCGTCAGCTTGTCGATCATGTCGCCGGCGTTCCGCGTGGCGTTGTCCATCGCGGTCATCCGGGCTCCATGTTCGCTGGCGTTGCTTTCCAGCAGCGCCGTAAAGATCTGGGTCGCGACGTTGCGCGGCAGCAGGGCCGCGAGGATCGCTTCCTCGTCCGGCTCATACTCGTAGAGCGCACCGCTCTCTGTTCCGGCCGCGGCTTCGTCGGCTTCCGGCATGCTCGCGGGAATGATCCGCTGCTCGGTGACGATCTGCGTCATCGCCGACTGGAAACGGTTGAAGAGCACGGAACAGACGTCGAACTCCTCGTCCTCGAACATCTTCAGGATGCCCGCGGCGATCTCGTCCGCACTGGAGAAGGCGACGCCCTTGCGGGTCACGTCCTGCACCGCATTGACGATCATATCGCCGAACTCGCGCTTCAGGGCGTCACGGCCGCGCTTGCCGACGCAATAGAGCTTCACCGTCTTGCCGTCCGCGCGCAACGCCCGGATCCGGCGCCGGGCGGCCCGGATGATCGTGCTGTTGAAGCCGCCGCAAAGACCGCGGTCCGCGGTGAAGACGACGAGCAGATGCACGTCGTCCTTCCCGGTTCCGGCCAGCAGCTTGGGGCCGCCGGTCTGCGACGCGGCACCGGCCAGCGACGCGATCATGCGGTTCATCCGCTCGGCATACGGCCGAGAGGCCTCCGCCTGCTCCTGGGCACGGCGCAGCTTGGCGGCCGCGACCATTTTCATGGCCGATGTGATCTTCCGCGTCGACTTGACGCTGTTGATCCTGATTTTCAGGTCCTTGAGGCTGGGCATCTTTGCTCCCCGGCTCGACTAGCGTCGGATCCTTACGCGAAGGTCTTGGCGAAGCCGTCGAGGAACGCCTTCAGCTTTTCTTCGGACTCCGAGGAAAGCGCCTTCTCGTTCCGGATCGTTTCAAGGATGTCCTTGCCCTTGGCGCGGATCTCGGAAAGGTAGGCTTGCTCGAAGCGGGTTACATCGCCGAGCGGCAGCTCGTCGAGATAGCCGCGCACACCCGCGAAGATGATCGCCACCTGCTCCTCGACCGCGAGCGGCGAGTATTGCGGCTGCTTCAGCAGTTCTGTCAGTCGGGAACCGCGGGCCAGCAGCTTCTGCGTGATCGGATCGAGGTCCGACGCAAACTGCGCGAAGGCCGCCATTTCACGATACTGGGCAAGCTCCAGCTTGATGGTACCGGCAACCTGCTTCATCGCCTTGATCTGGGCGGCGGAGCCGACGCGGCTGACCGAGAGGCCGACATTCACCGCCGGGCGGATGCCCTGGTAGAACAGTTCGGTCTCGAGGAAGATCTGGCCGTCGGTGATCGAGATCACGTTGGTCGGAATATAGGCGGAGACGTCACCGGCCTGGGTTTCGATGACCGGCAGAGCGGTCATGGAACCGGCGCCCTGGTCGTCGTTCAGCTTCGCCGCGCGCTCGAGCAGGCGGGAGTGCAGATAGAACACGTCACCAGGGAACGCTTCACGTCCCGGCGGGCGGCGGAGCAGCAGGGACATCTGGCGATAGGCGACAGCCTGCTTGGACAGATCGTCATAGACGATGACCGAGTGCATGCCGTTGTCGCGGAAATACTCGCCCATGGTGCAGCCGGTATAGGGCGCGAGATACTGCATCGGCGCCGGCTCGGACGCGGTCGCGGCCACGACGATGGAGTAGTCCATCGCGCCGTAGTCCTCGAGCGTCTTCACGATCTGGGCGACGGTGGACCGCTTCTGACCGATCGCGACATAGATGCAGAACAGCTTCTTGCTGTCATCGTCGCCCGCGGCATCGTTCACGGCCTTCTGGTTGATGAAGGTATCGACGGCGATCGCGGTCTTGCCGGTCTGACGGTCACCGATGATCAGCTCACGCTGGCCCCGGCCGACCGGAATCAGGCTGTCGATGGCCTTGAGGCCCGTCTGCATCGGCTCGTGCACGGATTTCCGCGGCATGATGCCCGGCGCCTTCACTTCGACGCGCTTGCGCTCGACATCCTTCAGCGGGCCCTTGCCGTCAATCGGGTTGCCGAGACCGTCGACCACGCGACCGAGCAGGCTCTTGCCGACCGGAACGTCGACAATGGCACCGGTCCGCTTGACGGTGTCGCCTTCCTTGATGCCGCGGTCTTCGCCGAAGATAACGACACCGACATTGTCGTCTTCAAGGTTCAGCGCCATGCCCTGGACGCCGCCCGGGAACTCGACCATCTCGCCCGCCTGGACCTGGTCGAGGCCATAGACACGGGCGATACCGTCACCGACGGAGAGAACCTGACCGACTTCGGCCACCTCTGCTTCGGTTCCGAAATTCGCGATCTGGTCCTTCAGGATCGAAGAAATCTCAGCGGCGCGGATATCCATCAGCCAACACCTTTCATAGCAAGTTGCAGACGCTGCAGCTTGGAACGGATTGAGTTGTCGATCATGCGCGAACCGACGCGCACGATGAGTCCGCCGATCAAAGCCGGATCGACGGAGAGATTTACGGCGACCTTCTGACCGACCGCCTTCTTCAGCGCGTCGGTCACGTCGGCAAGCTGCTCGTTGCTCAGCTCGACGGCGGAGGTCACATCGGCCGTGACTTCACCGCGGCGTGCGGCGAGCTCGGCAAGGAATGCGGTGATCATCGCGTCCAGCGCGAAAAGGCGCCGGTTGCCCGCGACGGTCCCGATGAATTTCTGGGTGAGGGCCTGAGCGCCCATCTTTTCGAGAACGGCCGTGATGCCGCGCGTCTGCTCATCCCGGGAAAGCACGGGAGAGCGGACCAGGCGCAGAAGCTCCGGGCTCTCGATCAGGGCCTGCCGCAGCGACCGGAGATCGTCCGCAACAGCGTCCAGAGCTTTCTCGCCGTCCGCCAGCTCATAGAGGGCGGACGCATATCTTCCGGCCAAGCCTGTCGTTTCGGAAGCCACCAGAGAACGCCTCTTCTTCCTGAGATATCACCGGGTTACCGGGTCTGGATCGGACCAGACCGGTTCTCGGCGAATATTGACCAAAAATTACCCTCGTCGACGGCAGTTTCCGCCGAGCGCGGCGGTTCTCTAGCATAGTGGTTCAGCCCGTGCAAGCGGTCCCTTCCGGCTTCCCGCATGGCGCATCCTCCGGGGCGGATCGGCCCGGAACTCAGAGGAAACTGTAGGGGTCGATATCGACCGTAACACGGACGGCGGCTGGGATCTCCACCCGCGAAAGCCAGGCTCTCAGAACCGCCTGGATATTGATCTCGCGCCGGGTCTTCACCAGGAGGCGCCGGCGGTGCCTGCCACGCAGCAGCGCGAGCGGCGCCGGCGCCGGCCCGAGAATGGCGACACCCTCCAGATCGGGCGCCGCGCGCCCGATCCGGCTGGCCACCATGTCGGCCTGGTTCGGATCGGCGGCGCTGACAATGAGACCGGCAAGGCGGCCGAAGGGCGGCATGCCTTGGCGTTCCCGCGCCGCCGCCTCCTCGGCGAGAAACCCGTCCCGGTCCCAGGCGGCAAGCGCCTTGAGCACTGGGTTTTCCGGCTGGTGGGTCTGCAGAAGGACCCGGCCCGGATGCGCCGCCCGTCCGGCCCGGCCCGAAACCTGGTGAAGCAGCTGGTAGGTGCGTTCCGCGGCGCGAAGATCGCCCCCGGCAAGACCAAGATCGGCATCGACAACGCCGACTACGGTCAGTTTCGGGAAGTGGTATCCCTTGGCCACGATCTGCGTGCCGAGGATGATATCGACCTCGCCCTCGTTGACGCTGCGCACGAATTCCGCCGCCGCGGCCGGACCGTTCAGCGTGTCGCTCGAGACGATCTGGAAGCGGGCCTCGGGAAAGAGCGCGGCCACTTCCTCCGCCATCCGCTCCACGCCGGGGCCGCTGGCGACGAAACTGTCCTCAGCCGCGCAGGACGGACATGCCTTCGGAAGGCGGGCGCTGTAGCCGCAATGATGGCACTGCAGGCGGCCGAGCAGCCGGTGCTCGACCAGCCAGGCGGAGCAGCTCGGGCATTCCAGCCGGTGGCCGCAGCTGCGGCAGAGGGTCAGCGGCGCATAGCCCCGGCGGTTCAGAAACACCAGCGACTGCTCGCCCGCCTCGAGCGCCGCCGTCATGGCGTCGATAAGCGGCCGGGAGAGCCAGCGCCCCCGCTCCGGCTGGTGGCGCCGGAGATCGACGAGTTCCACCGACGGCAGGGTGGCCGCGCCGTGCCGCGCGGTCAGGCGGAGATGGACGTAGCGGCCCTGTTCGGCATTCCGCATGCTCTCCAGCGCCGGGGTCGCCGAGACCAGCACCACCGGACAGGGCGTCAGGCTGGCCCGCACCACCGCCATGTCGCGACCGTGATAGACCACGCCCTCCTCCTGTTTGTAGGCGGATTCGTGCTCTTCATCGACGACAATGAGACCGAGGTCGGTGAACGGCAGGAACAGGGCGGACCGGGCCCCCACCAGCACCCGCACCTTGCCTTCCGCCACCGCGCGCCAGGTGTGGCGGCGGCGGCGCGGCTTCAGGTCCGAATGCCATTCCGCGGGCCGGACGCCGAAACGCGCTTCGAAACGGTTGAGCCACTCCGAAGAAAGCGCGATTTCCGGCAGCAGCACCAGCACCTGCCTGTTCCGCCGAAGCGCTTCGGCCACCGCCTCGAAATAGACCTCGGTCTTGCCCGCACCGGTCTCGCCATCAAGCAGCAGGGCGGAGAACTCTTCCGCCCCCACCGCTTCGGTCAGCGTTTCCGCCACGCACGCCTGCTCCTGCGACAAGGGCGTCTCGCGGTGGCGTTCCGGATCGGGATCGGGGAACGGCGCGTCGGCCGGAAGCGCCACGCTTGTCAGTCCCCCGCCTTCGGCGAGCCCTTTCACGACGGAGGTGCCGACGCCGGTCTCGTCAGCGATCTCCCTGGCCGTGCGGGGCGGGCCGTCTTCCAGCAGCGCAAGAACACGCCGGCGGGCGGACGTCACGCGAAGACCGAGCGCTTCGACGGCCTCGGGGCCGCCCGGAAGCGCTGTGTAGGCGGTCACCGGTTTCGCCGGCTCGAAGGCGTCGGGCACGCTGATCGCCATGCGCAGCACCGCGCCCTGGGCCGACAGCGTGTAGGAGGCGACCCAGTCGACCAGCCGGATCACCGGCTCCGGCAGGGACGGTACCGGAAGCCGGCGGATCACCGGCTTCAGCCGCTCCCGCGCCACCTGGCCGCTCCCCGACGCTTCCGGCACCTGCATGTTCCAGATCACGCCGAAGGTACGCCGGTTGCCGAGCGGAACCTCGACAATGCTGCCGAGCGTCAGGTCGGACTCCGCCTCGGCGAGATAGTCGTACGGCCCCGCGAGCGGCAGCGGGATGAGCACCTGGATGCGGCGGAGTTCGTCTTGGAACAGATCGGACATGGAGCGGAGTGTGGCCGGGTGGGGACGCCCGGGCAACAGGTTCGCCAGACCCCGCGGGCAGCTGCTGAAGAAGCTGGGGCCGGAAACATGTCCGTCACTGGCACGGCACCCGTGTATGCGCTAGACTCGCCCGGTCGATTCGGTCATACGGGGCCCGGATTCACCACCTGCCGAGGATACAGGACGACATGAAATTCTTCATCGACACCGCCGACGTTGCGGAGATCAAGGATCTGGCCGAGACCGGTCTCGTGGACGGGGTCACGACCAACCCGTCGCTGATCGCGAAATCGGGCCGCCCGATCCTCGAGGTGATCAAGGAGATCTGCGCCATCGTCGACGGCCCGGTCAGCGCCGAGGTCACCGCGACCGATCACGCGACGATGCTGAAGGAAGGCCTTCTGCTCTCGAAGCTGGCCGACAATATCGCCGTGAAGGTGCCGCTCACCGTCGACGGTCTGAAGACCTGCAAGGCGCTTTCCGACGACGGCATTCCGGTGAACGTCACGCTCTGCTTCTCGGCCGGCCAGGCCCTGCTCGCCGCCAAGGCCGGCGCCGCCTTCATCTCGCCCTTCGTCGGCCGGCTCGACGATATCGGCACCCCCGGCATGGATCTGATCGCCGAGATCGCCGAGATCTACGCCAATTACGATTTCGACACCGAGATCCTGGTCGCCTCCGTGCGCGGCCCGCAGCACGTGATCGACGCCGCCAAACTCGGCGCCGACGTCGCCACCGTGCCGCCTGCCGTGCTGCGCAGCCTCTATAATCATCCGCTCACCGACAAGGGCCTCGACGCCTTCATGAAGGACTGGGCGAAAACGGGGCAAAGCATCCTCTGAGCAGGAAGGACGGGCCATGACAAGCAAGGGATCCGCGGCGGAGCCGGGCAAGAGCGTGAAAGAGGCGGCGAACCGGCCGGCTCCGACGCTCACGGCCGAACAGGTCGCGGATTACCTGTCGGCCCATCCGGACTTCCTGGTCTCCCACCCGGAGCTGATCGACATCCTGACCCCGCCGAGCCGAACCAGCGGCGAGGCGGTGGTCGACATGCAGCATTTCATGCTCGAACGGCTCCGCTCGGAGAACCAGCGCCTGAAGGACTCGCATGCCGGGCTGATCGCCACGGCACGCGGCAACCAGACGACGCAGAACCGGATCCACGCGGCGGTGTTGCGCATCGTTGCCGCAACTTCCTTCGACAATCTGATCCAGACCGTGACCATCGATCTGCCGGTCATGCTCGGCATCGACGTGGTGACGATCTGCATCGAGGCCGGCGACGTGCCGATCCCGAAGGCCTACGCCTCGGGGGTACGGTCGATCCCGGCGGGCACGATCGACCGCAAGCTCGGTGCCGGCAAGGACGTGCTGTTGGTGGCCAATGTGGATGGCGACGAGGAGATTTTCGGCTCTGCGGCGGGGCTGGTTTCCTCGATGGCGCTCGCCCGCATCCAGGTCAGCCCGCACTCGCCGGTGGGCCTGATGGCCTTCGGCACCCGGGACAGCGAGGCCTATCATCATGGCCAGGCGACAGAGCTGCTGAGCTTCCTCGCCCGCACCACGGAACTGACCATCCGGCAATGGCTGAACCTGCCGGGCTAGCGGCGCCCGACCGCCCCCAGAAAAAACCGGCTGACCTGCCGGGAGCGGTTGCCGCCTGGAGACTTTGGCTGGCGAGCGAGAAACGCGCCTCCGCCCACACCACCGGCGCCTACGAACGGGATCTCGAGGGCTTCCTCGACTTTCTGCGCGACCATCTGGGCCAGCCTCCGGAGATCGCCGATCTCGCCGCCCTCAGAACGGCCGACTTCCGCGCCTGGCTGGCGCGCCGCGCCTCCGGCGGCTACGCCAAGACCTCGACCGCCCGTGCGCTTTCCGTCGTGCGCGGCTTCTTCCGCTTTCTCGAGCGGCGGGATGTACTCTCGAACGCCGCGATCTTCGCGATTCGCGGTCCCCGCATTCCGGCCTCGGTACCGAAGGCGCTGACGGTCCCGGAAGCGGCGGACGCGCTGGAAGCGGTCGGCGAACTCGCCGCCGAGCCCTGGATCGCAGCGCGCGACGTGGCGCTTGTCTCCCTGCTCTACGGTGCGGGACTGCGCATCGGCGAGGCGCTCGCGCTCAACCGCGACGACGTGCCGAAGGGCGACACGCTCGCTGTCACCGGCAAGGGCAACAAGCAGCGCATCGTGCCGATCCTGCCCGCAGTCCGATCCGCCATCGAGGATTATCTCGCCCGCTGCCCCTACCGAGGAGGTCCGGAGGACCCGCTCTTCCTCGGCGCCCGCGGCAAGCGTCTGCAGGCCGGGGTCGCACAGCGCACCATGCGGCTGGCGCGCGGCTGGCTCGCCCTGCCGGAAACGGCGACTCCGCATGCCCTGCGCCATTCCTTCGCCACCCACCTTCTCGCGGGCGGCGGCGATCTGCGGGCGATCCAGGAACTGCTCGGCCATGCCTCGCTCGCCACCACGCAGCGCTATACCAGTGTCGATGCCGAACGGCTGATGGACGTCCACCGCCGTGCCCATCCGCGGGACCGGTAGGGTCTTCAGTTCCGGAAGAAGATCAGCTTGCGGTTCTCTTCCCAGTCCGGCACCCAGAAATAGTGGTGCAGATCGCACATTCCGTCCTCGACGATGATCGCCAGGGGACAGGCGCCCTCGACCCCGAGCAGCTCGCGCGCCTCGGCTCCGGTGAATTGCTCGAGCGAGATCTGCGGCGGCGGGGTTCCGGTGCCGCACAAGCCCGCCTGATACGCGCTGTCGAAGGGCGCGACGACGGACTCGGAGACCAGCTGCCCCTCCTCCCGCGCGACGACCACAAGCAGGAAGCTCGGGCCGTCCGGATTGTCGTGACCGACATAGCCCGCGACCTTGTCCTCCTGCCCGTCGCAGGTCACGTCCCCGGTCAGCACCTGCCAGTCATAGGCATGAACATTCTGTCCGCCATGGAAGCGCATCTCGCCCTGCAGCTCGGCGTCGGTAACGTCCTGGGCCCGGACGCACCCGGAACCGAGCATGGCGACGAGCGCCACAACAAGTGACAATCGAATCCGTCCGTTCATCACATTCCGGCCCCCGCCTTCGTTCAGTTCCTCACCAGCAGGAGCCGGTCATCCCGCCCCCGCGCCGCACTCCAGAAATAGCGGTGCGGTTCGCAGAGCCCGTCATCGATCCTGACGGCGATAGGGCAGACGTCCTCGATCCCGCTCAGGGCCCGCGCCTCTTCCGCCGTCAACCGCTCCAGACTCATCACCGGCGCCGGCTTTCCCTCGCCGCAGAGCCCGTCCTCGTGCCGGTCGTCGAAGTAAGTGAACTTCGCATCGGAGACGAGCCGGCCCTGTTCCCTGGCCACTACGGCGAAAAAGAAACCGAGCCCCTCCGGGTTGTCCAGATCGACATAGCCGGCCACCATGTCGGCGGCGCCGTCGCAGGTGACGTCTCCGGTCAGCCGCTGCCAATCGTAGAGGAAGGCGTTCTGGCCGCCCCGGACGCGCATTTGGGACGCCAGATCGCCATCGGAAACATCCTGCGCCGCCGCGCCGGGCAAAACCGCGCCGAACAGGACCAGCGCCAGACAGATCACTCTCATACCCAGACCCTTTTCACTGCTCTTGCGCGCTCCGGGCCGCTCGGACATGCTCGTCTTCGTCAGATCCGACCGGCGGTTTTCGTCTCCCGTGTCGCAAGACCGGCCGCCACAATAATGATCCCGTTGAATGAAGGAAGAGCCGATGCCGGAAATCGCGCACAAGGGCTACAGGCCGACGATCTGGGAAGAGCTCGCGGGTGCGCCGCATCCCTCGCTCAGCTTCCAGAGCTCCTTCTGGCATTCCGTCGCACCGGCAGGGCCGGCAGCGCAGCGCCTCGCCGGCGAGGCGCGGACGGAGATCGCGGTCGTCGGCGGCGGTTTCCTCGGCCTGTCGGCCGCGCTGCATCTCGCCGAAGCCGGGCGCACGGTGACGCTCCTGGAAGCCGACGAAGCCGGCTTCGGGGCGTCCGGCCGCAATACCGGGTTCGTCGTGCCGAATTTGCTGACCTCGGTCGATCTCGACGATGTTCGGGGAGAATTCGGAGCTGAAAAAGCGGACCTGCTGCTCCGCATGCTCGGCGAAAGCGGCGAACTGGTCTTCGACCTGATCCGGCGCCACGGGATCGACTGCTGGGCCAAGCAGACCGGTTGGATGCAACCGATCCATTCCCCGGTGAAGCGGGACTGGCTCGAAGAGCGGGTGCGGCGGTGGCAGGATCTCGGCCGCCCGGTGAAGCTGCTCTCGCGCGAGGAAGCGGTCGCCGAGACCGGCTCCGAGGCCTATCACGGCGCCTTTCTCGATCCGACCGGCGGTCACCTGAACCCGCTCGCCTTCGTCCGCGGCCTCGCCGCGGCAGCGGTGAAAGCCGGGGTCACGCTCTTTATCGACAGCCGGGCGAAAGAGATCGGCAGGCACGGCGCCGAATGGCGCCTGAAGACAGATCACGGGACCCTCGTCGCGGACAAGGTCCTGCTCGCCACGAATGGGACCGGCGGCGGGCTCGCGCCACGCGCCGAAGGAACCCAGTTCCCGATCACCCTGTTCCAGGTCGCGACCCAGCAGCTCGACCCGGACCTGCGGAAAAGCGTGCTGCCGAACGACCGCTGCTCGGCGGACACCCGCAAGGAACTGATCGCCTACCGCTGGACCGACGACAACCGGATCGTCACCGGCGGCCTGCTGGGCAATCCCCTCGGCTCCACAGACCGGGGGCGCAGCTATCATCTGCGCCGCCTGGAGGCCCTGCTGCCGCAACTGCCGGAACTCCGGGCCGACTTCGCCTGGCAGGGCCGGATCGCGGTCGCCCGGAACTACATGCCCCGGCTGATGCGGCTCGGCGACGGTGCCTTCTCGGCCATCGCCTGCAACGGCCGCGGCATCGCCATGACCACGGCGCTCGGCCGCAAGCTCGCGCTCTGGCTCGACGGCGGCTCGAACGAGGACCTGCCGCTGCCGGTCACCGACCCGGACCCGGTGCTGTTCCCGAAGCTGGCCCCGCTTGCCTTCTCGCTCTGGCTGCCGTTCAGCCGGCGTCAGGATGCGAGGGATTTACGGAGTTCCTAAGTTTTCACCGCCGTAATCTCCATGCAAACGGGGATGACGGCCGAATGTGGGTGCATATGCACACAAACAGAAACCGCGGCCCGGAGGCCGCGGTTTCCGTATCGGTATCGGAATTTCGGATCACATATGGATCGCGGACTTGCTGACCGCGAGACCGGCTTCCTTGACCGCTTCCGCCAGTGTCGGGTGGCCGTGGCAGATCCGGCCGATGTCCTCGGCCGAACCGCCGAAGGCCATGACCGCGGCGATCTCGTGGATCAGATTGCCCGCTTCCGGGCCCATGATATGGGCGCCGAGCACCGCGTCCGTCTTCTTGTCGGCGAGGATCTTCACGAAACCCTCGGTCATGCCGACCGACTTGGCGCGGGCATTGGCGGTGAAGGGGAAGGACCCGGCGCTGTACTCTACGCCTGCTTCCTTCAACTGCTCCTCGGTCTTGCCGATGCTCGCCACTTCCGGCCAGGTGTAGACGATGCCGGGGACGAGATTGTAATCCACGTGACCGGACTGGCCGGCCATGGTCTCGACCGCGGCGACGCCGTCTTCCTCGGCCTTGTGCGCCAGCATCGGACCCTTGATCACGTCGCCGATGGCGAAGATACCCTCGACATTGGTTTCGAAATCCGCATCGACCTCGATGAACCCGCGCTCGTCCATCTTCACGCCGGCCTTGTCGAGGCCGAGCCCCTCGGTGAAGGGACGACGGCCGATGGCGACCAGCACCACATCCGCCTCGATGGTCTCCTGATCGCCGCCCTTGGCGGGCTCCGCGGTCAGGCTGACGCCGGTCTTGGTCTTTTTCGACGCGGTCACCTTGGTGCCGAGCTTGAAGGCGATGCCCTGCTTCTGCAGCACGCGCTGGAACTTCTTCGCGATTTCGCCATCCATGCCCGGGACGATGCGGTCGAAGAACTCGACCACGGTGACCTTGGCGCCGAGGCGGGCCCAGACCGAGGCCATCTCGAGCCCGATCACGCCGCCGCCGATCACCACGAGATGTCCGGGAACTTTTGAGATCTCAAGCGCGCCGGTGGAGGTGACGATCTTCTTCTCGTCCACCTCGAGACCCGGCAGCGGGGTCGGCTCGGAGCCTGTGGCGATCAGGACGCGCTCGGTCTTGAGCACCTCCTTCTTGCCCTTTTCCGGGGTGACCTCGACCTCGGTCGCGGATTTCACCACGGCGCTGCCGGTCTTCCAGTCGATCTTGTTCTTCTTGAACAGGAAGGCGACGCCGCTGGTCAGCCCCTCGACCACGCTCGCCTTGTTCGCCATCATCTGCTTCAGATTCAGCTTCACGGAGCCGAGGTCGACGCCGATCTCCTTCAGGTGATCCTGCGCCTCGGCAAATTTCTCCGAGGAGGAAAGCAGCGCCTTGGAGGGGATGCAGCCGACATTGAGACAGGTCCCCCCGAGGGTCGCGCGCTTCTCGACGCACGCCACTTTCATGCCCAGTTGCGCGGCGCGGATCGCGGCCACATAGCCGCCGGGGCCCGCACCGATGACGACGAGATCGTAGCTGTCAGCCATGATGAATTGCTTTCTTGTCAGCTCGTTCGGGAGGAAGCCGCGCGCGGGCCGGACCCGCGCGCGTGCGGGTTACATGTCGATCAGCAGGCGGCGCGGATCTTCCAGTGCGTCCTTCACGCGGACAAGGAACGTAACCGCCTCGCGGCCGTCGATGATGCGGTGATCGTAGCTCAGCGCCAGATACATCATCGGCCGGATCTCGACTTTGCCGTTCACGACCATCGGCCGCTCCTGGATCTTGTGCATCCCGAGGATGCCGGACTGCGGAGGATTCAGGATCGGGGTCGACATCAGCGAGCCGTAGACGCCGCCGTTGGTGATGGTAAAGGTGCCGCCCGTCATGTCCTGCATGGTGAGCTTGCCGTCCCGCGCCTTGCGGCCGAGATCGCCGATACCTTTTTCGACCTCGGCGAAGTTCAGCTTGTCGGCATCGCGCAGCACCGGCACGACCAGGCCCTGCGGCGTGCCGACCGCGACACCGATATCATAGTAATTCTTGTAGATCAGCTCGTCGCCGTAGATCTCGGCATTGACCGCCGGCAGCTCCTCGAGGGCGGCGATGCAGGCCTTCACGAAGAAGGACATGAAGCCGAGCTTCACGCCGTGCTTCTTCTCGAAGCCGTCCTTGTAGAGATTGCGCAGCGCCATGACCTCGCCCATGTCCACCTCGTTGAAGGTGGTGAGCATCGCGGCGGTGTTCTGCGCGTCCTTCAGGCGGCGGGCGATGGACTGGCGCAGGCGCGTCATCCGCACCCGCTCCTCCCGCGGATCCTCGGCGCGCGGCGGCAGCGGGCCGGCCGCGGCCGGCGCGGCACCGGCCGGGGCGGAAGCAGTCGCCTTCGCGGTGCCGGCCTCGATCGCGGCCAGCACGTCACCCTTCACCAGGCGGCCGTCCTTGCCGGTCGGCTTTATCTTGGCCGGATCGAGATTGTTGTCCTCGACCAGCTTGCGCACGGCCGGGGACAGGGTCTTCACCTCGTAGCTGCCGGCAGCGGCGGCGGGCGCGGCGGCCGGGGCCGGCGCAGACTTCGGCGCTTCCTTGGCCGCCTCGGGGGCCGCCTCTTCCTTCTTTGCCTCGGCCGGCTTGGCCGCGGGTTCGGCCTTCTTCGCCGGTGCGGCGCCTTCGGCGATCACGCCGAGCAGCGCGTCGACGCCGACGGTCGCGTCCACGTCCGCGACGATTTCCTGCAGCGTACCGGCGGCCGGCGCGGGAACTTCGAGCGTGACCTTGTCGGTCTCCAGCTCGACCAGGGGCTCATCGGCCTCGACCGCGTCCCCGACGGCCTTCATCCACCGTGCCACCGTTGCCTCGGACACCGATTCCCCGAGAACCGGTACCTTGATTTCCGTCGCCATATCTCCGTCCATTCCCTTTATATGCGCCATGACCGGCGCGTCATGTGAATTGCCGCCGGGGATGGGCCGGCGGCAATAGCTCTGTTCGGATCATTCCGCCGCGAAGCGGCTGCCCTTGCTCATCTCCTCGCCGACCGCGAGCGCCTCGGCCACCAGCGCCTCCTGCTCGCGCACGTGGCGACCGTGGTTGCCAGTCGCGGGCGATGCGGCTTCCGCGCGGCCCGCATAAAGCGGACGCTTGCAGGCGCCGTCGAGCTCGATCAGCACGCTCTCGATCCGCCGGTCGACGAAGGACCAGGCCCCCATGTTCCAGGGCTCTTCCTGGCACCAGACAACCTCGGCCTGCGGGAAGCGCGCCAGCTCCTGCATCAGCGCCGCGCGCGGGAACGGATAGAGCTGTTCCAGGCGCAGGAAGAAGACGTCGGTCTGGCCGCGCCGCGCGCGCTCCTCATAAAGGTCGTAATAGACCTTGCCGGAGCAGATCACGACTCGCTTCACGTCCTTGTCCTTGCACAGCACCTCGTTGTCATACATCACGCGGTGGAAGCTCGTGCCTTCGGACATCTCGTCCAGGGTCGAGACGCAGAGCTTGTGACGCAGCAGCGATTTCGGCGACATCACGATCAGCGGCTTGCGGAAATCACGGCGCTGCTGACGGCGCAGCACGTGGAAATAGTTCGCCGGCGTGGTGACGTTCACCACCTGCATGTTGTCCTCGCCGCAGAGCTGCAGATAGCGCTCGAGACGGGCGGAGGAATGTTCCGGACCCTGGCCCTCGTAGCCGTGCGGCAACAACATCACCAGACCCGACATGCGCAGCCACTTGTGCTCGCCGGAGCTGATGAACTGGTCGACCACGACCTGGGCGCCATTGGCGAAATCGCCGAACTGGGCTTCCCAGAGGGTCAGCGTGTTCGGTTCCGCCTGGCTGAATCCGTATTCGAAGCCGAGCACCGAGGCCTCCGACAGCGGGCTGTCGATAACCTCGTAATGCTCCTGCTCCTCGGCCAGGTGATTGAGCGGGATGTAGCGTTCTTCGGTCTTCTGGTCGATCCAGACCGAGTGGCGCTGGGAGAAGGTGCCGCGGCCGGAATCCTGGCCGCTGAGCCGGACCCCGTCGCCCTGCACCAGCAGGGTGCCGAAGGCGAGGCTCTCCGCATTGGCCCAGTCGATGCCCTCGCCGGCCTTGATCGCCTTGCGGCGCTGGTCGACGACCCGCTGCAGCTTGCGGTTAACGGTGACGCCGTCCGGTACCTCGGTCAGCTTCAGGCCGACCTCGCGCAGCCTGTCCTTGGAGACCGCGGTCTCGCCGCGGCGGGCATCGCCATGCGCCTTGGTGAAGCCCGACCATTTGCCTTCCAGCCAGTCGGCCTTGTTGGGCTTGTAGTTCAGGCCGGCCTCGAATTCGGCATCGAGGTAGCTGTTCGCATCCTCGACCATCTTGTCGGCCTCGCCGGCCTTGATCACGCCTTCGCGCTCGAGCTGCTCGGCATAGATCTGCCGGGTCGTCTTCTGGGTCGCGATCTTCGAATACATGAGGGGCTGGGTGAACATCGGTTCATCCCCCTCGTTATGGCCGAAGCGTCGATAGCAGAAGATGTCGATGACCACGTCGACGCCGAATTCCTGGCGGAACTCGGTCGCGATGCGGGCGACATGAACAACGGCTTCCGGATCGTCGCCGTTCACGTGGAAAATCGGCGCCGCCACCATCTTGGCGACGTCCGTCGGATAGGGCGAGGACCGAGAGAAGGCCGGCGCCGTGGTGAAGCCGATCTGGTTGTTGACGATGATATGCATCGTCCCGCCGGTCTTGTAACCGCGCAGATCGGAAAAGGCGAAGGTCTCCGCCACCACGCCCTGGCCGGCAAAGGCGGCGTCGCCGTGCAGCAGGATACCGAGCACCTTGCGGCGCTCCTTGTCGTTGCGTTGGGCCTGCTTGGCGCGCACGCGGCCGATCACCACCGGATTCACGATCTCGAGATGCGACGGGTTCGCGTTCAGCGTCAGGTGCACATTATGCTCGTCGAACTCGCGGTCGGCGGAGACGCCCATATGGTATTTCACGTCACCGGAACCGCCCGCATCTTCGGGGTTCGCCGGATTGCCGAGGAACTCGGAAATGATGGCGCGGAACGGCTTGCTCATGAAGTTGCAGAGCACGTTGAGGCGGCCGCGATGCGGCATGCCGAGGACCACTTCCTCAAGGCCGAGCTGGCTGCCCCTTTTCAGGATCTGTTCCATCGCCGGAATCAGGCTCTCGCCGCCGTCCAGGCCGAAGCGCTTGGTGCCGACATATTTGCGGCCGAGGAACTGCTCGAAGGTCTCCGCCGCGGTCAGCCGCTCGAGGATGGTGTGCTTGCCGCGCTCGGTGAATTCGGTGCGGTTGCGGATCTGCTCGATCCGCTCCTGGATCCAGAGTTTCTGGGCCGGGTCCTGCATGTGCATGAACTCGACGCCGATCGAGCCGCAATAGGTGCGCTCCAGCAGGTCCATGATCTGGCGCAGGGTCGCGGTTTCGAGACCGAGCACGTGATTGATGAAGATCGGCCGGTCCCAGTCGTCCTCGGTAAAGCCGTACTCCGCCGGATCGAGTTCCGGGTGCGGCGTCGGTGGCTCGAGACCGAGCGGGTCGAGCTTCGCTTTCAGGTGGCCGCGGATCCTGTAGGCCCGGATCAGCATGATCGCCCGGAGCGAGTCCATGGTGGCCTGACGTACGTCGGCGCCGTCAACCGGCGCCGCACCCTTGGCCTTTTTCACCTCTCCGACCGGCCCGCTGCCGTCGGCGGATTCTCCTTCACCGCCGATGACCCGGTTGCCCCGGTCCGCCCAGCTCGGCCCGTGCACGTCGCCTTTGACGTAACCGACCTCGTCATGCAGCGTCGCGAAATAATCGCGCCAGCTTTCGTCTACCTGGGAAGGATCTTGGAGAAAACGCTCGTAGAGCTCGCCGATGAAAGGTGCGTTCGCACCCGAGAGAAAGGATTGATCGCTCACTACCGTAGCCATATTGGAACCTGCCCCTTTTCAAAGTGGCCGTTCGGTTCTGCCTGATCCGGCCCCGCACGCCCCTCGCGCAGGACCTCGATTGCCGTTGCGACAGACCGCCGCACCGGCAACATGTTCTTATACTACTTAAGAATTTACGAACTTGAAGCCGTTCTGCATGGCTGATGGCAAAAAATCTCAAAGGTGAGTCCGGGCGGCAACGCGAAATTGCCGCCCGTCTCGTCGAATTCAGCCCTTGATGGCCTTCACCATGGTGGTGCCGAGGGACGCCGGGCTGTCCGCCACGAGGATCCCGGCGGAGCGCATCGCGTCCATCTTGGAATTCGCGTCGCCCTTGCCGCCGGAGATGATCGCACCGGCATGGCCCATGCGGCGGCCCGGAGGCGCCGTGACACCGGCGATGAAACCGCACATCGGTTTCTTCACCTTGTTTTGCTTGAGGAATTCGGCCGCATCCTCTTCCGCGGAACCGCCGATTTCACCGATCATGATGATCGCTTCGGTCTCCGGATCGCCGAGGAAAAGATCCAGCGCATCGATGAAATTGGTGCCGTTCACCGGATCGCCACCGATGCCGATGCAGGTCGACTGGCCGAGGCCGGCCGCCGTGGTCTGGGCCACCGCCTCATAGGTCAGCGTGCCCGAACGGGACACGATGCCGACCTTGCCGCGGCGGTGGATGTGACCCGGCATGATGCCGATCTTGCAGGCGTCCGGAGTGATGACACCCGGGCAGTTCGGGCCGATCAGGCGGGTCTTGGAGCCGCCGAGAGCCCGCTTGACCTTCACCATGTCGAGCACCGGGATGCCTTCGGTGATGCAGACCACCAGCGGAATTTCCGCATCGATCGCTTCCAGGATCGAGTCCGCGGCGAAGGGCGGCGGAACGTAGATCACGGAGGCGTCGCAGCCGGTCCGTTCGCGGGCCTCGTGCACGGTATTGAAGACCGGCAGGCCGAGGTGGGTCTGACCGCCCTTCCCGGGCGTCACGCCGCCGACCATCTTGGTGCCGTAGGCGATCGCCTGCTCGGAGTGGAACGTGCCCTGGCTTCCGGTGAAGCCCTGGCAGATGACTTTGGTATTCTCGTTGACCAGAACGGCCATCAGGCTGCCTCCTTCACCGCTTTGACGATTTTCTCGGCCGCATCCGCGAGATTGTCCGCCGAGACGATCGGCAGGCCGGAATCGGCGAGGATCTGCTTGCCGAGATCGACGTTGGTGCCTTCGAGACGCACCACCAGCGGCACGTGCAGGCTGACTTCCCTGGCCGCGGCGACGACACCTTCGGCGATCACGTCGCAGCGCATGATGCCGCCGAAGATGTTGACCAGAATGCCTTCGACGTTCGGATCGGAGAGGATGATCTTGAAGGCCGCGGTGACCCGCTCCTTCGTCGCCGATCCGCCGACATCGAGGAAGTTCGCCGGCTCGGAGCCGTAGAGCTTGATGATGTCCATGGTCGCCATGGCGAGACCCGCGCCGTTGACCATGCAGCCGATCGAGCCGTCGAGCTTCACGTAGTTCAGCTCGTACTTGCCGGCTTCGAGTTCGGCCGGGTCCTCTTCGGTCTCGTCGCGCAGCTCGGCCACGTCCTTGTGCCGGAACAGCGCGTTGTCGTCGAAGCCCATCTTGGCGTCGAGCGCGATCACGTCGCCGGCGCCGGTGACCACCAGCGGGTTCACTTCGACCATGGCGGCGTCGAGATCGGTGAAGGCCTTGTACATGGCCATCAGGAATTTCACCGCCGACTTGATCTGATCGCCCTCGAGGCCGAGCGCGAAGGCGATGCGGCGGGCATGGAAACCCTGCATGCCGGTGACCGGGTCGATGGCGAGGGTGATGATCTTCTCGGGCGTCGCCTCGGCGACTTCCTCGATCTCCATGCCGCCCTCGGTCGAGGCCATCACGGTGACGCGGCTGGTATCGCGGTCGACCAGCAGGCTGAGGTACAGCTCGCGCTTGATGTCGCAGCCTTCCTCGATATAGACGCGGCTGACTTCCTTGCCGGCCGGCCCGGTCTGCTTGGTGACCAGCGTGGCGCCGATCATTTCGCCTGCGTTGGACTTCACGTCCGCGACCGATTTGACCACGCGAACGCCGCCGGCGCCCTGTTCGTTGCCCTTGAAGCGCCCGGCGCCGCGGCCGCCCGCATGAATCTGAGACTTCACGACCCAGACCGGACCGCCGAGATCGTTGGCGACCTTCTCGGCCTCCTCGGGGGTGTAGGCAACGCCGCCCCGCGGCACCGCCACACCGAACTTGGCCAAGAGCTGCTTGGCCTGATACTCGTGGATGTTCATGGCTCTCCCATTTCGCTTGCCCCGGCTTTGGCGCGGGAGGCGCCGAACCCGTTGCTGCAACCGGCCGAGACGACCGGCCCTATCCCCCACATGCGGGAAGCGGCCCGGTGCCGCAGTCTTTCACTGTAGCACCGAACCGCAGGATCACAAATGGTGGTATACCACATACCACCACTCGCGTTTTAGATCCCGAGTTTCGCCGCAACCTCATTCAGGCTCTTCACCGCGTTGACCGAATGGTCGAACATGGCTTTCTCGTCGGCATTCATCTCGATCTCGACGATGCGCTCGACGCCGTTCGCACCGATCACGCAGGGCACCCCGACATAGAGACCGTCGAGGCCATACTCACCCGAGCATTGGGCGGCACAGGGCAGCACGCGCTTCTTGTCCTTGAGATAGGAATCGGCCATCTGGATCGCGGACGAGGCCGGTGCGTAGAACGCGGAACCGGTCTTCAGCAGACCGACGATCTCGGCGCCGCCGTCACGCGTGCGCTGCACGATCTGGTCGACCTTCTCCTGCGTGGTCCAGCCCATTTTCACCAGATCCGGAACCGGAATGCCGGCAACGGTTGAGTAACGCGTCAGCGGCACCATGGTATCGCCGTGGCCGCCCAGCACGAAGGCGGTAACGTCTTCGACGGAGACGCTGAATTCCTCCGCGAGGAAATAGCGGAAACGGGCACTGTCGAGCACGCCGGCCATGCCGACGACCTTATTGGCCGGCAGGCCGCTCAGCTTCTGCAGGACCCCGACCATGACGTCGAGCGGATTGGTGATGCAGATGACGAAGGCGTCGGGGCAGTTGGCCTTGATGCCGTCGGCAACGGCCTTCATCACCTTGGTGTTGGTTTCGATCAGATCGTCGCGGCTCATGCCCGGCTTGCGCGGGATGCCGGCGGTAACGATGACGACATCGGAGCCCTTGAGCGCACCGTAATCATTGGCGCCGAGCATGCGGCTGTCGAAGCCTTCGACCGGGGACGCTTCGGCGATATCCAGCGACTTACCCTGGGGGATGCCCTCCACGATATCGAAAAGCACTACGTCGCCGAGTTCCTTGAGACCGGCAAGCAGCGCCAGCGTGCCGCCGATATTCCCTGCGCCGACAAGCGCGATCTTGTTGCGAGCCATCTTGTTCCCCACTCCTCTGGTTCGGGACAGATCCGCCGCGCCTGCAAGGCTTCGGCCTCCTCCTGGACGGCGGAAAACCGAGGCGCGGTGTAGCGCGTTTCCCGACCCCCCGCAAGGCCCGAGCCGGGCGACGCCGGCGCAGCGGCGGACATTCAGAATTTCGGAGCGTCGCTTTCAACCTTCAGAAGGTGGTCGAGGCCGGGAAAAAGATCGGACTGAACGAAATCGACGCGCTGCTGGATCCCCACATTCGGCTTGGCAAACCGGGTGCGCCACTCGTAGACCTTCACCGTCAACCCGCAGAGCACTTCGGCAAGACTAGACTGGTGCGCGAGGATCAGGTCGCGCGCGGCGCGGAACTCCTCAAGCGTGAGCCGCTCCCAGTCGAAGACCGCCTGTTTGTCGAACCTCCGGAAACGCTCGACGACGCTGTTGGTAATCATGTCGATCGAGGCAGAGACCTGTTTCAGGCGTTTCATCGCCTGATCCCCCTTGCGGAAGCTTCCGCGCGCCGAAGCTTCCTCGATCCAGCCGTGCAGTTCCTTGATGCGCGGAACGATCAGGTTGAGATAGCTGCGGTAGTAGCCGAGCGAGAGGAATGCGTCGCCGTAATCCTCCAGCAATTCGGGCAGGGTATCGAGATCGGTTTCAAGGACAGCGGAAAGCTGTTGCAGTTTTTCCCGCGCCCGGTCCCTGTCGGCCATCTGCATGATATCGCGGAGGCTGCGCGGGTCGGTGATGTCCATATCGCTGTCGCCGAACACGTGACGTACCAGCGGGCGCGTCAGATTCCGCATGTGGCCGGCCAGTTCCCGCTTCTTCTGGTCCGACAGGCTGAGAACGTCCGCCGCCTCGAGATCGAGCCCGCTCGTGCGCACCGCGCGCCGCAGCGAGTAGCAGTCGAAGGCCGGAAGTTGCGCCGCCTGTTTCAACAACGGAATGTCGATCCGGGTCAGATCCTCGCTCGGGTCGATGTAGGCCGGCAGCTCATCGATGCCGAACTGTCCGCTGCCGGTCCCGGTGCCGCGGAACGCCTCGACCCTGGTCTCAAGGCGGACATTCTTGATCAGACGCAGCCGTATCAATCCCCTGCTGCGAACCGGCAGCGCGGCGCATGCAAAGGTGTTGATCGAATCCCGGTCCTCGCGATCGATGGCCTGCCGCGAGCCGTCTGTCTGAAGGAGCGAATCTGACATGAATCCCCGCGTAGAATGGCGTGCGCCGATCAGGCGAAGGTCGCGGCCTTGCGTTCGATTGCGGCCAGGCGGTCGAGGCCGGAGCGGAGATCGGCCATCACGAATTCCGCCCGGCGCTCGAGGCTGCCGCCACCGCCGGGAAAGCGCTGCTCCCACTCGTAGACTTTCACCAACAGGCCGCACAGCACAGCAGCCAGGCTGGCCTGGTGGTCGGAGATCAGTGTCCGTACCTGGTTGAAGGTCGAGACGGTGACCCGTTCCCAACGGATCTGCGTCTTGGTGTCGAAATTCCTGAATCGTGTGGTCAGCGATTTCGACAATGCGCCGAGCACGCTCACGGTCTTTTCCAGCGCCGGCCCCATTACGGGATCGTTGCCGATATGGGCCGGCCGCCGGGCCTCGTCGATCCAGTCCTGCAGCAGGCCGATCCGCGGCACGAGGTCGGACACATGCTGCTTGTAGAAGCCGAGAGAGAGGAAGACATCACCATAGTCTTCCAGCATTTCGGGAAGATTGTCGGTACTGGTCTGCAGTGACGCGGCAAGGCGTTCCAGCCGCATCCGGACGGCAATACCTTCGGCCTGATCGAGGATCTCCCGAATCGCCTGCGGGTCGTCCAGCTCGATCTCATTCGCCCCGAACACATACTGGACCAGCGGACGGGTCAGATTTCGCATGTGGGGCTGCAGCTCGCGTTTCTTGGCCGCGCTCAGGGAAAAGGCCGACATGTCCTCAATGACGATCCCGGCGGCGCGCAGGCCGCGGCGGAGGGAATATGGATCGAAGCTCTCCATCTCTCCGATCTTCTCCAGCATCGGAATATCGTGATGCACGAGTTCGTCCGTCGCGGCCACGAAGTCCGGGAGTTCGTCGATCGCGACCTGGCCGCTTCCCATGCCGGTCTCGCGATACAGCTCGATCCTCGTTTCCATGCGGACATTCTTGATCAGCCGGAGTTTCCGGGCGCCCTTGCTGCGCAGCGGAAGGATTGCGCAATCAAGCGTGTGCAGGGAATCCTGATCGCGGTCCGGCACCAGCGGAGTTCGCTCGGCGGAAAAATCGAAGGCATAAGCGATGACACTCTCCCGGGGGATCATTTCTTTTTCCGGAGCGTTCTGCCCGCCGTGCGATTTACCACGCGCTATCTTAAGTTACTCTTAAGATTACAATTTAAATTTATGCATTTTTCTAAATAACGAACAACCTCTTGCGCCACCGCCTATTCCCGCAGTTCAGCGGCGCCGGGACTCGAAATAGTCCGACGACTGCATTTCCATCAGGCGTGAAATCGTACGGTCGAACTCGAAGCCCCAGTCCTCGCCGTCATAGAGCTTCTCCGGAGTGGTCTCGGCCGAGGCGATCAGGCGCACGCCCTGATCGTAGAGCGCATCGATCAAGGTCATGAACCGGCGCGCCTGGTCCCGGTTCGCCGCCCCGAGAACCGGGATATCGGAAAGGATCACCGTGTGGAAACGCTCGGCCACGGCGAGAAAGTCGGCGGCCGCGAGCGGCTGGTCGCAGAGGTCGCGGAAACCAAACCGCGCGACTCCGGCCGCTGCCGAAGGCACGTGAATTCTCCGGCCCTTGCGCTCGATCGCATCCGGTTCGGGCGTTGCGTCGGTCAGGTCGGCGAAGGCCTCGTCCAGGGCCGCGTCCGCGTCCGGGCCGTTCGGCACGTGATAAACCGTTTTCCCGCGCAGCCGGCCGAGCCGGTAATCTTCCCCGTCGTCAAGATGGAAAACCTCGTGCCGCGCTTTCAGAATGCCGATGAAGGGCAGGAACAGGTCGCGCTGCAGCCCGTCCTTGTAGAGTTCGTCCGGCGCACGGTTGGAGGTCGCGACGACCACGACGCCGAGCTCGAACATGGCGAAGAACAGGCGCGAGACGATCATCGCGTCGGCGATGTCGCGCACTTCGAACTCGTCGAAACAGAGCAGCCAGGCTCTGTCGGCGAGCTTCTGCGCCGTCGGGCGGATCGGCTCGGCCGTCTTGGAGACCTTGTTCTCCTGGCGCCACTGATGAATCAGGTCATGCGCCTCGCGCATGAATTCATGAAAATGGACCCGGCGCTTGCGCTCGACCTGGGCGCCTTCGAAGAACAGGTCCATGAGCATGGATTTACCGCGCCCGACCGAGCCGTAGATATAGAGCCCCTTCGGCGGGTTGGTGGGCTTTCTGCGGGCGAAACCGAGCTTCGCGGTCCAGCCGGTCTTGGCCTGCGGCGGCCGGTAGTCGACCAGCTGGTCGTGCAGCCATTGCAGCTTCGCCGCGGCGGCTTCCTGCGCCGGATCCTTCGCGATGGAACCGTCCGCGACAAGGGCTTCGTACCGGGCCAGCGGCCCTTCGTGATTCACTGTGCCAATCTCCTGTCGGATGGGCCCGGAACCCGGCCCCTCGGCGCCAAGAACTCGCGCTTTTGGCTTTCGAGGTCAAGCCGGCGCCGGACGCGCGGCCATGTCAGCGCCCGCCGGAAACCTCGAGGATGGAACCGGCACAATAGCCCGCGGCCCCGCTCAGCAACCAGACGATCGCCTCGGCGACCTCCTCCGGCGCCGCCGAGCGCCCGATCGGCGTGGTCGGGCCGAGCCGGGCCGCGCGATCCGGTGCGCCGGCACTGGCATGAATGTCGGTATCGATCATCCCGGGCGCGACCGCGTTGACGCGGACACCGTCGCCGATCACCTCGCGCGCGAAGCCGATGGTGAAGGAATCCACCGCCCCCTTTGAGGCGGCATAATGGGTGAACTCGTTCGGCGCGCCGAGACGGGCGGCGATCGAGGAGAGATTGACGACGGCACCGCCCTGATGGCCGGCCTCGACCGACATCCGGCGCGCCGCCTCGCGGCAGCAGAGGATCAGGCCGACGACGTTCAGGTTCATCACCTCCGCGACGGCCTCGGCGCTCATGTCGCGCACCTGGGAGATCCTGCCGGTGATCCCGGCGTTATTGACGAGACCGCGGACCGGACCGAGCGCCGCCTCCGCTTCGTCGAACAGGCGGACGATATCCGCTTCCCTGCTGGTATCGCCCTGGATCACCACGGCGCGCCGCCCCTCGGCCTCCACCTTGGCGGCGACGGCCCGCGCCGCCGCCTCGTTGCCGAGGTAGTTGACGGCGACATCCCAGCCGTCCCGCGCGGCGCGGATCGCTGTCGCCGCCCCGATCCCGCGGCTCGCGCCGGTGACGATGCAAAGTCCCTTACTCATGCCGGTTCCCCCCGTTGAAGATCTTTGGAGGGGATCTTAACGCGGTTCAATCCCCGGAGCGAACCTCGGCTGCAAATCGGACGGAGGCACGCAGTTCGGCCTTCTGGGCCACGGTGTCTCCCGCCATGCCGCCGTCCGCCATGAGTTTCGGCGCGGCTTCGGCGCGCATCATCTGCGCCGGCATCGGGCGCGGCATGCCGCCGGTCTGGAAATTGATCGCGGCGACCCGGTAGCCGCGGTCGGGATAGATCGCCTTCAGACGGGCCAGCTCGTCCGCCGCGCTCCTGTAGATCTCGGCTCTCAGCTCCGCCATGGCCGCTTCGCGCTCGGCCAGGGTCGGGGTGAAATCGATGCCCTGCACCGCATAGCTGCGTCCGGCCTCGCCAAGGGCTTTCACCCCGGCGCCGAGACCGCCGAGCTCGGCGCTCGGCAGGCGCGCCTCGGCGGTGATCCGCCAGCGCTCGAAACCGGCCTCGTCGCGCAGCCGGTTGTAGCCGACCAGACGCCAGGACGCCTTGGCGGATATTTTCGCCAGATCATGCCTCACCGCCAGCCGCGCGGCACCGAATCCGCCGGACTTGACCGCGAGGTCGGCCGCCACGGTGACGGTCGCGGAGTCCGTCTCCACCCATTTCTCCAGGCTAAGGTCCAGGGTAACGATGTCGTCGCGCACCGTGTCCGCGTGCACCACCTGGGGCGCGGCGAAGAGCATCAGCACCGCAAGGGCGAGGGAAAGGCAGTATCGGATCATGGTCTGACTCCGGAATTGATTTGCACGGGCGCAGCATCGCCGCGAATTGCGTCGGTAAAATGACGCAAGGGTCACATTGGTTCCACCGTGCGTGGTGCTTTCACGCATTCGCGACTGGTTCACCACCTCGAATCACGTTAAGTTGGTCTCGCAACTGACCGTGGAGGTTCAGAAATGCGTAAGCTGATCGGAATGCTCGTGCTGCTGGCGGCCGTGGCCGCCTTTACGGCCCCGGCGGCCTATGCCGGAGGCGATTGCAGTTCGGCAAAGCACAGTTCGTCGGTCTCGTCCTGACGACACCGCCGGAAGGACAAGCCTGAAATTGAAACGGCCGCTGATTCCAGCGGCCGTTTTCTCTGCGCCAGCGGTCCCCGCGGCATTACATGCGCTGGACCATCAGCTTCTTGATCTCGCCGATCGCCTTGGCCGGGTTCAGTCCCTTCGGGCAGGTCTTCGTGCAGTTCATGATGGTGTGGCAGCGGTAGAGCCGGAACGGATCCTCCAGCTGGTCCAGCCGCTCGCCCGTATATTCGTCGCGGCTGTCCGCAATCCAGCGATAGGCCTGCAGCAGAACGGCCGGGCCGAGATAGCGGTCGCCGTTCCACCAGTAGCTCGGGCAGGAGGTCGAGCAGCAGAAACACAGCACGCATTCCCAGAGACCGTCGAGCTTCTCGCGCTCCTCTGGGCTCTGGCGCCGCTCCTCGTCGACCGGCGGCAGCGGCGACTTGGTCTTCAGCCACGGTTCGATCGAGGCGAGCTGCGCGTAGGGCCGGGTCAGGTCGGGCACCAGATCCTTCACCACCGGCATGTGCGGCAGCGGGTAGATCTTCACGTCGTCCTTCACCTCGTCGATGCTCTTCAGGCAGGCCAGCGTGTTGGTGCCGTCAATGTTCATGGCGCAGGAGCCGCAGATACCCTCGCGGCAGGAGCGGCGGAAGGTGACCGTGGTGTCGACCTCGTTCTTGATCTTGATCAGCGCGTCCAGGACCATCGGGCCGCACTCGTCGAGGTCGATCTCGTAAGTATCGACCCGCGGATTCTGGCCGCTGTCCGGATCATAGCGATAGATCTTGAAGGCCTTGACCCGCTTCGCGCCTTCCGGCGCCTTGTGCGTGTTGCCGATCTTGACCTTCGAGTTCGCCGGCAAAGAAAATTCAGCCATCTCTCACTTCCGATCTTTTCTTTGTTCTCTCGCGATCAGTAGACGCGCGCCACCGGCGGCACGACCTCGACCTCGTTCGACAGCGTGTACATGTGCACGTCGCGATACATCACCTCGTGCTTGTACTTGTCGTCGAGCCACATGACCGTGTGCTTCATCCAGTTCTCGTCGTCGCGGTCCGGATGATCCTCATGGGCATGGGCGCCGCGGCTCTCGTGGCGCAGGTCCGCGGAGGTCAGCGTGATCACCGCCTGGGTCATCAGGTTTTCCAGTTCGAGGGCCTCGACCAGATCCGAGTTCCAGATCAGCGAGCGGTCGGCAATGCCGATATCCGGCAGCGCACCCGCCACGTCCTGGATCTTCTTCACGCCGTCCTGCATCAGGTCGGTGGTGCGGAACACCGCCGCGTGCTGCTGCATGGCACGCTGCATGTCGAGCCGGATCTCGGCGGTCCTGGTTCCGCCCTTGGCGTGACGCATCTTGTCGAGACGCGCGATGGCGAACTCACCCGCGTCGGACGGCAGCGGCTTGTGCGGCTCGCCCGGACGGACGGTTTCCTTCGCCCGGAAGGCAGCGGCGCGGCCGAACACGACGATGTCGAGCAGCGAATTGGTACCGAGACGGTTGGCGCCGTGCACGGAAACGCAGGCCGCCTCGCCGATCGCCATCAGGCCCGGGCAGACGCGATCCGGATCGTCCTTCGTCGGCGACAGCACCTCGCCGTGATAGTTCGTCGGAATGCCGCCCATGTTGTAGTGCACGGTCGGCAGCACCGGAATCGGCTCCTTGGTCACATCGACGCCGGCGAAGATCTTTGCCGTCTCCGAAATGCCCGGCAGGCGCAGTGCCAGCACGTCGGGATCGAGATGCTCGAGATGCAGGAAGATGTGATCCTTCTCGGGCCCGACGCCGCGGCCCTCGTTGATCTCGATGGTCATGGCGCGACTGACGACGTCGCGCGAGGCCAGGTCCTTGGCGGTCGGCGCATAGCGCTCCATGAAGCGCTCGCCCTCGGAGTTGGTCAGGTAACCGCCCTCGCCGCGCGCGCCCTCGGTGATCAGGCAGCCGGAGCCGTAGATCCCGGTCGGGTGGAACTGGACGAATTCCAGATCCTGCATCGGCAGACCCGCACGCACCACCATGCCGCCGCCGTCGCCGGTGCAGGTGTGAGCGGAGGTGCAGGAGAAGTAGGCGCGGCCGTAGCCGCCGGTCGCCAGCACCGTCTGATGGGCGCGGAAGCGGTGAATCTGACCGGTCGCGAGATCGATCGCCATCACCCCGCGGCAGGCACCCTCATCGTCCATGATCAGGTCTATGGCGAAATACTCGATATAGAACTCGGCATTGGCGCGCAGGCTCTGCTGGTAGAGCGTGTGCAGGATGGCGTGGCCGGTCCGGTCCGCCGCCGCGCAGGCGCGCTTCGCCATGCGCTTGCCGAAATCCAGCGTGTGGCCGCCGAACGGGCGCTGGTAGATCTTGCCTTCTTCCGTCCGCGAGAACGGCACGCCGAAATGCTCAAGCTCGATGATCGAGGGGATGGCGTTGCGGCACATATACTCGATCGCGTCCTGATCGCCCAGCCAGTCCGACCCCTTGACGGTGTCGTACATGTGGAATTTCCAGTTATCGCCCTCGCCCATATTGTTGAGCGCGGCACCGACGCCGCCCTGCGCGGCAACGGTATGGGAGCGGGTCGGAAAGACCTTGGTGATACAGGCCGTCTTCAGACCTTCCTGCGCCATGCCGAAGGTGGCGCGCAGGCCGGCCCCGCCGGCCCCCACGACGACAACGTCGTAGGTGTGGTCGATGATCTCGTAGGACTCCATGGAGTTCAGCCTCCGAACGCGAGTTTCAGCACCGCGAAGAGCGCGGCGATTGCAAGAAGGGCGGCGAGCAGCTTGACGCCGAGCAGCAGCGCGAGCTTTGCGCCTTCGTGATGAACGTAGTCCTCGATCACGACCTGCAAACCGAGGGCGGCGTGATAAAAGGTCGCGATAATCAGCGAGATCATCAGAACGGCGACAAGGGGCGAGCCGAGCCAGGCGGCGGTCTCTTCGTATCCCGCGCCGGCGAGCGAGATCAGGGACGCCACGAACCAAATGGTCAGCGGGATTAGCGCAATGGCCGTGATCCGCTGCATCCACCAGTGATGCATTCCGGCCTTGGCGCTGCCAAGGCCGCGCACACGACCGATCGGCGTACGCATGGAGTTGTCAGTCATAACCAGCCTCTCGTTAGAGTCTTTATTTTTGGCCCGGTCCCTTAGAGGACGCAGGCGAGCAGCCAGGCCAGAACGGTCAGCACCGCCGACGCGGCGATAACCAGCTTCGTACCCATTTCCGCCGTGGCGATTTCGAAGCCATGACCCGCATCCCAGAAGAGATGGCGGATGCCGTTGCAGAGGTGGAAGAAGAGGGCAAAGGAAAAGCCGAACAGGATCAGCAGGCCGATCCAGGACCCCATGATGCTCTGCACAAAATCGAAATAGCTCCCCCCGGTTGCGGTCGCCATCAGCCACCAGACGAGAAACAACGTTCCGATCCCGAGCGCGACACCCGTGGCGCGGTGCAAAATCGACGTAATCGCGGTGAGAGGCAGTCTGTAGATCTGAAGATGCGGGGAAAGAGGGCGATTGGAAACGCTCATAGCGCACCTTTCCTGAGGAACTTCATAAATGTGGCCGCACCATATTGCAGCGCGAACAAGACCTCAATTGATTTTGATCACGCGGCGCTGCTGTCCAGCCCTCCACACCGGCTTTCTTGCACGTTTATACACAGGCCGTGAAATTTATCCCGGCCGGTGCCTGAACTTCATGTGGACAAGCTGTGGATGAATACGAAAACCGCAAAAATATCGCGCAATTCCAGATAATTGGCGGCAAATTTTTCCACAACGACAAACAAAGAGCGCACCGAATTTTTGTTGATTATTTTGTATTTACTGTGAATAAGGATTTTTCTGCGAAATCATGAAGGTTTGGAATTTTTTTTATTGATTGAGGATCAAAAAAGAGCGATGGTTTTATTCAAGACATGGGAGCATTGTCCGCCTTTCCCCTGCTTCAGGGGTCGGCGGACGGGACGTCATCAGATATACCGGCGGAGTCCGTGCCAAGACAGTCGCATTGGTCACTATCGGCGTCTCCCTCCCCTGTCCGACGGGCCGCGTGTTTCTGACACGCGGCCCGTTCGTATCCGCCGCGCGGGCAGCGCGGCGCGGCGGCAAACCGCTGACTCACGCAAGCTTTTGAATCCGCGACGAAGTGGTAGATGGAATCAGCCGGTTCATCTGGTACGGTAGCGCCGCGCGCTTTCGAGAAACCAGCTGGATGCACCGACCCGTGATTGAAAAGGCCCGATCCACGCTTCTGCTGTTTTCCGCATTGACCGCACTGTTCGCGACGATCCTGCTCCAGCCGGGAGAAAGCCGGGCCGCCTGTACCGACCCGCCCGGCCCCGAAGTCGACTGGCGGGGCTGCAATTTCGACAATTATCCCCTCGCCGGCGTCAACCTCACGGGTGCGAACCTGAACGATGCGAGCTTCAACTGGGCGGACCTGACCGGCGCAACTCTCGACAGCGCCCGGGGCCGAGCCCGTTTCGGCCGGGCGAAAATGGCCGGCGCGACATTCCGGGATGCCCGGCTTCGCGGCGCGGATTTCAGTCAGGCTGTTCTCACCGACGCCGATTTCACCGGAGCGGACCTCGCCGATGTCCGCTTTCAGACCGCCAATCTGAAGGGCGCCATCCTGACCGGCGCCCGGATCCGAAATGCGGACTTTTTCCGCGCCAATCTGTCCGGCGCGACCTGGATCGACGGCAAGCGGGTCTGCGCCGAGGGATCGATCAGCTTCTGCCGCTAGCGGGCGGACGCGTCAGCCGTTCGACTCGCGAAACTCGATCATCTCGGCGAGCGCGATAACGCGCCGTGCGTTCTCCACATGCAGCGACTCTACCAGCTTGCCATTGACCAGAACCACGCCGCTGCCTTCGGCGTCCGCGGTAGCATGCGCGGCGATGATCTTGCGCGACCAGGCGATTTCCTCTCCGCTCGGGGCGAAGATCCGGTTTGCCGCGGCGAGGGTCTTTGGATGGATCAGCGTCTTGCCGTCGAATCCGAGCTCGAGCCCCTGCCGGCAGGACGCCTCGAAACCTTCCGCATCGTCGAGATCGAGATGAACCCCGTCGAGCACCGCGAGCCCGTAGGCCCGGGCGGCGAGGATGCAGAGCCCGAGACTGGTGACGAAAGGAAGCCGGTCACGCGTATGCAGCGCATGGAGATCCTTGGCGAGATCCGAGGTGCCGAGCACGAGACAGCCGAGGCGCGGGCTCGCGGCGGCGATCTCCTCGGCATGCAGCATCCCGAGCGGGGTTTCCATCATGCACCAGATCGAAAGACTGTCCGGTGCGCCGGCCGCCGACAAGGCCTCCTCGGCCTGCCAGATCTGATCGGCATGCTCGACCTTCGGCAGCAGCACCGCGTCGGCGCCCGTCCCAGCGGCAAAGGCCAGATCGTCCATGCCCCAGCGACTGTCGAGCCCGTTGGTGCGGATCACCAGCTCTCGGTCGCCGTAGCCGCCCTCGGAGAGCGCGGCGGCGATCGCCGCACGCGCCGCCTCTTTCTTGTCCGGCGAGACCGCATCCTCGAGATCCATGATCACGACGTCGGCCTCGAGGCTCCGGGCCTTCTCGAGCGCCCGCGCGTTCGAGCCCGGCATATAGAGCGCCGAGCGGCGCGGTCTGACGGATGCGGCCATGAATGGACCTCCTCTTGTTCCCCGCCCCCATCCTAGAGGATAGCGGGTGAAAACCAAGCGGCGCGAATGACTTGCCCCTTGACCCGGAGCGCCGCGCGCTTTCATCTGCGGAAGGTCCGAGCACGCGTTCCGGGGAAATCGCATGGCCATTCTGTCGATCCAGTCCAGGGTCTGTTACGGCTATGTCGGCAACAGCATCGCCGTTCCGGCGATCCAGGCCGCCGGGCTGGAGGTCTGGCCGCTGGATACCGTGTCCTTTTCGAATCATCCGGGTCACGGAAAGTTCCGGGGCCGGGTCCGCGAGGCGGCGGAACTGCGGGAAGAACTGGAGGGCCTTCGGGATCTCGGTGTCCTGACCGGGCTTTCCGCCGTGATCTCGGGATATCTCGGGCGGCCGGACACTGCCGATGTGGCCGCGGACGCGCTGGATGACGCTCGGGCGGCCCGCCCCGGCCTGCCTTACATCCTCGATCCGGTGATCGGGGATCACGGACGCCGGTTCGTCGCGGACGGGGTCGCCGAGGCGATCTGCGACAGGCTTCTGCCGCGCGCCGATATCGTCACGCCGAACCTGTTCGAACTCGGCATTCTGAGCGACCGGGAGATCGCTGCCGAACCGGCGGAAATCGCCGAAGCGGCCCGCGGCCTGATCGCGGCGCACGGACTGACGGCAATCGCCGTGACCGGGGTGGAACGCGCGGAGCGGATCGCCAACCTTCTGGTCACTGCGGAACATTGTCTCGAAGCCAGCTCCAGGCGGCTCGACCGCGGCTTCAACGGAACCGGAGATCTCTTCGCGGCGCTGCTTGCCGCCTGGTACGTGAAGTCGGGCGAGATCCGGACGGCCTTCGCCCGCGCCGCCGGCGGCCTGGAAATGGCAACGCGGGTGACGGAACGCGCGGACCGCCGGGAACTCCTGCTTCCGGAGATTCTCAGATACCTGAAGCGCTGTCGTCCGGCGTCTCTGGCAGATCTTTCCTAGGCGGGGCTTCCGGGGCTGCGCCTTGCCCCTGCGGCTTCGGATCGCCGGCCCCTGGATCGGCCGCATCCGGTTCGGCCTCCCGGCCGGCCGCCTCCCGCCTGGCAGCCTCCTCGGCCTGCGCGCGCACGAACAGGACTCCGATCTCCTGGTGGATCGTTTTCTTCAGGGCGTCGAGCAGCAGCAGGGCGGCCTCTGTCTGGGTCTGGGTGGAGACCTCGTAGGGACGGGTATCCTGGTAGATCAGCATCTTCACCCCGGCGATGAACTGCTGGTCGGGCGACAGTTTCAGCCCGCTCCCCTGCGGGTCGGCACCCGGTCCCGGCGGCGGGCCCGAAGGCGCGCCGGTCCGTTGCTGGGTGTCCGCCCGAGTCTGCGCCACATAGTCCATCGCATGCGCCCTCTGCTGCTGCAGCTGGAACTCAAGCCGTTCCTTCTGTTCACGAAACTGATCCAGGATCCGGTCGCGTTCCACGGCCGCGGCCGCAAGGGTGTTGAGCGCCCCCTGCAGGGCGCCGTCGGTCGCGGCCGCGACCTGGTCTCGAACCGGATCCGCCTGCCTGTCCTTTTCCTCGCCGCTCATCGCGCGCTCCGTCAGCCGTCCTGGAATGCCGCCGCCACCGCCTCCAACGCGCGCGCCTCGGCCTCGACCGCCGCCGCCTCGCTCATCACTCCCGGACCGGTCACTATTCCGGCCGGTTTCGGTCGGGTCTCAGCCTGCGCCGAGTCATCCTCCGGAACGTCGCCCGCGAGCGGGGCCTCCGGAGACTCCGCTTCGACCCCCGCGGCCATTTCCTCGACAGGGTCCGGCCCGGAGGATGTCTCCGGCTCCGGCATCCCTTCCGGTTCCGCCCCGCCGCCTGCGGCCAGGATCAGCTCTTCCTCGGTTATTTCCGCAGGTTCCGGATCAAGGCTCTCCTCGATCCGCTCGACGGCTTCCGTGATCTTGTCCTCGATGTAGTCCTCAACCCGGTCCCGCGCGCGCTGGCGCAGCGACCGTCTTGCGCTGGTCGGCTTCTTGGCCATCTCGGTCTCCTCGCGTCCGGAGGAAGCGGACATACCGGCAAGGCCGGCGCCGCGCTCGCCTCGTCCATGCGGACGTCTGGCGACAGCGAGATGTGAACGGAAACTCTGAAATGCTGACAAAAAAGGACCCCATAGCGGGGTCCCGGTCGGCTGGCCTTCGAAGGCCGGGCAAGAGGAAAGACGCATGCTAGCTGCCGCTCGGGAAACCGTCGACAACCGTTCCGGCGGCGCTTCCGACCGCCGAGAAATTTTTCTGCGCCTCGGTTACCGCCGTCTGAGCCGCGGTCAGGACCGGCGTGTACTGGGCGGCGGTCGCCGGATTCTCCACCATCTTCTTCAGCGCGACGCCGGTCGCGGCAGAGCTCATCGCCATGATATTGCGCAGATAGTCCGTCGAGTCCTGGACCGCGAAGGCGGCCGCCTGAGCAACCTTCTGATAGGCGATTGCCGAGCCGTTGCTGCCGGCGGCTCCGAGCACGGCGCCGTTGGACTGCGTGACCGCGTCGAGGATCTGGGAGTTCACGCCCGGACCCGAACCCGTGGTGGCGAGAACCGACGCGGCGGCGGGGGTCGCGCCACCGCCGGTGCCGCTGCCCGCCCCGGATGAGCCGGCGCCGCTTTCGGACGCCGCGGGCTCCCCTGTCCCCGCCTCGCCCGTCGTGGAGCCGCCGGACTCCGTTCCGCCCGCTCCGAATCCGGGTTCGTCGTCCGGCGTTGTGTCGTCCGTGCCAAACACACTGTCATCGGTCATCGTTCACTCTCCCCGAACCGCTCCCGGCGCGGTCTATTTCTTGTCAGCGCCCATGCCACCCTGCGAGGCGTCGAGAATGAGGCGGCAGGCGCTGGATGTGACGGCGTTTCCGATCTGCTGCAGACCGCCCTGGGCCTGCATCGCGTTCTGCATCGACAGCGAGATCGAGTGCGCCATCGACTGGTAGACCATGCCCATGGCCTGGGACGGCGCCTCGCCGACAACCTTGACGTTGGTCTGGGTTACGGCATCCGTGATCTGTGAATTGACGGGCGTATCATCTGCCATTGGTTCAGCCCCCGTGCACGACTCCTATTCATCCCGTTGCTGCGCCCGCCTATTTCAAGGCCGCCAGCGCAACCAGCAGCGTCATCAGCGTGTCGGAGGTGTCCGACTGGGCGAGCTTGCTGCTGGCTGTGGCGGCGGCCATGGAATTGACGCTGTAGATCTGCATCACGCCCTGATTCGTCGCCGCCTGGGCGCAGATCGCCGCCTGCTGCTGCTGCTGCACCGTGTTCTGGTAGAGGATCCCCGTCGAATGGGAGAGCGACTGGTAGATCGCGCCCATCGCGACCGACGGAGCCGAGCCGAGAGTCTGGACGTTGCTCTGCGTAATGGAATCCGTGACCTGCCCGTTCACCGGTGTCGGTATGGCCATATCCTTGCTCCTTCATGAGCGGCGGCTTTGCGACCGCCGGCGTGGGTCGAAGAACCGGCCAGCGGCCGGTCCGGCTTACTGAAGACGGTGTTTCCGTCGTCTCGTGAACTGTTTTTCGCCCGCTTCATTGGCTCGCCAGCTCGACGATGAGGGCGCAGATCGAGGAGGTCGCCGTGTTCGCGACCTGCTGCATCCCGCCCTGGGTGGAGGTGGCGTTCTCCATCGCGAGGCCGGTCGCGTGCGACAGGGCCTGAAAGGACAGGCCGACCGCCTCCGCGGGAGCCTCGCCGAGGACCTTGACGTTGGCCTGGGTCACCGCGTCGGTGATCTGGCTGTTGACCGACTCTGCCATGGCTCGCTACCTCCGGGACCGCCGGATCATTTCACCAAAGAGTGCAATGCCGCCTCGCCCGCCGAAGCCAGCGTCTTGCGCCGGTCCATCTCGTTCAGCGTGTCGAGGACCTTGTTCATCATCGCCTCCTGGGACGCTTCCGCGGAGCGCCGGTCGATGCTGAGCAGCCGGTCGACGCAGGCGACCAGGGACGAGGTCCCGACGACGGAGTTCTGCTGCTGGTGCGACACCATGTTGGCGTAGAGCACGCTCGTCGCTTCCGCGAGGGAGGTGTAGAGCGGCAGCGCCGAGCTCGCCGGCGAGACACCGAGAGCCATCGTGTTGCTCTGTGTGACCGAGTCGGTCACCTGATCGTTGACGGAGGTTCGTTCCGGCATGTCACTCTCCTCATGGCACCTTGCGCGTGCGGGGGAAGGGGGGAGGCGGTCGCCCGCTCGCGCCGCCTCCGCTCACTCCGGGCCTTCGGCCTCAGGAAACCGGCGCGGAGGCCGCTTTCAGGGAGGACAGGAGTGCCAGCATATTGTTGGGCACGTCGCTGTTGCCGATCTTCGAGGTCGCCGCCGCCCCGGCCATGGTGTCCACGCTGTAAATCTGGATCACACCCTGGTTGGTCGAGGCCTGGGCCGCGATCTGCAGCTGCTGCTGCGAACTCACGGCGTTCTCGTAGAGGATGCCGGTGGAATGGGCGAGCGACTGGAAAATCGCCCCCATGCTCATTGCCGGCGCATCTCCCAGGACCTTCACATTGGCCTGGGTGACGGAGTCGGTGATCATGCCGTTGACCGGTGTATTGTCTGCCATTGCTTCACTCCATTCGCCGCAGGGGCAGACATCCGGGCACCGGCAGTGGACATGCGCTCGTACAATGGAACCACACTCCCCATTGCCGCGGGCTTGCTACCGGGTGCGCTGGTGCGTCCGATCCTCTCGGCTGGTTGGGATTTCCGCACCCCGGGCCTATCCGTGACGGACCGGTCCCGGGTGCGAGGTTTCAGCGATCGACGCGGCCTTAGCCGACCGGCGCGTTGCTCGTCGCCTTCAGAGCGGTCAGCAGCGACAGCATGTTGTTCGGCACGTCGCTGTTGCCGATCTTCGAGGTCGCGACCGCGTCGGCCATGGTGTCGATGCTGTAGATCTGGATCACGCCCTGGTTGGTCGCGGCCTGTGCAGCGATACCGAGCTGCTGCTGCGAGCTCACGGCGTTCTCATAGAGAATACCCGTGGAATGCGCGAGCGACTGATAGATCGCCCCCATGGCCATCGCCGGAGAGTCGCCCAGAACCTTCACGTTGGCCTGGGTGACGGAGTCGGTGATCTGGCCGTTGACCGGAGTTGGGATTGCCATCTCTGTCTCCTCAATACTGCTGGTTTCAGGACCGTCCGCCCCGTCTCGCCTTGCTCTCAACCGGGCGCGAACACATCAAGGACGCGCCACCCGGAAAAGGTGTGAACAAGAAATCTCAGGTTGGACCCGCACCGTTCCGGCGCAGCCGTTCGCGGGCCAGCTGGACGCGCTTGCGGGCGGTGCAACTGGGAATACAGAGACGCTCGGCGATCTCCTTATAGGACAGCCCCTCGAGGAACCGGAGGATCAGCGGGACGCGCAGCAACTCCGGCAGTTCGTCTAGCGCGGCCTGCAGCGTCCGCATGGCCTCGCCTGTCTCCGCAATCTCTTCCGGCGTCGGCTCGGGCGCCGGGACCGAGGGAATATCGTCGCCGTCCGCCATCGCCATGACCTCGTCGGTCCAACGCTTCTGGCGCGCCCGGGCGCGATAGAAATCAATGCAGGAATTATGCACGAGGCGCGACAACCAGGCGCGTTGATTGTCGATGCCCGCGCCGCCACCCTCGGCGAAATGCGAGGAGGCCCGGACCAAGGCGTTTCCAAGGGCATCCTCGGCATCAGCCATGTTTCCCGACATCAGGCGCATGCATTGTCTGAGAAGCTGATGCTGATGCGCCGACCAGAGGTCCCAGAAATCTTCGGGGGGCAGCGGGGGCGCCGTGGCGGGTGCCGATTCGGCCGGGGGCGGCGACGCCACCTCTCGCACCGAAAATGGCTGGGAAAGCCCGCCGGCCGAACGCGCGATGATGTCGACCGCGCTGCGCGTCGCCTCTGCGAAGAGGTCGCCGGACAGGCCCGCTCCCGGCCCAGTCCGGCCATTGCCGCTGTCCTGGTTACCAGTCCCCACGTGAAGCCCCGACACGTTGAAAGTGTTCTGTGCTCGGTATGCGACGGGCTGAGTATTTTTTTACTCATTCCGTCGCATAGGGGACGAAAACCGGATCAGAGTCGTGAACGTAATGGTTGCAGAAAAGAAAATGAAAACGGCCGGGACATGCCCGGCCGTCTCGCTGGACCACTCGCCCGGATGAGGGTATCAGGCGGCCTTTTCGAGGTGGTTCTTCACCAGAGTCTCGGCGATCTGCACCGCATTGAGGGCCGCGCCCTTGCGCAGGTTGTCGGAGACGCACCAGAAGATGAGGCCGTTCGTCACCGTCGGGTCCTTGCGGATGCGGCTGACATAGACCGCGTCCTCACCGGCGCATTCGTGCGGCGTGACATAACCCTCGTCGGCTCGGTGATCGACCACGACGAGCCCCGGGAAGTCCTGCATCACCGCCCGGGCCTCCTCGACACTGAGCGGCTTCTCGGTCTCGATGAACACGGCCTCGGCATGGCCGATGAAGACCGGCACACGGACGCACATGGCCACCAGCTCGATGGACGGATCAAGAATCTTCTTGGTCTCGCCGGTCATCTTCCACTCTTCCTTCGTGGCACCGTCATCCATGAACTTGTCGATATGCGGGATGACGTTGAAGGCGATCTGCTTGGTGAACTGCTGGTTCTCCACCGGATCGTTTACATAGATCGCACGGGTCTGGGTGAAGAGCTCGTCCATGCCCTCCTTGCCCGCGCCGGAAACCGACTGGTAGGTCGAAACGACAACCCGCTTGATCTTGGCAAGGTCGTGCAACGGCTTCAGCGCCACCACAAGCTGGGCGGTCGAACAGTTCGGATTGGCGATGATGTTGCGCTTGCCGTAGCGCGACACGGCCTGTGCGTTCACTTCCGGCACGACCAGCGGCACGTCCGGATCCATCCGGAAATGAGAGCTGTTGTCGATCGCGACACAACCGGCGGCGGCGGCGACCGGCGCGTATTTCTCCGAGATCGAACCGCCCGCGGAGAACAGCGCGATGTCGGTGCCCTTAAAATCGTAGGTCGCCAGATCCTGGACCTTGAGTGTCTTGTCCTCTCCATAGGAGACTTCGGTGCCCGCCGATTTCTCGGACGCCAGCGCGACGACTTCGGTCGCCGGAAAATCGCGCTCGGCGAGAGTTGTCAACATCTCACGACCAACGGCGCCCGTCGCGCCGACTACGGCAACTTTGTAGCCCATGGTTCTGGTCCATTCCTTTTGTTGTTGAAGTCCCTAAACGACTTCGGCGGGAGACTTACGCCCCCCGCCGGCTTAATTCAAGAAATGCTGGTTGGGAGGGGCTATCCCGATACGAGTTTGTCCAGCTCTTTGAGCAGGCTGTCGGTCATCACGGTCGTCGACACACGCGCCTTGCCGTCCTGCATGATATCTGCGGTCCGCAGCCCGGATTTCAAGACGTTCTGAATCGCCAGTTCCAGCATGTCCGCTTCTTCGCCCATGTCGAAGGAGTACCGCAACGCCATGGCGAAACTAAGCATCTCAGCGATCGGATTGGCAATTCCTTTGCCGGCGATGTCCGGCGCGGAACCGTGCACCGGCTCGTAGAGCGCGTGGCGTTTGCCGGTCACCTCGTCGACGGCGCCGAGCGAGGCCGAGGGCAGCATGCCGAGAGAGCCGGTCAGCATCGCGGCACAGTCGGAGAGAATGTCGCCAAAGAGGTTGTCTGTGACGATCACGTCGAACTGCTTCGGATTGCGGACCAGCTGCATCGCGCAATTGTCGGCATACATATGGTCGAGCGTGACGCCTTCGCCCTCGGCCTTGTGCAGGTTGGTCATGACCTCGCGCCAGAGCACGCCGGACATCATGACGTTGGCCTTCTCGACCGAGGTCACCCGGCCGTCGCGCTTGCGGGCGAGGTCAAAGGCGACCCGGCCGATACGCTCGATTTCCGGGGTCGTGTAGACCTGGGTGTCGTAGCCTTTCTTGGTGCCGTCCGGCAGGTCGTCGATGCCGCGCGGCTGGCCGAAATAGACGCCGCCGGTGAGTTCGCGCAGGATCATGATGTCGAGACCCGACACCAGGTCGCGCTTCAGCGAGGAGGCATCCGCCATCGCGTCGAACACCATCGCCGGCCGCAGGTTTGCGAAGAGATCCATCTCCTTGCGCAGGCGCAGCAATCCGCGTTCCGGCTTCACCTCGAACGGCAGGTCGTCATATTTCGGACCGCCGACGGCGCCGAACAGCACCGCGTCCGAATCCACCGCGTCGGCCAGCGTCTCGTCGGTCAGCGGCGTGCCGTGCTTGTCGTATGCGGCGCCGCCAACGAGGCCTTCCTGAAGGTCGAAACTGACGGACCGCTTCTTCGCCATCCAGTCGACGACACGGAGCACTTCCTTGACGACTTCGGGACCGATCCCGTCGCCGCCGAGTACAAGCATTTTACGATTGGAGGCCATGAACTCTGCTTACCCTAGTGTGACCGGCCTTCGTACGGGCCGGATATTGCGTGCTTCTTATAAAGAGCCCGGCACCCTTGGGAAACCCCCGAGCGCCGGATCGGTTCCGTCAGCCGGCGAAGTGGCCCGTCAGGACGCGGCCAGCCAGGGGCGCTCCGCCTTTTCCTTGTCCTCGAACTTGTCGATCGCGCTGCCCTTTTCCATCGTCAGCCCGATATCGTCCAGACCGTTGAGCAGGCAATGCTTGCGGAATTCGTCGACCTCGAAAGCGATCTTCTCGCCGTTCGGACGGCCAATCTCCTGGTTCTCCAGGTCGATCTCAAGCACCGCGTTGGAGCCCTTCTCGGCATCGTCCATCAACTCGTCCAGCTGCTCCTGGGTCACCTTGATCGGCAGGATCCCGTTCTTGAAGCAATTGTTGAAGAAGATATCCGCAAAGCTGGTGGAGATGACGCAGCGGATGCCGAAATCGAGCAGCGCCCAGGGCGCGTGCTCACGCGAGGAGCCGCAGCCGAAATTATCGCCCGCGACAATGACCTGCGCCTTGCGGTAGGCCGGCTTGTTCAGCACGAAATCCGGGTTCTCGCTACCGTCGTCATTGTAGCGCATCTCGGCGAAGGCATGCTTGCCGAGACCCGACCGCTTGATCGTCTTCAGATAGTTCTTTGGAATGATCATGTCGGTATCGACATTGATGATGTTCATCGGCGCCGCGACACCGGAGAGCTTGGTGAATTTATCCATTATCTCTCTCCTCCCTCAGTTCAGCAGTTCGCGGACGTCGGTCAGGTGGCCGGCCACCGCGGCGGCGGCGGCCATCGCCGGACTCACCAGGTGAGTCCGTCCGCCACGACCCTGCCGGCCTTCAAAGTTCCGGTTCGAGGTCGAGGCGCAGCGCTCGCCCGGCTCCAGCCGGTCGGCATTCATGGCAAGGCACATGGAGCAGCCCGGCTCACGCCATTCGCAGCCCGCTTCGAGGAAGATCTTGTCCAGACCCTCTTCCTCGGCCTGCTCCTTCACCAGGCCGGAGCCCGGCACGATGATCGCGTTGACATTCTCGGCGATCTTGCGGCCCTTCAGAACGCCGGCGGCGATGCGCAGGTCCTCGAGGCGGCCGTTGGTGCAGGAGCCGATGAAGATCTTGTCGATCTTCACCTCGTTGATCGGCATGCCGGCCGTCAGGCCCATATATTCGAGCGAGCGGGCGATCTTCGCCTTCCGGACCGGATCGGACATCTGTTCCGGATCCGGAATGTTCGCGGTGATCGGGACGACCTCTTCCGGGTTCGTGCCCCAGGTCACCTGCGGCACGATCTCGGACGCGTCCAGCTCGACCTCGGTGTCGTAGACCGCGCCCTCGTCGGACGGCAGGGTCTTCCAGTAGGCAACGGCCTGCTCCCATGCGCCCGCTTTCGGCGCGAAGGGGCGGCCCTTGAGATACTCGAACGTGGTCTCGTCCGGCGCGATCAGGCCGGCGCGGGCGCCCGCCTCGATCGACATGTTGCAGATCGTCATCCGCGCTTCCATGGAAAGCCCGCGAACCGCTTCGCCGGCAAACTCGATCACGTGGCCGGTGCCGCCGGCCGTGCCGATCTTGCCGATGATGGCAAGCACGATATCCTTGGAGTTCACGCCCTTGGGCAGCTCACCCTTGACGGTGATGCGCATGTTCTTCGCCGGGCTCTGCACCAGCGTCTGAGTGGCGAGCACATGCTCGACCTCCGAGGTGCCGATGCCGAAGGCGAGCGCGCCGAAGGCGCCGTGGGTCGAGGTGTGGCTGTCGCCGCAGACGATCGTCGTTCCCGGCAGGGTGAAGCCCTGTTCCGGGCCGATGATGTGCACGATGCCGCGGCGCGTGTCCTTCATGTCGAAATACGGCACGCCGAAATCGGAAACGTTCTGCTCCAGGGTCGCGACCTGGATCCGCGACTCCTCGTCGGTAATGCCCTTGTCGAGGTCCTTGGTCGGAACGTTGTGATCGGCGACCGCGAGGGTGAAGTCCGGGCGGCGCACCTTGCGGCCGGCATTCCGGAGCCCTTCGAAGGCCTGCGGACTGGTGACTTCATGCACCAGGTGACGGTCGATATAAATGAGACAGGTCCCATCGTCCTGAACGTCGACCAGATGATCCTGCCAGATCTTATCGAACAGCGTACGCGGCTTGGACATCGCTGCTATGCTTCCTCTCATCTTGAGCGCCGTTTCAGATCGGCCACGATATGGGTCGACCGCTCTTTTTCTTAGGGCGCGACATATCTCTCGTCCCGAGACGGGCCCGGAGCATAACGAGTCGATCCTGCGGAAAAAAGCTGAATCTTGCGGGGAAACCGGGGTTTTCCGAAAATAACGAACCGATAAAGGCCAAATGCGAATGGATCTGAACTTGATTGCTTCCACATTGGAAGGGTTTGGCCTCTGGAAACTTCTTTTGGCTGCGGGAACGGTCGTGCTGGCGGGGCTGGTCCGTGGCTTCTCGGGCTTCGGCGCGGCGATGATCTCCATTCCGCTGCTGAGCCTGCTGTTCGGCCCGCAGGCCGCGCTCGCAGCCCTCACGACCATGGAACTGCCGGCACAGATCCAGCTGCTGCGCATGTCGCGCCGGGACGCGGACTGGAAGCAGGCGGCCCCGATGGCGCTTGGCGGCATCTTCGCCCTGCCGCTCGGCACCTGGATCCTGGTCAGCGTGGACCAGGATCAGCTGCGTCAGGCGATCTCGGTCATCGTTCTGCTGCTTGTGGCGCTGCTCGCCAGCGGATACCGGCATACCGTTCCGCGCCGCCTCGGACTGGACATCGCGGTCGGCGGCGTCGCCGGGTTCCTGAACGGATCGACCGGGCTCGGCGGGCCGCCGATCATCTTCTACCTGCTCTCCGGACCCTATGCGCCGACCGCGGTGCGCGCCAACATCACCGCCTTCTTCCAGATCGGCTTCGTCTTCGTGGTGGCGAGCTATGTCTGGTTCGGCGTGCTCACGCCCGAACGGATGCTGCTCGGCGCGCTCATGGCGCCGTTCTACATGGCCGGAATCTGGGGCGGCGGGAAGCTGTTCTATCTGGCGAGCGAGCGAACCTTCCGGCGCATCGCCTATCTCCTGCTCTCGGTGATCGGCGCCGGCACGCTGTTCGGATAGGGCAGAAAGAAAACGGGAGCGCCAAGGCGCTCCCGCTCAAACTCTGAATGCGCTTGAAGCTTACGCTCCGGCGGCGCTCGCCTTGCTGCGGTTGGTCACCTTCTCGGCGATACGCGCCGCTTTGCCGCGACGGCCGCGCAGGTAGTAAAGCTTCGCCCGGCGAACCTTGCCGCGGCGGGTCACCTCGATGCTGTCGAGGCGCGGGGAGTAGAGCGGAAACACACGCTCGACGCCTTCGCCGTAGGAGATCTTGCGGACGGTGAAGGAAGAGTTCAGCCCGTCGTTCTTGCGCGCGATGCAGACACCTTCATAGGCCTGGACACGCTCGCGGGTGCCTTCGACGACCCGGACATTGACCTTCACGGTGTCGCCCGGACCGAATTCCGGAACCGGGCGCTCTGCAACGAGCTTGTCAAGCTGCTCTTTTTCGAGCTGTTGTACGATGTTCATTCTTCTTCTCCAAATCATGCCGGTGGCGACCGATCCAACCAGGGGACCGGTGAATACCGGCGCTCGAAACACACGCAGCTCATGACCTGCCCGACCACCGGGCCGCAGAGGAGCGGCATGCCGCACTGCAAGAGCGAAGACTGGACAGCCGCGCCGTCCGCTCCGCTCACTTCTTCGACCCGCGATAGCGTTCCCAGAGGTCCGGGCGCCGCTCGCGCGTGATCTCTTCCGACCGTTCCCGGCGCCAGGATGAAATCCTGGCGTGGTGGCCGGACAACAACACCTCGGGAACGGACAATCCGTTCCATTCCCGCGGCTGCGTATAGAGGGGATACTCCAGCAGCCCCTCCTCGAAACTCTCCTCGTCCAGCGTCGCCGCCGTTCCGAGCACGCCCGGCAGCAGACGGATGCAGGCATCCAGCAGCGCCAGGGCCGGGATCTCGCCGCCCGAAAGCACGAAATCCCCGAGACTGACCTCACACAGGCCGCGGGCGTCGATCACCCGCTGGTCCAGTCCCTCGTATCGTCCGCAGAGCAGCACCACACCGGGGCCATCCGCAAGCTCCCGCGCCATCGCCTGGTCGAACCGGGCGCCGCGCGGGCTCAAATAAATTCGGCGGCCCGGAACGTCCTCGACGGCGGCCAGGGCCGCGTCGACCACATCGGGCCGCATCACCATTCCGGAACCGCCCCCGAAAGGGGTATCGTCCACGGAGCGGTGCTTATCGCGCGCAAAATCCCTGATGTCCAGCGTTTTCAGGGTCCAAAGGCCCGCCTGACGGGCCTTTTCGGCGATCGAGTGACCGAGCGGCCCCGGGAACATCTCCGGGAACAGGCCGAGAACCGTCGCCTGCCAGGGTGCGGCCGTGTCAGCCATGGTCCGCTTCGGCCCTGCGATCCGCGTCCGACGTCTCGTCCAGAAGCCCCGCCGGCGGATCGACCCGCAGCCATCCGGCCTCGATGTCGATTTCCGGAACCGAGTCCCCGTCGAACGGCACGAGCACTGTCTTGCGGCTCTCCGGCAGACGAATCTCCAGCAGATCTCCGGCGCCGAAATTCTGCACCGCGACCACCGTGCCGAGAGTCTCCCCCGCGACCAGGTCCGCCCTGAGGCCGATCAGATCCGCATGGTAGAACTCATCGGCATCCGCCTCGGGCAGCCGGTCCCGGTCGATCAGAAGCTCGGTGCCCTTCAGGGCTTCCGCCGCGTTCCGGTCGCCGATCCCGGCAATGCGCACCAGGAGCACGCCCTTCGCCTGGCCGGTCACCTCGAGCTTGTAGCTCTTACCGGTTTCATCCTTCAGCGGACCGTAGGCGGCGATGTCTTCCGGCTGCTCGGTGAAACTCTTCACCCGGAGCAGACCGCGCACGCCGTGGACGCCGACGATGACGCCGAGAGTGACCGGCTCGGCCATCGCAGCCTAGCCCTCGGACTTCTCTTCCTCGGCCGGGGCTTCCTCAGCCGGAGCGGCGGCGGCTTCGGCAGCAGCGGCAGCCTCGGCGGCAGCGGCTTCGGCGGCCTCGGCAGCCTTCGCGGCCTCTTCCTCTTCACGCTCCTGGCGCTTGCGGCCCGGGGCGGACTTCTTCGGCTGCTCGCGGTACTCGAACTTGCCCATCAGGTCGATGGCGGCCAGCATCTTGTGCACCCGGTCGGTCGGCTTCGCGCCAACGGAGATCCAGTGCTTGATCCGGTCTTCCTTGATCACCAGACGGTCCTGGTGGTCCTTCGGCAGCATCGGATTGTAGGTGCCAAGCTTCTCGATGAAGAGGCCGTCCCGCGGGGACGTGCCCTCGGCGACGACGATGCGGTAGAACGGGCGCTTCTTGGCGCCGCCGCGCGACAGACGAATACGAAGGGACATGGGTTTCTTCCTTTCAGTAAGGCTCTTAGCTTTTCAGTCGTGTTCGATTACTTCTTGCCGGGGAAACCGGGCGGCAGCATGCCTCCCGGGAGCTTCGGCATGCCTTTGCCAGAGAGGCCGGGCGGAAGCTGGCCGGCGCCGGGCATGCCGGGCATGCCTCCACCGCCGCCGCCGAGCAGAGCCCCGAGGCCCTTCATGCCGCCCTTCTTGCCAATCTGTTTCATGACCCGGGTCATGTCCTGATGCTGCTTCAGGAGCTTGTTCACCTCCTGGACGCTGGTGCCCGACCCGGCCGCGATGCGGCGCCGGCGCGAGGCGTTCATCAGTTTTGCGTTCTTCCGCTCCGCCCTGGTCATGGAGAGGATGATCGCTTCCTGCTTCTTGATGACGTTTTCGTCCATGTTGGCGCCGGCCATCTGCTTCTGCAGCTTGCCAATGCCCGGAAGCATGGACATCACGCCTCCGAGCCCGCCCATCTTCTTTACCTGGCGGAGCTGCGAGAGCATGTCCTCGAGGTCGAACGAGCCTTTCTGCATCTTCTTGGCGATGCGCTCGGCTTCCTCGACCTCGATGGTCTCCGCGGCCTTCTCGACCAGGCTGACCACGTCGCCCATGCCGAGGATCCGGCCGGCGACACGCTCCGGGTGGAAATCCTCCAATGCGTCGGCCCGCTCACCGACGCCGACGCCCTTGATCGGCACGCCGGTGACCGCGCGCATGGAAAGCGCCGCGCCGCCGCGCGCATCGCCGTCCATCCGGGTCAGCACGATGCCGGTCAGCCCGACCCGTTCGTGGAAATTGCGCGCCGTCGTAACAGCGTCCTGGCCGGTCATCGCGTCGGCGACCAGGATGGTTTCGACCGGATTCACCGCATCGCGGACCTGGATCACCTCACCCATCATCGACTCGTCGATGGAGAGCCGGCCGGCGGTATCGAGCATGACCACGTCGAAGCCCTGCAGCTTGCCGGCGGCCATCGCCCGTTTCGCAATCGAAACGGGCGTTTCGTTTTCGGCGATCGGCAGGGTCGCGACCTCGATCTGCTCGCCCAGCACGCGGAGCTGTTCGCGCGCCGCCGGCCGGTAGATGTCGAGCGAGGCCATCAGAACCTTCTTGCGATCACGCTCCTTCAGACGCTTCGCGAGCTTGGCGGTGCTCGTGGTCTTGCCGCCGCCCTGCAGGCCGACCATCAGGATCGGCACCGGCGGAACGGCGTTGAGGTTGATCCCCGCGGCCTCGGTGCCAAGCATTTCCACGAGATTGTCGTGGACGATCTTGATCACCTGCTGACCCGGCGAGACCGACTTGATGACTTCCTGGCCGACCGCGCGCTCGCGCACCTTGTCGATGAAGTCCTTCACCACCGGCAGCGCCACGTCGGCCTCGAGCAGGGCCACGCGCACTTCCCGCAGCGCAGCCGTCACGTCGGCTTCTTTCAGCGCGCCGCGTTTCTTCAGGCGATCGAAAACGTCGCCAAGCCGGTTCTGAAGACTGTCGAACATGCGTCCGTTAACTCCAATTCATCCCGGTTTGCCAGTCAGACGAAAACCCAAAGCAGTTGCGCGCCCGTGCTCGAACACTCGAGGACGGACGGAACCCGTGAAGGTCTCAGCAGACTGGTTTTTGCCGAGAGCGCCGGAACATATGGGCGCCGCGCGCGCGAGTCAAGCGTTCCCGCCGGTCTCCGAACGGTCCGTCGCTTTTGCCTTAGCATAAGGCCATGTGGTCGCTAGTCTGCCCATCCGCAACCCGATTGCGGAATTCAGACCCGCCGACAGCCTGTCCCGGAGACCATTGATGAGACTCGAAAGCCTGAAGACCTTCATTGTCGGCAACCCGCCGCCCGGTTTCGGCGGACGCTATTTCCTTTTCGTGAAGCTGCGCACCGCCTGCGGCATCGAGGGCGTCGGCGAGGTCTATGCCGCCACCTTCAGACCGAAGGTCGTGGCGGCGATGGTGGAGGACGTGTTCGCGCGCTATCTCGAGGGAAACGACCCGCACCATGTCGAGCGCTTCTGGCGCCGCGCCCACGGCTCCGGCTTCACCCAGCGCCCCGACCCCTCCATGATGGGCGTCGTCAGCGGGCTGGAGATGGCCTGCTGGGACATCATCGGGAAGGCGGCGGGCAAGCCGGTCTACGAGCTGCTCGGCGGCATGGTGAACGAGCGCCTGCGCACCTACACCTATCTCTATCCCCGCCCCGAGGACGACCCGGCCACCTTCTACAACAGCCCGGAGAAGAGCGCGGAGGCGGCCGCCGCCTGCGTTGCCGAGGGATTCACCGCAGTGAAGTTCGATCCCGCCGGCCCCTATACCGCCTTCGGCGGGCACCAGCCGGACATGGAGATCCTCGACCGCTCCGAGGCCTTCTGCCGGTTGATCCGCGAGGCGGTCGGCGGCAAGGCGGACATGCTCTTCGGCACCCACGGCCAGTTCACCGCCGCCGGCGCAAAACGCCTCGCACGCAGGCTGGAGCCCTACGATCCGCTCTGGTTCGAGGAGCCCACCCCGCCGGACATGCCGGAGGAAATGGCGAAGGTGGCCGCGGCGACCTCGATCCCGGTCGCGACCGGCGAACGGCTGACCACCAAGTGGGAATTCCGCCGCGTGCTGGAGACCGGCGCCGCCGCGATCCTGCAGATGAATATGGGCCGGGTCGGGGGCATCCTCGAAGGCAAGAAGATCGCCGGCATGGCCGAGGCCTTCTACGCCCAGGTCGCGCCGCATCTCTATTGCGGCCCGGTGGTCGGCGCCGCCAACGTCCAGCTCGCCGCCTCGATCCCGAATTTCCTGGTGCTGGAGAGCATCCGCAAATGGGACGGCTTCCATGCCGAGATCCTGAAGAGCCCGATGCGCTGGGAGGACGGCTATGTCATCCCGCCGAGCGCACCCGGCCTCGGGGTCGAGCTGAACGAAGAGGTCGCGCTGGCGCATCCCTATGAGGGCGACCAGCTGCATCTGCAGATGAGCCAGGATCCGTTCGAGGTTGCGGGAGAGCCGTTCGCGGGGGGATAGGACCAACAGCTACGTCGTCCCAATTATCAAACGAACGATTTCTGGGACGGCAAACGCCATGACGACCAATAGCCCAAACAACAAGACTGTCCGCCGTCGGTATTTTGAGAGTAGGGCCGCATATTTTTGGGCGTTTCTCGTGGTAGCGAATGGCCATGGGGTCGAATAGAGGGAAAAGAGGCCGATGTATCCGCCGTTTTTTGCATGCAGGTTGTTAAACCGCTTCCGCAGCCGGTAGACCTTGGCTTCACGAGACACACAGACCGCAATAGCGCATATGAGAAGCGCTAGCGTGATCGTTCTGAGAAACGCATCCATTCAGCGTGTTTCATCGCTTGCCAAAGTCACTTACCCAGCAATCCCATCAAACGCATGCCGGTCCATGCCGGCATTGACGCCCGCCTCGACCAGCCCGGCCCAGGTGCCGGGATCGACCGGGATGCCGTTCGCCTTGCGGTCCGCCGAGGTTTCCCGCTCCGGCTCGCCGGCGACGCGGATCTTGTCCGTGCCTTCCGCCGGGCGCGCGCTGGTGACATAGGCGAGCATCGAGTCGATCAGGTCGCCGAACGGAATGTCCTTGCCGAAGCCCTTCGGGTCGATGATGACCGTCAGCATGGAGTTGCAGATCGTGTTGCGCTCCTGGTGCTTCGGATCGGTCACCGGTCCGCCGAGCAGGGCGGCACCGAGGATCTCGCCGAGCATGGCAAGGCCGTAGCCCTTGTGCTCGCCGAAGGCCTGCAGGGCGCCGGTCGGCTCCTCGTACATCACCGCCGCCTCGCGGGTCGGCCGGCCGTTGTGATCGATCAGCGCGCCCTCGACCACTTCCTTGCCGGCATTGTAGGCAACCCGCACCTTGCCGAGCGCGACCCGGCTGGTGGCCATGTCGAGCACGAACATAGGGTTCCTGTCGGTTGCCGGAACGGCCGTGCAGTAGGGATTGGTCGAATAGCGCGCCTCGGCCCCGCCCCAGGGAGCGACGAGCGGACGGTGGCCGACCACGTTGACGAAATGGATCGAGATGAAGCCTGCCTCGGCGCACATCTCGCCCCAGGCGCCGATGCGGCCGAGATGGTGCGAGTTGCGCAGGCCGACAATCGCGGCGCCGGCGGTGCGCGCCCGGTCGATGCCGAGCTCCATCGCCTCGATGCCGGTGACCTGCCCGTAAGCCATGTTGCCGTCGAGCAGCAGATAGACCCCGTTGTCGGAGACGAGGCTGACATGACCGTTCACGGTCAGCGAGCCCGCGCGCGCATGGTCCATGTATTGCGCGACCAGGCCGATGCCGTGGCTGTCATGCCCGAGGCAGTTGGCCTCGACCAGATTGCGCGCGACCTTGCCTGCTTCCTCCGGGTTGCTCCCCGCCCGGCCGATCATCTCCGCGACCAGCTTCTCGAGCGCGTCATGCGCGACCGTAATCATGTTCCACTCCCTCGACTTGATCTTTCGGAGCACACGGTAGCGGGCACTGTCGCTTATTGGAATTGCCGGATGCAGCCGATATATATGCCGCCATGAGACAGATCGCGTTCCTCAAGATGAACGGCCTCGGCAACGACTTCGTCGTGCTGGACGGCCGGCTCCCAGGCCCCGCCCTCGACGAGCGGGATTACCGCGCCGTAGGCGACCGGCGGCGCGGCGTCGGCTATGACCAGTTCCTCACCATCGAGGCGCCGAAGAACGACGGCGACGCCTTCATGCGGATCCACAATCCGGACGGCAGCGAGGCCGGCGCCTGCGGCAACGGCACGCGCTGCGTCGCCGACCTGGTGATGGCGGAGCTCGGAAAAGATCGAATCGGTCTCGAAACCATTGCCGGCACGCTGATCTGCGAGCGCCTGGAGGACGGGCGGGTCCGGGTCGATATGGGCCCGGCACGGCTGGAGGCGGCGGAGATCCCGCTCGCGGAGAGTGTCGACACACTGAATGTCGAGATCCCGGGCAATCCCTACGGTCCCGCCTGCTGCGTGAATATGGGCAACCCGCACGCGGTGATCTTCGTCGAGGATGCGGACGCGATCCCGCTTTCCGAGATCGGTCCGAAGCTGGAAACCAGCCCGCTCTTTCCCGACCGGGCAAATATCGAGTTCGCCACCGTGCGCGGCGCGGCGGATATCCGCATGCGGGTCTGGGAGCGCGGCGCCGGCATCACCGAGGCCTGCGGCTCCGGCGCCTGCGCGGTGCTGGTGGCGGCGGCGCGCCGCGGCCTGACCGGCCGGAAGGCGGATGTGGAACTCGACGGCGGGACCCTCACCATCGAATGGCGCGAGGACGGCCACGTGCTGATGACCGGCCCGGTGGCGCTCAGCTTCAGTGGCACGCTCGACCTCGACGCGCTTTCCTGAGGCAGCCGACCATGCGGCGCGCGCATGGCACCCGGCCGCCCGCAACGCTTGCAATTCGGGCCGTTTCCGGCCATTTCTCGCCCCATGAACCAGACTGACGACAACACGGACGGGCGCAATTCGGGCCGGCCGGTCGAGACTTTCGGCTGCCGCCTCAATGCCTATGAGTCCGAGGTCATCCGCGACCATCTCGTCCGCGCCGGGCGCGAGGATGTCGTCGTCATCAATACCTGTGCCGTCACGAAGGAAGCCGAACGCCAGGCGCGCCAGGCGATCCGCAAGGCCCGCCGCGCCAATCCGGCGGCCGAGATCGTGGTCACCGGCTGCGCCGCGCAAATCGATCCCGCCGCCTATGCCGAGATGGAGGAGGTCGACCGGGTGGTCGGCAACGAGGAGAAGCTGAAGGCCGAGACGTGGAACGCTCCGGGAGAGGCCAGGATCCTCGTCAACGACATCATGAGCGTGAAGGAGACGGCGTCGCATCTGGTCGCCGGTCTCGAGGGGCGCGCCCGGGCCTTCGTGCAGGTCCAGCAGGGCTGCGACCATCGCTGCACTTTCTGCATTATCCCCTTTGGCCGCGGCAACAGCCGCTCGGTGCCGATGGGCGAGATCGTGCGCCAGGTGCGCGAGCTGGTGGCGAACGGTTACCGCGAGATCGTGCTGACCGGGGTCGACATCACCTCCTACGGTGCCGACCTGCCGGGCAAGCCGGCGCTCGGGCAGATGGTGCGCCGGCTGCTGGCACTGGTTCCGGAACTGCCGCGTCTGCGCCTCTCCTCGATCGACGCGGTCGAGATCGACGACGACCTGCTGACGCTGGTCAGGGACGAACCGCGCCTGATGCCGCATCTCCATGTCAGCCTGCAGGCGGGCGACGACATGATCCTGAAGCGCATGAAGCGCCGACATAACCGTTCGGATATCATAACGTTCTGCCGCGAATTGCGGGCGGCGCGGCCGGACATCGCCTTCGGCGCCGACATCATCGCCGGCTTCCCGACGGAGAATGAGGAAATGTTCGAGAACAGCCTCGCGCTGGTCGAGGAATGCGGCCTCTCTTATCTCCATGTCTTCCCCTATTCCGCCCGTCCCGGCACCCCCGCGGCAAAGATGCCGCAGGTTCCGGGTCCGCTGCGCAAGGAACGGGCGGCAAAACTGCGCGCCGCGGGCGAGGCAAATCTCGCGCGCTTCCTCGGCGGCCTCACCGGCAGCCTGCAATCCGTGCTGGTCGAGAAACCGGATCTCGGACGGGCGGAAAACTTCGCGCCGGTCCGCCTTGAGGGCGGCACGCCCGGCGAGATCGTCCCTGTCCGGATCACCGGCAGCGACGGCACCCACCTTATTGGTCAGATCGAACGGAAATCCGCCGCATGAGCGAAGAGACGGCTGAAAGCGGAGAGCGTCGGGGCTGGTTCCGGCGCCTGAAAGACGGGCTTGCCAAATCCTCCGGCAAGCTGGTCGGCGGGATCTCCGGCGTCTTCACGAAGAAGCGTCTCGACGACGAGAGTCTGGAAGAGCTTGAAGAGGTGCTGATCACGGCCGATCTCGGGGTCGAGACCTCGGCCCGTCTGATCTCGAACCTCGCCAAGGAGAAGTTCGGCAAGGACGTGACGGACGAGGAGGTCCGCACCGCCTTCGCCGAGGATATCGCCGAAATCCTGACTCCGGTCGCAAAACCGCTCGAAGTCGCCACGGGCCGCAAGCCGCATATCGTCCTCATGGTCGGCGTGAACGGCAGCGGCAAGACCACCACGATCGGCAAGCTCGCCAAGCAGTTCAGGGACCGCGGCCTTTCGGTCATGATGGCCGCCGGCGACACCTTCCGCGCCGCCGCCATCGAGCAGCTCCAGGTCTGGGGCGAGCGCACGGGCACGCGTGTCATTGCGAAATCGCAAGGATCGGACGCGGCAGCACTGGCCTTCGACGCGATCGGCGAGGCGAAGGCCGCCGGGACCGACGTGCTGCTGATCGATACCGCCGGTCGGCTGCAGAACCGCGCCGAGCTGATGGACGAACTCGCCAAGGTGATCCGCGTGATCCGCAAGCAGGACGAGAGCGCACCGCACGATTGCGTACTCGTGCTGGACGGCACCGTCGGCCAGAACGCGCACAGCCAGGTGAAGGCCTTCAAGGAAATGGTCGAGGTCAGCGGTCTCGTGATCACCAAGCTCGACGGCAGCACGCGGGGCGGCGTCGTGGTGGCACTGGCGGACCAGCTCGGCCTGCCGGTCCACGCCGTCGGCGTCGGCGAGAGCGCGGAGGACCTGCAGCCCTTCGAGGCCAATCGTTTCGCCCGCGATCTGATGGGGCTGGACTAGCCCTCACACCCCCATCGGCATTTCCGAGCGCGGGGCGAACTCGTCCTGGCCCAGGGTCTCCCGATAATGCGCGAAGGCCCAGTGCACGCTCGGGAAGGCGATCTCGTCCCAGGGAATCTCGTCCCAGCTGAAAAGGCCGACATCCTGGCTTTCCGGCCCTGCGGAAATCTCGTCCGACAGCAGGCGGGCGCGGTAGATCATCTGCACCTGGCTGATCCTGGGAATGTTGTAGATTCCGAGCAGCGGGCCGATCTCGATCCGTGCCCGCGCCTCTTCCCAGGCCTCGCGGGCGGCGCCGTCCTGGGTCGACTCGCCCTCCTCCATGAAGCCGGCGGGCAGGGTCCAGTAACCGAGGCGCGGCGGGATCGCGCGCTTGCAGAGCAGGAACCGGTCCTCCCAGGTGACGACGGCGCCGACCACGATTTTCGGATTGACGTAGTTGATGAAGCCGCAATCGGTGCAGACCAGGCGCTCGCGCTCGTCGCCCTCCGGCACCAGTTTGGTCACCGGTCCTTTCAGATCCGATTGCTCGCCGGTCATGTCGCTCCCCGTCTCAGTCTTCTGGCAAGAAAACCCTAGCAGAGCAGGCGCCAAAAGAAAGCGCGGCCCTCAAGGGCCGCGCTCAAAATCCGGGGCGTTTCCCAAACTCAAACGAGGATATCGATCGCATCACCGCGTTCGCGCTGGGTCTCCCTGCGAGCCTGGTTCCGCAGCGCGGTCGCACGCTCGTTGTCGCCCTGCACTTCGCTGTTCTCGTCCGAACTGGCAACGGCGGCCGCGGTTAGCGGCTGGTTGTTCCGGTCACGCTCCTGCTCCACCGGCCGGGGGGCAACCAGGGTCGGAAGCGTGGCGTTCAGAGGAACTGTTACCGGTACTGCGGGTATCATTCACCGTCTCCTACACCGCCTAATATGGGTAAGAAACGGTAAATAGTCAATATTTCCCGGTTTTCCGCCGATTCGGGACTCGAGCCCTACGCGTCATCCATCAGAGCTGCGACTCCCGGAAGGGTCTTGCCCTCGAGCCATTCCAGGAAGGCCCCGCCGGCCGTCGAGACATAGCTGAAGCGTTCGGAAACCCCGGCATGGACCAGCGCCGCCACGGTATCGCCACCGCCGGCGACGCTGAGCAGCGCGCCCTGGTCGGTCAGCTCGGCCGCGGTTCTCGCAAGCGCGACGGTCGCCGCGTCGAATGGCGGAATCTCGAAAGCACCGAGCGGGCCGTTCCAGACCAGCGTCTCGCTGTCACGCAGGACCTCGGCGAAAGCCGCCACGCTCTCCGGTCCCGCATCGAGGATCATCTTGTCCCCAGGAACCTCGGATACAGGTACGACCAGCGACGGTGCGCCGGCCGCGAACTCACCGGCAACGACGCAATCCGTCTGCAGGCAGATCGTGCAGCCTTCCTGTTCCGCTTTCGCAATGATCTCGCGCGCGGTGTCCGCGAGATCGCGCTCGGCGAGCGACGCACCGACCTCGTGGCCCTGGGCGAAGAGGAAGGTATTGGCCATGCCGCCGCCGATGATCAGGTAGTCGACCCTTGGCAGCAGATTGCCGAGCAGCTCCAGCTTGGTCGAGACCTTGGCGCCGCCGACCACGGCCACGACCGGGCGCTCGGGCGATTCGAGCGCGTTTCCGAGCGCTTCCAGTTCCGCCTGCATCAAGAGGCCGGCATAGGCCGGCAGGTGGTGGGCGAGGCCCTCGGTCGAGGCATGGGCGCGGTGGGCGGTCGCGAAGGCGTCGTTCACATAGATGTCGCCGAGCTTTGCCAGCGCCTTCGTGAAGGCGGCGTCGTTCTTTTCCTCGCCCTTGTGGAAGCGAAGGTTCTCGAGGACCAGCACATCGCCGCCGGCCATCGCCGCGACCGCTTGCTCGGCCGCCGCGCCGATACAATCCTCCGCGAAGGAGACCGGCACGCCGCCCAGCGCGTCCGAAAGCGGCTGGGCGACCGGCGCCAGGGACATGTCCGCCACCCTTTCGCCCTTCGGCCGGCCGAAATGGGACAGCACCACGACCTTCGCGCCCTTCCGGCGCAGCGCGAGAATGGTCGGGACCGCGCGCTCGATGCGCGTCGCGTCGGTCACCTTGCCGTCCTTCATCGGAACGTTCAGATCCACGCGCAGCAGAACCGTGCGGCCGTTGGCATCGAGGGCATCGAGGGTGCGATAGGCTGACATGATTCTTACTCCCCGCGGATTTCCGGCGCTTTCAAACACAGACGGAGCGGCGTTTCAAGCGCCCTCATGACCGTCGGCACCTACTTGTAGGGATCCGCAGCGTCGCGCAGCCCGTCGCCGAAGAAATTGAAGGCAAGAACGACCAGGATGACCGGCACCACCGGCGTCATGATCCAGGGATAGAGCTCGACCGCGTTGATGTTCTGCGCCTCGGTCAGGAGCACGCCCCAGGAGGTGATCGGCGGCCGCAGGCCGAGCCCGAGGAAGCTGAGCGCGGTCTCGCCGAGGATCATCGAGGGGATCGAAAGCGTCGCCGAGGCGATCAGATGGCTCATGAAGCTCGGCAGCAGATGGCGCCCGATGATCCGTGTCGGTTTCGCGCCCATGAGCTGGGCGGCGACGGCGAAATCCTCCTCGCGCAGTGCCAGCAGCTTCGAGCGCACCGCCCGCGCGAGGCCGGTCCAGTCCAGCAGGCCGAGGATGATGGTGATGCCGAAATAGATCAGGATCGGGCTCCAGGTCACCGGCAGGGCGGCAGAGAGCGCCATCCAGAGCGGCAGTTCCGGGAAGGAGCGGATGACCTCGATAACCCGCTGCGTCAGGCTGTCCACCCAGCCGCCGTAATATCCGGCCATGCCACCGATCACGATGCCGAGCACGAAACTGACCGCGATCCCGATCAGGCCGACCGTGAGGGAGATCCGGGTGCCGTAGACGATACGCGAGAACATGTCGCGCCCGAGGCGATCGGTGCCGAGCAGGAAGAGCGTGCCTCCCTCCGCCGGGCAGACCAGATGGAAATCCATCTCCACCATGCCCCAGAACGCGTAGGGGTCGCCGCTGCAGAAGAAGCGCAGTTTCTCGACTTTTTCCGGATTGGCGGTGTATTCGCGCTTCAGGTTGCGCATGTTCAGCGTGTAGTCGAGCCCGTAGACGAAGGGGCCGACGAAACTGCCCTCGTGGAACAGCTGCACCCGCTGCGGCGGCGCATAGATGGAGTCGGTGTGGCGCGTCGCCAGCGCATAGGGTGCGATCATCTCGCTGATGATGGTCGAGAGATAGAGCAGGATGAGGAACAGGCCGGAAATGACCGCGACGCGGTGGCGCTTCAGCTTCCACCACATCATCTGCCACTGGGACGCCATGTAGTAGCGTTCCTGCTCCGGCGTCAGAACCGTGTCGGTATCCGGATCAAACGGCTCCCGGTTGACGTAATGGTCGGTGCGCGGGCCCTCGCCCGAGGAAATACTCATCGGCTGGCACCTCCGCCGAGCCGGATCCTAGGATCGAGCACCGCCAGCAGCAGATCGGAGATGAACATGCCGATCACCGTCAGGAGCGCGAGGAACATCAGGAAGGAGCCCGCGAGGTACATGTCCTGGCTCTGCAGCGCGCCGATCAGCATCGGGCCGGTGGTCGGCAGCGACAGCACCATGGAGACCACGGCGGAGCCGGAAATGACCTGCGGCAGCATGTTGCCGATATCGGCGATGAACGGGTTGAGCGACATCCGGAGCGGATACTTCATCAGCGCGCGGAACGGCGGCAAACCCTTGGCGCGGGCGGTGATGACATACTGCTTCTGCAGCTCGTCCAGGAGGTTGGCGCGCAGCCGCCGGATCATCGCCGCCGTGCCGGAGGTGCCGATGACGACCACCGGCACCCAGAGATGCTCAAGCACCGACAGCACCTTTGCCGTGCTCCAGGGCTGGTCGAGATACTGCGGATCCATCAGCCCCCCGATCGAGGTCCCGAACCAGATATTGGCGAGATAGAGCAGGATCAGCGCGAGCAGGAAGTTCGGCGTCGCCAGGCCGATGAAGCCGATGAAGGTCAGCCCGTAATCGGTGATGCTGTACTGGTTGCAGGCCGAATAGATGCCGATCGGAAAGGCGACCGCCCAGATGAAGAGGATGGTCGCGAAATTCAGCACGAAGGTCAGGAAGACGCGATCGCCGACCACGTCCGCCACGGGGAGCTGGTATTCGAAGGAATAGCCGTAGTCGCCCTGCAACAGGCCGGTCGCCCAGAGGAAATACTGCTCGTACATCGGCCGGTCGAGACCGTATTGCGCCCGGAGCGCCTCGATCTTCGACTGGTCGACATTCTCGCCCTGGCTCTGCATCTCGTTGATCATCGTGGTCAGATAATCGCCGGGCGGCAGCTGAATGATGATGAAGGTGATTATGCTGATCGCGATCAGGGTCGGGATCATGATCAGGATGCGGCGGATCAGGTAGGTCAGCACGTCTTCTCTCCCCTAATCCGCGCTCGCGCTCTTGGCCGGCGGTTCGCCGTACCAGAAGGTATCCGGCAGATAAACGCCGAAATGGGCGCCCGGATCCCAGTTGTAGATCGCTTTCTTCGGCACGTTCCGCAGGTTGGAATGGACCACGACCGGCTGCAGCACGCCCGAGACCAGCCCGATCGAGAATACCTGGTCGGCGTTGATCTCGAGGATTTCCTTCCAGGCGGCGCGCTTCGCCTCGCGGTTCGGGGCGTCGCGCCAGGCAAAATAGAGATCCCTCAGCCGTTTCGCCGGCGCCAGGTCGATTTCCTCGCCGGCCTGTCCACCGGTTTCGATGTACTGGCCCCATTGCGGCCATTGCAGCTGCTGCTGGCTGAAGGGCACGAAATCCGCCGGACTTGTATGGGCGGTCGCGAGACCGTTCTCGGCGCCGGACCAGACGGACACCAGGGTCTGCCCGGCAAAGATCCGGTTGCGGAAAACGTTGCGCTGGGACGGGCGCGTGAAGAGCTTTATCCCCGCCTCGAGCCAGGAATCATGGATCAGCGACAGGATGTCGGTCTGCTTGGTGCTCTCCCCCGCAGTCTCGACGATCAATTCGAGCGGCCGCCCGTCAGGCATCCGCCGGATACCGTCCTCGCCGCGCGGCAGGCCGATCTCGTCCAGCAGCCGGTTGGCCTGCTCCAGGTCGAACTCGGCCCAGCGGGTCAGGTAGTCCTTCTCAAAGAGCGGCGAATCCGGCAGGACCGTGTTGTTGCCCTCGTAGGCCAGGCCGTAATAGATCACCTGATTGATCTCGTAGCGGTTGATCGCGAGCGACAGCGCGCGGCGGAAGCGCACGTCCCGGAACAGCCGTCGCCAGCCGGGGTCTTCCGCATTGAGATTCGGGAACAGCGCCATGTGCGAGCCCTTGGCGGTGCGCCAGAGCCGGGTGTCGAACGGGAAGCGGTCCTCGGCTTCCTTCAGAAACGTGTAGTCGTCGAAGGAGAGATAGCGCGCCTGCAGGTCGGCGTCGCCGGCACCCACCTTGGCCGGGATCAGCCCCGGACTGGCGATATTGAAGATCACCTGATCGATATAGGGCAACTGCCGTCCCTGCGGATCGGCCCGGTGGAAATAGGCATTGCGCTCGAAGCGGAAGCGGGTCGCGGTCGCGTTGCCGGTCACCCGCCAGGGCTGCAGAACAGGAAGCTCCGGATTGTCCATCCGGTAGAGATTGTCCATCTTGTTGTGCAGCGCTGCCCAGTTCCGCTGGTGCGCGTTCTCCACCCGCTTCGCCAGTTCGTCCGGGTCGGCATAGGCGGCATGCATCGGCTTCAGGTAATGCGCCGGGCGGTAGAGATAGAGCGGGCTGGCCTTCGCCAGCGCGGGCAGGAAATCCGGGTTCGGTTTTGACCAGCTGTAGCGCACCGTCCGTTCGTCCAGCACCTGGAACAGCGGCGGTTCCCCGTCCACCAGCAAGATATTCGGCGGACCGGCCGGCGAGAGCTCCTCGTTGTTGGCGACATCCTCCCAGAAATAGCGGAAATCCTCCGCCGTAAAGGGATGACCGTCGGACCAGCGATGATCCTCGCGCAAGGTGAAGGTGAAGACCTTCTCGTCCTCGACCTCAAACCGCTCGAGAATGTCGGGAAAGAGCTCGAAATCGCCCGGACGATAGCAGACAAGCCGGGCATATCCGTAGACCGTCATCTGCCGGGTGTCCTTGCTGCGGGACATCAGCATCCGCAGCGTGCCGCCATAGCGTCCCGGTTTCTGCCCCCGGCTCTCGAGATCGACGATCATCGGCCTTTTCGGCATGCGCTCATGCATCGGCGGCAGGACGCCGCTCGCCACCTGCGCTTCCAGTGACGGGATCTCCTCGGCGGACGCGCCGGTAGCGCTCAGCGCCAGCGCGACAGCCGCGATCAGGCGCCGGAGGAGCGTCACGATGCCAACCTCAGGGTCAGGGCGGACTCGTCTGCGCGGACGAAATGTCCGCCGCCGAGATCGATCAGGCGCGGATGGGTCTGCTCGCTCACCGTGAAGGGCGCCGGCCATTCGGAAGGGACCGAGCAGCGCCTGTCCATTACGGATTCGAAATCAAGCGGGTTGTCGAGGCTCGGATCCGGAACCGCGTGCAGCAGCGCCTTGGTATAGGGATGCACCGGATTGCGGAACAGTTCCTCGCGCGGCGCCAGCTCGACCAGGCGTCCGGCGCACATCACCGCGATCCGGTCGGCGATATAATCCACCACCGCAAGGTTGTGCGAAATGAAGAGGTAGGTGAGGTTGAGCTGTTCCTGAAGATCCTTGAGCAGGTTAAGCACCTGCGCCTGGATCGACACGTCGAGCGCGGAGACCGGCTCGTCGCAGATCAGTATCCGCGGCTTCAGGGCGAGGGCGCGGGCAATGCCGATGCGCTGGCGCTGGCCGCCGGAGAAACTGTGCGGATAGCGGTTCAGGTGCCGCGCATCGAGCCCGACCAGCTTCATCAGCTCCGACACCATCTCGCGCCGGTAGGCATCGTCGCCGATGCCGTGGATCACCAGCGGTTCGCTGACGATATCGAACACCGTCATCCGGGGATTGAGCGAACTGAACGGGTCCTGGAAGACGAACTGCAGTTTCTGGCGGAAGCCGGTCAGATCGTCGTCCGACAGTCCGAGCACGTCGATCTCGCCATCCTGATCGCAATAGGTGACCGACCCCTGATCGGGGGTGAGCGCCCGCATGATGGTCTTGCTGAGCGTGGTCTTGCCGCACCCGGACTCGCCAACCAGACCGAGGCATTCTCCGGGCCGCACCTCGAAGCTCACATCGTCCAGCGCGTAGACCCTGGATTCCTTGTTCGAAAGCCAGGCCCCCTTGCGGATGGTAAAAGATTTCGAAAGGTTATCGACCTTGAGGATCGGCTGTTGCGCAGGCACCTTCTTTTCCTCGCCCGTCGGGGCCAGAAGGTGGCCGGTTTCGCTCTTGATCTCGCGGATCGGCACCAGCCGTTCGCCCGGTTCCATGTTGAAGCGCGGCACCGCCGCCATCAGCGCCTTCAGGTAGGGATGCTGCGGATTGCGGTAGAGTTCGTCGCGCGTGCCGCTTTCCATGATCCGGCCGCGATACATCACGACGACGTCGTCGGCCATGTTGGCCACGACCCCCAGATCGTGGGTGATCATCAGCACCGCCATGCCGAGTTCGGCCTGCAGGTCCTTCATCAGCTTCAGGATCTGCGCCTGAATCGTGACGTCGAGCGCGGTCGTCGGCTCGTCGGCGATGAGCAGCGCCGGACGGCAGATCAGCGCCATCGAGATCATCGCCCGCTGGCGGAGGCCGCCCGAAAGCTCGAACGGATAGGTCCGCATGGCACGTGCCGGATCCGGGAAGCCGACCATGCGGAGCATATCCTCGGTCAGCTCGTTGGCCTCACGGCCCGAGACGCTGCGATGCAGCTCGAGCGCTTCGCGGATCTGGTTGCCCACCGTGTGCAGCGGGGAGAGCGAGGTCATCGGCTCCTGGAAGATCAGCGAGATCCGTCCGCCGCGGATCTGGCGCATCTCGCGGCTGTTGCGCTTCAGGCGGGCGATGTCGGTGATTGTGCCCCTGGCACGGTCGTCGGCGAAGAGAATTGAGCCGCCGCGGATCTCCGCGATCCGGGGCAGCAACCCCATGATGGCCTGGCTGACCACGCTCTTGCCGGAACCCGACTCGCCGACGAGAGCAACCGTTGCGCCGGCACGGACCTGGAAGGAAACCTTGTTCACGGCAAGCAGCTCGCCGCCCGGCAGGTCGAATGCAACCTGCAGATCCCTGACCCGCAGGAGCGGCGTCAGCTGGTCTACCATGCCATCATCTCCCCGTTACCGCCGGCGTCCTAACGATCTAACGATCCCCCACGGCAATCCCCGTTGATACCCCAGCGGCCGTCAGATTCTCCGTTGTCGTCTGGTTGAGAGCGACGCCGTTCCGACCAGCGGCGGCAGCGGCATGCTCAAGCACCCTATCGAAACCGTCAAGTGTCGATTCAATGCTGATTTTCGCGCCGTCGCCGCCCTTTAGGACCAGATGCATCCAGCCTTTCGCCTTGTCTTTCTGGGTCGAATAATAGCGCAGCTCCATCTCCGCCAGATCGGGCCAGGCGATGGTCTTGCCGAAGGGGCCGAGCGCACGGATACCCTCGTCGGCGACCTCGATCCGGGTCTGGGCGCGCAACCAGGTTTTCAGCAGAAAACCGGCAAACACCAGAGAGATGAGGGCAAAGATGATCTGAAAGGTGCCCAGCATCGGGGCGAATACCACCGGAAAGGCGGTGACCGCGAAGCCGAGACCACCGCGCAGATAGTCTGCAACGAGGGCGTTTTTCTGATAGGCGTGCAGACTCATCCGTCGTCCTTCATGAGAAAAAACAGTCGCTAGGCGCGCAAAGGCGAACCGCTTCGTGGGCGGCCAGTTCCGACGCCAGAATGCCGAGCGCATGCCAGTCCTCCTCCACCATTATCAGATGATGGGTCAAGAGTCCGCACGGCTCCTCCGCATCCGCGACGCCCGACCGGACCGCCGCGAGATGTCGGACAATCGCCGCCCGCGCCGCTCCGATACCGATAAAGCGACGGGTACCACGCCAATCGATAACGTCAATATGTGTGTTCACACATTTCAGGCCAGGAACCGGCTCGGCCGCGCGGCGCGGCCCGAAGGTCGACAGGACATCGAAACCGCATGCCGGGAGGCCCGCCGCCAGGCCCGGCGCAATTCGATTCCAGGGCGGAACGAAACCGGCGAGGCAGTTCCGGTCGAATGCGGCTTTCAGACGATGAAGGCCGTCCGCCGCGTCCCGGCACATGTCCCCCATCGTCCGGGTGGACGGGAACTCGGATTTTTTTTCGCCGGGCCCGGCGTGATTGCGGTGTGCAAGCCCATGAACGAGCAACTCTGCGCCGGTCTTCTCCAGCCGCGCCGCGAGCCCGTCCGCATCCATGCCCTCGGGCACGACCGCGAGGCCCGGCATCCAGCCGGTCGCGTCGGCGAGCGCGAGCAACGGCTCGAGGTCCGGCCCCGGGCGCTGCAGGTCGTCGTCCCGCCACCAGACATCGAGAGTCCGTCCGGCCTCCGCCGCAGCGTCGAGCGCGCGCCGCAGATCGGCGGCCTGGACGGCGCCGTCGCTCATGACTGCTCCAGCAGGTCGGTCAAGATCCGCGCGGTTCCGGCGGCGCCGCCGAGATCGACACCGGCAACACCCTTGTCGCGCGCCGCCACGGCCCGCTCCATCGCGGCGGCAAGTGTGTCCCGTGCCAATGCATCTTCCGGTACCACCGCGAGGCGGCCGCGCCGCGCCAGAAGATCGGCGCGCACGCGCTGCTCGGTCTCGACGCCGCCTACAAACGGAATCACGACGGAGGCGGTTCCGGCGGTCAGGATTTCCGCGAGCGTGTTGTAGCCGGCCTGGGAGATTGATAGATATGCGCGCGAAATGAGCGCGGCGAGATCCGGCCGGCTGCGTTCCACGATGACTCCCGGCCCGGCCTCGCGTTCGATGTCGCGCGCGGCATCCTCCGGCATGTGCGGACCGGTCACGAAGCGCCAGGTGCGGTCGGCAAAGGGCAGTTCCGGTCTCAGCCGGGCGAGCGCGCGCATGAAGTTGCCGCCGACAGCGCCGCCTCCGGCGGAGACGACGATCTCGCCGGCGCCGTCGCCCTGCCCGCTCCCGCTGTCGATCGGGTTCAGGACGTAGCCGGTATAGCGGACCGGCGGCGTCAGATCGCCATACATCGGAAAGGTGTCGGCAAGGCTGATGACGCGCTCGTCGCCGTGGACCAGGACCAGATCATAGTAGCGGCCGGCAGTCTCGACGATTTCCCTGTTGCGGTCCGGCCGCGGCTTGGTGACCAATATATCGCGCATCGAGGATACGATCTTAGGTCGCCAGGGCGCGTCCTTCGCGAGATCCAGCAGCGGCAGCAGCTCGAAGCGCATCTGCCGGCGGCCGAAGGGAAACAGCTCGGTGAAGAGGATTGCCGGGCGGGTTTCCTCGAACAGCGCCAACAGCCGGTCCCGGCGCGCCGCCTTCCAGGCATCGTCGATCTCTTGCCCGTTCTCGTCCTCAAGCACTTTGAAGAGACTGTCCGCAGCGCGGACCGGCGGCAACTGGTGTAACGTCGCCGCGCCGATATCGAGGTCCGGCACCGGCATGCCGCCGGAGACGAAATGCACCTCGAATCCGGCTTCTGCGGCAGCCCGTGCCACCGCGGCCGCGCGCCGCAGATGGCCGATCCCGAGCAAATTCTGGACATAGAGGAACAGCGACTTCGACCGGGGTTCCGTCATGGCAGCAGGCTCACATTCATGGCATCGGGCTCGAGCGTCCCGTCGGCGTCGAGACGGACCACATGCAGCGCCGACCAGTCAAGGCGGACCGGCGGTTTTCCCGTCATGTCCCAGCCGAAGGCAAGCGCGAGCGCGGCACGGATCACGCCCTTATGGGTCACGAGCAGGCAGCTTTGCGGGCGGGGCCGGAGCCGGTTCAGTCGATCGAACAAGGCGGCCATCCGGGCCTGCACCTCGCGTGGGCTCTCGCCCCCGGGCGGACGGAAATCGAGCCCGCGCGCCTCGTTCAGCTCCATTTCCTTGCCGAAACGCTCTCGCAGATCCGGGAGTCGTTGTCCTTCCCACGCCCCCCAGTCCATCTCGATGAGCAGCGGTTCCTCGGCGGCATCCGCAACGCCGGCGAGCTCCGCCGTTTCCCGCGCCCGGCCAAGCGGCGAGACGAATGCGGGGACGCCGAGAAACGCGTCCGGAAGGCGGTATCCGGCAGCTTTCGCGCGGCCGCCAGCGGAGAGCGGAATGTCGGCATGGCCCTGCAGGCGCCTGTCCTCATTCCATTCCGTCGGGCCGTGCCTCAGGAAGCCGATTCTCACGATACCGCGCTCCCGCGCCGTTCAAGCTTTCTGAGTGCCGTATCGAGCCGGGCGGCCGCGGATTCGAGACTGTGCCACCGATTGGCCTGCGCCCGGGCAGCCGCCCCCATGCGGCTGACCTGCTCCGGGTCGCGGAGCAGCCGGTCGAGATTGGCGGCGAACCCGGCCGTGTCGCCTTCGGGCGAAAGCAGGCCGGTATCTCCGTCGGTCACGATGTCCGGCACGCCGCCCGCATCCCCTGCGACCACCGGCAGGCCTGCCGCCTGCGCTTCCAGCAGCGCCATGCCGTAGGCTTCGTTGATCGCGGGCCAGACCAGGATATCCGCGCCGAGATAGAGCGCCGTCAGGCGCTCTGGCCCGATCGCACCGAGGAACCGGACCCGGCCGCCAAGGCCCCGGAAAGCTTGCTCGACCTCGGCGCGCGCGGGCCCGTCTCCGGCGATCGCGAGCGCCCAGCGCCGCTCCGTCGAAATCATGGAGAGAGCGCCGGCCAGAAGCTTGTAGGACGCCGTCTTCGCCCCCGGTCGCATCATCCCAACCGCCAGAAGCACGGGATCCCGCTCCGCGACTCCGAGTTCTGACCGGAGTGCCGAGCCGGCCGGTCGCGGCGGATAAGGCAGACCGTCGACGAACGGTTTCAGGTCGAGATAGGCACTGTCCGGTTTCAGAACCGGCTGCAGGCAGGTCTTGTCCCGGCTGTTGAAGCCGACAACGAGGTCGGCGCGGCCGAGGGCGTCGACCACCCGGCGGTGCGAGTCGGCCCAGGGACCGCCCGCCCGCTTCGGCGCATTCGAGGCTTCCGCCACGACATAGGGAATGCCGAGCCGCTCGGCGACACGGGGGCCGATATGGTCCGGAGCCTTGTAATAGAGGTGATAGGTAAACCAGAGCTCCGGAGCCGCGATCTTTCCGCTTTCGCAACAAGCGCAGAAGCGGTCGGCATGGCGCCTGCCGCGCGCTGCGATCCTTGCCTGCTGTCCCGGATCGCCCGCGCCATCACGACTGCGCAGGCGCGAGGCGAGGCAGACCTCGTGCCCTCCGGCCCTGAGCGCCGCCATCAGCAAACGAGCCATCCGGCGGTCGCCGGACGGGGTCGGCGCGTCGGGCGCCTTCAACGGCGCATAGAAGGCAATCCTCACGCCGCCGCGTCCGTCCCGGTCCCGGCACTTGCCGGAGCAAGGCCGAGCAGTCCGGCGAGGACGGAGATTGCGGAACGGTGGTCGAACCGGTCCCGCACCCGCTCCTCCCCCGCGGCCGCAAGCCGGGCGCGGCGTGCCGGATCTCGGATCAGCTCTTCGAGCGCCGCCGTCAGCGCATCTCCGTCGTCCGGCGGCACCAGGTCTCCCGTCACCCCGCTCTCGATCAGTTCCGGGATTGCGGCGACAGCGGTCGCAAGGCAGCAGAGACGCTGACTTTGCGCTTCCATCAGGACGTTCGGCAGACCGTCCCGATCGCCATCTTCGGCGACCCGGCTCGGCAAAATGAAGAGATCGGACGCACGATAGGCCTCGATCACCGCACTCTGCGCCGCCGGTCCGCGCCAGGTGACGCGATCGTCGAGGCCGAGCCGTGCGGCCTGGTCCTTGAGGGCCTTCAGCTCCTTGCCGCCGCCGATATGCGTCCAGTGCCAGAGAAGCCCGTCAGGCAGGCCCGCGAGCGCCTCCAGAAGACGGTCGAAGCCTTTCTTCGGCACGGCGCGGCCGACGGAGAGCAGCTGCACCGGCACTGCGGAACCGTCGCCTCCAGGCGGCTTCGGAGCGACGGGCGCAAAACTCGCGAGATCGAGACCGTGATAGACCAGCCGCGTCCGGCCCGGCACCAAGGACTCGAGATGTTCATGGCCATAGCGGGTGCAGGTCACCGCCCAGGCCGCATCCTGCAGTTTCTCCCGCTTCTCCCATGTCGGACTGAGCCAGATATCCTTGGCATGCGCCGAGGCCGACCAGCTGCGCCCGGTCATCAGCGCGGCGTAGCGCGCGACCGAGGCGGGCGTGTGGAGGAAATGCGCATAGATGTGCCGGTAACGGGGCTCGAGTTCGGCGGCGAGGACGAGCGCCTGGCCGAAACGGCGTCCCCGGTTGGGTGTCGGGTCGCGCCGGAGATCCTTCAGCCAGAGCCGGAAGACGGCATCGTATCCGGGCAGCCGGCGCACCTGCCACCAGGCCTTCAGAACCCGGAGCGGCTGCCGATAGAGGTATTCCGGCAGGTAGTTGACCGCCGACACGATCTGCTCGTGGACCGGATGGGCCGCCTTGTCTGTCGGGTGCCGCAGGGAGACGATCGTGTAATCCAGCCCGCGCCGCTGCAGCTCCAGGATTTCCTGGGCGATGAAAGTTTCCGAAAGACGCGGATACCCTTTCAGCACGATTGCCGTCGGAACGCTGGAAGTTGGTTCTGTCATACCGTCTCGCATGCTCTTGGGACCGAGGTCCGACCGGCGTCGGGCCGTTTACGCCTCGCGGCGCAGCATCGAGATGTTGCCTCTGGGATGCTCATAGAGCCATCGATGGGTGAGACTGTTTACCTCGTCAAGACCGTCCAGAAGCGACGCGGCCATGATCTCGGACGGGCGCGGCTGGCTAGGCAGGCGCCGGAGTGCATCCGCCATGACATCGGGATCGCGGCTGCCGTCATCGACCAGCATCGCCGTCATGCCCAGTTCCTCGGCGCGCGAGGCCCGGATGAACTGCTCCAGCCTCGGTTCGGTCCTCGGCACGATCAAGCCCCGTTTATCGAAGGAAAGGATCTCGCAGAAAGTATTGTAGCCGCCCATCGCGACGATCCCTGCGGCACGGGCCATCATGCTCTCGATCCGTGCGTCGAAGGTGATCGCCTCGACCCGGTCCAGTTCGGCGGCCCGTTCCATGAAGTCGTTCTGCAGCTCCGCCGGCATGAAGGGGCCCAGCACCAGCATGGCGCGATATGGCAGCGCGCTGTCCGCCTCGTAGGCCTTCAGCACCCAGTCCATCAGGCCGTCGCCGTCGCCGCCGCCGCCGGCGGTGACCAGGATGAAGGGGTCCTCGAGATCGGTGGTCGGTATCGGATGCGTGTGAGTCGGGACCTTGCGTTTCAGATAGCCCGTATATTTGGTCTTGGCATGTACCGAATCCGGCATCGGCATGCCGGAATAGGGATCGCAGACCGACTGAAGGCCATAGACCCAGATCTCGTCATAGACGTCGCGCAGCGCCTCGACCGCGTTCTTGCGCTCCCATTCCGGCAGCAGCTTTTCCGGCTCGTCCATGACATCCCGGAGCCCGAGCACAAGCGGCGTGCCGCGCTCTTTCAACATTTCCAGCGTCGGCCGCACCTCGCCGCGCAGTCCCCAGGGTTCCTTGTCGACGATGAACATGTCCGGATCGAAGGCGTCCGCCGTGTGCTTGATGATCGAGGACCGGAGGTTGAGCGTTTCCTCGATATCGAGATGCAGATTGAGCGAGGTGTAGTCGCCGTTGCGCAGTTTGATGACACCCGGAATGCGTACGAAGTCGACCCGCGTGCGGAAATCGAAGCTGCCGATGATCGGCGATCCCGAGAGGATCAGCACCGTCAGATCCGACTGCTGCTCGACGAGCGAATGCGCGATTGCCCGGCACCGGCGCAAATGGCCGAGCCCCAACGTGTCGTGACTGTACATCAGGACACGCTTCTGGCCGCGCTTGTTGATAGCGTACGTCATACGCCCGTCCACGTTGTTTTCGGCCGTGCATAAAAGATGGAAAGCCCTGCTGAACCCGCAGGTTCGGCCCCCACTCAGTCCCCATTGCAATGCACTATGCCACAGCACACGGTGCGGCAAAACCAGTTTGGCCCGCGGTACATTTACCTACCGGTACCGTTCGGTTACTGTTCTGCGCGCAAACGGTTTTTGCCAACCTCGCCAACCGGCACGGGCTGACACTCCGCATGGAACCCACGATTTTCCGGTTCATCTTCCGGTACAGCAAGAAAGAGCAGATCTTTCTCCTCGTGCTGACCGGTCTGTCTTTCCCGTTTCTCTATTATTCGCTGGACCTGCCGAAAACCATCATCAACGAGGCGATCGGCGGTGAAGACTTCCCGCAGGAAATCCTCGGATATCAGTTCGACCAGATTCCGTATCTCTTGCTGCTGAGCGGGATCTTCCTCGCGCTTGTCTGCGTCAATGGCGGGTTCAAGTACTATATCAACGTCTATCGCGGCCAGCTTGGCGAACGCATGCTGCGGCGCCTGCGCTACGACCTCTACGCCCGCGTCCTGCGCTTCCCGCTGCCGCATTTTCGCAAGGTCAGCCAAGGCGAGGTGATCCCGATGATCACCGCGGAGGTGGAACCGCTCGGCGGTTTCGTCGGCGATGCCATTTCGCTTCCCGCATTCCAGGGCGGCACCCTGCTGACCATTCTTGTCTTCATGTTCGTTCAGGATCCGATCCTCGGAACCGCCGCGATCGCCCTCTATCCGATGCAGGGTTACATCATTCCGAAACTGCAGAGGCGGGTGAACGCGCTCGGCAAGGACCGGGTGAAAGCGGTTCGCAAGCTCTCTGACCGGATCGGCGAAAGCATCTCCGGAGTCGAGGAAATCCATGCGAACGACGCCTCCCGCTTCGCCCTGGCCAGTTTCACCACCCGGCTCGGCGAGATCTATACGATCCGGTTCGAGATCTACCGCCGGAAGTTCTTCATCAAGTTCCTAAACAACTTCATCGGCCAGCTGACGCCGTTCTTCTTCTACTCGATCGGCGGCGTGCTGGTGATCAAGGGCGACCTGACCTTCGGCGCCCTGGTCGCGATCCTCGCCGCCTACAAGGACCTGTCCGCCCCCTGGAAGGAATTGCTGACCTACTACCAGCGGAAGGAAGATTCCCGGATCAAGTACGAACAGGTGATCGAGCAGTTCGATCCGGCCGGCAGCCTGACCGAGGCGCAACAGATCGAGGAACCGGACACGCCGGTATCGCTCGACGGACCCGTCGCGCTCAGGAATGTCGGGCTGACCGACGATGACGGCGAAATCCTGCTGGACGGCATCTCCGTCGAGATCGCGAAAGGCGAGCATATCGCGATCACCGGTCCCGGCGCCGGCGGCAAGGACCTGTTCGCCATGGTGGTCGCGCGGTTGATCCTGCCGACCTCCGGCAGCATCACCATCAACGGAGTGGACATCGCCCCGCTGCCGGAATCCGTCACCGGTCGGCGGATCGGCTATGTCGGACCGGGCGCCTTCGTCTTCTCCAGCACGATCCGGGAAAATCTCCTGATGGGCGCGCGACACCATCCCTCCGGTGATCCGGACCCGGACTCCTTCCCCGATTCGCCGCGTCAGCGCGCTGACGCCGAAGCGGCGGGCAATTCCCTCGACCCGGTTTCCGCCAACTGGATCGATTACGGGTCAATCGGTGTCGACGAAGCCGCCCTCAAGGACCGGATCGCCGAACTGCTGAAAGTGGTCGGGCTCGAGGACGAGGTCTACGCCTTCGGCCTGCGCGGCTCGCTGAGCGCAGAGAGCCGGGAGGAAGTCGGCGACCGTATTCTCGGCGCCCGAACCCGGTTGCGCGCCCGCCTGGAGGAACTCGGTCTCGCCCACCTCGTCGAACCCTTCGACGAGGACAAGTTCAACAGCAATGCGAGCGTGGCGGAGAACCTGCTCTTCGGGACGCCTGTCGGCGACGATTTCGCGCTCGACCGTCTCGCCTCGGACCCGTATGTCAGGTCCGTGCTCGACAAGGTCGGGCTAACGGACGATTTCGTGCATATCGGCCGGGACGTCGCGTCCACCATGGTCGAGCTGTTCAAGGATCTGCCACCGGATCACGAGTTCTTCGCGCAGTACTCCTTCATTTCCGCCGATGATCTGCCGGAGTTCCAGCTCCTGCTGCAGCGCGCCGACCGTGTGGGCCTCGACGGGATGGGGGCGGAAGACAAGAGCCGCTTCCTCGATCTGCCGTTCAAGCTGATCCCCGCGCGCCATCGTCTCGGAAACATCCCGGACGAACTGCAGACCCGGATTCTCGAGGCGCGCAAGGTGTTCCGCGAAGAACTGCCGGCCGACCGGCAGGACGCGCTCGAATTCTTCTCGGTCGACCGGTTCAACCTTGCCGCCTCGGTGCAGGACAATATTCTCTTCGGGAAAATCGCCTACGGTCAGGCCGACGCCGGAAACCAGGTCGGCAAGGTGCTGGCCGAAGTCATCGAATCGGAAGGCCTGAGGGCCATCGTGACAGAGGTCGGCCTCGACGCGGAAGCAGGCATCGCCGGATCGCGGCTGACCGCCCCGCAGCGCCAGAAAATCGCGATCGCGCGCATCCTGTTGAGGCGCCCGGACGTCATCGTCCTGAACGAGGCCATCGCCGCCCTCGATTCCGGCATGCAGGGTCCGACCCTCGCCAGAATCTGCACGGAAGCGGCCGATCGCACCGTGATTTTCGTCGCCCACCGGGCACGCCTCGCGCAGCCGTTCGGCCGGATACTGGTGATGCGCGCCGGCCGCGTGATCGAAGACGGCACGTTTGATAGTCTTAACCAGGAAGGCACCATGTTCCGGGGACTGCTGGATGAGGATTAGGCCAGCGCCCGAAACCCGAGGAATGCACCCATGAGCCTGAACGAAGAAGTCGAGCTGCTGAAAAACATCCCGCTCTTCGCCAAGATCGAACCGTCGAAGCTGAAGCTGCTTGCCTTCACTTCCGAGCGGCTGAACTACGCAGACGGTCAGGTATTGTTCAATCAGGGCGATTCCGGCGATGCCGCCTACATCATCATCGACGGCACGGCATCCGTCCTGATCGACACCGACGACGGCAAGATCGAGGTGGCGCAGCTCACCAAGGGCGATGTGGTCGGCGAGATCGCCATACTTTGCGACGTGCCCCGGACCGCGACGGTCCAGGCGAAACAGTCGCTGACGACACTTAAGATCGCCAAGGAGGCCTTCTTCCGTCTCGTCACGGATTTCCCGCAGATTGCGGTGGAAATCATGCGCGAACTGGCTGCCCGGCTGGAGCAGACCAATATGCGCCTGCGTGCCGCGCTGTCCGACAAGGACGGGTGAGCCTCGATCGTGAGCCGTCTCGACAGTGCCATCCGCCGTCTCCAGGCGCAGAAACTCAGCCTCGAATGGGCCGTCTCGGCCACAGAAAACCGTTCCGGAAACGCAATAGAACTCGGACTCGGCAATGGCCGGACCTTCGATCATCTGCGTTCGCTGATGCCGGACCGCCCGTTCTACGTATTCGACCGGCAGATTGCCGCCCATCCGGACTGCATTCCGGCGCGCGACAGGATCTTCCTCGGCGATTTCCGCGAAACCCTGGTCCAGGCACGGGAGCGGCTCGGACCCACCGTCCTGCTTGCGCATCTCGATATCGGCACAGGCGAGAAACAGGCGAGTATCGCGCTCGCGGCGGAAATCGCCCCCCTGGTCGACGCCCTTCTGGCAGACGGCGCAGTGGTGGTGAGCGACCAGCCGGTGGATCTGCCGCGCTGGCAAGCCGCCGCCCTCCCCGAGGGAATCAGTCCGGGACGGATCCATCTCTACCGAATTGCCCCGGTCTGACGCTTGAACCGGCGGCCGTCCGGCAGCATGTCATGCAGGTCGTTTCAGTACCTATGGGGAAGCACTCTTGGATTCACTGACCCAGGCCGTCCTCGGCGCCACCGTCGCCGTCGCCGTCGCCGGACCGAAGACCGGTCCGCGCAAGGCCGCCCTCGCGGGCGCCGTTCTCGGCACGCTTCCCGATCTCGATGTCCTTTACAAGCACGGCGATCCGGTCAGCGATTTCGTCCTGCACCGGGGCTGGAGTCATTCCCTTCTGGTCCACGCGGCGCTGACCCCGCTGATCGGCGAGGGGCTGATGCGGCTCTTCAAGGGTCTCAGGCAAGAACGCGCTGCGGCGTACTTCACGGTCTTTCTTTGCCTCGCGACCCACGCCCTGATCGACGCGATGACGGTTTACGGAACGCGCCTGCTCTGGCCGCTGGTCGACACGCCTTTCGGGGTCGGCTCGATCTTCATCATCGATCCGCTCTACACGCTGCCGCTGCTCGCGGCGACTCTCTGGGCCCTGGCGGTACCGGGGCGGAGCGAGCAGATCGGACGGGCGACGACCGGGGCGCTAGCGCTCTCGACGCTCTATCTCGGCTGGTCGCTCGCGGCCCAGCAGATCGCCGACGGCAAGGCGCGGGACGCCCTGGCGGCGGCAGGCATCGAAGCCGAACAGCTGCTGGCAACCCCCATGCCCTTCAACACCCTGCTCTGGCGGACGATCGCGCTGGACGGACCGGTCTATTACAATATCTACCAGCCGGTATTCGGCGATCGGAACAGCGCACGCATCCATGCCCATCCGCGCCTGGCGCCGGACGGGCCCTGCCTCGATGCGCTTCCCCATGCCGCGACCGTCGCCGCGTTCTCGAAGGGCTATTACCGGACGGTCAGGGACGAGGAAGGCCTCCGGATCGCCGATCTTCGGATGGGCATCACCCCGAGTTTCGTGTTCGACTTCCGGATCGCCGCCCCGGACGGGGAGACCTGGAAGGAGATACCGCCGGAACGCGTCCGCGTGGCGCGCTCGGCCGACGGAGACGTCGACTGGTTGCTCGCCGCGATGCTTGGCGACAACCGCGTCCGCCCGGCCGAGGCCGCGAGCCTGGTCGATCCCGGGCGAAAGATGCTCGCCGCCCTGCCCGTTGCGGCGAGTTGTGGATAATTGTCCTATAAGAACCGTCATACCCCCACCGAGCCGAGCTCTTCACGATCACAGAGCCCGGCCTGATTTCCAGAAATCCCGGATCTGGTGCGGGACGACGAAAGAAATTGTGGGAAACTAATCCAGCTGGACGATCACCGGCGCGTGGTCGGACGGCTTCTCGCCGCCGCGCATGGCCTTCAAGATCGCGGCCGATTTCAGCCGCGGCTTCAACGGCTCGGTGACCCAGACATGGTCGAGCCGGCGGCCCTTGTCGGCCTTCTCCCAGTCGCGCGAGCGATAACTCCACCAGGAATAGAGCTTTTCCGTTTCGGGTACGAAATGGCGTACCGCGTCGGTCCAGCCGAGCCCGCCCTGGACCCGCGCCAGAGCCTCGATCTCGACCGGCGTGTGGCTGACCACCTTGAGCAGCTGCTTGTGGGACCAGACGTCGGTCTCCAGCGGGGCGATATTCAGGTCGCCGACCAGCACCATGGGGTCACTCGCCGTGCGGGCGGAGCCGAACCAGTCGACCATCTCGTCGAGGAAGGCGAGCTTGTGCGCGAACTTGTCGTTCACCGCCGGGTCCGGCTCGTCGCCGCCGGCGGGCACGTAGAAATTGTGCAGTTCGATGCCTCCGTCGAGCCGCACCGCCTGATGACGGCAGTCGGCCTTGCCGCACCAGTCGCGGCTGTCGGATTCGGTGAAGGGCACGCGGGAGACCACGGCGACGCCGTTGTAGCTCTTCTGGCCACGGATCGCCTGATGGGTATAGCCGGCCTCGGCCAGCGCCTCGGCCGGGAAATGCTGGTCCTCGGTCTTGGTCTCCTGCAGGCAGAGCACGTCCGGGGCATGGTCCTGCAGAAAGCTGAGCACGGTCGGCAAGCGCAGGCGCACGGAATTGATGTTCCAGGTGGCAATCCGCATGGGACAGGTCTTTCTGAACGGGAGAACGGAAGTTATTCGGCGGCGTCGGCAAGACCGAGGCGCGTGCGAAGATGGGCGCGGCAGGCCTCGCCGAAGGCTTCGAAGATCTGCCGGTTGATGCCGGCGATCGGCCGCGGCCATTCCGGATGCCACTGCACACCGAGGGCGAAGGACTTGGTGCCGGAGACGCTGATCGCCTCGACGATCCCGTCCGGCGCCAGAGCCTCGACCACGACATTCCGGCCCGGCTTGTCGACGCCCTGGGCGTGGAGCGAGTTGACCAGCGCCGTCTCGGAGCCGACGATCCGGGCCAGCATTCCGCCCGGTGTCATGCGGATCTCATGCGCCGGACGGTATTTCATGTCGAAATCCACGTCGCGGCGCATGCGGTGATCGAACCTGTCGTCAAGATCGAAGATGCGCTGGTGCAGCGTGCCGCCGAGCGCGACATTCATCTCCTGGATGCCGCGGCAGATGCCGAGCATCGGCACGCCGGCCTCGATCGCCTTGCGGATCAGCGGCAGGGTGACGCCGTCGCGGCGCGGGTCGTGTTCCGTGCCCTCGACGCTCGCCGGGCCGTCGAAATGATGCGGCTCGACATTGGACGGGCTGCCGGTCAGCAGCAGACCGTCGAGATGGGCGACCAGGCTGTCGAGATCGAGCTGCCCCGCCTCGAGCGCGGGGATCATCAGCGGCAGCCCGCCGACTGCCTCCGGAACGCAGGTGACGTATTTCTCGGAGACCCGCTGTACCGAGTGCGACTCGCCCTGCTGATGACAGGCAGTGACACCGATCAGGGGCAGAGACGGAACGGACAGCATGAAAGGCTCCTCGCTTCGGGACTGACAGTGCGCTCTCGGGGCCGTGACAGCATGCCGCTGGCAGCCCGGCAGAGGCGCTGCCATATTCCCCCACATGGACCTCTCCACGCAACAGCTAGTCGAGCATAAGGGTCTGCTGATCCTCGCATGGATCGCCCTGCTTTTCGGCGCCGAGCGGCTTGCGCCGGCAGTTCCGCGACAGGGCGGCTGGACGCGCGTGCTCCGCAATGCCGTGCTCGGGACCCTCAACAGTGCGCTCTCGCCTCTGATCGTCGTCCCGGTCTCGCTCTGGGCCTCGAGCCACGCGCTCGGCTGGCGGCCCGACTGGCTCGCCGGCTGGCAGGGGCTGATCGTCGATATCCTGGTTCTCGATATGCTGATCTACTGGTGGCACCGGTTGAACCACGAGATCCCGTTCCTCTGGCGCTTCCACGAGGTGCATCATCTCGACGAGTTCCTCGACGTCACCTCGGCCGTGCGCTTCCATTTCGGCGAGGTGCTGCTGAGCGCCGGGGCCCGGGCGGTGGTGATCATCCTGCTCGGCATTCCCTTCACCTCGGTGATCGTCTTCGAGGTCCTGGTACTGCTCTCGGCAATCTACCATCATTCGAACCTGAAGCTGCCGGCGCGCCTCGAGGCCGCGCTCTCCCGGGTCATCGTCACCCCGTCAATCCACTGGATCCACCACCATGCGCTCCGCAGGGACACGGACTCGAACTACGCGACGATCTTCAGCTGGTGGGATCTGGTGTTCCGCTCCCGCAGCCGGACGCAGAGGACGGCGGAGATGCGGATCGGGGTGGAAAACCGCCACGACGAGGAGGCGCTGCCGCTGATCGCGCTGCCGTTCCGAGAACGGCGCTAACCTATTTGTCGATAAAATTTCCGCTCTCGAAATCCCGCGGCTTGAAGAGATCCCGGTCCAGTTCCATGCCCTTGCGGGTCTCCAGCAGCGCCACCTTCACCTCGACCCCCTGGGCGTCGGTGATGGTCCATTGCCGAAGCTCCAGCGGCGCATCCGAAAACACCATCTGGATCATCCCGGCCTCGGGATCTTCGCGCATCCGCATCAGCAGGCGGATAACGCCCGGGTTGCGGATGACCTCCAGCACCTCGAGATTCTCGGTCAGGTCCACCGGATCCTCGACCAGCACCGCGAGCGGTGTGCTGCCGAGCGGCACATGGGTGGTCTGCTGCAGCTCGTTGTCCTGGAAGATCAGCCAGGTCCCGTCCGAGACCAGGAGCACCGGCGAGGGCGCGTCATATTCGAAGCGCATCAGGCCGGGCCGTTTCAGCGAGAGGATTCCCTGCGCCGTCGCACCCTGGTTGGAGACCTGGAGGAAACGTGCCTGCAGCGTGGTCAACCCGTCGAAATAGGCCTCGATCGCCTTCAGCGCCCGCTTGTCCTCGGCGCTGAGCGGCGCCGCGCCGGAAGGCTGCGGGAGGAGGACACAGAGCGCCAGGGCGGCAAGGGCGAGGAGCTTTTTCATGCATTTCAAATGGCAGGCGGGATGCGCAGTTGCAAGCGGCAATATTGGGGCGGCCGCGCGCCATGATCGTCATTCCCGCGAACGCGGGGACCCGGGGACCGAGATCGCCGGTGTACGATCCCTGGGCTCCCATTTGCATGGAAATGACGGTCGCGATTGCAGGAGGGAACCGGAGCGAGAGCCCCCTCACTCCTCTTCGTTCGGATTGCGCACCAGGACCTCGCGCTTGCCGACATGGTTGGCCTGGCTGATCACGCCGTCCGCTTCCATACGCTCGATCAGCGTCGCCGCTCGGTTGTAGCCGATCTTCAGGTGGCGCTGGATGAAGCTGGTCGAGGCCTTGCCCTCGCGGGCGACGATGGCGACCGCCTGGTCGTAAAGCGCATCGCCGCTGTCCGTGTTGCCGCCGGTCAGGCCCGAGAGGTCGCCGAAACCGCCCTCGCCGCCCTCGCCGTCGTCCTCGGTGACGCTGTCGTTGTATTCCGGCTCGCCCTGGGCGCGGAGATGGCGGACCACGTCCTCGACCTCCTCGTCGCTGACGAACGGCCCGTGCACGCGGGTGACGCGGCCGCCGCCGGCCATGTAGAGCATGTCGCCCTGGCCGAGCAGCTGTTCCGCACCCTGCTCGCCGAGAATGGTGCGGCTGTCGATCTTGGAGGTGACCTGGAAGCTGATCCGTGTCGGGAAGTTGGCCTTGATGGTGCCGGTGATGACGTCGACCGAGGGGCGCTGGGTCGCCATGATGACATGGATTCCGGCGGCGCGGGCCATCTGCGCCAGGCGCTGCACCGCGCCCTCGATATCCTTGCCGGCGACCAGCATCAGGTCGGCCACCTCGTCGATCACCACGACGATGTAGGGCAGCGGCGTCAGGTCGAGCGGCTCCTCCTCGAAGACCGGCTTGCCGGTCTCGCTGTCGAATCCGGTCTGCACCCGGCGCTTCAGCACCTCGCCCTTCTTGCGCGCCTCGGCGAGGCGGGCGTTGTAGCCGTCGATATTGCGCACCCCGAGCTTCGACATGGCGCGGTATCGGCTTTCCATCTCCCGCACGGTCCATTTCAGCGCCACCACCGCCTTCTTCGGGTCGGTCACGACCGGGGAGAGGAGGTGCGGAATGCCGTCATAGATCGAGAGTTCGAGCATCTTCGGATCGATCATGATCATCCGGCAGCGCTCCGGGGCATGCCGGTACAAGAGCGAGAGGATCATGGTGTTCACGGCCACCGACTTGCCCGAACCGGTGGTGCCGGCGATCAGCAGGTGGGGCATGCGGGCGAGGTCGGTCACCACCGGTGTGCCGCCGATATCCTTGCCGAGCGCGATGCCGAGCTTGGCGCCGGAGCGCTCGTGGGTGTCCGATTCGAGGATCTCGCGCAGATAGACCGTGTCGCGCCGCGCGTTCGGCAGCTCGATGCCGATCACGTTGCGCCCCGGAACCACGGCAACGCGCACCGAGACCGCGCTCATCGAGCGGGCAATATCGTCGGAGAGGCCGATGACGCGGGAGGATTTCGTACCCGGTGCCGGCTCCAGCTCGTAGAGCGTGACCACGGGGCCGTGGCGGATCTTGCCGATCTCGCCCTTGACGCCGAAATCGGCCAGCACGGATTCCAGCATGCGGGCATTTTCCTGCAGCGCTTCCGGCGCCGGGCCGGCGGCGCCTTCCGGCGCTTCCTCGAGGAGATCGAGCGCCGGCAGTTCGTAATCGCCGGCATTGGGCAGGTCGAGGCTTGCCTGCGCGACCTTTGCCGGCTTCTTCGCCGCCGCCTTGCGCGGCGCGGGGGCCTCGTCCGGCACCGCCTTCAGTACCGGTGCCGGGGATTCCACTTCCGGCGCCTTGCGCGGCGCGGAATTGAGGCGTGTCTTTTCTTCGGACGGACTGCCACCGAGCGACGGTTCCCTGCGGCCGACGGAATCGAAGCCCTTGCGGGCCAGATTGGCCGTTGCCTCGAGACCGCTTCCGAGCGCCCGACCGCCAAGCACGCCGCCTTTGGCCCCGAGCGCCGCCGCGGTGCCGACGCCGCGGCCCGCCCCGCGCGCCAGCGCCAGCCACTCGTGCCAGGCGGCACCGAAAGTCCAGAGCAGCAGTGAAACCGCGAGCAGCCCGGCGCCAAGGCCGATCCAGAGCGCGTCCAGTGCCGCCAGCAGACCGAGGGTGGAGATCTTGGTCAATACCAGGGTCCCGACAGCGCCGCCGAGACCGGCCCGGAGCGGCCAGCCGTCCGGCACCGGCAGGACCGCCAGCGCGAGGCAGCCGGCGATCAGGGCGAAGGGCAGCAGGGCGATGCGGAGCGCCACCCGCACCAGCGGCCGGTGGGTCATCAGACGCCAGCCCCAGACCGCGAAGAGCAGAACCGGAACCGCACTGACCAGACCGACGGTCTGCACCATGACGTCGGCGACGATTGCGCCGATCGGACCCAGCAGGTTCTGCGCCTCTCCGGAGCCGGCGGCGTTCAGCGACGGATCGGCCGGGGCGTAGCTCAGGAGCAGGGCGGTCCCGAGACCGGAAAGGGCGAGCAGGGCGAGGCCGGAGATTTCCACCGCCCGGCGCCTGAGATAGAGGCGCACACTCTCGGGCAGGAAGCCCCCGCCCGACATGTCGTTCCCGGCACTCTTGGTCGATGCGCTCATGAGATCTTCCCCGCAGGTTCCGCCGCCGCCTCAGAAATAGGGCGCGATGCGGCGCAAACCTTCCTCCGTGGTTTCCGTGTCGTAGACGAGGGCGATGCGCACAAAGGGATTACCCGGATTGATTCCCTGCGCGTCCTGCCTGGCCATCAGGCCGACGGGCACGATCTTGACCGCCTGCTCGCGCCAGAGGGTCCGGGTCAGATCCTCGGCATCCTCGGCGGGCATGCAGACGAAGAAGCCGGCCTCGGCCTCGTGGTACCCCTTCTTGTTACCGAGCACCCGGCTGGCGATGCGCCAGTTCTCGGCATAATGCGCCCGATTGGCCTCGACATGGGTCTCGTCCTTCCAGAGCGCCGTCGCCGCATGCAGCAACGGCAGCGGCGTCGAGGCGCTGCCGAACATGATGTACTCGCCGTAGCGCGTCACCAGTTCCGGATCCCCGGCCATGAAGCCGGAACGCATGCCCGGCGCGCTTGATCGTTTCGAGAGTGAATGCAGGACGACGATATTCTCCAGGCTGTCGCCGAGCGCGGCCGCCGCCTCGAGGCCGCCCGGCGGCGGGTCGCCGCGGTAGATCTCGGCATAGCATTCGTCCACCGCGAGCATGAAATCGTACCGACGCGCCAGTTCGATCGCGCGCTTCAGATAGTCGAGGGTCGCCACCCGGCCCTGCGGATTGCTCGGCGTGCAGAGAAAGCAGAGAGCGGTCCGCTCCAGGATCTCCGGCGCCACATCCTCGGGATGGGGCAGAAAGTTGTTTTCCTCGGTGGCGTTCATGTAGACCGGCTCGGCCCGGCCCAGCATCGCCGCGCCGCGATAGGAGTGGTAGAGCGGGTTCGGCATCAGGATGACCGGCTGCTGCCCGTTCTTCCGCTCCGGAACCGCGAGGAAGCCGAGCTGGTAGAGCGCCTCGCGCGTGCCCGAGATCGAAGTGACGTGGCGCTCCGGGTCGAGCAGACCGGACGGCAGGCCGTAGCGCCGTCCAAGCCAGGAGGCGACCGCCTCGCGAAACGCGAGATCACCCTTCGGCGGCGGGTACTTGTTCCAGAGATCGCCGTTCGCGGCGATGATCTCGTTCACCAGGGCGGGCGGCTGGATCTGCGGTTCTCCAACGGAGAGCATGATCGGACGCTTGCCGGCGGCAGGCTCGACACCCTCCAACATCCTGTTCAGGCGCGCGAAGGTATAGTCGCTAAGCGGTTGAAGCGCCGGGTTAATCATCGATTTCTGTCCTGTTCGGCCGGGATTCCGCCCCAGCCATTCACGTTCTTTTGGAAATCTATCATAGAAGCCCGATAGTTATGGGGCAACTTTAATGCAAAGCCTCACATAAAGGGGGGTTCGGGTTTCTTTATATGAATTTCAGATAAAATATTGTTTTAAATAGAGAACGGGCCCGGATGTCGCCATCCGGGCCCGCTTGGTCAGGTACTCTCGGGAAATCAGACCCGCTGGGAGCCTCCGCCGAACTCGGGATAGGCTTCGAGGCCGCACTCCGCACGGTCGAGGCCGAGCGCTTCCTCTTCATCGCTGGCCCGCAATCCGACGGTCAGCTTGAGGACCGTCCAGACGATCGCGCTGGTAACCATGACGAAGGCGCCGATGGCGACGATGCCGATCACCTGGGTCGAGAAACTCGCACCGGAGAAGACCACCGCGATGGTACCCCAGATGCCGCAGAACAGGTGAACCGGGATCGCACCGACGACGTCGTCGATCTTCAGCTTGTCGAGTAGCGGGACGGTCACGACGACGATGATGCCGCCGATCGCACCGATCATCACCGCAAGGCCGATACTCGGCGCGAGCGGCTCGGCGGTGATCGAGACCAGACCGCCCAGGGCACCGTTGAGCGCCATGGTCAGGTCCAGCTTCTTGTAGATGATCTGGGTCAGGATCACCGCGGCGACGACGCCGGCGGCCGCAGCCATGTTCGTGTTCACGTAGATCGTCGCGATGTCACGAACGTCGGCGGCGGAGCCCATGGCGAGCTGGGAGCCGCCATTGAAGCCGAACCAGCCGAGCCACAGGATGAACGTGCCGAGAGTCGCCAGCGGCAGGTTCGCACCCGGCATCGGATGCACGGAACCGTTGCTGCCGTACTTGCCCGTCCGCGCGCCGATGATGATGGCGCCGGAGAGCGCCGCCCAGCCACCGACGGAGTGCACGATGGTGGATCCGGCGAAGTCCGAGAAGCCCATCTCGCTCAGCCAGCCGCCGCCCCAGGTCCAGGAGCCCTGGATCGGGTAGATGAATCCGGTCAGCAGAACCGTGAAGATCAGGAACGGGAACACCTTGACGCGCTCGGCGACGGTGCCGGAAACGATCGAGGCGGTCGCCGCCACGAACACCATCTGGAAGAACCAGTCGGAGGCCGCCGCGTAGCCGCTGCCGTCGCCGGTGAAGCCGGCTTCGGTGATGACATCGTCAGACGCCGACCAGACCGAGAGCGAGCCGATAAAGCCGCTGACATCCATGTACATCAGGTTGTAGCCGACGAGCCAGTAGAGCAGGCCCGCGACGGAGTAGAGGGTGATGTTCTTGGCGCACTGCATGGTCGTGTTCTTGGTGCGGACCAGGCCCGCCTCGAGCATGCAGAAGCCGGCCGCCATCCACATCACGAGGAACCCGTGCATCAGGAAGGACAGCGTATTGAAGATGAAGGCCGTCTCTGGTTCGACAGCCGCGGACGCAGTCTCGGTCAGCGTGATCGTGACCAGCGCTGTAACGGCCGCCAGAGCGGAATAGCCGAAGAATTTTCTCATCTGGTGAACTCCTTAAAGCGCGTCGTTGCCGGTCTCGCCGGTGCGGATCCGGACGGCTTGGGAGACATCCAGCACGAACACCTTGCCGTCGCCGATGCGACCGGTATTCGCTGCCTTCTGGATAGCCTCCACCACCTGTTCCGCCAAGTCGTCCGGCACCGCCACCTCGACTTTGACCTTCGGAAGGAAATTCACGGCGTATTCCGCGCCGCGATAGATTTCGGTTTGCCCCTTCTGCCGTCCGAAGCCCTTGACCTCGCTTACCGTCAGCCCCTGGATCCCCAGAGCGGTCAGCGATTCTCGGACCTCGTCAAGCTTGAAGGGCTTTACGATTGCCATGATCAGTTTCATGCCGCCCAACCTTCTCCTGTTGTGCTTTGCCGTCCGCCCGTCGCCGGGCATGCCGGATGTCTGCGCACCGCAGATCGGTCGAGTCATTACAAATAGCGTGCCGAGAATCGAGAGATTGAAAAAATACATATATGTCAATGCATTAAGCAATTCTCGAGCCCTCCGGAAGTCTTGATGACTCAGCATTCGTGCACAATTTTTAGGCATCAATGTAACCGTGATGTAATTTTGTGCAGCGCAACAGGGGCTGCGACAAAGCGCGCGGGACCTTGTCTGCCCGCCGCGTCCCTGTATCTTCGCTGGCACCCATTCGACGCGATCACCCGGAGAAACGCCGTCATGAGTCACCCGGATTGCGATGTACTGATCGTCGGCGGCGGCCTTTCGGGCATGTCGGCCGCTCTGGCGTTGCAGTCGGCGGGCCTCAAGGTCACCGTGATCGATCCGGTCCCGGCGGAGGTTCAGACTGCAGCAGGGCATGACGGCCGGACCACTGCCATTTCCCAGAGCAGCAAGCGGATGCTGGAGAGGCTCGGTGTCTGGGAGGCAATGCCCGAGCCGGCCTGCCCGATCGGCGATATCCGCGTGCAGGAAGGCGGTTCGCCCCTGTTCCTGCAGTTCGACCGCGAAGATGCCGGGGCCGAGGCCATGGGCTTCATTGCCGACAACGGCGCCCTCAAGGCCGGCCTCTACCGGCAAGCGGTCGGAAAGGACGGGCTGAAAGTGCTCGCCCCGGCTTCGGTCGCCGGGCTCGAGAACGGTCGCGGCCTCGTTACCGCGACGCTCCGGGACGGCCGTCAGGTGACGGCGCGTCTCGCCCTCGCCGCCGACGGTCGCCGCTCCCCGACGCGGCGCCGGGCCGGCATCCGGACGACCGAGTTTTCCTACGGGCAGACCGCGATCACCTGCACCGTAAGCCACGCCCGCCCGCACAATGGCATTGCCTACGAGCATTTCCGGCCGGCCGGCCCCTTTGCCATGCTGCCGCTGATGGATGCGGAGGACGGCAGCCACCGGTCCTGCCTCGTCTGGAGCGAACGCACGGCGACGGCGGAGGCCCTTCTGAGACTGTCAGACGGGGAATTCGCGCAGGAACTCGCGGAAGCCTTCGACGGGTCTCTCGGTGCGCTGCATGTCAGCGGCAAGCGCTGGGCCTATCCGCTGGGTCTTGTCCATGCGGAGCGCTATATCGGACCCCGTCTGGTGCTGGTCGGAGACGCCGCGCACGGCATTCACCCGATCGCCGGACAGGGCTTCAATCTCGGCCTGCGCGACATTGCGGCCCTGGCCGACACGATCGAGGACGCACGGCGGCTCGGGCTCGATATCGGTTCGGCCCCGGTGCTGGAGAAATACCAGCGCTGGCGCCGCTTCGACGTGATGTCGATGATTGCGGCAACGGACGGGCTGAACCGGCTGTTCTCGAACAATTCCGCCGCGGTGAAGCTGCTCCGCGATGCCGGCCTCGGCCTCGTACAGCGAATCGGGCCGCTGAAACGGGCCTTCATGCGGGGCGCCATGGGGACGGTCGGGGACCTGCCGCGCCTAATGCGGGACCCGGCGCAGCGCCAGGGCCGTCGCGTCAGGGCTCGCGGCTGAGGCCGGCCTCTTCGAGTTCCTTAAGATAGCGGGTCCAGATCTGATCCTTCTCCGCGCCGAGCTTGTGCAGATAGCGCCAAGTATAGATGCCGCTGTCGTGCAGGTCGTCGAACTTGATCCGGACCGCGTAATTGCCGACCGGCTCCATGCCCATGATATTGACGTGCGCGCGGCCCGAAACGAGCTTCTTCTGCGACGGCACATGCCCCTGCACTTCCGCCGACGGGCTCTCGACCCGGAGCAGTTCCGCCGGAATGCTGAAGCTCTCTCCGGTGTCGAAATCGATCTCGAGACACTTCTCCGCCGACTGAACGCGGATCTCGGTCGGCCAGATCTCGGTCGAGAAACCGTCGCTCATGCTTCAGCCCGCCCGCTTGTCGGCGTTGGCCTTCACGGCGGCCGCGCCCGGAGCCACCGGATCCCCGTCCTCATCGAGCGGCCGCGCCTCGTCCGGCAGCATGATCGGCACGCCGTCGCGGATCGGATAGGCCAGCCGGGCCTGCTCGCTTACCAGCTCCGAACGTTCCCGGTCGTAGGTGAGCGGCGCCTTGGTAACCGGGCAGACCAGGATTTCGAGCAGTTTCGGATCGACCTCGCGTTCCGCCGCCCCGGCCGCGGGTTTGTCAGTGCCGTGCATGTTCCTCGTCCCTCGGATCGTGAACCGCCATTTCTAGCAGGGCCAGCATGGTGTCGCCACGTTCCTGCAGCGTCGGCGCCTCCAGCAGCGCCTGCTTCTCCAGTGGTCCGAACGGGCAGACCATGGCGAGCGTCGTCAGCAGCTGGATATCCTCGGCATTCTCTATCGAGTCCCAGTCGGCGCGGATGCCCTGAACGGCGAAATAGTCCTTCAGGCCGCGCATGAGCCGGGAGCGGTCCAGCACCAGGCAATCGTCCGAAGACTTGAAATCGGCAGCGAAACTGCACCAGTCGGCGACCACACGGCGATACCCGGAACGGCCCTCCAGCTCCTGTTCGACATGGAAGCGCGCGACCCCCGTCAGCGTGATCAGGAAGCGGCCGTCCTCGGTTTCGGAGAAGGAGGTGATCCGCCCCGCGCATCCGGTCCGCTGCAGACAGGGGCTGTCGGCCTCGAATGCCTCCGCCGGCTGGATCATTCCGATCAGCCGGTCGGTGGCGAGCGCGTCCTGGGTCATGACGAGATAGCGCGGCTCGAAGATATTGAGCGGAAGCTTGCCGCCCGGAAGCAGCAACACCCCCGGCAGGGGAAAGACCGGAATGCAGGCAGGCATGTCCTCCAGGTCAGGAGAAAAGGGGCTGCGCGACAGGGTATCCGGCATTTCCGTTCAACCTCCAGGTTCAGGAAAACAGCACGGCGGAGAGTTTGCGTCGGCCCTGGATGGTCACCGGATCGGTGTGACCGAAGGCCTCGAAGAACTTCACCAGCTGCTTTCGGGCTTTCTGTTCTTCCCATTCACGATTCAGGCGGATGCTCTCGATCAGTGCATCGACGGCTCCCTCGCGGTTACCGCCGGCGAACAGGGCCATGGCGAGATCGTAGCGCGCCTGGTGGTTCTTCGGATCGGCTTCGATCGCCGCGGTCAGCTCCGCGACCTCGCCGGCATCGACGCTCTCGCTCGCCAGCTCGAGCGACGCAATCGCCGCATGGACCTCCGGAGCCTTCTTCAGATCCTCGGGAAGCTGATCGATCACCTGCTGCGCCTGCTCGACCTGTCCGATCGCCACGAGCGCGCGGATCAGGCCGGCATTGCCGCGGACATTCTCCGGATCGTGCTGCACGACCTGGCTGTAGATCCCTCCCGCGCCCTGGGCATCGCCCGCCTCAAGCATCTGATCCGCCGCCTCCAGCGCCTCGTCGAGCGGCGATTCACCCGCCGCACCGCCGGTCAGACGTTTGACGAACTCGCGAATCTGGCTTTCCGGCAGGGCGCCCTGAAAGCCGTCCACGGGCCGGCCCTGGTGAAACGCGAAAACCGCCGGAATCGACTGCACCCGCATCTGCTGCGCAATCGCGGGGTTCTCGTCGATATTGACCTTCACCATGCGGACCGCGCCGCCGGCATCGCGCACCACCTTCTCGAGCGCAGGGCCGAGTTGCTTGCATGGTCCGCACCAGGGTGCCCAGAAATCGACGATGACCGGTGTCTCGCGAGAGGCCTCGATGACATCGGCCATGAAACTGTTCTGGTCCGAGTCCTTGATCAGGTCGGCGGGATCCGGCGCGGCGTTGATGAGGGGTTCCATTGGGTCGTCCGTTCTTTGCTTAAGGGTAAAGTTTGACCGGCGGCGTCACTTGACAAGGCCCTAGCGGGATCAGCCGAGAGCCTTGAGATCGAGAATCTCCGGAACGTAGCCGAGATCGGTCAGGAAAGCCTGAAGCCCGGCGGGAGAAACGGCGATCGTCATCTCGTTGGAGAGCGGGTGGTAGTTCAGCGGGTCGAAACCCAGCATGTCCTTGTCCAGCACCACGGTGACCTCCCGGCCGACATCGTTGATCAGGGCGAAGGGAGAGACCGCGCCGGGCACGATCCCGAGATAGGTCATCAGCCGGTCCGGGCTGCCGAAGGAGAGCCGCGCGCCGCCGAAGGCCTCGCCGAGCTGCTTCAGGTCGATCGGCCGGTCCTCGAGCGTGACCAGCAGCCACATCCTGCCCTTGCGGTCGCGCAGGAAGAGGTTCTTGCAATGCCCGCCCGGCAGCTCCCCGCGCAGCGCCTTGCTGTCCTCGACGGTGAAGAGCGGCGGATGCCGGTGCAGATCGTAAGCGATGCCGCGGGCATCGAGATGGGCCAGCAGCTGCTCAGGTGTTCTGGGAGCCGCCTGGCCGTCCCCGGAAGCTGATTCACTCTCTGCCATGGCACAATCCACTCGCGATTTCTTTGCTCAGCGGCGCTGGCAGCGCCCGCCGGAAGCACAGGAAATAGCCGGAAAAGCAGGAAAAACCAAGGGTTTCGTGCGCGCGCCGGCGCTCTTGCGAGGCCCTGAAAAAAAATGTGATTTCGAGGCTTGCATTGCGAAGAACAGTTTGTATTATCGCGGCCTCTTCACGGCGTCGCCGACGCCGCTGGATGCGGGCGTAGCTCAGGGGTAGAGCACAACCTTGCCAAGGTTGGGGTCGTGAGTTCGAATCTCATCGCCCGCTCCACTCTCTCTTCCGAGAGGTGAAGACAGAAACGATCAGAGCGGCCCCCTTGGGCCGCTTTTCGTTTTTGCGGTCTGCGATACGCACTCCGCCGCTGCTAGTCTTTGCCGGCCGCCTCCCGTGCCTTGCGCCGCGCCAGAACCGCCTCGCGGTGGCTGATATAGGCGGTAGAGCCGAAGATCACCGCGCCGCCGAGCCAGACCCAGACGCTCGGCTCCTCGCCGAACAGCAGGAAGCCCATGACCGCGATCAGCGGCAGCTTGATGAACTCGAGCGGCTGCAGCTGGGAGATCTCGGCGAGACCGCAGGCACGGGTCCAGCACATGTGGCCGAGCGTCCCCGCCCCGGCGAGGCAGAAGAGCCAGAGCCAGGTGATCGGATCCGGCCAGGTCCAGTAGAACAGCGCCGGCACGAGGGAGAGCGGGCTCTGCAGCAGCACCATCCAGAGCACGATCGCTTCCGGCCGCTCGGTCGCCGTCAGTTTCTTCACCACCAGCGCTGTGATGGAAATTCCGAGCGCGTTGCCGAGCGCGAGCAGCGCCCCCGGAGAAATCGCCTCCATCCCCGGACGCAACACGATAAGCATGCCGGCGAAGCCCGCGACGAGCGCCGCCACCCGGCGTGCCCGTATCACTTCCCCGAGGACCAGAACCGCGCCGATGGTGGCGAAGAGCGGCGCGGTAAAGCCGAGCGCCGTCGCCTCTGCGAGCGGGATCATGGTGATCGCCGCGAAACCCGCCGCCATCGCCACCAGATTGACCGCCGCGCGCAGGCTGTAGAGACCGTATCGCTTGGTCCTCAGCGCGCCGAAGCCTTGCTGCATGATCCAGGGCGCCATCAGCACAACCGCGAGGAAATTGCGGAAAAACACGACCTCGAGCACATGCAGGGTCTCGGAGGAGAGGCGGATGAAGAGCCCCATCGAGGTGAAGAACACCATCGCCGTGCTCATGAGGAGGGTCGCCCGGACCGTGGCCGGCAGCCTTGAAAAGGCGGCGATGAAACGCATGAGATGAAGCCTGAGTGCGGTTTGAGGGCCGAGACTATCGCGGCCGGGCGCGCATTGCCAGCCGGCAGGCGCCGCGCGGGAGCCTGCCGGCAACTTGACCTGGATCAAAGAAGCGCCCGCGGCGGCATGCTCCTATCTCGAGAGCCAACGACCGCAACGACCAACTCAGGAAACGAAAATGTCCCACGTCCCCCACGAACTCGCCGCAGAATTCCCGGAAGCGGTCGACAAGATCCACGATCTGAAGCTGAACAACGCCCATTTCGCCAAACTGGCCGACGCCTATCATGAGGTGAACCGGGAAATTCACCGGATCGAGGCGGAAATCGAGACCACGTCGGACGCCTATGCCGAGGAGCTGAAGAAAAAGCGGTTGGCTCTGAAGGACGAGGTCGCAGGCTTCCTGAACGCCTGACCGGCTCAGGCCGAGCCCGCATCTTCCTCGAGCAGGCCCTTCCTCTCGAGATGCGCACGGGTCGCATCAAGGGCCCGCTCGAGTTCCTCCTCGAATCGCAAACGGGCCGGGTCGGATGCGGGATCCGCCGGAATTCCGGATTGCAGCGCGGCTTCCAGATCCGCTGCCGCGGCATTCAGGGCCGCCAGACCGAGATTTCCCGCAACCCCCTTGATCTGATGCGCGAGCCGGGAGGCCGCGACATGGTCGCCCCGGTCAATCAGAGCGCCGAGCGTGCCGGCGTTGCCTACATTCTGCCGGTGGAACTCGTTGAACAAGCGCCCGGCAAGCAGGTCCGACCCGACGAGCCTCGCAGTCCGGTCGAAAGGTTCGAAGCCCGCGTTTTCCTCCGTGATGTCCGGTGCGACGCCCTCGCCCCCCGCTTCGGCCTCGAACGTGACCCCCTTGATACGGCCGGAGCGCACGCCGGCCAGCGCCTCGAAGAGCTTTTCCTCCTCGATCGGCTTTGCGATATGGGCATTCATTCCGGCTTCGAAACAGCGATCGATTTCGGAGGTGATCGCATGGGCGGTCACCGCAATGATCGGAAGATCGCGAAACCGCTCGTCCTCCCGGATATGGCGCGCCGCCTCGATGCCGTCCATGACCGGCATCTGGATGTCCATGAGAACGGCATCGTAATTCCGCGGATCGCCCCCGAGCACCGTATCGACGGCGAGCCGGCCGTTGCCGACGAGTTCGACCTCGACGCCGACACGACGCAGAAGCGCCGCGACGACCTGCTGGTTGATCGCATTGTCTTCCGCGACCAGAACCTTCATGCCCGAAACCAGCGCAGAGGCCGGGTCCGGCGGCGCCTCATCAATCTCGCGACCTTCCGCGAGCGCATGCAGCAGGTGCAACAACCGCTCCTGCGCGATCGGTTTTGTCAGCACCGCGCTCAGTCCGGCGGCGCGCGCCTGTTCCGTCAGGCCTTCGGCGTTTGCGCCGGTCACCAGAACCACCTTGGGTTCGGTTCCGCTCCCGCCGCGGGCCTGGCGGATCTTCCGCGCGGTCTCGAAGCCGTCGGCCTCCGGCATGATCCAGTCGAGGACCACCAGGTCGAATCCCCGGCCCTCCCGATGGGCTTCTTCGATGCACGCCAGCGCGGCGGGCCCGGAATCGGCCTCTTCGACATCGAGCTCCAACGTCCGGAACATGCCTGTCAGCACGAGACGCGCCGTCGCGCTGTCATCGACGACCAGAACCCGCCAATGTCTGAACGGCGCCGTCGCGCTGTCGCCCGCCAGAAAGGGGCTGACGGACGTCCGGAACGGCAGGACGACATGGAAGGCGCTGCCCTCTCCGGGCGCGCTCTCGACCCAGATCTTGCCGCCCATCCGCTGCACGAGATCCTGACAGATCGAAAGTCCGAGACCGGTGCCGCCATATTGCCGCGTTGTCGAGATGTCCGCCTGCGCGAACGGCTTGAAGATCTTCTCCTGCTGCTCCGCGGTGATGCCGATGCCGGTATCCTCGACTCTGAAGTCCAGCTCGACCTGATTGTCCGTCAGCGCCCGGGGCCGGACATGGAGCCTGACGGAACCCTCTCCGGTGAACTTGACCGCATTGCTGCAGAGGTTGGTCAGAATCTGAGCGACGCGCAGCGGGTCGCCATGAAGGTCGAGGGGGGTATCCGGGTCGATGAAGACGTCGAACTCCAGGCCCTTTTCGGCTGCCAGATCCCCTGCAAGCCCTCCGGCCTGATCGATCACCTGCCGGAGGTTGAAATCTGTGGCGTCGATCTCGATCTGGCCGGCCTCGATCTTCGAGAAATCGAGAATGTCGTTGATGATGCCGAGAAGAATCCGGGAGGAAGATACGATCTTGCTGACGAAATCGCCCTGCGTTTCGTCCAGCGTAGTCCCTTGCAGTAACCGCCCGAGGCCGACGATTCCGTTGAGCGGCGTGCGGATTTCGTGGCTCATGTTGGCCACGAAAGCGGATTTGGCGCGACTCGCCGCCTCGGCCTCTTCCTGACGCTGCTTCAGTTCGGTGATGTCGACGCGGAAGGAAAGAAATCCGCCGTCCGGAGTCTTCGAATCCTGAATCCGGATCCACCGGCCATCGGGCAGAATTTGCTCCACGACCGGCCCGGGGTCCCTGAACTGCCGCAGACGCATCGAGATCCAATCCTCTTCCCGGCCGACGGCTTCCGGGATCTCGCCTTCATAGGCCGAGACGCGGATGATCTCCTCGAACGCCCGGCCCGGGATCATCGTCCGGCGCGTGCTGGGATAGAGATCCTTGAAGCGCTCGTTGCAGAGCACCAGACGCATGTCGCGGTCATACAGAACGAATGCGCCGTTCATGGCATCGAGCGCGATGCGCAACTGGCGCTCGGCCTCGGTCGCCGCTTCCTTGGCGGCGATCAGTCCCGCTTCCTGCGCCGCGAGCGCCTGAACGTCCCCGCGCCGCCTCTCGTGATAGAATCCCAGACCGGCGACCGGCGCGGCGATCGCCAGACCGATCAGAAGAACCGGGAACCAAATGCGCAGATAGATCTCGTGGGGGACAGTCCAGCCGCCGTTCGGTCGCCCGGCAAACACCCACGTCCCGACGGGAAGATTGACCGCCTGCAGGACCGGCTCGGACCGGAACAGTCGTTCGTCCCCGTAGAAGACGTCCCCGTCCAAGCCTTTTCCGTCGCGCCCGCGGATTGCAAATTCGAAAGTCATCTCGGCAGGATTCGCCGGAATCCCGGCGGCCGCGTAGAGTTCCTCCATATCGATGACGGCGGATACCAGCCCCCAGAAACTCTCGGTTCCGTCCGGATTTCTGACGAAAACGGGATAGCGCCCGATGACCGCGACTCCGCCCTGAAGCAGGGTCAGGGGACCGGCCAGCACGAGGTCGCGCGCCTCCCGCGCTTCGATGGCCGCCGCTCTTTGTGCCTCGTTCTTGCGGTAATCGAGGCCGATCGCGCTCTCGTTCCCTTCGCGCGGATAGATATAGCGCAGCACCAGATCGGGTGCGGCGCCGATATTGCGCAGTTGCAGGCGCCTGGTGAAGAGCCGCTCCGCGATCCGGGAGAACTGCTGCTCCGACATCTCCGGGTTGGCCGAAATGGTCGCCGCGAGCCCGCCGACGAGCCTGATGTTCGAGGTAACGATGCCCTCGAGACGGGCCCGCAGGAGGTCGAGTTCGCCGGAGATCTCCCGACGCGCCTCCGCGAGGTGCGCCCGGCGCGCTTCGAGCGAGAGATACCACCCGCTGCCAATTGCGGCGGCGAAGACCAGCAGAGCCGGAAGCATCGCGAGAATTCGAATGCGCATTCGTCCAAGTTCCGCAGGGCGTGCCCGGGCGCACATCCCTGATCATGCCTGATCCAATACTAACCGTATTTCGCCAATCATGGGCCCCGGCGCATTACCAATCTCTTAAGGCCTGCCGATTAACCGTGTCCGGAAATCGGATCGAAGCCCGTCGGACGGGAGGCCAGCGAAATGATTGCGCCATGTTGGCGAAAGGTCCACCTTGGGGACCGGTATGTCCCTGAAATTCAATAATTCGACGTTTCTCAGACACCGGCAAATGGGGTAGCCTTCGAGCCAGGGTCGTGGGGCCAGACTTACGGTGGCGGGAGGAAATCGCATGCACGATAAGCTGCATACCCTGAAGCAGGAATTGATCGACGGACTGATTGCCCTGCTGCAGGAACGGGTCGCCAAGGGCAAACAGACGGAAGCGGAAAGCTTCATCCGACAGTTCTACGCCAATGTCGCACCCCAGGACATTCTCGACGAAGAGCCCGAGGATCTGCTGGGGGCGGTGCTCTCGATCTGGGAGTTCGGCAAGACCCGCGCGCCCGGAAACGCAATCATTCGCGCCTACAACCCGCGCTTCGACTCGACCGGCTGGCAGTCCCCGCACACCGTCATCGAGATCGTCAACGACGATATGCCGTTTCTGGTCGATTCCGTGACCACCGCATTGGTGTCCAAAGATCTCACGGTGCATCTGGTCATTCACCCGATTCTTGCCGTAGAGCGCTCGTCCGAAGGCAAGCTGGAACATATCCTCGACAACGGCGCCGCCGGCGACGGAAACCTGCGCGAATCCTTCATGCAGCTACGCGTCTCCGAGCAGACCTCGGCCGAGGTTCTCGGCAAGATCGAAGAGGAACTGCATTCGGTCCTCGAGGATGTCCGGTCGTCCGTCGAGGACTGGCGCACCATGCGCGAGAAAGTGCTCGACGTGGTGACGGAAATCGGCGCGCGGCAGACACCGCACAACCGCGAGGAAGTCAGCGAAGTCATCGATTTCCTGCGCTGGATCGAGGACAACCATTTCACCTTCCTCGGATATCGCGAGCTCGACTATGTCGGCAGCGGCAAGGCCGCGAAGATGCAGGTGGTGGACGGTTCGGGCCTCGGCATTCTCCGCAATCCGGATGTCGGCGTGTTCGACGGACTGCGCAATCTCGGCCAGCTTCCCGAAGACGTCCGCAGCTTTCTGACCAGCCCCGATCTGCTGCTGATCATGAAAGCGAACCGCAAGGCCCGGGTCCATCGCGCGGTTCACATGGACACGATCATCGTCAAGAAGATCGACCAGACCGGCAAGGTCACCGGGGAGCACCGCTTCATCGGGCTGTTCACCTCCGTCGCTTACAACCAGCGACCGAGCGACATCCCGATGCTGCGCCAGAAGGTCCACCGGATCGTTCAGCGCGGCGGCTTCGCGCCGGACAGCCATGACGCCAAGGCGCTTGTCAACATCCTGGAGACCTATCCGCGCGACGAGCTGTTCCAGGCGAGCGAGGACGACCTTCTCACCACCTCGATCGGCATCCTTCATCTCCAGGAACGGCAGAAGACGGCGCTGTTCGCCCGTGCCGACCCCTTCGAACGTTTCGTCTCCGTAATTCTTTTCGTCCCGCGCGACCACTACACCACACAGATCCGCGAAAGGTTCGCGGATATTCTTTCCAAGGCCTTCGACGGCACGATCGCGGCGTTCTACACGCAAATGTCGGAATCCGTCCTAGCGCGGCTTCATTTCATTATCACAACGGAACGCGGTTCGGTTCCGGAGGTCGATATTGCGGAGCTGGAGCACCGTCTGGCCGATACCGCCAGATCCTGGGCCGACAAACTGCACCAGGCCCTGATCGAGGCGCGCGGCGAGGAGCAGGGCAATGCCCTGCTGCGGCGGTATCGCAATGCGTTTCCCTCCTCCTACAGGGAGACCTATTCGGCGCAGGGTGCGATCTTCGACATCGACCGGATCGAGGAAACCCTGGCCGATGGCCGCCTCGCGATAAACCTGTTCCGGCCGGTCGGCTCGGGCGACCGCGAGCTGCACCTGAAATTCTTCCATCGTGAGACGCCGGTGCCGCTCTCGGACGTGATGCCCATGATCGAGAACATGGGCGTGCGCGTGCTCAGCGAGCGGCCCTACGAAGTGTCCTCAAGGGATCTCGGCAACGCGGTCTGGATCCACGATTTCGAGATGCAGCTCAAGGGAGACCAGGCCGTCGACGTCGCCAGAATCCGGCAACCGTTCCACGACGCCTTCGAGGCGGTCTGGAGCGGCAAGATGGAGGACGACGGCTTCAACATCCTCGTCCTGCAGGCCGGCCTCACCTGGCGTCAGGTGGCAATGCTGCGCGCCTACGCGAAATACCTGCGCCAGGCGGCCTTCACCTTCTCGCAGGATTACATGGAAGAGACCCTGGCGGAGAACGCGGCGATCGCACGCCTGCTTGCCACGCTCTTCGAAGCGCGTTTCGACCCGGCGAAAGACGGGTCGAAACGGGATTCGGAAGCGGCATCCGTCACGGCGGAGATCGAGGCGGCGCTCGACAGTGTCGCCAATCTCGACCAGGACCGGATCATCCGCCGTTACCTGAACCTGATCCAGTCCACCCTGCGCACGAACTATTATCAGCTGGACGAAGCGGGCGAGCCGAAACCCTATATTTCCTTCAAGCTCGACAGCCAGATGATCGAGGACCTGCCGCTGCCGCGCCCGCTGGTCGAGATCTGGGTCTATTCGCCGCGGGCCGAGGCGGTACACCTGCGCGGCGGCCGGGTCGCCCGCGGCGGCATCCGCTGGTCCGACCGGCGTGAGGATTTCCGCACCGAGATCCTCGGCCTGATGAAGGCACAGCAGGTGAAGAACGCCGTCATCGTTCCGGTCGGCTCGAAAGGCGGCTTTGTGGTCAAACGTCCGCCCGCGGACGGCAGCCGCGAGGCGATGCAGGCCGAAGCGATCGAATGCTACAAGATCATGATGCGCGGGATGCTGGACATCACCGACAACATCTCCGGCGCCGACATCGTGCCGCCGGAGATGGTCGTCAGGCACGACGAGAACGATCCCTACCTCGTGGTCGCCGCCGACAAGGGAACGGCGACCTTCTCCGACATCGCGAACGGAGTCTCACAGGATTACGGCTTCTGGCTCGACGACGCCTTCGCGTCCGGCGGCTCTGCCGGCTACGACCACAAGAAGATGGGCATCACCGCAAGAGGCGCCTGGGAATCGGTCAAGCGCCATTTCAGGGAAATCGGGGTCGATATCCAGACCACCGACTTCACCGTTGTCGGGGTCGGCGACATGAGCGGCGACGTGTTCGGCAACGGCATGCTGCTGTCCAAGCACATCCGTCTTGTCGGCGCCTTCAATCACATGCACATCTTCTTCGATCCGTCCCCGGACACGGCGAAGAGCTGGGCCGAACGCAAGCGCCTGTTCGAACTTCCGCGCAGCACCTGGACGGATTACGACACGAAACTGATCTCGAAGGGCGGCGGGATCTACCCGCGGTCGGCGAAATCGATCGATGTGACGCCGGAGATGAAGACCGTGCTCGGCGTCAGGAGCGACAAGATCACACCGAACGACCTGATCCGCGCCATGCTCAAGGCAAAGGTCGACCTGCTCTGGTTCGGCGGCATCGGGACCTACATCAAGGAAAGCGGCGAGAGCAATCCCGACGCCGGAGACCGCGCCAACGACGCGCTTCGGATCGATGCCCGGGAGGTCGGGGCCAAGGTGATCGGCGAAGGCGCCAATCTCGGAATGACCCAGCGGGCGAGGATCGAATTCGCGCTCGGCGGCGGGCGCATCAATACCGACGCGATCGACAATTCCGCCGGTGTGGACTGCTCGGACCACGAGGTGAACATCAAGATCCTGCTCGGCGGCGTGGTCACGGAAGGCGACATGACCCGCAAGCAGCGCGACAAGCTGCTGGAGGAGATGACCGACGAGGTCGCGGATCTGGTGCTGAAGGACAATTACGACCAGAGCCAGGCCCTTACCATGGCGATGGAAGAGGGCACCGCCCTGCTCGACGCCGAGACCCGGCTGATCCGGGAGCTCGAGCGCAGCCACCTGAAGCTCAACCGCGCGGTCGAGTTCCTGCCGGACGACGAGACCCTGGCGGAGCGGATGAGCGCCGGCCAGGGGCTGACGCGTCCGGAACTCGCGGTGTTGCTCGCCTATGCGAAGATGGAACTCTATGACGAGATCCTGCCGTCCGACCTGCCGGACGATCCGATGCTGGCCGGAGACCTGATCCGCTATTTCCCGGCCCGCGTGCACAAGTCGCTGGCATCAGTGATCCGGGAGCACAGGCTGAAGCGCGAGATCATCGCGACCTATGTCTCCAACAGCATGATCAACCGGGTCGGTGCGACCTTCGTCAATGCGGTGCGTGAGCAGACCGGCGACGCCGCCCCGGATATCGCCCGCGCCTATATCGTCGCCCGCGACGTCTTCGCCATCCGCCAGCTCTGGTCGGCAGTGGAGGATCTCGACAACAAGGTCTCCGCGGACGTGCAGACCCTTATGCTGCTCGACATCAAGCATCTGGTTGAACGGGCAGCCGTCTGGTTCCTGCGCAACGAACGCCGGCCGCTCGATCTGCAGAGCCTGACCGAAACCTATATCGAGGGCATCGCCGAACTGACGCAGACTCTCGACAAGGTGCTGACCGAAACGCATCGGAGCGTGATCGCGAAGAAGGCGGCGAGACACGAGGCGGCCGGGGTTCCGAAGGAACTCGCGCGCGGGGTCGCCAGTGCCGATGTGCTGGTTTCCGGTTGCGACATCGTGCGCCTGTCCCGGCAGACCGGAGAGAGCGTGCCCCGGGTGGCGGAAGTCTATTTCGCCCTCGGCAACAGGTTCTCGATCGACTGGCTCCGGGAACGGGCCGACCTCGTGGTCGCCGAATCGCATTGGCAGAAGATGGCGGTCTCGGCCGTGGTGGACGACCTCTACAATCACCAGTTCCAGCTTGCCCAGACCGTGCTCGACGAATGCACCGACGGCAAGACGAAGAAAGCGTCCGCCGAGAAGAAGATCGACAGATGGACCGCCTCGCGGAAGGAAGCGTCCGAACGGATGAGCCGCCTGCTTTCCGACCTCCGCGCGGCAGAGGGCGTCGATCTCTCCATGCTGGCCGTCGCCAACGGCCAGTTCCGCTCTCTGCTCGCCCACTAGACGGCCGGACGCGGGAGTGGGGCGCGATAATCCGGGGCGGCGCCGCGCGGCGATCTCCTGGTGTCTTTTCGACTGGGCGAATTCACCGCTGCCGACGGTGATCATCACCTTTGTCTTCTCGGCCTATTTCGCCCGCGGCGTGGTCGGGGACGAGGTCGAGGGGACGGTGCTCTGGAGCCGGGCGCTCACGATCGCCGGCCTCGCGGTCGCCATTCTGGCACCCGTGCTCGGCGCCATCGCCGACAGATCCGGGCCGAAGAAGCCCTGGGTCGCGGGGTTTTCCCTGCTGGCAATTCTTGCGGCGAGCGCGCTCTGGTTCGTCCATCCGGATCCGGGCGACACAATGCTCGCGCTCGTCGCGGTCGGTCTCGTGCTGATCGGCACCGAGTTCGCGAACATCTTCTACAACGCCATGCTCGGCGGCATCGCCCCGCCCGGACGACTCGGCCGCATCGGCGGCTGGGGCTGGTCGCTCGGCTATCTCGGCGCCATCGTCTGCCTGCTGATTGCGCTCTTCGGTTTCGTCCAGGCGGACGTGCCGCCTTTCGGGCTCGACAAGGGCGCGGCGGAACATGTCCGGGCGACGGCGCTGCTGGCCGCCGCGTGGTTCCTGCTCTTCTCGATGCCGCTGCTGCGCTATGTGCCGGACGACGAACACGTCCCCCTGCCGGTCCTCCAGGCGGCGCGCGAGGGGCTCTCGACGCTTTGGGCGACACTGCGCGGGCTGCGTCGTCACCCCGATATCTGGATCTTCCTCGTTGCCCGCATGCTCTATGCCGACGGGCTTGCGACCCTGTTCCAGTTCGGCGGGCTCTATGCCGCCGGGACCTTCGGCATGAGCTTCGCCGAGATCATCCAGTTCGGCATCGCCCTCAACGTCACCGCCGGGCTCGGGGCCTTCCTCTTTGCCTGGGTCGACGACTGGATCGGCGCGAAGCCGACCATCGCGATCTCGCTCGTCGGCCTGATCGGCTTCGGCTTCGCAGTTCTGGTGGTCGAGGACGTCGGCTGGTTCTGGGTCTTTGCGCTGGCGCTCGGGATCTTCGTCGGCCCGTCACAGGCGGCGAGCCGCACGCTGCTCACGCAGATGGCGCCGCAAGCAGCCCGCGCGCAGATGTTCGGGCTCTATGCGCTTTCGGGCAAGGCGACGAGCTTTCTCGGCCCGGCCCTGCTCGGCTGGGCCACGATCGCATTCGACAGCCAGCGCTGGGGCATGGCGACGATCCTGCTGTTCTGGATCGCCGGCCTTGCCCTGCTCGCGTTTGTCAGGCCCGCATCTCGGCGCGGACCTGCTGCCTGAAGACGTCGATCGGAACCGGGTTTCCGCCACGCTCCACATACCAGAAGGTCCAGCCGTTGCAGGCCGGTGCGCCCTGCACCGCGGCGCCGACGGAATGGATCGACCCCTTGGCGCTGTCGGAAACGAGCGAGCCGTCCGGACGCACCTTGGCGAACCAGCGGCGGCGCTGATCGAACAGGACCTCTCCGGGGCGCAGCATGCCGCGCTCGACGATGTTGCCGAACGGCACCCGCGGCTCGGAACGTTTGCTCTCGATCTTCAGCAGGCTCTCGTCCTCGATGCGCTTCACATGTGCGATCCGGTTCATGGCGATCTCGGCATAGTCCTGCTCGCGCTCGATGCCGATGAAGCGCCGGCCGAGTTTCTTCGCCACCGCACCCGTGGTGCCGGAACCGAAGAACGGGTCGAGCACGACATCGCCGGGCTGCGAGGTCGAGAGCAGCACGCGGGCAAGCAGGCTTTCCGGCTTCTGCGTCGGGTGCGCCTTGCGGCCGTCGACCTTCAGGCGCTCGGAACCGGTGCAGAGCGGCAACAGCCAGTCGCTGCGCATCTGCTGGTCGTCGTTGAAGGCCTTCATGGCCTCGTAATTGAAAGTATAGCGCTTGCTCGACTCGCTCTTGGCGCACCAGATCAGGGTCTCGTGCGCGTTGGTGAAGCGCTTGCCGCGGAAATTCGGCATCGGGTTGGTCTTGCGCCAGATCACGTCGTTCAGGATCCAGAAGCCGAGATCCTGCAGCGTGGCGCCGACCCGGAAAATATTGTGATAGCTGCCGATCACCCAGAGACCGCCATCGTCCTTCAGGACCCGGCGCACGGCATTCAGCCAGTCCCGGGTGAAACGGTCATAGGCCTGGAAGGTCTCGAACTGGTCCCAATGGTCGTCGACCGCGTCGACAACGGAGTTGTTCGGGCGGACGAGTTCGCCCTGGAGCTGGAGATTGTAGGGCGGATCGGCAAATACCAGATCCACCGACTTCTCCGGCAGTTTATTGATTTGTTCGATGCAGTCGCCGACCAGAATCTGGTCCAGCGGCAGCCTGTCTTGCGCCGTCATTTGGTCCGTCCGTGCCAAGGAAAGATCGGCGGAGTCTCCGGTATTCGCGGAATCCCGTCAAGACGGCGATATCTTTTTACTAAATAGAGTCAAATACTTATAAGATAAACACCAGATGTTGTGTGAAGTCCGGCCCCTGCCCGGATCTCTAGCATGTCCGAGCGGCCGAAACGGCCTCGCGCACCGGCCGGAAAGAGCGGCGGTGCTGCGGCGTCACACCCAGGGTCGCAATTGCTGTCCGATGCTCCGCCGTTCCGTAGCCGGCGTTGCGCTCCCATCCGTATCCCGGATGCCGCCCGGCAAGCGCCTTCATGATGGCATCGCGATGCACCTTGGCGATGATCGAGGCGGCGGCGATGCTGGCGGAACGCTGGTCGCCCTTGATCACCGGCCACATTGGAATTTCCAGTCTCGGCAACCGGTTGCCGTCGACGAGGCAGAGATCCGGGGGGGATCCAAGAGAGGCGGTCAGCGCCGCGACCGCACGTCCCATCGCCAGGAAGGTCGCCTGCAGGATGTTGATCCGGTCGATCTCCTCGACCTCGGCGATGCCGATCCCGAATGGAATTGTCTCCCGAAGCCGGGCCGCGATGGCATCCCGTCTGGCGATGGAGAGCTTTTTCGAATCGTTGACTTCGGCGATCAGGGGATCGGCGTAGAGCGACGGCGGAATGCAGGCTGCGGCGGCGGCGACCGGGCCGGCAAGAGGCCCCCGGCCAACTTCGTCGATCCCCGCGACGAGCGTTCCCAGGTTACTGCCGGCGTCGATTTCGAGGCTCAGGTCGGGCAAGAAACTCATTCCTCAGATACAGAGTACCGGTCCCGAAGCTACCCGAATAATCCAAGAATTTCATTTGGTTGACCGGGTAGGCCATGGCCCGGACGGCCCGGGTCCGCCGCCCGTTCGGACCCAGACTTACATCATGGTCGGTCTCGGCGCTACAAGTAGTTATACGCGGGCCACTATCCCCGAAATATTGTATCGGTGACATGTTCCGGCTTGCGTGTCCCACGGCCCCCGACGAGATAATCTAGGGGATTCCAACGGGACCGTACCATGTTTGAAGACTGGATCGCCGGGTTCGCCATTTTCGCTCTGACCCTGAGCATCACACCCGGCCCGAACAACACTCTCTTCGCGACCTCCGGGGTCAATTTCGGCATCGCCCGGTCGGTGCCGCATATTCTCGGGGTGGCCTTCGGCTTTCCGGCAATGATCACCGCCGTCGCGCTCGGCCTCTGGTCCCTGCTCAGCGCCGTCCCCGGACTGCTCGAGGGGCTGCGCTATGTCTCGATGGCGTTCCTCGTCTATCTCGCCTGGAAGATCGCAGGTGGCTCCGCGAACAACCTCGGAAGACCCGCCAGGCCGATGCGGTTTCACGAGGCCGCAGCATTCCAGTGGGTCAATCCCAAGGCCTGGCTGATCTCGGCCGGCGCCATCACGACCTTCGGCGGCGCGCTTCCGGACGGTTCCCCGGCGATTGCCTCGCGTCTGCCGGTGATGTGCGTTCTGTTCTTTGCGGCGGTGATCATTTCCGGCTTCACCTGGGCCGGGATCGGCGCGGGACTTTCCCGCTGGTTGCAGGGCACGCGGCTGCGCGCCGCGAATATCGCGCTCGCCCTGCTGCTGCTCTCCTCGCTCTTCCTGGCCTGAGGACGGCCTAGAGCAGGCTGAGCTGGTCGCCGGCCCGCGGCGGTACCTGAAACCGGTCGGTCCGGAGCAGGGGAAATTTCGACGCCAGGCCGGCCTTCTTCTTCGCCAGCTCGAAGCGGCGGTGGATCAACGCGGCATAGGGACCCGAGCCGCGCATGCGCTCGCCCCACTCGGCGCGGTACAGGGCACCGTCCCGGGTCTGGCGGATCAGGGAGTAGACCCGCTCCGCCCGGTCCGGAAAATGCTCCTCCAGCCATTCGCGGAACAGTTCCTTGATCTCCAGCGGAAGCCGGAGAAGGATGTGGCCCATGCCGCGTGCGCCCGCTTCCGCCGAGGCCTCGACCAGCGCCTCGATCTCCCCGTCATTGATCGCCGGGATGACCGGCGCCGCCAGCACATGCACCGGGATGCCTTCCGACTTCAGCGCATGGACCGCGTCGAGGCGGCGGGCAGGGGTCGAGGCCCTCGGCTCCATGATGCGGGCAAGATCCCGGTTCAGCGTGGTGATGCTGAGCGCCACGGAAACGAGCCCGCGGGCCGCCATCGGCGCCAGGATGTCGATATCGCGGGTGACAAGGGCCGACTTGGTCACGATCGACAGCGGATGGCCGAAATCCGAGAGCACCTGAAGCACCTCGCGGGTGATCCGCCGATCCTTCTCGATCGGCTGGTAAGGGTCGGTGTTGGTGCCGAGCGCCATGACCGCCGGCCGGTATCCGGGTTTGCGCAGCGCCGTGTCCAGCAGTCCCGCCGCGTCCGGCTTCGCCAGCAGTTTGGTCTCGAAATCGAGACCCGGCGAATAGCCGAGATAGGCATGGGTGGGACGCGCGAAGCAGTAGATGCAGCCATGCTCGCAGCCGCGGTAGGGATTGATCGAGCGGTCGAACGGCACGTCCGGGGACTGGTTGCGGGCGATGATGGTGCGCGAGCCATCCACCGCGACCTCGGTCTTCGGCCGCTTTTCCGCATCCCATCCGTCCGGTGACGTGCTCTGGAAGGGATTGTCGCCGGGCCAGCCGCCGATCACCCGTTCCCGGCGCTCGCGCTCGAACCGCCCGGTCGCATTGGTGACCGCGCCCCGCCCCTTCACGGGAGAACGGATCAGAACGTCGGGGTCAGGCATTTCCGACATGCTGAAATCGGCATCGACCATGTCGTCATGGTAGACCCGGATCCGGAACAAAACAAGAACAATCAGGAGTCCCCGGACGGACTCTCCTTGTCGACCCGGTGCTGTTCGTGCCGTTCGGACAGCCGCTCCCGCCGCGCCATATCCGCCTCGTCCTCGGCTCGTTCGGCGCGTGTCCGGCCGAATTTCGACCGGTTCTCCTCGGCTCTCCGGGCATCGGCCTCGCGCGCCTTGCGCTTGCGGGCCTGGCGCAGGTTGACGATCTTGCCGTTCATCTGTTCCTCGGGATCTGCCAGCCGGCACTCAGTCCAATACCAACGGGTCGGGTCCCCGCCACTCGCCGCGGACCCGCTCCATGGTCTCGCGCCGCGCCATCCGGCGCAAGCGCTCGAGAACCCCTTTCAGCATCCGGTCGCGCTGCCCGTCTCCGCCTTTCGAGACCGGCGCCACGTTCTCCGCATACCAGCGGCAGCCCCAGGTCGTGGTCCGGAGCCAGGTCAGGCGGCGGAATGGCAGCAGCCAGGGCTCCAGCGCGCGCGCCAGCGACGGCGGTACGGCGGTCCTGTAGGTGTCGTAGAAATCGACGACATCGTCCCGGCCGACCTCGCCCGTCACCTCCGGATCCCAGGTCACCGATGTGTGCAGTGAAGCATGCGCGAGATCGATCGCCGGATTGCCGTACTGGGTCTTCTCCATATCGACGAAAATCGCGCGGCCGTCCTTCTGGACGACATAATTGCCCGGATGGGTATCGGTCAGGACCAGGGTCGGCGGCAATGGCGTCTTGCCGTGTTCCGCGGCAAAGTCCCGCGCCCATTTGCGCTCCTCCTCGAGGATCGTGCGCGCGCCCCGATCCTCGACCAGCGCCGGGATGAATTCCGCCTGTGCCTCGATCAGCGAAACCAGGGCCTCGATCGGACGCACGAGCCGGGCCAGCGGCGACATGTGCTCCGGAACCGGCAAGCGGTGAACGCTGGCGAGCGTCTCCGCGATCTGGGACAGGTCGCGCGGAAGCTGGGGCGCCTTGCCCTCGACCGCGTCCACGATCAGGGCACCGTTCGGCAGTCGCGGGCTTGGCTCGAGCTGGCCGTGAAGGGCCGGGGTGTGGCGGCTCGGCGCGGCGCGGCGGAAGCATTCCGCCTGAAGCGCGAGCGCCTCGTCCGGGGTCGTGTCACGGCGGGTCAGGCGCGGCACCCTGGCCACCAGCCGGCGCCCCTGCCAGGTCCGGTCACCCAGCAAGACGTGATCGTGCGTGAGGCCGCGTTCCGGCAGTTTGATCAGATCTTCGAGAGCAAGCCCGTGATAAGTATTGAGCTTCATCAGCTCGGCATGGAGATTGCGCAGGTCGAGATCGGTGGTCATGGCCGCAAAAGCTCTGAAATGGTCTAATCTTGCGCACCGGTGACAGCAGGCGCACTTCTATCCGCATCTGTTAGCACACCGGGCGAAGTAACGGAAAAATAAGGTCGGTTCTTGGTTAAGCGCGGCACATCGAAGAGCGAGGATCTGTGGCGGGTTCCGCCGCCGGGCGCGCTTGGGCCGCTCGACGAGCATGGCCGCCGCATCGGCGTCCCGGCGCCGGACCTCTCACTCAGCATCGTCATCCCGTGCCTCAATGCGGAGCACGGGCTGCGACGCACGCTCGACGCGCTCACCGGCGCCGCGCGCTCGGGTTTTACGCCCGAAATCGTCGTCGTCGACGGTGGCTCGACGGATCGCACGAAGGAGATCGCCGAGGCGTCCGGAGCGCGGGTGATCGAGAGCCCGCCCGGACGTGGCACGCAGCTCGCCGCCGGCGCCAGGGCGGCGAAAGGCGACTGGCTGCTGTTCCTGCATGGCGACACCGCCCTCGATCGCGGCTGGGCGGCCAGCGTCATGGTGTTCGCCAGCAACGAGCGCAACCGCGAGCGGGCCGCGGTCTTCAGTTTCGCCCTCGACGACGAGCGCCCGGCCGCGCGGCGCCTCGAGAGGATCGTCCGCTGGCGCAACCGGTGGCTGGGCCTGCCCTATGGCGATCAGGGTCTTCTGCTCCACCGGCGCTTTTACCGCCGTCTCGGCGGCTACAAGGAGATCCCCCTGATGGAGGATGTCGATCTGATCCGCCGGATCGGCCTCAGCCGGCTTGCCTTGTTCGACGTCCGCGCCGTGACCTCCGCCGAACGCTATGTCCGCGGCGGATATTTTCGCCGGGCGCTCCGCAACCTCTTCTGCCTGACCCTGTTTTTCTGCCGCGTTCCGCCGCGGCTGATCGCCCGGATCTACAGCTGAACCGATGCCCCGCAAGACCCTGATCCTGTTCGCCAAGACGCCGCGCGCCGGCCTCGTCAAGAGCCGCCTCGCCCGCGATATCGGGCGCCATCCGGCAACCCGCTGGTACCGGCGCAACCTCTCGGAAACCCTGAGGCGACTCGGCCGCACCGGTCAGTGGGACTGCCTGATCTTCGGCACGCCGCACCACGCCGCCCGTTGGCCGTGGCCGCGGCCCTGGCGCTTCCGCCACCAGGCTTCCGGCGATCTCGGACAACGGATGCTCCGGGCGCTCCGCGCCTTCGGCGGGGGCCCCGTTGTGTTGATCGGCAGCGACATTCCGGGGATCGAACCGGTCCACATAGCGGAGGCGTTCCGCAAGCTCGGAAGCAACGACGCGGTCTTCGGCCCCTCGGCGGACGGCGGCTACTGGCTGGTCGGATTCTCCCCGCGCTATCGCGGCGACCCCTTCCGGCGCGTACGCTGGTCGACGGAACACGCCCTCGCGGACACGCTCAGCGGGTTCGGTCCGGGGCGGCGGATCGGGTTGGTCGCGAAACTGAGGGACGTGGATAGGGGTGCCGACCTCAGGGCAACCGGTCAGGCGGAGCGCCCGTAGAGCTCGTGCTCGCGCAGGCGCGGCATGATCTCGACGAAATTGCACGGGCGGAAGCGGATATCGAGCTGGTTCTTCAGGATCTCGTCCCAGGCATCCTTGCAGGCCCCGGTCGAGCCCGGCAGGGCGAAGAGATAGGTGCCCCGCGCCACCCCGGCGATGGCACGCGACTGGATCGTCGAGGTACCGATCTTCGGATAACTGATCCAGCGGAAGAGTTCCCCGAAGCCCTCGATCTCCTTCTCGAAAACCGCACGGAAGGCCTCCGGCGTCACGTCGCGCCCGGTGAGCCCGGTGCCACCGGTGGACAGCACCACGTCAATCCCGTCATCCTCGATCCAGCTTTGCAGCTGGCCGGTAATCCCGGGGACATCGTCCTTCACGATCCTGCGGTCGGCAAGAATATGACCGGCGCCGGTCAGGCGCTCGACCAGCGTGTCGCCGGAGCGGTCCGTCTCGAGCGTCCTTGTGTCGGAAACGGTCAGAACAGCGATATGGACGGGAACAAAGGGACGGGACTCGTCAATTCCTGGCATGTTTCGGGTCGCCTGGCTGCTGCGTGAGATCGATTGACTCATAGCGCGGCCAGGACCCGGCGGCAATGTGGTCCAGCGACGGGGCGGGCTGGCCGAGGCGCAGCCGGTACATCCAGAGATTGGTCAGCACCCGCTCGATAAATTCGCGGGTTTCATGCCGCGGAATGGATTCGATGAACAGCAGCGGATCCTGCTTGAAATCGACCTTCTTGTTCCATTTCCGGAGCGTGCCGGGGCCGGCATTGTAGGCGGCGAGGAGCTGGAACAGGCCCTCGTTCACGCTGTCCTGCTTGAGCAGGTGGCCGACATATTCCTGGCCGAGCTTGAGATTCAGGTTCGGGTCCATCAAGGCCTTGCGCCCGTCGCGGCTGCGGAAACTGCGGTCGTTCGCGACCCAGGCGGCCGTGCGGGGCATGATCTGCATGACACCGATGGCGCCGCGGCCGCTGCGCGCACTGGCGTTGAATTTCGATTCCTGCCGGGCGATGGCATAGATCAGCGCCTTGTCGATTCCGGCGATCGAGTCGAGCTGCCAGTCCGGAAGCGGGTAAAAGGCCGCATAATAGGGCCGGTCGCCGCGGGCCCGGAGAATGCCGGCGATGCGCATGGCGAGGCCGGGCATGCCGTTGCCGGCCGCGACGGTCATGATCGCGCCATGCATGTAGTCAGGCATATTCGGATAGAGCCGGCGGAGCTCCTTTTCCGCGAGGTCCATGCGGCCGACCTGCATGAGGGCGAAAGTCCGGCGGCCGCCGGGGGCGTTTAGGAGCGCCTCCCTGATGTCCTCGCTGAGCTCGGGCAGCGTCCAGTCCAGCGGCATGTCGATGCCGAGCGCCCGCCGGGCCAGAAGCCCGTAAAACGTCGCCGAGTGGGTTGCCGCCTGCGCGAGCCAGAGCGTCGCCTGACGCGGACGCCGCTCCGCCAGATGCGCACGCGAGGCCCAATAGGCGCCCGCGGCCTTCACCCAGCGGGAGACGTCCGGAGCGCGGGCAAGAGATTCGAAATGCCCGGACGCGGCGTCGTAGTCGCCCTGTCGCCAATAGGCGAGGCCGGCCGTCCAGTGCGCGGTCGGGATCAGATCGCCGGAAAGCTCCAGGCTCTCCTTCGCGTAGCGGACCGCCTTTTCGTCGACATTGAAGACGAAATAACCGTGCGCGATCTCGGCCAGCGCATGGGCGCGGTCGGTCTTGCCGAGGCCGTTGCCGGCCTTGGAGTTCAGATATTTCAGGCCGCCGGTCGGGTAACCCCGGCGCACGAAACGCCGGATCTCCCGGACCACGCCGCGGCCCTGGCGCGAGATTTTCGGACCTTTGCGGACCAGATGCTGCTGCGGCTCGACCGCGCCATTCACCTGCGAGGCGCCGCTGCCCGTCAAATAACCTTTCTGCGGGCGCGCCGGCGCCTTCCAGTTGCCCGGTTTTCGGCGGAGTGCCAGGCGATAGATCTTGCGCGCGCCCGGATGGTCCGCGTACTGCGCCATCCAGTCCTTCAGTTCCTTGTATTTGGACCGGTAGGCCGTTGGGTGCATGTAACGCTGAAAAAGCACGTGACCCATCAGGACTTCGTCGTCGAGTTCAGCGATCAGCTTGTCGGCGGCACGCCATTCTCCGGCGTCCTGCAATTCGAAGATCTTCGCGTATCGCGCGATATCCTCTTTGCCGATCACCTCGAAACGGATTCGCGGCGCGACCGATTTGGACTTAAGGACATGATTTTGAGAGGAGGCTCGCGACGTAACCGCGTCGTTGCGCGCCGCCGCGTCAGCCGGCCCGATATTGGCTGATACCCCAGCGGCCAAACCCAGGACCGCACCTGCGATCAACTGAACGTATGGCCACTTTCGACGGTGCCGAGTCGGTTTTTCACCTCTCATCATGACCAGCTAAGTAGGGCAAGAATGTGGCAATCTCAAGCAGCGATTTCGGGTACCTGCCTCCCGCCAACCAGCACAACTACTTAAGTTTGAATTTTGATGTAAAGGCTTAATACAAGGTATTACTTTCTGTGATTTCAATAAGTTAACCGGCAAAATTACAGTCCCTCGCAGACAGGAGAAATTCTCGCCAATTTAGGCGAAAACGTTACCGTAAATTACTGAATAATTTGCTTTATTGTCAGGAGATCGCGCCATGCAAGCGCCTTTTGACCGGAAGATCGGAGCAGGAACGCCGGGTGGAAAAGCGGGATCGCCGGAATCGATCCGTCAAGATCCGGGCCGACATAATCGAATTGCCGGCCACGCAGACGCATGATGCCCTGACGCTGGTCGAGAAGCGTCTTCGCCGAGGTCCCTCCGACCGGAACCAGGACGCGCGGACGAACCAGCGCGATGTGGCGTCGGATGAACGGCAGACAGGTAGCGATCTCCGCCGGTGTCGGTTCCCGGTTCCCGGGCGGGCGCCATGGCAGGATGTTGGTGATATAGGCGTTCTCCGTCCGATCGAGACCGATCGACTGCATCATCCGGTCCAGCAACCGCCCGCTCGCGCCGACAAAGGGACGCCCCTGACGGTCCTCGTCCGCGCCGGGCGCCTCTCCGATAAACATCACGTCCGGTTGCGTGACACCCTCTCCGAACACGAGGTTGGTCGCCGTGACCTTCAGCGGGAAGCCCTCAAGGGTTTCGAGCGCGGCCCGAAGGTCACCGAGCGTTTGCGCCGCCGAAGCGAGAGCACTGGCCGCATTGTCGGACGGCGGCTCCACGGCGGCGGGCGCCCGGCGTGGAGCCGCTTCCGGCGCGGGGGCCGCAGATCGTTTTGGATCCGAAACGGGCGCCGCGGCGGTGCTCGCGGCGCTCTGGACCGGGGTCGATGGAGTGGCGGCGAACCAGTCCACCGGCTCCTCGCCGATCGCCTCGTCGGCGCCGAGTTCGACATACCACTGCAGCAGGGTCTCGGGGTCCGGTACTGTCTCGTCCAGCGAAAGGCTCACGCGTTCCTCGTCTCTCATTCGTGACACAGGCCGCTTCGCGTCGCTTGTCGACGCCGGGGAGCTGTGCCAAGTAAGACACTAACCTGTGTAAGAAACGATTTGGAGAGGTTCATGGAACGCGAGTCGATGGAATACGACGTCGTAATCGTCGGGGCCGGTCCTGCCGGCCTTTCGGCCGCGATCCGGTTGCGTCAGCTCTCGGAGCAACATGGCCGGGATCTGAGTGTCTGCGTAATCGAGAAGGGCTCCGAGGTCGGGGCCCATATCCTGTCCGGCGCGGTCATGGAGCCGCGCGCGATGGCCGAGCTCTTCCCGGACTGGAAGGAACGCGGCGCGCCGCTGAACACGCCGGTGACCCAGGACCGCTTCATGTATCTGACCCGCAATGGCGGATACCAGCTGCCCTGCCCGCCGCAAATGAACAATCACGGCAATTACATCATCAGCCTCGGCAATGTCTGCCGCTGGCTCGCCGAGCAGGCCGAAGGGATGGGCGTCGAGATCTATCCGGGCTTCGCCGCTGCCGAAGTGCTCTACGACGAGAACGGCGCCGTGCGCGGCGTCGCGACCGGCGACATGGGCATCGGCAAGGACGGCGAGCAGACCGCGAATTACACCCAGGGCATCGAGCTGCACGCCAAGCAGACGCTTTTCGCCGAGGGTGTGCGCGGGTCCCTCACCAAGACCCTGTTCGAGCGTTTCAGTCTTCGCGACGGCGTCGATCCGCAAACCTACGGCATCGGCATCAAGGAACTCTGGGAAGTCGATCCGGCGGTGCACCAGGAAGGCCTCGTCGTCCACACGGTCGGCTGGCCGATCGACGGCGGCACGTATGGCGGCTCCTTCCTCTATCACCTGGAGAACAACCAGGTGGCGGTTGGTTATGTCATCGGGCTGGATTACGAGAACCCGCATCTCAGCCCGTTCGAAGAATTTCAGCGCTACAAGACGCATCCGAAGATCCGCCATTTCTTCGAAGGCGGCCGGCGGATCTCCTACGGCGCCCGTGCGATCAACGAGGGCGGCTTCCAGTCGATCCCGAAGATCACCTTCCCGGGCGGCGCGATCCTCGGCTGCTCGGCCGGCTTCCTGAATGTGCCGAAGATCAAGGGCTCGCACACCGCGATGAAGTCCGGCATGACTGCTGCCGAGGCGCTGTTCGACGCCATGAAGGACGGTGCCGGCGCCGGTCTGGAGGTCACGGACTATCGCGCCCGGATGGAACAGTCGTGGGTCTGGGACGAGCTGAAGGCGGTGCGCAACATCCGCCCGGGCTTCAAGGCCGGCTTCCTGATGGGCATGGCCAATGCGGGTTTCGAGACCCTGTTCAAGGGCAAGAGCCCTTGGACCCTGCATCACCACCACGACCACGAATGCCTGAAGCCGGCGGATCACTGCGAGAAGATCGCCTATCCGAAGCCGGACGGGAAGGTCAGCTTCGACCGGCTGTCCTCGGTCTTCCTCTCCAACACCAACCACGAGGAAAACCAGCCGGCGCACCTTACCCTTAAGGATCCGTCGATCCCGGTTGAGCATAATCTCGCGCTCTATGACGCACCGGAGCAACGCTATTGCCCTGCCGGCGTCTACGAGATCGTCCGCGACGATGACGGCAGCAATCCGCGCCTGCAGATCAACGCGCAGAACTGCGTCCACTGCAAGACCTGCGACATCAAGGATCCAACCCAGAACATCAATTGGGTGGTTCCCGAAGGCGGGGGCGGACCTAACTATCCGAACATGTAGGACGACTGACGCCCGGGGCCTTAATCGCCAGACAGCCGGAAACGAGAGGGTAGACACATGACTGCACGAGGACCGCGAACCGGACGCCTCGCAGCGGCGTTCCTTGCGGCCGTGACGCTCTCATCCTGTGCCGTGACCGATCCGGCGGTGAAACTGCCTGACGTTCCCGCGCGTGCCACCGTGTCCGGCGACTACCTGAAGGCCCTGCACGCCTACAGAAACAGCGACCTCGCCGCCGCCGCGCAGAGTTTCGGCGCCGTGCTCGCGGCGGACCCCGGAAATCCGGGCCTGACCCAGCGCACGTTCCTCGCGCGGATTTCCGACGGGAGGACCGCCGATACGCTCGAAATGGCCGCTGATCTGGTCGAACGGCAAGACGGTTACGCGTTCGGTCGCCTCGTCCTCGCCCTCGCCGCCATCCGGAAGGAAGACTACGCCGCCGCCCGCACACAACTCGAGGCCCTGGAAGAGTCGCGGCTGACGCAGATCCTGCGCCCCCTGCTCCTTGCCTGGGTCGAGGCCGGCAGCGGGAACTGGACGGCAACCGGTAAACATCTGGATGCGATCCGAAGACAGGGTGGCTTCGCACTCCTCGCGGACCTTCACGGCGGCTACATCGCCAGCCTGAAGGGAGATTTCGAGGCCCTCGACAAATCGTTCCGGTCCGCGCTCTCCGCACTCGACCGACCCCCGGCGCGGCTTCGAATCGGAGCCGCGTTGCATTACGCAAGAGCCGGTCACGTGACGGCGGCGCGCGAAATCCTGGCCGGCGGCGATCTCACCGATCAGAACAGGGATGCCCTGGACGCGGCACTGGCGGCGGCGAAAGCCGGCGGACCGGCGAAGGGCCTCGTCTCTTCGGCGACGGACGGCGTGGCAGAAGCGCTTTTCGACATCGCCAGCGCCCTGCAACGGGACCGCGGCAGCGAGATCGCCCTGATCTATGCCCAGCTCGCGCTCTACATGCGGCCCGACTTCCCGCTCGCCCGCCTGCTGGTCGGAGAAATCCTCGACGACCGGAACCGCCACAGCGACGCACTCGCGATCTACCAGGAGATCGGACGGGACTCGATTTATCACATCATGGCGGGGCTCCGGGCCGCCGCGGCGATGGATGCCGAAGGGAACCGGGAGGGCGCCCTCTCCGTGCTCCGCGAACTGGCCCGGACCTATCCGGACAACGGAACGGTGCTCGTGCGCCTTGCGGACACGCTGCGATCGGACGAGGCCTGGGTCGAGGCCATCGAGGCCTACGACGCCGCCTTCGAAAAACTCGGTCCGGCGGCGAACGACGACTGGACGCTGTTCTATACTCGCGGCATCGCGCTCGAGCGGGCCAAGAGATGGGAACGGGCCGAGGCCGATTTTCTGAAAGCGCTCGAGCTATCGCCGGAACAGCCCTACGTGATGAATTATCTCGGCTATTCCTGGGTCGAGCAGGGCCGCAACCTCGAAGAGGCGCAGTCCCTGATCGAGCGCGCCGTGCGGCAACGCCCGAACGACGGCTACATCGTCGACAGCCTCGGCTGGGTGCTTTACCGGACCGGGCAGCACCGGGCGGCCGTCACCCATCTCGAGCGTGCGGTCCAGCTCCGGCCGGGCGACGCGGTGATCAACGATCATCTCGGCGATGCCTATTGGCGGGTCGGCCGCCGCCTCGAGGCGACCTACCAGTGGCGCCGTTCGCTGGACATGGATCCGGAGCCCGCCCTTGCCGGCGAAATCGAGCGCAAACTCCGCGATGGCCTGGTCACGGGCGACGCGCCCGCATCGCCCGGCAATGGCTGATTTCGGCACGCGGGTGCTGCGAGCACCCGCCAAGGTCAATCTCGGCCTTCGGGTTCTCGGTCGCCGGCCCGACGGCTATCACGAGCTGGTCAGCCTCGTCGCCTTCGCCGACCTGCACGACAGCATTACGGTGTCGCCGGCACCGGGAGCGGATGACACGCTGACTGTGACCGGCGCCTTCGGAGGCGCTCTCGAGAAAGACAACCTGATCCTGCGCGCGATTGCCGGTTTTCGCACCCGCGCTCCGGGCATTCCCGCGCTCCGAATCCATCTGGAAAAGTCGATTCCCGTGGCCGCCGGGCTCGGCGGAGGATCGGCGGACGCGGCGGCGATTCTGCGCTTTCTCGCGGCACTCGTCGGGCGCGATGCCATGCAGTCGGAAACCCGGCACCTTGCCGCGGCCCTCGGCGCCGATGTGCCGGTCTGCCTCTCCCCCCGCAGCCGGATCATGCGGGGCACCGGCACCGACCTCGATCCGCCCGCGGAGGAGTTCCCGCCGCGTCCGGTCCTGCTCGTCAATCCCGGTGTCCCGGTGCCGACCGGAGCTGTCTTCAAGGCGTTGGCCGCCGGCCCGATACCCTTCGAACGAGCGCAGACCGACTGCGGCCCGATCGAACAGAACGACCTGGAGGGGCCCGCCTGCCGCGTGGCGCCGGAGATCGAAGCCGTGCTCGCCTTCCTTCGGGGTCTTCCGGACGTCTTGGGCGCCCGGCTGTGCGGCAGCGGGGCAACCTGCTTCGCCCTGTTCGAGACCGATACCGGGCGCGACAAGGCGGCCGAACTGGTCGAAGCGGCCCACCCGGGATGGTGGCTCCATGCGGGCCGGCTTCGGAACTGGTCGGCGGAAGAATTGGATATCCCGGCCTGACACGAACTTCAGGGCGTGGCGGCTTTGAGTCGTTTCAGGAGTTCGGGACTGGCTTCTCCGCTTTGCGGAATCTCGGCGGATTCCTGGAAGGCGCGGATGGCACTCCGCGTCTTCGGGCCCATCAGCCCGTCGAGGCGTCCGTCGTAAAATCCGAGACGGGTGAGTTCGCCCTGAGTCTCCGCGACGAGACTGGCCGGGGTGGTGGTGACGGTCTGTACGCCCTCGGCGCCGCCGAGCGGCGTCGCCGGCTCCGACGCGATGTCCCCGCTACCGGCCAGCAGCTCGATGGCGCGATCGTCGCCGGCTCCGGCCGCGGCACGGTAGAGCTCCAGGGCGGCAGCCTTGTCCTGCGCGACGCCGAGACCCTCGTCGGTCATGATCGCGAGATTATAGAGCGCGCGCGCCAGCCCCTGGTTTGCCGCGGCACGGAACCAGCGGGCCGCCTCTTCGAAATTGAGCGGTATGCCGCGGCCTTCGGCATACATGACGCCAAGATTGTATTGCGCGTTCGGATGTCCCTGCTCGGCGGCGCTGTGATACCAGAGCAAGGCCCGCACATCGTCCTTGCGAACGCCCTGGCCGGTCTCGTAGAGCACGGCGAGATTGTATTGCGCACTCGCAAGTCCCTGGATCGCCGCCTCCCTGAGCAGCTCCGCCGCTCTCGCGACGTCCTTCGGCCCGTCTTTCCCCGTGAGAAAGGCGATCGCGAGGTCGTGCTGCGCGGTCGCGTCGCCCGCTTCGGCCCGTTGCGCCAGCGCCTCGCGCACGGATTCGGAAGCGCCGCCGGCCTCTGGCGGCAATGCGGCGACCTGGCTGTCCGATTCCGCCCCGCCCGCGGACCCGTCGGGCGGGGCCGGCATGGGAGGCGCAGGGGGCGGCGCAGGGGACGGCACCACCTCGGTCACTGTCTTCGCCGGCGCGGCTTCCGGGACCAGAACGGGCTCTGTCTCTTTCGGTTCCGGAGCGACCTCGATCTCAGCCGGAGCGGCCGGGACCGGGCGCGGCGCAGATTTCGGGGCCGGATCCTCGACCGGTCTCGCGGCGTTCTGCGAGGCCGTCCCCGCCGACGCGGATGGCGCCGTATGCGCCGGAGCCGCGCCGGGCTCCTCCTCTGCGGGCGCCAGTCCGGTCTGCGGCCACTCCTGTTCGACCTCGGGCGAGATCTTCGTCGACTCGGGTCCGGCCGTTTCCGGAGCCGGGGCCTGTCCGCGTGTCCCGGGGTGATCGGCCGCTTGCCCGGGTTGTTCGGGTTTGTCGCCGCCGAACAGTGCGGTTCTCGCCCGGCTCAGAACAGGCTCGAGCTGTTCTGTCAGCGATTCCAGAACGTCGGAGGCTTCCGTTGTCGCCATCCTCATCGCGGGGCGGACGTTGCGCTCGATTTCCGCTCTGATCTGCCCGAGCCCGACGCGATCCGCCATTGCGTAGAATCCCGCCGCGGTGAAGAGCACAACGGCGGCCACCGCGAGCACGAGCCGGCGGCGGCTCGGCCGACGGGTCCGCGCCGTCGACCGGCGAGCCTCCTCGGCACCGGCCCCCGGATGAGACTCATAGCCGCTCTTCTGAACGCCGCGGAACGCCATCGGCAGTTCGAGAGGTTCCGCCTCGGCCGGCGTTCCGGAAGGCGGTTCAAGATCGTATTCGGTCGGGCCGAGGTCTCCGGTCGGCGGCGGGGGGTCGCTCTCCACCGCGTCGACGGCCCCCGCAAGCGCGCGGAGCCGGCGGTCGATTTCCCGCGCGCGGTCCGACCCCGCACCTTCCGAACCGGACAGCAAGGGCATGTCGAGACTGTCGAGGCCGGGGTCGAGATCGTGCACCGGGGGAGCGGGCAGGCCGGGGTCGGCCGACGGATACGGATATTGCTCGGGCCACGGGGCTTCCGCTTCAGCCACCGGAGGCGCTTCCGGTCCGAAATCGTCGTCAAATTCGGCTTCGGCGTCCGGATCCCGCTCGGGAACCGGGCCGATCCGGGATTGTGCCGGAGCACTGCGTTCCAGTGCGACCATCCGCTCGGCCAGATCCAGCAGCGCGAGACCCATCGGGCGCAGCGCGTCGTCCAACCGGCTGGAGGATGCATCCAGTTCGTCGTCAACGATATCGAGCAAGGCGTCGGCATTTGAGCTGCCCGGTGCGACCGGTGCGGGACCGGGAGCCGGGAGCGCTTCCGGATCAGTGACCGCGGGTTCGGAGTCCGGCCGGCCGTCGCGCGGCCGCTGGCCGCCATGGACCCGGATGGCATAGTCGATCCAGGCACCGATGGTCTGTTCTTCCCGCTCCGCCGCGGTGCGTGCGATATCGCGGACATCTTCCTCGATGCCCTTCACGCTCCAAGTTGTCGCCTTGCGGGCCACCGGCACTCCTGGGTTGACTGGCTGGGCTCATGAGTAGTGGTCGGTCCGATACCGCCTAACCCGCCGCTTTCGTTCAATTTATACACTCCTGAACGGTAGCGCTACCCGCGACGGAAAAGACGCGAAAAGAAGCCGCGGCCAGAGCCCTGCCCAGGCAGAACCAGGCGTTCCACACGCCCGAGACGTTCGGAGAGGCGCATCACCGCGCGCTCGATCGGCGCGGTGGAGAACGAGGATTCCTGCGCCGCCGGCAAGGCCGCCGGCCGCGCATTCAACGCCTCGACCTCCGCGGTCAGGGTCTCGATCTTGCTCAAGAGCGGCTCGAAGCGCGCAAGCGTCCTGTCCTCCATCGCATCGGCCTTGGATTTGAGCTCCCGCAGCTGCGTTTCCAGGGTCTCCACCCGCTTCGACAGCGCCGCCCCTTCCGCCTCGGACAATCCGGGGGCGACCGGAGCGGAAGCCGGCGCCGGAACCGGGTGCTGCATCTGGGGGGCCGGCGGCGGATAACCGGAATTCGCCGGCATCGGCGGTTGAGCCGGCGCCGGAACGCCCGCATGCGGACTGCCGCGGAACTGCCAGGGATATCCGGCAGAGGCGGTGGCGACCATGCCCTCGTCGATAGCCTCCTCGGCGACGCTCCATTGCCCGCGCCCGAACGCAAAGCGGGGATCGGCCCGGCCGATCCGGTGGCGTTCACGCGGTCCCTCCGGGCCCCGTGCGGCGGAGGAGGAGCGATCCTCCCGAGCGGGCGCAGGTTCGGGCTCAGTGGCCGCAGGCCTGTTCTCGGCAGGTTTGTCGCTTGCCGCATGGCGAATCTGTTCGCTCAGCCAGACGCCGATCGGCATACCTGCCTTGCGCGCCGCAATCTTGGCCGCTTCGCGGTCTTCAGCCGAGACGCCTTTCACACTCCACGGAGATTTGCCTGCCACCCGACAATCCGCCTTTGGCTTGTTTTAAGGGTCGCGCCGCCGGGACGGCGACCGATCCGGCAAAAAATACCAAAGGTTACCGGGTATCGCAATGATTTCTGCGCCTTCGGCGAGATACGACGCACCGGATATGACCGGGTAGAAAATCGTCCAGGTAGTGGGAAGTGCCTATCTACCAGCCGTCGAGACGGCGCTGCTCCGGAACAGACATCGTCTCCTCGGAAGATCCTGCCGCGTTTTCCTCGAGCCGGGTCAGACGGTGGGCCATCCGTTCGATGATGTCCTGCAGCGGGCCGACGACATGGGCGACCTGTTCCTCCGCGGCGTAGATCCGCTCCCGCACGGCTGCCCGCAGTGCCTCTTCATCCTCGAGAGTTGGGACAACAGGCCCTCCGTCGTCCTGCCGGATCGGGGCCGACGGGGCCGACGCGCCGGGTTCCGGGCCGACGTCGCGGATCGCGCGGCTCACCCATTCGCCGATCGTCATGCCCTGCTGCGCCGCCGCTTTCTTGGCGATCTCGCGCGCTTCGGGCGACACGCCCTTCAGGCTCCATGGCAGCACCGATTTGGCCATGTCCGTCTGCAACCTCGAAAAGCCAAAGGATCTGAGGAGTCTAACCGCTTGTACCGCCAATGTTAAGGGCGCGGTGTCGAAGCGGTTGCAAGCAGTCCGCTTTCTGACTATGTTCCCGCGCGATTGGGGCGTAGCCAAGCGGTAAGGCAGCGGTTTTTGGTACCGCCATGCGCAGGTTCGAATCCTGCCGCCCCAGCCATTCAGTCTTCCCGGATTTCATAGATCTCGATCATGCCTTCGGCGCCCTCGACCGGCCGCTCCCCGATCTCGGCGAGCACCGGCAGGTCCGGTGCCGCCGTGGCCAGTGCCCGTGTCGCGCCGTCGCACAGGGCCCGCACGCCGAGCTCCTTGGTATGTTTCTCGAGCTTCGCCGCCCGGTTCACCGCGTCGCCGATTACCGTGTATTCCAGCCGTTCGCCGTCGCCGACCGCGCCAAAGACGATACGGCCGCTGGCGGCGGCCATGCAGATCCTGAGCGCGCCGGGCGCCAACAGGTCGGGATCCGGCGTCCAGTCCCGGGTTGCGGCGAGCAGCTCGCGGATCGCCCGGAGCGCGTTCGCCGCGTGTGCGACGTCCGGTTCCGCCGCACCGAAGGTCGCCAGCACCCCGTCACCGAGAAACTTGTCGATGCTGCCGTGATGACGCCGCAGCAACGGACCGACCAGCGCCTGATACGCCGCCAGGATGCGGATCACCTGTTGCGGCTCCAGACGTGCGCTCAGGGCGGTGAACCCCCTGATGTCGACATAGAGGATCGTCGCCTCGCGATGCTCTCCGCTTCCGGCGGAGAGCTCGGCCTCCGCGGCGGTGATCTTGCGTGCCACTTCCGGCGCGAAAAAACGGGAAAGATCGCGGGCCGCCGTGCCCTCGGAGACGGCACGGACGAGCAGGCGCCGGCCGCGATGAATCGCCACCGCCAGGATCGCGGTGACCATCAGGATCGAGATCACCTTGTCGAACTCCGCGCCGATCAGGATCGCGTTGGAGGTCAGGTAATCGACATAGTCCCGCGTGATCATCGGATCGCTCGGATCGACGATCATCGCGTAGGCCACCAGAGCGAGCCAGCCGAGCGCCGAGCCGATGCCGGCGAGCAGGACATAGCCGACCTCAAGCCGGAACGAACGGAGCGCGATGAAAATGAACACGTAGAGCACCGTCGGCGCCTTCAGGTAGAACGAGGCCGGCTGCTCGTACTGCAGATGAAAACTCCAGATCGTCACCATCAGCAGCACAATGTCGCCGATCACCGAGAGGGCGAGGAACCAGGGCGGCAGCATCCGCCGGTACGACAGCGCCAACCGCAGGATCGTAAAGGCGAAATAGGCACTGAGAACCCAGGGGATCGGTTCGAAACGAGCGGTTTCGGCGAAGGTCTTCGGCGAGAGCGTGTAGAGAACGGACCAGATCGACACGACGGTCAGCTGGACCCAGCCGATCAGGATCTCGTTCTGCGCTTCCTGGTCGCGGATGGCCGCTTCCACGCGGCTCGGAAGGCGCCCCCGTTCAGGCCCTTCCCATCCCGTCTTCTCCGCCATCGGTGCCCTGCCTAGAGTTTCTCGAGCCAAAGACTGGTCTCCAGCGCCCCGTCGGGGCGCGGCAGCCAGCCCAGATCCGGCGACCGCGGCGTTCCGAGCAGGCGGGTTCGCGCGAAATGACTCGAGAAGAGAGGCGCGAAGCCCTTGCCCGCAAGCAGCGCGGCGACCAGCAGCTGCTCGTTATATGTGCGCCAGGCCCAGGCTTCGGGATAGGGGTCCGGCAACACTATGTCGTGAATATGCACCAGCACGCCCGCCGGCAGGACCGGCAGCAGGTGGTTGAGAACGAGATCGACATCCGATCCCGGCAGCGCCAGGTGACTGGAGTCGAGAAACAGGATGTCGCCGGCCCCGAGCTGCGGCAGCGCTCCCGGATCTACCTGCTGGATCGTCTCATTCAGGAAGCGGACACCGGTGCCCGAGAGGTCCGCGCGCGGCGCCGGGTCGACACAGGTGATCTCGGTCGCGAGAGCGCCGTCGCGCACCGCGCGGGCGAGGAAGCGCGTGCTGTGACCGGATCCTATCTCCAGGATTCGCGTCGGACGGCGTTCGCGGACGAGCACATAGGCAGCAGCCGCGTCGAGCGCCGGAAACCAGTCCTGCCGCCAGCGCGGCTCCGGCGGCGGCGCACTCCCGATTGCCAGAAGCGCCTCCCGGTAGCTCTCGATATCCCGCAGCACGGCAGTGAATACTGGTAGCGCTTCACCCGCGAAGCGCTCCTCGATCCATGCGTATCGACTACCCCGGTCCGGCACATCTGCCGCATAGCGGTAGGGCATAAAATAACCCATTGGTTTTATGCCAAGAATTGTGCTGAGGCCCAGACGCATTCGGCGCCAGGTATGACCCCGTGACGGGTGATTGAATCGAGTCATATCAAGGCGTAATCGTCAGGCCCTCATGGGCCGCAACCGTACCGGGACGACGTTCCTCGGCCTGGCGCACTATGTCGTCCATGACCTCGTCGGTGTGGCTCGGATCGTGGTGAAACAGGACCAGCTTTTCGACCCCGGCCGCATCTGCAAGCCGGATCCCTTCCTGCCAGGTGGAATGTCCCCAGCCGACGAATTTGGGAAACTCCTCGTCGGTATAGCAGGCGTCGTAGATCATCACGTCCGCGCCTTCGACAAGTTCGAGAATGTTCCGGTCGGGCTTGCCGGGCTTGTGCTCGGTATCGGTCACATAGCAGATCGACTTTCCGCCAAAGTCGAAGCGGTATCCGATGGCCCCCTGGGGATGGTTCAACATCGCGGTACGCACGGATATCCCCGACCCGAAGTCGAGCACGTCACCCGGAGCGAAATTATTGAAAGCGAGCTTCGACTGGAAAACCTCGAGCGGCACCGGAAAGAGCGGCGAGGACATGAGCCGGGCGATGACGTCCCGCATGTCCTGATTTCCGGAGAGATGACCGGACCAGACCCTGAACACGTTCCCCTTCTTGAAGGCGGAAGTAAAGAACGGCAGCCCGCCGATATGGTCGAGATGGGAGTGCGTGAAGAGCAGATCGGCATCCACCGCACCGGCCTTGTCGAGGGCAAGGCCGAGATTGCGCAGCCCGGTGCCGGCATCGAGAATGAACAGGCGGCCGCCGCAGCGCACTTCCAGACAGGCCGTATTACCGCCATAGCGCACGAAGTCCGGCCCCGGGCAGGCGAGGCTTCCGCGTGCCCCCCAGATCCGGACATAAAACTCGGCTCCCGGCGACAAGTTCGATCCCCCACCAACTTTCGGGTCAAATTGCCCGTTCTTTCGGTGCCGCAAGTCTGCATGACCCACGCGGAAGTGAAAAGATCAAATCGGGACAAGCGCCTAAATGGTGAATGCGGCGCTCAGGGCACCAGCCTGTAGCCGCCCGGATCGGTCACCAGGATCTGCGCGTTCGAGGGATCGGTCTCGATCTTCTGACGCAGTCTGTAGACATGGGTCTCCAGCGTGTGCGTGGTCACGCCGGCATTGTAGCCCCAGACCTCGTTCAGCAGCGTCTCGCGCTTCACCATGCGCCCGCCGGTCCGGTAGAGATATTTGAGGATCGCGGTTTCCTTCTCCGTCAGGCGCACCTTCTTGTTCCTGGCTTCGTCGATCAGCAGCTTGGCGCTCGGACGGAAGCTGTAGGGACCGATGGTGAAGACCGCGTCGTCGCTCTGCTCGTGCTGGCGCAGATGCGCCCGCATGCGGGCAAGCAGGACCGCGATCTTGAACGGCTTGGTGACATAGTCGTTGGCACCGGCATCGAGCCCGAGGATGGTATCGGCGTCGCCATCCTGCGCCGTCAGCATGACGACCGGGGATTTCACGCCGTGACGCCGGATCAGCCGGCAGACATCGCGTCCGTCCATGTCCGGCAAGCCGACATCGAGCAGGATCAGATCGAAATGGGCCGACTTGACGGTTTCCAGCGCTTCCGCTCCGCTTGCCACCGCCTGGACTGCGAATTCCTCGTGCAGTTCCAGTTGCTCAGCCAGCGTGATCCGAAGCGCTTCGTCGTCTTCGACCAGCAGGACTTTTTTACCGTTCACCATCACCCGCCACGACCCGTTACATGTATAGAGTTCCACACTTAAGAAGAAAGAGCTCCGAATACCAGAGTCTTAAACCGGCTCTACAACGACCTCCTTCCAGAAACTGACGAAATTCTTGAGCCTTGACGCCTTCCGTGTCGGGCGCGGATAGACCCAGGCGGCATTCTCGACGACGCGCCCCCCGGCATGCAGGTCATAATAGACCGCTTCCCCGCGCCAGGGACATTGCGTGCGCATTCCGCTCTCCCGCAGCAGCGCCAGATCGACCGAATCCGGCGGAAAATAGACGCTTCCTTCGATCGTCAGTGTATCGCGTTCCGCCGCCCGCGCGATCTCGATATCGCCGATACGGGCGACCAGAACCTGATCGAACATGTCCCCCGCCCCCTCTCAGAAAGCCGGCGCCAGGATCAGCCGGAGCATCGCCTGGCACAGAGGATGGTGCGGGTCGCCGAAGGCCTCAAGCGCGGTAAAATGATCGCGATCAGGCAGATCGACGAGTTCAACCGGCTGCCGCTTCGCCCGCAGCGCTTCGGCAAGCTCGTCACGCTGACGGAGATATTCCGGCCCTTCCAGGGCGCCGACCGTGAGCAGGTGCGGCGGCAACCTGAGACCCTCGGCGGCAGCGGCGCGAACCCGTTCAATCGGGGACAATGCCGACGCCTCCTCTTGCGAGAGCGAGAGAACGTCGTTCAGGTAACAAAGCCGGATCGGCTCCAGGTCGTGCAGCCCGCTTACCGAGCATATGCCCTTGAGCACGCCGGCCGGCATTCCAGACGGACCGCCCATGAAGGCCGAGAGGTGCCCGCCGGCCGAATGGCCCGCGAGGTAGAGCCGGGACGGGTTGCCGCCGAAACCGGATGCATTCTCCGAGACCCAGCCAATCGCCGCCCGGACATCCTCCGTGATGTCGGCGACCGAGACCTCCGGGCAGAGCCGATAGCCGACGGAAACGAACGTGATGTCCGCCGCGACGAAGGTCGGGACCAGGAAATGCGCGATCGACTTGTCACGCATGTGCCAGTAGCCGCCATGGACGAAGATCAGCACGGGCGCGTCGCGCTTGCCCGCTGGGAAGACATCAACGCGCTGACGCGGGTGCACGCCGTAGGCGATGTCGAGATCGGCCGAGAACTGGCGGCGGACCTCGGCCCCTCTTGTCTCCCAGGGCGCCGAAATTTCCGCACTGTTCCCGACTTTCCTGCGATTGTCGTACTCCCGGTCGAGGGCCGCGCGGTCATAGGTTTTGAAAAGCGTCATCGCCGTATCCATCTTCGCCAGGTTGAGACGAAACACTGCTTTAGGCACGGCACCGGTTCAAGGAGCTTGACCTTGGGCCCGTGCGGAAGATGATGCGGCACATGGAAAACTCTCAGTTCAGGAACGGCGGCGGCACGGCTGCATCCCCCTCGACCCAGACCTCCGTCGACCGGGCGATCTCGGAGCTGCGCCGGGGCGGCCTGGTGCTGGTGCACGGTTCGGCCGACGACAGCGTGTTGCTCGTGCTCGCCGCCGAAATGGCAAACCAGATTGCTCTGGCGACCATGGTCCGTCTGGCAGGCAGTCTGCCATCCGTGATCGTGCCGCGAAACCGGGCACGCGACATCACCGGCAACGAGGCGATCCCGCCCTATTCGAGCATGGCCCTGCCGCGCGGCGTCGACGCGGCGCTGGTCCGCCAGATCGCTGATCCGCTGTTCGAGCCGGAAAAGCTCGGCGCCCTCGGCCGCGCACTGACCGTCGTCCCGGTGCGCGCCGGACGTCTCGGGCCCGCGGTGGTCCAGCTCGCCAAGTGGGCGCGCCTGCTGCCCTCCGTCGTCGTCGCCCGTGTCACCGACATCAAGGCCGCGGAGGCCGCCCGCTGGGCCCACGCGCAGGGTCTGCTCTCGCTCGGTGTGTCCGATGTCGAGGGTTATGTCGAGGCAAGCGCGCGCAGGCTCAGCCGTGTCGCGTCCGCGCGCGTGCCTCTGGCGGCCGCGGAAAATGCCCGGATCGTCGCTTTCCGCCCCGCCGACGGCGGCGAGGAACATCTTGCGATCATCATAGGCGAGCCCGACCTCGACGCCCCGGTCCTCGTCCGCCTCCATTCCGAATGCCTGACTGGCGACCTACTAGGCAGCCTGCGTTGCGATTGCGGCGACCAGCTCCGGGGCGCGTTGAAGGAGATCGGTGCCCAAGGCTCCGGGATCCTGCTCTATCTCGCCCAGGAAGGCCGCGATATCGGACTTATCAACAAGTTGCGCGCCTATCAGTTGCAGGACCTCGGCAGCGACACCGTGGACGCCAACGAGCAGCTCGGCTTCGAGGCCGACGAACGGGTCTATCTGAGCGCGGCCGAAATGCTGCATCAGCTCGGCGTCCGCTCGGTGCGGCTGATGACCAACAATCCGGAAAAGATTGCCCAGCTCAAGCGGTGCGGCGTCGACGTCGTGGAACGGGTGGCGCATATCTTTCCCTCCAATGCCCACAACGAGGGGTATCTGAAGACCAAAGCCGCACGGACAGGCCATCTGTTCTGAATGACTTGCGGGGCCCATGCATCAGCCCGGCCCGACGACAACATACTGGTATGGCGCTTGCATCCCAGCAGGGCAAAAGGAGCCTTTGCAATGGATGTCACTCAATCGGCGGCACAACCTGCCTGGTGGTCCCAGTCCTTTCAGTCCGGTGAACGCGACGTGAAACAGGATGACCGCGACCGATCCTCCGCAAGCGCGGAGACCACGGCCGGCGACCATGGATGGGGAGAAGACGGTTTCGGATTCGATGATTTCATCGATATCGTCAATCCGTTGCAGCATTTGCCCTTCATCTCGACGCTCTACCGCGAACTCACCGGCGACGGCATCGCGCCGGCGGCCCGGATGGCCGGCGGGACCCTGTACGGCGGCCCGGCCGGCATGGTCGCAAGCGTCGCGAACGTCTTTGTCGAGGCCGAGGCCGGTGCCGACATCGGCGGCACCGTAATCGCCCGGCTGAGCGGCGACCAGACGCCCACACCCGCAGCAGCCGAGCCGGAACTCGCCCTCCCCTCCGGCACCCAGCTTGCCGAAGCGCCTGCCGGCGCCGTAGAACAGGCGGCGGCAACCGGCCTTGATGAACTTCCCTCGCCGCAGGCGCTCGCCGCCTACGCGCAGGCGAGCGCTCTCGGCATGCCGGGACGATCGAACGGACCCGTGGACTGGAGCAGCGGGGTCGTCACGCCGAAACAGGAGTCCGGACCCTCGCTGCAGAGCGTGACCGGCCGCGGGCTCGATGCCCTGATCCGTGAGAGCCAGGCGAAGACGGCGACACGCAAGCGCGGACCCTCGCTGCCGTCCCTGACCGAACCGGGCCTGAAGAACCGTTCGGCGGGCCGGGTTGAGACCGCCTCCTCCGGTCAGCTGAGCCCGCCCGCGAACCGCGGCGGCCTGGCCGATTGGATGATGAAAGCACTCGACAAGTATGAAACCATGAAGGCTCCGGGCCAGCAAACGGGCTAGCCACGTTTCCGCCGGTTCTGACGGAGAGGCTTTTTGGATCTTGTTCTCAAGGCGGGCGACGCCGGCACCTATCACCTCGACATGAACGGCGCGCTGCTGCGGTGCGCGATCGGCAAAGGCGGCGTCCGCGCCGACAAACGCGAAGGCGACGGCGCGACGCCGGTCGGACGTTTTCCGCTTCGCCGCACCTTCTACCGGAAAGACCGCCTGGCGCCGCCACTTGGCAGCAAGACGCCGATCGAAATCACTGCGGACCTGGGCTGGAGCGACGACCCGGCCGATGCCGCCAACTACAACCGCCTCGTCACCCTGCCTTACGCGGGATCGCACGAGCGGCTAATGCGCGAGGATGCGGTCTACGACGTGGTGGTGGAGCTCGGTTACAACGACGACCCGCCGGTTCCGGGCCGCGGCAGCGCGATCTTCATGCACGTCGCCCGACCGGATTATTCCGGTACCGAAGGCTGCGTCGCCCTTGCTCTGCCCGACCTGCTGAGCGTTCTGCAGCAGTGCGGCGGAGAGGGCACGATTGTCGTCCCGCCGGACCTCGCCTAGCCTGCAGGCTTCTGCCGTTCGCCGAAAATCGCCGTGCCGACCCGCACATGGGTGGCACCGAACTCGATGGCCGTCTCATAGTCGCCGCTCATGCCCATGCTGAGCTTTTTCAGCCCGTGACGGCGAGCGATTTCACGCAGGAGCGCGAAATGAAGCGCCGGCTCCTCGTCCACCGGCGGAATGCACATGAGGCCCGTGATGTTGAGGCCGTGCGCGCCGCGGCAGGTCTCGATGAAAGCGTCGGCCTCCGACGGCAGCACACCGGCCTTCTGTTCTTCCTCGCCGGTATTCACCTGGATGAAGCATTCGAGACGGCGCCCCTGTTTCTCCATCTCGGCGGCGAGTACGCGGGCGAGTTTCGGGCGGTCCACCGTCTCGATCACGTCGAACAGCGCCACCGCATCGGCCGCCTTGTTGGTCTGCAACGGCCCGATCAGGTGCAGGGCGACGTCCCGATATTTCTGCTTCAGCGCCGGCCATTTGCCCTGCGCTTCCTGGATCCGGTTCTCGCCGAAGACGCGCTGCCCCTCCACGAGCGCCGCCTCGACCCGTTCGACCGGCTGCACCTTGCCGACGGCGACCAGAGTCACCTCCCCCGCGGCGCGGCCCGCGGCCTTCGCCGCCGCTCCGATCTGCGCACGAACAGTCTGAAGATTGCCCGCCACATTCACGTCGGCATCCTTCTCGCGAAGCTCCATCGTCTCAATCCCCATACCCGAAGCGTTCGATTTCCGCGTGCAGCTCTTCGGCCGCCGCTTTCAGTTTCGGACCATATCTCTGCCAGCGCGCCACGGCATGGCCGTAGAGCGGCTGGGTCACCTGCGCATAGCTCGGTGTCGCGATATGGCCCCGGCTGCGGGCATGCTCGTGAAAAGCCAGCATCCGCTCGTCCCATCCAAGCCCGAGAAAGTGCAGTACCGGTTCGGCCGAGCCCCTGAGATCGCGCGTCATGTCCTCGTATCTTACCGTGACCACCGCCGGATCGAGGAGATCGACATAGCGCTCCCAGAGCGAGAATACCTCGCGGTAGAAGCGAATCGTGTCCTCCAGCGAACAGAATACCGCCATGGAATGGTTGAGGCTGAAATTCTGCATCAGACAGCTGAGACAGACATCGCAGGGGTGGCGCAGCGCGAGAATGAAGCGCGCGCGCGGAAACAGGCGCTTGACGAGGCCCGCATGCACGATGTTCAGCGGCATCTTGTCGATATAGACCGCGCCTTCCGACGGCACCATGAAGCGCGCGCGCTCGGCGAAATAGGCCGACCGGAGTTCGGAAAGCGCCTGCTCCGGCAGGGCCTCCAGTGCGCTTGGATACACGCCCTCCGCCCGCAACCGCAGTGCCAGATCGGTGATCAGGGGCCGCTCTTCGAGAACTTCCACATTCGGGTGGGCATCGAGCACCTGGTCCAGCAATGTGGTGCCGGACCGCGGAAAGCCGACAAGAAACGTCGGGTCCGGCTCACCCGGAGCGGGCACCGCCATCTCCTTCGCCCAGGCCGGCGCTTTGGAGAACGCCGCCTTCAGCTCCGCGATTTCCGAAAAGGCGCGGGCGGGATCGAGTTCGCCGCCACGGAACTCCTCGAACTGTGCGCGGTTCGCCGCCTCGAACCATTTCAAGGCCTCTTCGTACGTTCCGAGCGCATCGAGAGTCTGCGCCAGCTCGAAGCCGAGCCGGAAGGTATGAGGGCCCTGGTCAGCTCCGTCCAATGCCGGTTCGAGCAGCGATTTCGCGGCCTCGAGACGCTTCAGCCTTCTGAGCGCGCGTCCACGGAGAGCGGTCATATACTGGTCGTGCGGCGCCAGGAAACAACCGTTGCGGGCGACCCGCAGCGCCTCTTCCAGAGCCGACTGCCGGTCGAGCAGTTCGGCCAGCAGCCTGAGCGAGGCGCCTTGGCCCGGATCCGCCGCCACGGCGCGCCTGGCCATCCATACGGCGCGGGTCAGGTCGCCGCTCTCGCGGCAGAATTGCGCCAGCGCGCGAAGCACCCGGGGATCTCCGGTATCCCGGCGCAAGAGTTCGTCGAAGCGCTCTCTCGCGGCATCGCTCCGGCCCATCGCGAGATAGATGCTGGCAAGATTGCTGCGGATCTCTATGCCGCCGTCCCGCCGAGCGGCCCGCTCGAGCATCTGCGCTGCGCGCGGCAGGTTCCACTGATTGCGATAGATAACCGCCAGATTGTTCAGCACGGCCGGATCCTCACCCTGTGCCAATGCGGATTCGAGCGCGGGCGCCGCCTCGTCGTAGCGCCCGAGTTCCAGCAAAACGGTGCCGTAGAGTTTCTGAACCTGCGGATTGTCGAGAAGCCCGGCGGCGATCGGAGCCAGAAGTTCTGCAGCGGCGGCGGCATCGCCGCGATGGAACCGCACCTGCGCCAGATTCACCGCCACCTGGAGTTCCGTCGCCGGCGCCAGATCACGGGCCTTTTCCAGAAGCGTCTCGGCGCGGTCGAAATGGCCGCCCGAGGCCTCCAGCATCCCGATCGCGTAGAACGGCCGCCAGTCACGGCCGGCCTTGCGCAAGATACGGTTATATCTTTCGCGCGCGTCCCTCCAGCGTCCGCCCGAGGCGAGGCGCCGGATCGGCTCGATATCGTAGGAAGCAGCAGCCATTCAAGCCCCGATGCCGCCGGATCAGACGCGCGGTGTTCCGGACTTGGAGATGTATCCAAGTTCCAGAAGCAGGTCGTAATGACGTTCGGTAAGGCGCTTCACGTGATCCTCGCTCAGGACCTGCCGGTAGCCGCCGATGCCGCCGGCGCGAAAGAATTTCTGCGACTGGTGCACCCGCTCGCGGAAACCGGTCTGCTTTTCCTGACCCGAAACCACGGAAAAGCTGCTGTTCCGGATCGCCCGCTTCAATCGCTCCGGATCCTTCGGCACGCCGAGATAGCGCATGAACGCGCCAAATGCCTTGGTCGGACTCTTCGCCATCGCCTCGTATTTCAGGGTCAGGGGGTTGAAATTCTCCACCGCGTGCCAGCTCCGGTAGTGATCGGTCCAGGTCCCGAGCACCTGGAACACGGCGGCTTTTGTCGTCCGGGTCGTCTGAAGGTACGAGGTCATGGCCTCCACCGCGTCATCCAGCGAAAGCCGGTAATGATCGGCATAGGATACCGTCACGTCGTAGACGTTGCGCACGACATACACGGCACCGGCGGTATGCTCGAGATGAATGAGCGGCCGGCCCTCGTGCATCATCAGCGCGTTGTGCGTCTTCACGATCGCGGTTTCCGACTGGGATGCCCAGGACCTCTGCAACGGTTCGCGAAGCGCGTGAATATCCGCATCGCTCAGTTGAGCGAGCGGCTTACCGGAAATCTGTTCGTAGAGCGGCCCCATCATGTCGCCGTACCGGACGACACCGAGATCGTTGATCGAGACCGGCTCCGAGCTGTTCCGGAACAGATTCTCGATGAAGATCCGGAGCCAGGTGTTGCCCGATTTTGGAAAGGAGGCGAGCCAGAGAATGCCGCTCATCGTGCTGTTTCCGACCCGGTCATCCGCGCAAGCGCCAAATTACCCCGTGTTTGACGAGCGCGCCGAGCAGGGCTTCGAAATGCGGAACCCGGTCCGGGAATGCGGCGCGAAGATCGGATAGCCAGACCTCCTCCGAGCCAACGATCTTCTCGACGAGAGCGTAATCCTCTTTCGCGATGTCGAGGCTGAACCCTTCGCCGGTGAGGCTCGCCGCCTGACCTCTGCGCGCCAGTTTCACCGGGCGCCGCGTGACCATGAAATAGATGTCCGGGGTACGGTCTGGCAGATTGTGGCGCACCACCTTGTCCGCCACCTGCGCCATGAGATAGCCCCGGATATGCTGGTGGAAGTCCGGCCGGGCCATGTGTTCTGCGACCTTCTTGCCGAGCTCCGTAAGGTAAGTGGCTAGATCGTCTCCGTCATCAAAATGTGGGATTCGCTTCCGGAAGAACTCGTCCTGATGCAGGTAAGGGGTCAGCATATTGAGTGAGGAATGGCCGTCCGTGTAAGTGGCGCCGAAGGACAGGTGCAGTGACGCTGTATCCGTCGTCATCGCATCGTGATAGAGCCCGCGCGGGAGATACAGCACGTCGCCCGGGCGCATCACGATCTGCTGCATGATCTCGCCCTTCTGCTGATTGTGCTGCTCGCGGGAGAAATCGCCCGGACGGATCCGCGGTACATCGATCGCTTCGTTGACGCGGCCACGATAGATGTTCCAGGTCTTTTCGCCTTCGATCTGGATCGCGAAGACACACATCGTATCGAAATGGGAGTGATAGGCCTGCACGCTTTTCCAGGAGCAATAGGCGTTGCATGACGCATGCGTGCCGGTCAGCCGCTCGATGAAGCGCGTGGCGTCCTGGATCGACGGGTGGATCCCCTCGACGAAATCGAGCACCAGGCTGGCGCCCTTCGACATCAGGAAACGGACGCGTTCCGGATCCGGGACAAGCACGTTCGCTCCCCTGCGGTCGCGGCCGGGCTGGCAATACTGCTCGGATGGCAACACGTTCCCGTCGACCGCCATCTCCATGAAGCCCGCATGCCACAGCTTCGAACGGTTGATCAGGTCGTTCATCTGCTCCCAGCTGAAGAGCGAGTCGATCGGATCGAAAGCCCCCTGCTCGAAGTAATAGGCCTTGTCCCAATAGTCGCTCAGAAACTGGTCGCGGGTGATTTTCTTGAAGAAATTCTCGAACTGCACGCTCTCGTCCCCTCATTCCGATCCGTACCGGATGTGTATATCAGGGGCAGGGGCAGTTCCAAAGCGCCTGTCGGCAATCCGGTGCTACCGCACAAAAGAAAGGGGCCGCACGAGGCAGCCCCTTCCCGAAGTCCGTAATCCGAAACCGGATTAGAAGGACAGCTTCATACCAACGACGAAGTAGGTGCCGTCGGCGCCTTCTGCACCGGTGTCTTCGGTGCCGTAGTCGGTGTGGCCGAGAGTGGCCGCAGCGGTCACGCCCGGGCCGAGCGCGTACTTGCCGGACAGAGCATAGGTGTCCTGCTCGCCGGAACCGGAGGTCACACCGGCAGTGGTGGAGCCTTCACGCTCGCCATGGAACCAGCCGAGGCTGACGCCCCACGGGCCGGACGCATAAGCGACGCCGATGTTGTAGCCTTCCTCGTCGAGGGCATCGGTGGTGCCTTCGGACTTGGCATAGGATGCGCCGGCGGAGAAGCCGCCGAAGCCGGCGGTCAGGCCGAGAGACATCGCAGCCGGGTCGTCCTGGCTGGAGGTCGCGCCTTCGGTGAACGCACCGTAACCACCGGAAATGCCGAGGTCGAAGCCACCGAGGTCACGCTTGAAGTTGGCGCCGATCGCATAGCCGTCAGTGAAGCTGGCGTTGCGGTCCGGCTGGCTGTTGGAGTCCTGCCCGTCGTCCGGGATGTAGGACACACCGAGCTGGAAGCCTTCGATCCGCGGCGTGTAGTAGGTCAGCTTTTCGGAGTCGTTGGTCCGGGCCGGCTCAACGTTGGTCGAACCGAACGGGCTGCGGAAGAAGCTGCCGGAAACGGTGGACGGCTGGACAACCCAGTCGCCGGCGTCACCGGAGTTGATACCGATACCGTATTCGGCCGGAGCATAGTTCATCTTGTAGAGAGCGGAGTTCTCCGAACCCAGGTTGACTTCACCAAAGTTGCCTTTGACGATCAGGTAGGATTCGTCGATCTGGTCGCTGGAGTTGCTGTTGGCTTCCAGCTGGACGTTGATGCCGACGGAGATGCCGTTGTCCAGGGTGGTCATGCCCTTGAAGTGGATTTCGGCGTCGGACTTGACGTCGAACCCGCTGTAGTCGGTGGTGGCGCCGGTGCCCTCATCCTGAGAGACATAGCCGAACCACTGTTCCATGTAACCGCCGACAGACACTTTCAGCTTTTCAGCAGCGTCAGCGGACGGCGAGGCGATCATGCCAGCGGCAACAATCGCGGTCGTTCCGAGAAGAATCTTTTTCATTTTCCCCTACTCCCGAGAGTCGTCGGTTGAATTAACGCGGTCAGTTGAATGCAGTTGAACTGCTTAACCCCCTAACCTGACGTCAAAGCATCACTATTCGGTCCCCCAGTGACCGTCAAGAAAGACAGGCCGGACATTTATGCAAATCTGTCTCAATGTGGCGAAAATGCCACAAACCTATGGCACACAGGGGATTTATTAGGTTTTGGCCCGACTCGGACACTGCTACCACATGGCAAGTTGTTCCAAGCGAACAGAAACGGTAAAAGGCGTCTCGACCACATGAAAAACGCGAGTGCGAATCTTGGTTGATTTGAGGATTCCGGGACTTTTGGGGAAATACGGCCGGCTACGGCACGCCGCCTTGTTGGGCGTGTTTGCCCTGGCGGCGTGCGAGGGCGCGGATGTCGAGTACGAGTATCCACGCTCCGGGCCAGGCGGGAAACCGGTTTACGGCGAGGAGGAAAAGATCTTCGGCGCGGACGGGTTCACCCTGTTCGGAGAGGATGTCGACAACCAGCAGCAGGCCGCGCTTGGCTCTGGCATCGCGGTAAATAGTTTCCTCTGGCGCGCGTCGCTGGACACGATCTCTTTCATGCCACTCGCCTCCGCGGATCCGTTCGGCGGCGTCATCATCACCGACTGGTATTCTCCCCCGGAAACCCCGAACGAGCGCTTCAAGATCAATATCTTCATTCTCGACCGCGCACTGCGGTCCGACGGGGTGCGCGCGAAGGTGTTCAAGCAGCGCCTCGCCGGCGACGGGCAATGGCAGGATACCGGTACCGAGGAAAAACTCCATCGAGACCTGGAGGACGCCATCCTTACGCGGGCGCGCCAGCTCCGGGTCGGCGCCACCGGAAACTGATGCCAGAGCATGGTATCGAGACCGCCCGGCTCCCGCTCGGAGCCGGTCTTGAAGACGATCAGGCGCCCCGGCGCCCATGACCAAGGCCGAGAGATGTCCCGTTACAATTTCCGCGAAACCGAGACCAAGTGGCAGCGAGTCTGGGAAGAACAGAACTGCTTCGAAGTAAGCGAAGACCCGGACAAGCCGAAATACTATGTCCTCGAGATGTTCCCCTATCCGTCGGGACGCATCCATATGGGGCATGTGCGGAACTACACGCTCGGCGATCTCGTGGCCCGCTACAAGAAAGCAAAGGGCTTCAACGTCCTCCACCCCATGGGTTGGGATGCGTTCGGGCTGCCGGCGGAGAACGCCGCCTTCGAACGCGGGGTACACCCGGCGAAATGGACGCACGAGAACATCGCCTCCATGCGCGCGCAACTGAAGAGCATGGGGCTCTCCTATGACTGGCGGCGCGAGATCGCAACCTGCGACCCGTCCTATTACCGCCATGAACAGAAGATGTTTCTCGATTTCTACAAGGCGGGACTGGCCTACAAGAAGGAAAGCTGGGTCAACTGGGACCCGGTCGAGAACACGGTGCTCGCCAACGAGCAGGTGATCGACGGGATGGGCTGGCGCTCCGGCGCACCGGTCGAGAAGCGGCTGCTCTCGCAGTGGTTCCTGAAGATCACCGAATACGCGGACGAGCTGCTGGAAGCCCTCGACGGCCTCGAACGCTGGCCGGACCGGGTCACGCTGATGCAGCATAACTGGATCGGCAAGTCGGACGGCGCGCGGGTCTATTTCGACATTCGCGGCGCCGGCGAGAAGCTGGAAGTCTTTACTACGCGACCGGACACGCTCTACGGCGCCTCCTTCTGCGCCATCGCAGCGAACCATCCGCTGGCCGCCAAGGTCGCCGAGAACAACCCTGCCCTGGCGGAGTTCATCGCCGAATGCAATCGCATGGGCACTAGCGAGACCCAGATCGAGACTGCCGAAAAGAAGGGTTTCGATACCGGGCTGAAAGCGGTTCACCCGTTCGACGATGGTTGGGAGCTGCCGGTCTATGTCGCGAATTTCGTGCTGATGGACTACGGCACGGGTGCCATCTTCGGCTGCCCGGCGCACGATCAGCGCGACCTGGACTTCGCCCGCAAATATGATCTTTCGGTGACGCCGGTCGTGCTTCCGCCGGACGCCGACCCGGAAACATTCGAGGTCGGGACCGAGGCCTATGTGGGCCCGGGCAGGATCTACAATTCGGACTTCCTCGACGGTCTCGCGGTCGAGGAAGCGAAGACCGCCGTTGCAGACCGGCTGCAGAAAGCCGGTCAGGGCGAGAAGACGACGACCTACCGTCTCCGCGACTGGGGCGTTTCCCGTCAGCGTTACTGGGGCTGCCCCGTTCCCTTCATCCATTGCCCCGATTGCGGCGAGGTGCCGGTCCCGGAAGAGGATCTGCCGGTCGAACTGCCGGAAGACGTCGATTTCGAGGGTACCGGCAACCCGCTCGACCGGCACCCGACCTGGAAACATGTCGCCTGCCCGAGCTGCGGCGGCAACGCCGTGCGCGAGACCGACACATTCGACACCTTCTTCGAATCCTCCTGGTATTTCGCGCGGTTCGCCGATGCCCAGGGCGAGAATGCCTTCTCCAGGGAGGCGGCGGAGTACTGGTTGCCGGTCGACCAGTATATCGGCGGCATCGAACACGCGGTCCTGCATCTGCTCTATTCCCGCTTCTTCACCCGCGCGCTGAAGAAATGCGGCTATCTGAACCTCGACGAGCCTTTCGCCGGCCTGATGACCCAGGGGATGGTCTGTCACGAGACCTACAAGGACCAGAACGGCGCCTGGCTGTTTCCGACCGATGTCAGGAAGGAAGGCGCCGGTTTCGTCACCGTGGCCGACGGATCACCCGTCAAGACCGGCCGTATCGAAAAGATGAGCAAGTCGAAGCGCAACGTTGTCGATCCGGAGAACATCATCGGCAGCTACGGTGCCGATACGGCCCGGCTCTTCATGCTCTCGGACTCGCCGCCGGAACGCGATCTCGAATGGACGGAGTCCGGCGTCGAGGGGTCCTGGCGCTATCTCAGCCGCCTCTGGCGCCTGATCACCGAGCCGGCGAAACCGTTCGCGTCGCGCGGCACCGCGCGGCCGGCCGATCTTTCCGGCAAGGCGGAAGCAGCCGAGAAAGCGGTACACAAGGCGATCAAGGGCATTGGCGAGGCGATCGAACGATTCCGGTTCAACACCGCGGTGGCGCAGGTCCGCGAACTCAGCAACACCCTCGCGGATCTCGACGGAGACGACGAGGGATCAGCCTGGGCCCGCCGTTTCGGTTACGAGACCCTGGTGCGCCTGATCGAACCGATGGTTCCGCATATCGCCGAGGAGCTCTGGGTCGAACTTGGCGGCGAAGGGCTGCTCACAAACGTACCCTGGCCCAGCTTCAGCGAGGAATTGGTACGCGACGACACGCTGACCATCGCCGTACAGGTCAACGGCAAGTTGCGCGGGACCATAGAGGCTGCCCGCGATGCGGACAAGACCGGCGTCGAGGAAGCTGCACTGGCCCTTGAGAACGTCCAGAAGATCCTCGAAGGCAAGGCACCGCGCCGGGTCATCGTGGTTCCGAACAAGATTGTGAATATCGTTGCCTAGAAGAGCGCTCACCCCCGCCGTCCTGATTCTTCTTCTCGCCGTCGGAGCCTGCGGGTTCCAGCCGGTTTACGGGAAGCGGTCCGGCGAGGTCGGACGGCAGAGTGCTGTTACAGCGGATCTCGCCTCGATCGCGGTCTCGCCGATCGCGGACCGGGCGGGCCAGCTTCTGCGTAACAGTCTGCTCGACAAGCTGACTCCCCGGGGCACTCCGGGACAGGCGCACTACAGGCTCGATGTCAGCCTCACCGAGACCAGGTCCAATCTGGTCATCCTGAAGGATTCGACCTCGACCTTCGCGAAGGTGCGGTTCGCGGCGGATTTCGTCCTGGTCGATCTCGAGACCGGGCAGCCGGTTCATCGCGGACAATCCGAGTCAACGACGACCTTCAACAGGGTGGATTCGGATTTCGCCACACTTTCCGCCGAGAAAGATGCGCGCAGGCGCGCCGCTGACGAAATCGGCGAAGACATCCGGCTGCGTCTCGGACTCTATTTCAACCGCCGGCGCGGCACCTGACGGAAACCTGCGATGAAACTGAAATCGAACGAGATTGCAGGTTTCATCCGCCGCCCCCCGGAACATGTCCGGGCCGTCCTGATCTATGGGCCCGACGGCGGTCAGGTCCGCGAAATCTCCGACAGGATCGCGAAAACCGTCGTCGAGGATCTCGCCGACCCCTTTCAGGTCTCCGATCTGACACCGGAAAGCCTGAAGGAGGAGCCGAGCCGGATCGCCGACGAAGCGGCCGCGATCTCGTTGACCGGCGGGCGCCGGTTGGTCCGTTTGCGGGGAGCGAGCGACGCGGTGACCGCGGCGGCGGAACTGGCGCTTGGCACGAAAACCGGCGACAGCCTCGTCATCATCGAGGCCGGGGCGCTCGAGGCCCGGTCGAAACTGCGCAAGCTCTTCGAGAACGAGAAACAGGCGGCGGCGGTCCCTTGCTACCTCGACAGCGGCGCGGGTCTGGACAACGTCATCCGTGAGACTCTCGCTAGCTTCGACGTGCGGGCCACGCCCGACGCGCTCGCCTACATGAGCGCGCATCTCGGCGGCGACCGCCGCGTCACCCGCTCGGAGGTGGAGAAGCTTGCGCTCTATGTCGGCACCGGCGGAGAAGCAAGCCTCACGGATGCTCAACAGCTTGTCGGGGACAGCAGCGCGCTCGCGCTCGACCAGATCGCACTGGCGGTGGCGAACGGCGATGTCGCGGCGGCCGACCGGTTGTTGCAACGGGGCTATGCCGACGGATTGAACGCGATCGCCGTGCTGCGGGCTGTGCTCAGGCACTTTCAGCGGCTGCACCGCGCGGCGGCGCATATGGCGGATGGCGACAGCGCCGACCAGGCGGTGCAGAAACTCCGGCCGCCCCTGTTTTTTGCCGTGAAACCGGCCTTCATGGCGCAGCTCAGGGCCTGGCCGATCCAGCGTCTGCGGCTCGCCCTGAACCGCCTCGCGGAAGCCGAGACCCAGTGCAAGTCCACCGGCACGCCGGATCTTGCCGTTGCCGGACAGACCCTGCTCGGGCTTGCCTACAGCGCGGCGCGCAGCCGGGCCCGTGCCGGCGCCCGGGGATGAGTCACGAATGCCATTCGGAAATCAGGACGGCCGCGTCGTATCGCCGTCTTTCATCAGTTCGCTGAAATCGATCGAATCGCCGTCGGCATTCGCGATCTCTTTCGCCGTTTCCCGATCGTAATCCGGCACCTCGCCGAGAAAGCCGCTTATCTCCGGAGAACTGAAATCCGCGCTTACCGTGCGCGGCGCCGACATGATCGCCAGCAAGGCATCGAGTTGCTCGAGGCTCTCGTACTGGATCATCAGCGCGCCGGACCGGCCGTCCACGCCGGCGGCGATCTCGACATGCATCCCGAGCTTCTGGGAGAGATCCTGTTCAAGCGCCCTGGTATCCGCATCCTTCTCCACCGCCGGCTTGCGGCGCGGCTGCCTGGACGAAGTCGAGGACGGCTGCTTTTCCTTCTGCACCAGCCGCTCGGTCTCGCGGACATTGAGCTTTCGGCGTACTACCTCGGCCACCAGCGCGGCCGCGTTTTCCGCCGTCAAGAGGGCGCGCGCGTGTCCGGCGCTGATCTCGCCGGCATCGAGATAGCCCCGCACTTCCGACGGTAGCGCCAGCAGGCGCATGGTGTTGGCGACATGGCTGCGGCTCTTGCCGACCGCCCGCGCGACCTCCTGCTGCGAGTGGCCGTGCTCCTCGACGAGGCGATGATATCCCTCGGCCTCTTCCAGAGGATTGAGATCCTCGCGCTGAACGTTCTCGATGATCGCGATCTCGAGCGCCTCGCGGTCGTCGAACTCGCGAATGTGCGCCGGGATCTCATGCAGCTGGGCCCGTTGGGCCGCGCGCCAGCGGCGCTCGCCGGCGATGATCTCGAAGGTATCGGCCTGGTCCGGATCGCGACGCAGCAGGATCGGCTGTATGACGCCCTTCTCGCGGATGCTGTCCGCCAGCGCGTCAAGCTCCTCCGCATCGAAGATCCGGCGCGGCTGGAAACGGCCAGGATGGACCTTCTCGATCGGAACGGACCGGCTCTGCTGCAGCCGGTCGGTGGAGCCGCTTTCGGTCTCGCCCTCTCCCAGCAGCGAGGCGAGTCCGCGGCCGAGCCGCCGGTTCTTGGCGCCGGCGCTGCCGTTTTCCATGCTCACGCGGCAACGCTCCTTTCGCGCTTCATGACTTCGCTTGCCAGGTGGATATAGGCCTGCGAGCCGGAGCAGCGCATATCATAGACGATGACGGGCAGCCCGTGCGAGGGCGCCTCGGAGACCCGGACGTTGCGCGGGATCACGGTGCGGTAGACCTTGTCGCCAAAATGTTCGCGCACATCCTCGGCCACCGCGATCGAGAGATTGTTGCGGCGGTCGAACATGGTCAGCACCACACCCTGGATTTCCAGATCCGGATTGAAGGCGGTGCGCACGCGCTCCACCGTCCGCATCAGCTGGCTCAGCCCCTCCAGCGCGTAGAACTCGCATTGCAGCGGCACCAGCACCGCGTCCGCCGCCACCAGCGCGTTCAGCGTCAGCAGCCCGAGCGAGGGCGGACAGTCGATCAGGATATAGTCATAGGTGTTCGTCCCCGGCGCCATGTGCCGAACCAGCGCCTCGCGCAGCCGGAACTCCCGGTCCTCGATCGTCACCAGCTCGATCTCCGCGCCGGACAGGTCCTGCGAGGAGGGCACGATGGAAAGCCGGGGCACCTCGGTTTCAAGGGTGGCATCGGCGATGGCGGACGCGCCGATCAGCACCGAATAGGAATCCTCGTCCCGGTTCATGCGCGGTACGCCAAGCCCCGTGCTCGCATTGCCCTGGGGATCGAGATCGATCACCAGCACCTTTTTCTGACAGGCGGCGAGCGCCGTGGCGAGGTTGATGGTGGTGGTGGTCTTGCCGACCCCGCCTTTCTGGTTCACAACGGCCAGAATCCGGGGCGCTACGGCGGCATCACCCCTAAGCATCATGGCTTCCGACATATGATATGTCCTCCAAGCGCAAGAGACATCCCTCGGGGTCCGACCAGCTCGGGGTGAGGGTTTCCGCCATATTCCACCTTTCGCGAGCGGTAGTCAATTCCTTCTCGACCGCCCTACCCTTAAGAAAGAGGCAAAGACCGTCATCCCTGAGATGCGGCATGGAGTAGTCAAGTAATACATCGACGGACGCGAGCGCCCTCGCGGTCACTATATCAACATCTAGTGGGCTGACCGATTCTACCCTACTAGTGTGAACCGTGACTTTGGCGCCGCAGGCACGCGCCGTTTCCCGCAGGAAGACGGCTTTGCGCTGATCCGATTCACAAAGATGCACCTCGCGCGCCCCCATGATCGCCAGCACGAGCCCCGGGAAGCCGGCGCCGCTGCCGATATCGAGCAGACGGCGATGACCGGGCGGCAGTTCCGGGAAGATCTGGGCGGAATCGAGGAAATGACGCAGCCATATGTCCGGCAGCGTGTTCTTTGAGACGAGGTTTATGGCGCGCTGATAGCGCTCCACCATCCCCGCATAGATCTTCAGGCGCTCCAGCGTTTCACGTGAAACGCCCATCCGGGCGGCGAAATCCTCAGGGCTCACGCTGCATCCTTGCGAATGCGGCGCACATGACGCAGCAGCAGGATCACTGCGGCCGGCGTGACTCCGTCGATCCGGGCCGCCTGACCGATCGTGCGCGGCGCAACCCGGGTCAGCTTCTCCCGCACCTCGTTGGAAAGGCCGGGGATGGTGGCATAGTCCAGCGTCTCGGGGATCTCCAGCGCCTCATCGCGGCGGTACGCCGCGACGTCGCTCTCCTGACGTTCGATATAGCCGGCATATTGCGCATCTATCTGCACCTGCTCCGCCACAGGCGGCTCCAGGGCGCCGAGTTCGGGCCAGAGCGCCACAAGACCATCCCAGCCCACGGTGCGATAGCCGAGAATGTCGAACGCGCTGCGCCAGACCCCGTCCTGGTTGACCTTGATCCCGGCCTTCTGCAATGCGCTCGGCGTACCGCCGAGCTTCCGGGCAAGCGCCCGTCCCTGCTCGACCGCGGCAAGTTTCTCCATGAAACGCGCCGCGCGCTGGTCACCGACGCAGCCGACCTCCACGCCCTTCACGGTCAGACGCTGATCCGCATTGTCGGCGCGCAGCCGCAGGCGGTACTCGGCCCGCGAGGTCAACATGCGATAGGGCTCGCTCACGCCTTTGGTCACCAGGTCGTCGATCAGCACGCCGATATAGGCGTCGGCCCGGTCGAGCACGAAACGCTTCTCGTTCCCGCCGGTCTTCAGCGCCGCATTGATTCCGGCCATCAGGCCTTGCGCCGCCGCTTCCTCGTAGCCCGTAGTTCCATTGATCTGCCCGGCGAAATAGAGGCCCGGCACCCGTTTTGTCTCCAGCGTGTGCGAAAGCTCCCGCGGATCCACGTAATCGTATTCGATCGCGTAGCCCGGGCGGATGATCCGCGCATTCTCCAGTCCCGCGATGGTCTTGAACATCTCGAGCTGCACATCGGCCGGAAGCGAGGTTGAGATTCCGTTCGGATAGACCGTCGGATCGTCCAGCCCTTCGGGCTCGAGAAAGATCTGATGCTGGGAACGGTCCTCGAAACGGACCACCTTGTCCTCGATGGAAGGGCAATAGCGCGGCCCCACCCCTTCGATCCGCCCGCCATACATCGCCGAACGGTGCAGGTTGTCACGGATGAGCTGGTGTGTGCGCTCATTCGTATGGGTGATGAAGCAGCTGATCTGCGGTACCTCGACCCGGTCCGTCAGGTAGGAGAAGGGTTCCGGCGGATCGTCCGCCTTCTGCTCCAGCAACCCCGACCAGTCGATCGTCGTTCCGTCGAGGCGGGCCGGCGTGCCGGTCTTGAGCCGCCCGAGACGGAATTCGAAGCGTGCGAGGGTTTCGGCAAGTGCAACCGCGGGTGCATCGCCGACCCGGCCGGCCGGCCGGCGCTCCTCGCCCAGGTGAATCTCTCCCCGCAGGAAAGTTCCCGTGGTGAGCACCACCGCACCGGCGCGAATCTCGCGCCCGCCCTCGACCACGATCCCGGCGATCGCATTGCCCTCGCCCAGCAGCAGATCCTCGACGGACGCCGCCTCGATGCTGAGATTGTCTTCTTCCGCGAGAAGCTCCCGGATTGCCTTCCGGTACAGCGCCCGGTCCGCCTGGGCCCGTGGACCGCGCACGGCCGGGCCCTTGCTCCGGTTCAGCATGCGGAACTGGATGCCGGCGCGATCGATAGCGCGGCCCATGATGCCGTCCAGCGCGTCGACCTCGCGCACGAGATGGCCTTTGCCCAGGCCACCGATGGCCGGGTTGCAGGACATTTCGCCGATGGTCTCTATCTTGTGGGTGGCCAGAAGCGTGCGGGCGCCCATCCGGGCCGCCGCAGCGGCCGCTTCACATCCGGCATGGCCGCCGCCCACGACAATCACGTCATACATAGATCCCGTCTCCGGATCGCATGGCTCCCTATGCGGCACAAAATGAGGTTCCGCCCGGGAAAACGCAATGCTTCATTCGCGATACCGGCCCTGCATGTTTCACGTGAAACGGCATCACTCATTTGCCGATGCAAAACTCTGAAAACACAAGATCCAGTATCTCCTCAATATCGACGGCCCCGGTCACACGCCCGAGCGCCCGCGCGGCGAGGCGGAGATCCTCGGCCACCAGGCCATATTCGACCTCCTCCTCGCCCGCCTCGAAGGACGCGAGGGTCCCGGCCCGACGCAAATGTCCCAGGCACTCCGCAAGCCCCGCGCGATGCCGCGCCCGCGTCAGGGCCGGCGCCTCGCCCACATCCATCAGGTCCGCGGCAACAGAACCGATCCGGGAGAGCAAAGCATCCGTCCCTTCCCCGGTTCTCACGGATATTGCCATCCTTTCCCCGGAAAGCCCTGCCCGGGCCGCGTCGGACAGACGATCCACTTTCGTCGAAAGAAATATGCGCTCCTGATCACCGCCACCCTTCAATGGCGCGGACTCCCCGGCCCCGTCCTGGAGATCGAGCACCAGATCCGCGCTCTCCGCCCAGGCCGTGGCCCGTCGAATCCCCTCGGTCTCGACCGAATCCGTACTTTCCCGGAGCCCGGCCGTATCCGCTACCAGTATGGGGAATCCTCCTATGTCCAGATGAATCTCGATCACGTCCCGAGTCGTACCCGCTACATCCGACACTATCGCCGCATCCCTTCTGGCAAGCCAGTTCAGGAGGGACGACTTCCCGGCATTAGGGGGACCGACAATGGCCATACGGAGTCCGTCCCGGAGGCGTTCCCCACGCCCACCATCGTCAAGATGGGCCGCTATACCGGCCTCGAGCGCTTCCATCTGGCCACGGATCTGCCGCCAGACCTCCTCCGGCAGATCCTCGTCGGGGAAATCCACCAGTGCCTCGATATAGGCGAGGATCCGGATGATCTGCGTCCGCCAGTCCGCGTAGAGCGCGCCGAGCGCGCCGCGGCTCTGCCGCCTGGCCTGGACGCGCTGCGCATCGGTTTCCGCATCGACGAGATCGGCGATGCCTTCGGCCGCGGTCAGATCCATCTTTCCGTTGAGAACCGCGCGGCGGGAGAATTCCCCGGGCTCCGCGATGCGATATCCAGGCTGTTTTCCGAGAACCCGGAGCATCGCGGCCTCGACCGCCCGGCCGCCATGGAGCTGATACTCGACGATGTCCTCGCCGGTAAAGCTGGCCGGCGCGGCAAAGGCCAGCACGAGACCGTCATCGACGACCTCCTCCCCATCCCTCACCGTCGCCCGCACCGCATAGCGGGGCTCGATCCCGACCAGGCCGGTCAGGCGCTGCAGTCCTTCGAAGGCGCCGGGGCCGGAGACCCGGAAGACAGCAACACCGGCCCGGCCCGCCGCGGAGGCAAGCGCGTAGATCGTATCGTCAGGCGATGCGTTCATGAGTCGGCGGACTCCCTTGCCGTTCGCAGCGCTGGACCTCGGGCGCCCGAGCCCTCACCTTGGGGCGAGGACACAATCAATCATTCCGGACCGGACCCTGCCCCATGCGCAACGAGCTCGACAAGGAAACCAGCCCCTATCTGCTGCAGCACAAGGACAATCCGGTGCACTGGCAGACCTGGTCCGAGGACACCATCGCCGCCGCCCGCGCCGCCGACAAGCCGATCCTGCTCTCGGTCGGCTACGCCGCCTGCCACTGGTGCCATGTCATGGCCCACGAAAGCTTCGAGGATCCGGACACGGCGGCGGTGATGAACGAGCTCTTCGTCAACGTCAAGGTGGATCGCGAGGAACGGCCCGATCTCGACATGATCTACCAGACCGCGCTGGCCATCACCGGCCAGCATGGCGGCTGGCCGCTGACCATGTTCCTGACGCCGGAGGGCGCGCCGTTCTGGGGCGGCACCTATTTCCCGCCGGAGCCGCGCTACGGCCGTCCCTCCTTCCGCGATGTGTTGCGGCAGGTCGCCGGCGTCTATCGCGAGGAACCCGGTCGTGTCGCGGGCAACGTGACCGCCATTTCCAAGCGTCTCGACGCAGTGTTCGCCAGCAATCCCGGCGACGCGGTCCCTCTGGAGGCCGCACCCGAGGTCGCCCGGCGGTTTCTGGCGGAGCACGACCCGGTTCTCGGCGGCATCGGCGGAGCGCCGAAGTTTCCCCAGCCGACGATCCTGAAATTCCTCTGGCGGACCGGCCAGCGGACCGGCGACGGGCAGATACTGCAGGCTGTCCGCACGACCATGACCGCCATGTGCGAGGGCGGGATCTACGACCATCTCGGCGGCGGTTTCGCGCGCTATTCGACCGATGCCGAGTGGCTCGTGCCCCATTTCGAGAAGATGCTCTACGACAATGCCCAGCTGCTCGCGCTGATGACCGAGATGCAGCGCCAGGAGCCGAACCTGCTCTACGAGCAGCGTATCCGCGAGACGATCGGCTGGCTGTTCCGGGAGATGGTCTCCGAAGGCGGCGGCTTCGCCTCGTCCCTCGATGCCGACAGCGAGGGCGTGGAGGGGAAATTCTATGTCTGGGGCGCGGCAGAGATCGAACGGGAGTTAGAGGATGCCGGCTTCGATGCCGCGCTCTTCGCAGCCCACTACGACGTAAAGCCCGGCGGGAACTGGGAGGGCGCCACGATCCTCAACCGCAGCCACCGCAAGGGGCCGTTCGACGCCGGAACCGAGGAGAAACTCGAGGCTGCACGGGCGCATCTCCTGAAAGTCCGCGAGAACCGGGTCCGGCCCGGCTGGGACGACAAGGTGCTGGCGGACTGGAACGGGCTGACCATCGCCGCACTCGCGGACGCAGCCAGTCTCTTCGGGGAGCCGGAATGGCTGGAACGGGCGGAGAGCGCCTTCGCCTTCATCACCTCCCACATGGAAGCGGACGGCCGGCTCCTGCATTCCTGGCGCGACGGACAGGCCAAGCATGCCGCGACGCTCGACGACTATGCCAATATGAGCCTCGCCGCCCTCTCCCTCGAGACCGCCACCGGCGACCGGGCCTACCTCGACCGGGCGATCGCCTGGGCCGCCCTTCTCGAGGAGCATTTCCTCGACCCAAAAGACGGTGCCTATTTCTTCACCGCCGACGACCAGCACGACCTGATGATCCGGACCAAGACGGCGATCGACAATGTCACGCCGGCCGGCAACAGCACGATGATGGAGATTCTGGCAAGGCTCTGGCTGAAGACCGGGGATGCGACCTATGCCTTGCGGGCGGAAGCCATTACCCGTGCCTTCGCGGGTTCCTTCCAGCAACAGCCGATCGGTTTCCCCGGTCTGCTCAACGGGGTCGAATGGCTCCGGCACGGACGGCAGATCGTCGTCGCCGGCGATCCGTCGGACAAGGACTGCCAGGCACTCGTCCAAACCGCGCGTACCGCCGGACGGGCGCTCTCGGTGCTCGATATTCTCTCGGGCGAGGACTCCCTTCCCGAGGGGCACCCTGCCCGCGGCAAGGGACCGGTCGAGGGACGCCCCGCGGCCTATCTTTGCGTCGAGCAAACCTGCTCGCCCCCGGAAACCGATGCGACCCGGTTCCGGGAAATTCTCGAGGCGCGGCGATGAACGCACGTCTTCAGCACAGTTTTGACAGCCCGATCGGCCGCATTCACCTGACCGAGGAGAACGGGGCAATCACCCGTCTCACATGGGTTTCACGTGAAACATCCCCAGTCCGTTGCGGATCCGAGACGAGCCCCGTGCTGCTGGAGGCGGAGCGCCAGGTCCGTGCCTATTTCGGCAAGAATCTGAATCGCTTCGACCTGCCGCTGGCATATGACCGCGGGTCCGCCTTCGAGCGGTCCGTCTGGGATACGATGAAGGAGATCCCGTTCGGAAAGCTCCTGACCTACGGCGATATCGCAGAACGGGTCGGCGGCGTCGCTCGGGCGGTCGGCGGCGCCTGCGGCGCCAATCCGATCCCGCTCATCATTCCCTGCCACCGGGTGGTCGGCAGCGACGGCAGGCTCACCGGATTCTCGGGCGATGGCGGGATCGCCACCAAGCAGCGGCTGCTCGATCACGAGTCCGATCAACTCTCCCTGTTCTGAAGAACACTCGTTCCACCGGGACCGTGGACAGGCCGCGGCGCCCGCGCCTAGTCTCTGGCCATCCGGCTGCATCCCAAGGGAGGGAGACCCATGTCCTATGTAACCGTCAAGGCCGCAGATGGCGGCAGCTTCCAGGCCTATCACGCCGCGCCTCCGGGCGGGGGCGACGCGCCCGGGATCGTCCTGATCCAGGAAATCTTCGGCGTGAACAAGGTCATGCGCGACCAGGCCGATGCCTACGCCGCGGAAGGCTACCACGTGCTCTGCCCGGATATCTTCTGGCGCATCGAGCCGGGCATCGACATCACCGACCAGAGCCAGGCTGAATGGGACAAGGCCTTCGCGTTGTTCAACGCCTTCGACGTCGACAGGGGCGTCGAGGACCTGAAGGCGACGCTCGCCCACCTGAAGGGAATGAACGGCTGCACCGGCAAGGCGGGATCGGTCGGCTATTGTCTCGGGGGCAAGCTCGCCTACCTGATGGCAACCCGTTCCGACGCGGATTGCAATGTCTCCTACTACGGTGTCGGCTTGGACGAGCTACTCGGTGAATCGTCCGGTATTTCAAAGCCTTACCTATCTCATATCGCCTCCGAGGACGGCTTCGTGCCGAAAGAGGCGCAGGAAAAGATCAAGGCCGGGCTTTCCGGCAATCCGCTGGTCACGCTGCATGTCTATGAAGGCCAGGATCACGCCTTCGCGCGACAGGGCGGCGCCCATTACGACGAGGCGGCGGCGAAACTGGCCAATAGCCGGACGTCGGACTTCTTCAAGGCCAATCTCGGATAACAACGGCTCACAAGGGAAACACCAATATGGTCAAGGCTATTCAGTTCAAGACAGCTGGCGGACCCGAAGTCCTCGAGATGACCGAAGTGGACCTCGCGGCACCGGGCGCGGGTGAGATCCAGGTCAAGCACACCGCAATCGGGCTCAACTTCATCGACACCTACCACCGCAGCGGCCTCTATCCCCTGCCCCTGCCCTCCAATATCGGCATGGAAGGCGCCGGCGTGGTCGCCGCCGTCGGCAGCGGCGTCACCGACCTGAAGGAAGGCGACCGGGTGGCCTATGCCTCCCCACCGCCGGGCTCCTATGCCGAGGCCCGAAACATCGCCGCCGACCGCGTGGTGAAGATCCCGGACGGCGTCGACGACAGGACCGCCGCCGCAATGATGCTGAAGGGCATGACGGCGCAGTACCTGATCCGGCAGATCTACAAGGTTTCGAAGGGTGACACGATCCTGATCCATGCCGCCGCCGGCGGTGTCGGCCAGATCGTCTGCCAGTGGGCCAGTTCCCTCGGCGCCACCGTGATCGGCACCGTCGGCAGCAAGGAAAAGGCCGAGATCGCCAAGGCCAACGGCTGCCATCATCCGGTGCTCTACAACGAGGAGGACTTCGTCGAGAGGGTAAAGCAGATCACCGACGGCAAGATGCTGCCGGTGGTCTACGACTCGATCGGCGCCACCACCTTCGAGAAGTCACTCGACTGTCTGCGGCCGCGCGGCCTGATGGTCAGCTTCGGCCAGGCGGCGGGGCCGATCCCGCCGGTCAATCTCGGGATCTTCGCACAAAAGGGCTCGCTCTTCTTTACCCGGCCGACGCTGTTCAACTACATCGCGACGGCCGAAGACCTCCGGGCCACTGCCGGAGACCTGTTCAACGCGGTCAAGTCGGGCGCGGTGAAGATCCATATCGACCAGACCTTCCCGCTTTCCGAGGCCCGCGCGGCCCACGAGGCGCTCGAAGCCCGCAAGACCACGGGATCGACCATTCTGCTGCCGTAACGTCCTGTATCGACACCGCACTTTTGGGGGCGTCCGCCGAAATCATCGGGGACGCCCCTTCTGCTTGCGCTAGAAATCCGCATCCCGGAACACGCCGGCAGCCCAGTCGAGAAACACCCGCACCCGCGGCGAGAGCTGACGGTTCTGCGGATAGAGCGCGACCAGCGGCATCGGCTCCGGCGCGAAATCCGGCAGGATCTCGACCATGCGGCCGCGTGCCAGATCCTCGCGGAACCGGTATCGCGGCGCCTGCACCAGACCATAACCGAGCCGCGCCAGATGATGCACGGTCTCCGCGTCGTTGGCCGTCAGCCGGGCGGGCAGAGTGATCTCGCGCGACCGGCCTGCCGATCGCACTTCCAGCGGCAGGACACCGCCGGTCCGCGAGGAGACGAACCCGACCATCTCGTGGCCCTCGAGATCATCCGGCGTCTGCGGCACGCCATGGCGCGCGAGATAGGCCGGCGCCGCACAGATGATCTCCGGAAGTGCTGCCAGGCGCCGCATGATCATGCCGCTCTCGTCCGGCTCGCCGGCCCGGATGACGCAATCCACGCCCTCGCGCAGTAGATCGACCAGCCGATCACCCTGTCCGATCTGCAGCGACAGGCGCGGATACAGATCCAGGAGCTCCGGGAGACGCGGGAGCAGAAAGGTCCGGGTAAGAACGCCGTGCACGTCCACGCGCAGCCGGCCCGCAGGCTCGCTCCCACGCAACGCGCCCTCGGCCTCGTCGACATCCGCAAGGATCTCAATACAGCGCTGGTAGTAGGCCCCACCGTCGGGCGTCGGCGCGACATGCCGGGTCGTGCGGTCGAGCAGTCGGCTGCCCAGCGTTTCCTCCAGCCGCCGGATCGCCTCCGTCGCCGTCGATCGCGGGACGCCCCGGTCGGCCGCGGCGGCGGTGAAGCTGCGCAGCTCGACAACCCGGACAAAGAGGCGCATTGCATCGAGGCGATCCATAATTTGTTCGTTATACCCGAATTAACTTGCCGAAAATAGCCTGATTATCCTATCTCAATGGTCTGCTTACCTCTGCTCCATACCAACCGGGAGCAAGAGATGAACCTGAAGGACAAGACAGCGATCGTGACCGGCGGCAGCAGGGGAATCGGCGCCGCCATTGCACGGCGGCTGGCCGGGGAAGGCTGCGCCGTGCTGCTGAACTATGTGCAGGATGACGCAGCCGCCCAGCTCGTGGTCGAGGAGATCGAGGAAGACGGCGGCACGGCCTTCGCAGCAAGGGCGGATATCGCAGCGCCAGGCGCTATAGACTCCCTGTTCGACATGGCAAAAGCCACCGTCGGGCCGGTCGACATCCTGGTCAACAATGCCGGGACGATGCGGCTCGCACCCCTTGCGGACGCGACGGACAGCGACCTTGATATCCACCTGTCCGTCAACCTCGCCGGAACCTTCCGCGGCATGCGGGCCGGGGCAAAGCGACTGAGGGACGGCGGACGGATCATCAGTCTCTCCTCCAGCGTGGTCGGCCTCTATCAGCCCAGCTATGGCCTCTACGCCGCAACGAAGGCCGCGATCGAGGCGATGACCAATGTCCTAGCGAAGGAACTCGGGCAGCGCGGGATCACGGTAAACGCCATCGCGCCCGGGCCGGTCGAAACCGAATTCTTCCTCAAGGGCAAGCCGGAGAATCTGATCGCGGCCATCACCCGGTCGATCCCGCTCGGCCGTCTCGGACAAGCCGGAGACGTCTCCGCCGCCGTCGCCTTCCTCGCAGGACCCGACGGCAGGTGGGTCAATGGCCAGACGATCCGCGTCAATGGCGGTGTCGTGTAATCAAACACAGCAAGAGAAAAGGAGAAATCAATGCCATTCGCAAACTTCAAGCTGCCGCAGGCCGCACTTTCGACGACCCAGAAAGCAGACCTCGTTCACAAGACCACGAACCTCATGGTCGGCTATTTCGGAGAAGACGTCCGGCCGAGCACCATGGTGCTGATCGAGGAGGTGCCGGACGGCGGCTACGGACGGGCGGACGAAGTGTTCGTGATGCCCGAGGAATACCGCGCCAGAGACTGATCCACGCGACCGGCGATCAGTCGAAATGAAGAGGGCGGAGCCATCGGCTCCGCCCTCTTCCGTCGTCCCAAGATCCGGGATCAGGAATTCATCGAGTCGAAGAAATCCTGGTTGTTCTTCGAGACCTTCAGCTTGTCGAGCAGGAACTCCATCGCATCGACCGTCCCCATCTGCGTCAGGATGCGGCGCAGGACCCACATCTTGTTGAGGGTCGGGCGGTCCACCAGGAGCTCTTCCTTGCGGGTACCCGACCGGGTGATGTCGATGGCCGGGAAGGTCCGCTTGTCGGCCAGCTTGCGGTCGAGGATGATCTCGGAGTTGCCGGTACCCTTGAACTCTTCGAAGATGACTTCATCCATCCGCGAGCCGGTGTCGATCAGAGCGGTCGCGATGATGGTCAGCGAGCCACCCTCCTCGATGTTCCGCGCCGCGCCGAAGAAACGTTTCGGGCGCTGCAGCGCGTTCGCGTCCACGCCACCGGTCAACACCTTGCCGGAAGACGGCACGACGGTGTTGTAGGCACGCGCGAGACGGGTGATGGAGTCCAGAAGGATCACCACATCGCGCTTGTGCTCGACCAGGCGCTTTGCCTTCTCGATCACCATTTCGGCGACCTGGACGTGCCGCGCGGCCGGCTCGTCGAAGGTGGAACTGATGACCTCCCCCTTCACCGAGCGGTCCATGTCGGTCACTTCCTCGGGGCGCTCGTCGATCAGAAGCACGAGGAGATAGGCGTCCGGGTGGTTCTCGGCGATCGCATGGGCGATGTTCTGCAGCATGACCGTCTTGCCGGTCCTGGGCGGTGCCACGATCAGACCGCGCTGACCCATTCCGAGCGGCGAGATCAGGTCGATGACCCGCGTGGTCACGTCCTGTTGCTTGTTCTCCGCCTTCTCGAGCTCAAGATTGAGCCTTTGTTCCGGGTAGAGCGGGGTAAGGTTGTCGAAATTGATCCGATGGCGGACCGCTTCCGGATCCTCGAAATTGATCTTGTTGACCTTGAGCAGCGCGAAGTACCGCTCGCCGTCTTTCGGTGCCCGGATCTGTCCCTCTACCGTATCGCCGGTGCGCAATCCGAAGCGCCGCACCTGGCTGGGAGAGATGTAGATATCGTCCGGTCCCGGCAAGTAATTCGATTCGGGTGAGCGGAGAAAACCAAACCCATCCGGCAACGTCTCAAGAACGCCAGTGCCATAGATCGGAAGATCATTGTCCGCTAACTGTTTGAGAATGGCAAACATCATGTCCTGCTTGCGCAGAACACTTGCGTTCTCAATCTCCAATTCTTCCGCATAGGCAAGAAGATCTTGGGGTGTTTTTGCTTTTAGCTCTTGAAGATGCATCGTCCTGTCGATGACAAGGTAAAACGAATATTTTGGAAGGTCGGCCGGTTGAGCAGGCCGCACAAATGTCGCTTTTTTCAGCTGACTGTTATGATTCGTTCTGTGCGGGAAAGACCTGACGCCATGCCCCACGGCGGTCGGCGATTGATGTCAATTACAGTAGTTCGGCGCCGAGTGTCAAACAACAATATTTGATAATAATGGAAAACATCAGGAAAACGGTTTCACGATCACCATGATGACGATGATGATCAGCAGGACCGTTGGAACCTCGTTCGCAATTCGGTAAAAGCGGGCGCTGCGTTTATTGGCATCCGCCGCGAATTCTCGCCGCCAACGGGCCATATAGCCATGGAATCCCGTCATGAGGACGAGACAGGCCAGTTTGACGTGGAACCAGCCGTCCGACAGGAATTCCGGGATCAGGACCAGCATCCAGATGCCGAAGACGAAGGTCGCGATCATCGCCGGATTGATGATCGCGCGCAGCAGGCGCCGCTCCATGATCTTCAGGGTCTCGGAGAGTTCCGAGCCCGGTTCCGCATCGGCGTGGTAGACGAAGAGCCGCGGCAGATAGAACATCCCGGCCATCCAGGCGACCATGCTCATGACGTGGAATGCCTTGACCCATTCGTAACTCATCGCGTCCTCCTCACCGGCCGGTCCGGTCTATTTTCCGCGGACCTGCCGCAGAAGCTGTTCGACATGCGCGATCGGCGTGGTCGGCAGGATGCCGTGCCCGAGATTGAAAATGAACGGTCCGGAAGCAGCCGCGTCGAGGATGCTCTTCACTTCCTCCTCGAGGCCCTTCCCGCCGGAAAGCAGCGCGATCGGATCGAGATTGCCCTGAATCGGCATCCTGCCCTGGATGTTGTCGACCGCCCAGCGGATCGGCATGGCCGTGTCCACTGCCACCGCGTCCACCCCGGTCTCCGCGATGTAGTCGAGGTAGTTGGCCCCGGCCGCCCTCGGGAAACCGATCACAGGAAGCTCCGGATGGGCCGCTTTCACGGCCCCGACGATCCTCCTTGTCGGTTCGATGACGGCCACGCGGAAAAGACGTGGCGAGAGCACGCCGGCCCAGGAATCGAAAAGCTTGAGGACCTCCGCTCCGGCCGCCGCCTGGCCAAGCAGATAGGTGATGGTGCCCTCGACAACCATATCGATCAGCGCCTGGAAGCCCTCCGGATCGCCATAGGCCCATTGCTTGGTCGCGGCGTAGTCCTTGCTGCTGCCACCTTCGACCATGTAGGTGATGACCGTCCAGGGACTGCCCGAGAAACCGATGAGCGTGGTCTCCGCCGGCAATGCCTCGCGGACCCGCGACACGGTCTCGTAGACATTGCCCACACGCCCGGAGAGGGCCGCCGGATCGAGTCGCGAAAGCGCGGCACGGTCGCGCACCGGCTCGAGCACCGGCCCGCGGCCCTCGACGAACTTCAGCGGCTGACCGAGGCCATAGGGTACGATCAGGATATCGGAGAACAGAATGGCGCCGTCCATTCCGAAACGCCTGATCGGCTGCAGGGTCACCTCCGCTGCGAGTTCCGGATTGAGGCACAGATCGACGAAGGATCCCGCCTTCTGACGAATCTCGCGATATTCCGGCAGATACCTTCCTGCCTGTCGCATGAGCCAGATCGGGGGAATCTCTGACACCTGGCCAGCCAGCGCCTTCAGGATGGGTTTTTCGGTCATGGATCGCCTGTTCGTTTCGTCAATGCGCGCACTCACTAACAAAGAATCTTATTAGAAATAAGTAGGAAGTGATTGTAGTGGCGCTGTGAGTCCTGTGGATTAGCGTTTTGACACAAGTGATCCACAGAACGGTTCGGGCAAGAGCCTACAGGCCCAATTCAGGGATAAGAGCCTGCAAAAATGTCGCAACCCGCTGCGCGTCCGGCGATCTCAGTCCTGGGGATAGCGGGGATATCTTGCCTGCCGGACAAGTTGCTCCCGCTAACCAGACAGCGGAATAACTTTATCCCCCGCAGGACAAGTCGGCGCCGGCACCATGCATCATGAGGACACTTTTTCTTTCTGAACGGAATCCGCATTCTGTAAACAAGTCCTACAGGTTTATCCCCAGCAAGGTGTGAACGGTGACCGACACGGATATCCATCTTCACCTGGTCTCCGACGCGACCGGCGAGACGAACCATCAGGTGGCCCGCGCCTGTCTGGTGCAGTTTGAGGGCGTTCGCGCCCGCGAGCACGTCTGGTCCCTGGTGCGCACGGCCGGCCATATCGAAAAGGTTCTGGCCGCCGTCAGTGTCTATCCCGGCCCGGTTCTGTTCACGCTGGTCAATCCGGAGCTTCGCGAGCAACTCGAGATCGGCTGCCAGCAGCGCCGCGTGCCCTGCATCTCCGTCCTCGATACCGTGGTGAACGCGCTCGGCGATTTCCTCGGACAGGAAAGCCATGGCCGGCCTGGCCGACAGCATGAGCTCGACGCGGCCTATTTCAACCGCATTCGGGCAATGGACTACACTCTGGCTCACGACGACGGGCAGATGATCCACGATCTCGAGGACGCCGACATCGTGATCGTGGGCGTATCGCGGACCTCGAAGACACCGACCTCGCTCTATCTTGCCAACCGCGGTTACGCGACCGCCAATATTCCTGTCGTTCCGGGGGTGCCGCTGCCGAAAGAGCTCTTCGCGCTGAAGCGGCCCTTCGTTGTCGCCCTGACCAACGATCCGAACCGGCTCACCCAGGTCCGCCGCAACCGGATGCTGATGCTCCAGCATAGCAACGAGACCGATTATGTTGATCCGGAGAAAGTCCGCGAAGAGGTGGTCGACGCGCGCAAGACCTTTACCAAGGCCGGCTGGCCGGTGATCGACGTGACCCGCCGTTCGATCGAGGAGACCGCAGCCGCCGTGCTACAGAAATATGCGAAATTCCATGGTCTGGAGGCCTGATGTCCACCATCGATCTCGATACCTCGCCCCTCGCCGGCTCTGGCGAGAAGCCGGTGGTGCTGGCTTCCGGTAGCCGGACCCGTGCAGACATGCTGTGTGCGGCAGGCCTGCGGATCGAGATCCACAAGCCGGCTGTCGATGAATCCGAATTCAAACGCAGTCTCCGGGCCGAAGGTGCAAGCGCTGCGGAAGTTGCCACCTTTCTCGCCGAAATGAAGGCGAACACGGTCTCCCGCGCACATCCCGAGGCACTGGTTATCGGCGCGGATCAGATGCTCGATCTCGAGGGGGAATGGTTCGACAAGCCGGAGGCGCGCGCCGGGGCGGCGGCGCATCTGCGCAAGCTCTCCGGCAAGCGGCACTCCCTGATCAGTGCCGTCGTTGTCTCCGCCGGCGGAACCCGGATATGGCATCATGTCGCGACGGCGAGCCTGCTGGTCCGTCCGCTCTCGGACGATTTCATCGAAGCCTATCTCGATACGATCGGTGACCGTGCGCTCGACTCGGTCGGCGCCTATCAGCTGGAATCCGTCGGCGCGCAGCTCTTCACGTCGGTCGAGGGCGATTTTTTCACCGTGCTCGGTCTGCCGCTGCTGCCGTTGCTCGATTTCATGCGAACCCACGGCGCGCTCCGGGTCTGAGACGATGCTGGTGCTCGGACTGACCGGATCCATCGGAATGGGCAAGAGCACCGCGGCGGCGATGTTCCGCCGTCTCGGCCTGCCGGTGCACGATGCGGATGCGGCGGTTCACAGGCTGTTCCGTGCGGGCGGTGCCGCGGTGGCACCGATCGGCCTGCGTTTTCCGGAAGCGGTGGCCGAAGGTGCCGTGAACCGGGAGATCCTCGGAAAGCTCGTCTTCGGCGACGCGGCGGCGCTGACGGATCTGGAGGCAATCGTCCATCCGCTGGTGCGGCGCGAGCGAGACCGGTTTCTCGCACACCAGCGCCGGGCACGGCGCCGCGCGGCGGTGCTTGACGTCCCCCTTCTGTTCGAGACCGGCGGCGAGACGGTCTGCGATTTCGTGTTCGTCGTCTCGGCGCCGGCATTCGTGCAGCGGCAGCGCGTTCTCGCCCGCTCCGGCATGACAGAATCCCGGCTCTCTTCTATCCTGAAGAAACAGATGCCCGACCGGGAAAAGCGACGCCGGGCGGATTGCGTCCTGGCGACGGGGCTCGGGCGGGCGGTCACGATGCGGACCATAAAGAAAACACTGCACCGACTGGGAGTGCGACATGCGTGAGCTTGTGCTCGACACGGAGACCACCGGCATCGATCCGAAGCAGGGCCACAGGGTGATCGAGATCGGCGCCATAGAGCTGGTCAACCATGTGCCGACCGGCGAGACGTATCACGTCTATATCAATCCCGAGCGCGAAGTGGAGCAGGGCGCTTTCGAGGTACACGGACTATCCACCGAGTTTCTCGCCGACTTCCCGAATTTCGCCGGGATCGCCGACGGGTTCCTCGAGTTCGCGGGAGACGCGACCTTCGTGATCCACAATGCCAAGTTCGACATGGCGTTTCTGAACGCCGAACTAACCCGCCTCGGACACCCGCCGATGCCGATGGAACGGGCGATCGACACGCTCGCGATGGCGCGACGGAAATTCCCTGGCGCGCAGGCGAGCCTCGACGCACTCTGCCGCCGCTTCGAGATCAACAACGCGCATCGCGAACTGCACGGCGCCCTGGTCGATGCCGATCTTCTAGCGTCTGTTTATCTTGAACTGATCGGCGGGCGGCAGCCGGGCCTCGAACTCGCGCGCGAGGAGAAGGCCGGCGAGGAGGCGATGCCCGAGATCCGCACCGCGGTTGCACGACCGCCGCGGCCCCATGCGCCGAGCGCCGAGGAACTGGCCGCGCATGCGGCGCTGCTGGAGAAACTCAAGGATCCGATCTGGAACCGGTCCGACGCGGCCGAGTGATCAGGCGTTGCCTTCGGTTTCGATCGCGCCGACGTCGACACCGCCGTTCTGCGCGCGCTGCAATTCGTTCTTCTGGAACACGCCGAGGAAGTCGATCGGCTGGATATGCAGCGGGGGAAAGCCGCCCTCGGTGGTGACCTGACCGACGATCTGCCGCGCGAACGGGAAGAGCAGCCGCGCGCATTCCACCATCAGGATGTATTCCACCTGATCGGGACGCACATTCTCGAATTGGAAGACGCCGGCATAGTTGAGCTCGAGGATGAAGACCTTTTCGCCCTCGTGGACACCGTTGACGTTGAGCAGAAGCTGGACCTCGTAGACCTGCTCCGCCATGCGCTCGGCGCGAACGTCGACGCCGATCTCGATGTCGGGACGGATATCCGCGCGCAGGCTCCAGGGAGCCTTCGGATTCTCGAAGGACAGGTCCTTGATGTACTGCGCCTTCACCGTCATCGAGAAGGTGTTGATGGCGTTGTTCGCCCCGTCGGTCGCGGGACCGGTCTCTGTATCGGTCATCGGTCGTAATCTCAGCCGGAGGAAATCGAAGGCGCGTGGGTATCACGGATCCGGGGTATGAACAACCACTCCGGCACCGTCCCGCCGGATCTTCACCACCGTCCCGTTCGCAACCGGCAGGCCTGTCATCCGCTTGATGAAACCCCAGTGACTGACACAGACCACCCGGTCCCAGTCCTCCCGCTCGCGGTTGCCGTCGAGAAAGGCATCGACCCGGGCGAAGACTTCGTGCTCCTCCTCGTGATGCTCCGTCCACCACTGCTCGTCGATATGATCGAACGCGAGATGCGGCCAGTCGCGCTGTAGTACGGAGCGGGTGCGGCCGATATCGCAGACAAAGTGATTGTGCTCGCGGATCAGTGGCTCGATACGGATCTCCCGTCCGAGGGTGTCGGCCAGGATATGCGCGGTCTCGAGCGCCCGGCGGTAGGGACTGGAGACGATGTGATCGATCTCGTGACCGGCGAGCGCGGCGGCGGAATGACGGATCTGTGCCTTCCCGAGATCGGTCAGCGCCGGATCCTCGATCCCGGGATCGATTCCGGTGGCGCCATAGTGAACATTGAACTCGGATTGCCCGTGACGGACGAAGAGCATGGTGCCGGTCCTTCGAGACTGTGGCGGAAATGACCGGTCAGCGTGGCGGCAGGGTGTGGTTGCCGTCATTCTTCCGGTCGGACGGATCGTCCTCCCGGTCCTCCGTCAGGTCCTCGTACTCGCCGTCGATGACCGTCCGTCTGCCGGAAGGGCCGGAAGTCTTACCCGAGCCGCTCCGCACGATCCAGACATTGGAGTCCGCGGAGCGGGCAATGCTCCGGAAGAGATAGCCGATCACCACGATGCGGAATGGCGGGACGAACAGCAGAAAACCCGTCACATCGGTGACGAAGCCGGGCAGGAACAGCAGCACCGCCGCCAGCAACAGCCCCACACCGTCGATGATCTCCGCGAGCGGGGACTGCTCCTGGCGCAGGGTTTCCTGCGCGCGTCGCAGGACCGCGGTTCCCTGGGTGCGGAACAGCAGCGCGCCGAGCGCGGCCGTCAGCAGCGTCAGGCCCACGGTCGCCCAGCCGCCGATGATCCCGCCGATCTCCGCGAAGACGAAAATCTCGAGAGCCGGGATGCCGATCAGAATGACGAGGAAGATGAGGACCATAGTTGTTCTTTCAAAAGTGACAGCCTATCTATGCTGTAGTACGGTCGCCGGACGGCCTGAGCGGAACCTCTGCTGCACATGCGGCGATGATAAGCTCTAAAGGCCGACGGCAATTTTCTCCAAAGGCGGATAAGGGTTCAAGGACCCGCAGTTAAGGGCGATATGGGCGACGGCATCGCGTTCTTCGATATAATTCTTTTCGCGCTGCTTGCAGGGTTTCTGTTTTTCAGGCTCCGCAACGTGCTTGGCAAACGGACCGGACATGAAGAGCGCCATACGGATCCATTCACTCCGGCACCGGAACGGCCCTCCAAGGCCGACAATGTCATAAAACTGCCGGACCGCGAACGAGACGAGCCCGGGGGCGAGCAGGGCGACGACGAGCTTTCGGACCTGATACGGGTCAAGATGGCGGATCCGTCCTTCGACGAGGTCGAGTTCCTCAAAGGTGCCCGGACTGCGTTCGAATGGACCGTCGAGGCCTTTGCCAAGGGCGATCTCGACGGCCTGCGGCCGCTCCTCGGCGACGACCTGATGGGGGCCTTCACGGGCGCGGTCGAGGCACGCGAGCAGGCCGGCGAAACCCAGGAAACCACCGTTTCTTCGTTCCGCTCCGCTCTGATCAGCGACGTGAAGCTGACCGGGTCGATTGCCCGCATCGAGGTCGAGTTCATCACCGATCAGGTCAAGGTGACCCGGGCCGCGGACGGTTCCGTCGTCGACGGCGATCCGGACAAGATCGAGACGGTGACGGATCTCTGGACATTCGAGCGGGATATCGCCTCACGCGATCCCAACTGGCGCCTCGTCGCCGCCCGCGTGCCCGAAGAGTAAGGTCTCTTTGACGTTTCGGAACTGACGGGAGGGCATCTTGCCCCGGCGCTTTCTGTGTCTGCTGGTGTTTCTGTCCTTGGCGGCGTGCACCCCCGAAACTGAACCAGAGCGCGTGACCCAGGAAACGGCGCGCTACGAGAAAGTCTCGCTTGCCGCCCTGCCGGGCTGGTCGGAGGATCGCCTGAGCGAGGCGCTTCCCGCACTGAAACGGTCGTGCGGCAAGATCCGCCGCGGACTCGACGCGCAATCGGTGGCGCCGGCCGAGATCGGCGGGACCATCGCGGATTGGCGCGCACCCTGCGACGCCCTCTCCCGCCTCTCCGACGGGAGCGACGACGCGGCGGTCCGCAGCTTTCTCTCCGATTGGTTCGAGGCGTACGAGATCAGGGCGGGCGAGAGCGCCGGGCTCTTCACCGGCTATTACGAGCCGGAACTGAAAGGCGCATTGGAGCGACGCGAGGGCTACGATACGCCATTGCTCGCGCGGCCGGACGATCTCGTGCTGGTCAATCTGGGAGACTGGCGGTCCGGACTGCGCGGCGAGCGCATTGCCGGACGGTTGCGCAGCGGTCGCCTGGTGCCGTACGAGAGCCGTGCGGAGATCGAATCCGGGGCGCTCGGACAAAATGCCGAACCGCTGGTCTGGCTTGCGGATCCGATCGACGCCTTCTTCCTGCACATCCAGGGGTCGGGCCGGATCCTTCTCGACGACGGCCGCATCCTCAGGGTCGGCTATGACGGGCATAACGGCCATATCTATTATCCGATCGGGCGGCATCTGGTGGATCGCGGACATATCGACAAGGACGCTATCTCGCTGCAGACGATCCGCGACTGGCTTCGGGCGAACCCTCAGGAAATGCGCGCGGTGATGGATCTCAACCCGTCCTATATCTTCTTCCGGACCATTGAGGGCGACGGCCCCATCGGGGCGCAGGGCGTGGCGCTGACCCCGGGGCGTTCACTTGCCGTCGACCGGCGCTACATTCCGCTCGGCGCGCCTGTCTGGCTCGATGTCGATTACCCCGACGAGAGCGGCAGGCCGCTGAAGCGCCTGGTGGTCGCTCAGGATACCGGCGGTGCGATCAAGGGCGCGGTGCGCGGCGACGTGTTCTGGGGCCATGGCGAGCCGGCGGCGGAAAAAGCCGGGCCGATGGCCGCGGCCGGACGATATTTCGTGCTTCTCCCAAAAAATCTCGATATTGCCTTAAGGCAATAGCATGCCGCTCGCCGGATCCGGCGACACGGCATCGATAAGAAAACGAGTGTGGGAGCCTGCTGTGTCAGCGTCCGGAAATGCGCGTCCGCGCGTCGGTCTCTTCGTGACCTGTCTTGTCGATCTGTTCCGCCCGACCGTCGGGTTCGCGGCCATTGCGCTGCTCGAAAGGGCGGGTTGCGAGGTGTCGGTTCCGGAGTCCCAGACATGTTGCGGCCAGCCGACCTTCAATTCCGGTGACTTCAGGGACAGCCGCGAGATTGCTGCGAACGTGATCGCCGCCTTCGAGGATTTCGACTATGTCGTCGCGCCCTCGGGTTCCTGTGCCGGGATGATCCGCGCCCACTATCCCGAGCTCTTCGAGGACGATCCGGCGATGGCGCACCGCGCCCAGCATCTTGCAAAACGGACTTACGAGCTGACCTCTTTCCTGGTCGACGTGATGGGCGTGGAGGAAACCGGCGCCGGGTTCACGGGCACCGTCACCTATCATGACAGTTGCTCCGGCCTGCGCGAGCTCGAGGTGAAGGCCCAGCCGCGCAAGCTGCTGAACAAGGTCGACGGGCTCGAGATCGCCGAGCTGCCCGGGGCGGAGATCTGTTGCGGCTTCGGCGGTACCTTCTGCGTCAAGTACCCGGAAATCTCCGACAGGATGGTGACCCAGAAGGCCGAGGAAATCGTTGCCACCGGTGCGGATCACCTGCTGGCGGGCGATCTCGGCTGCCTCCTGAACATGGGCGGCAAGCTGAAACGGCTCGGCGCCCCGACCAGGGTGCGCCACGTCGCCGAAGTGCTGGCCGGAATGACCGACGGGCCGGCGATCGGCGAGGGAGAGAGCTGATGCAGGCGACCTCCCGTTCCTTCCGGCAGAATGCCCATCACGCGCTGGCGGATGCCCAGCTGCAGAAGGCGCTCTCCAAGATGCGCCCGGGCTTTCAGCAGAACCGCGCCAACGTGGTTGCCAAGCTTCCGGAATTCGAAGCCCTCCGTGACCGCGGCCGTGACATCAAGAATCATGTGCTGGAGAACCTCGACTACTACCTCGAGCGCTTCGAGGAGAATGTCACGCGGCACGGCGGCAAGGTGCACTGGTGCCGCAACGCCGAGGAGGCGCGCCGGACCGTCATGGAGATCTGCCGCGCGGTCGACGCGAAGACCGTTACCAAGGGCAAGAGCATGGTGGCCGAGGAGATCGGCCTCAACGCGTATCTCGAGGAGCACGGCGTCGAGCCGATCGAGACGGATCTCGGCGAGTACATCATCCAGCTCCGGAACGAGCCGCCGAGTCACATCATCGCGCCGGCCATCCACGTGAACAAGGACCAGGTCGTCGAGGCGTTTCGCGAAAAGCATACCGGCCTGCCGCCCGACCGTCCGCTCGAAGAGGTCGGCGACATCACCGACGAGGCGCGCACCCAGCTGCGCCCGAGATATTTCGCCGCCGACGTCGGCATCACCGGCGCCAACTTCCTGATCGCGGAGACCGGCTCCTCCGTCATCGTCACCAACGAGGGCAACGGCGACCTGACCCAGACCCTCGCCAAGGCGCATGTCGTGGTCGCGAGCCTGGAGAAGATCGTGCCGACGCTGGAGGATGCGAGCAGCATCCTGCGCCTGCTCGCGCGCTCGGCGACCGGACAGGAGTTCTCCGTCTACACCACCTTCTCCTCCGGCCCGCGCCGGGACGAGGATCTGGACGGGCCGGAGGAATTCCACGTCGTGCTGCTCGACAACGGGCGCTCTGCAATGCTCGGTACCGAGTACCAGGAGATGCTCCGCTGCATCCGCTGCTCGGCCTGCATGAACCATTGCCCGGTCTATGCCGCGGTTGGCGGACATGCTTATGGCTGGGTCTATCCGGGGCCGATGGGCGCGGTGCTGACGCCGAGCCTGATCGGCATCGACGAAGCGGGTCATCTGCCCAATGCCTCCACTTTCTGCGGGCGCTGCGAGCAGGTATGCCCGATGCGGATCCCGCTGCCGAAGATGATGCGCCACTACCGGGCGAAAGAGTTCGGCGAAGGCAAGACTACCCCGCAGAGTCGCGCGGGTCTGGGGCTCTGGTCATACTTCGCGAAAAGGCCCTGGCTGTATCGTCAGTCGGCCAAACTCGGGGCTGCGCTACTCGGGTTTCTCGGCGGACGGAAGGGGCGGATCGCTACCCTGCCGCTGGCCTCGGGCTGGACCTCGGTCCGCGACATGCCGGCACCGGAGGGGCGCACCTTCCAGCAGCTCTACAGGATGAGCGGACACGGCAAGACGGGAGGGGGAGCATGAGCGAGGCACGGGCACAGATCCTGGCCGGGATCCGCAAGTCCCTCGGCCGGGGCAAGCTGGATGGCGAGGCCGCGGCGGCACTGGACCGCCGTCTTGCCCGCCATGAGCGTAGCCTGGTGCCGAAAAGATCCGACGGCGATCACGCGCACAAGGTCGGCCTCTTCGTACAGATGGCCGAAGCCGTCCAATGTTCCGTAGACCGGCTGGACTCTCTCGCGGACGTGCCGGAAAGGCTCGCGGACTATCTCCGCAGGGAAAATCTGCCTGCCCATATCCGCCGGGCGGGTGCGCTGGACGGGCTCGACATTCCCTGGGAGACGGCACCGGCGCTGACATTCGCGGGTGGCCGGGCCATTGCCGAGGATGCGGTCAGCCTGACACCGGCATTCGCCGGGATCGCGGAAACCGGCACGATGATGCTGCAGTCCGCGCCCGAGACCCCGACCACGCTGCATTTCGTGCCGGACACCCATGTCGTGCTGCTGAAGGAAAGCCAGATCGTCGGCGCCTACGAGGATGCCTGGGACATGCTGCGGGCGAAGCTCGGTCTGGAAGAGGGTGCCGGCATGCCGCGCACGGTCAACCTGATTACCGGCCCGTCGCGGACCGGGGACGTCGAGCAGATCATCCAGCTCGGCGCGCACGGACCGCGCCGGCTGCATATCTTGCTGGTCAAGGACTGAAGCCACCGGCGGGGCAGGGGCATGGCACGGCGACCGACAGCGGACGAACTCTCTCTCTGGCGCAAGGTCGTCGCCGATACCGAACCGCTCAGCCCCGAGCGCCGCAGGGCGTTGGATGAGGCCGCCCCGAAAGTGCCCGAACTCCTGCAGAATCGCGCGGAGAAACCGGCGACCGGCCGGGCCCCGGCAGCGCGCCATCATTCCCGCCCCGGCGGCGATCCCGCGCTCGACCGGATCAAGGTGCCGAGCGCGCTTGCCGAGCATGACCCGGGCAAGGCCCCCGGCATCGACCGCCGCACGGCGCTCAAGATCAAGCGGGGCAAGCAGCGGATCGACGGCCGCATCGACCTGCACGGCATGCGCCAGGACGAGGCGCACCGGGCGCTGAACGCCTTCGTCAACGGTGCCTACAGGCGCGGCGATCGCTGCGTGCTGGTGATCACCGGGAAGGGCACCCGCTCCGGCGACGGCGGACGGGATGCCGGCGTGCTCCGGCGGATGACGCCGCGCTGGCTGACCGACGGCACGAACCGGGACAAGGTGCTGGCCTATTCGCCCGCCCAGCCGCAGCATGGCGGCAGCGGCGCGCTCTATGTCATGCTGCGGCGGCGGAAAGACCGGACATGACCCCGTTCGGTGCGAAGATCCGCGCGCTCCGGGCGGAGCGCGGCGTCACCCTGAAGCAGATGGCGACCGCCCTGCAGGTATCCTCGGCCTATCTTTCCGCGCTCGAGCATGGCCGGAAAGGCCGTCCGACGGTCGGGCTTCTGCACCAGATCTGCCAGTATTTCGACCTGATCTGGGACGATGCCGAGGACCTGAAAAAGCTTGCCCGGCGCTCCAACCCGCGCGTCGTCATCGACACGGCCGGGCTCAGCCCGAAGGCGACCGAGCTCGCCAACACGCTGGCCGACCGGATCAGAGAGCTCGACGATCCGCGGATCGACACGCTCCTCGCCGAGCTCGCGCCGCCCGGCAAGGGGCCGCGCTACTGATCAGAGAATGAACTTGCTGAGATCGGTGTCCTGCGCCAGGTCGCCGACATGCTGCTTCACGTAGGCGGCATCGATCGTCACGGTCTCGCCGCCGCGGTCGGAGGCGGTGAAGCTGATCTCGTCGAGCAGCTTCTCCATCACCGTGTGCAGCCGCCGGGCGCCGATATTCTCGACATTCTTGTTGATCTCGACCGTCAGGTCGGCGAGCGCGTCGATCGCCTCGTCGGTGATGTCGATGGTGACCTCTTCCGTCGCCATGAGGGCCGTGTACTGCCGGATCAGGCTGTTCTCCGGCTCGGTCAGGATGCGGCGGAAATCGTCGCGGCTGAGCGCGCTCAGCTCGACACGGTTCGGCAGGCGGCCCTGCAGTTCCGGCAAGAGATCCGAGGGTTTCGCGATATGGAAGGCGCCGCTGGCGACGAAGAGAATGAAGTCGGTCTTCACCGAGCCGTGCTTGGTCGCGACGGTGGTGCCCTCGATCAGCGGCAGCAGGTCGCGCTGCACGCCCTCGCGGCTGACATCGGCGCCGCTGCGCTCGGCGCGGGCGCAGATCTTGTCGATCTCGTCGAGGAAGACGATGCCGTTCTGTTCCACGGATTCGATGGCTTCGCGCACCACCTTCTCCTCGTCGAGCAGGTTGTCCGCCTCCTCGTCGACCAGCACCTTGTAGGATTCCGCGACGGACATCCGGCGCTTCTTGGTGCGGCCGCCGAAAGCCTTGCCGAACATGTCGTTCAGATTGAGCATGCCCATCTGCGCGCCCGGCATGCCGGGGATCTCGAAGGTCGGCATGCCGCCGCCCTGGTCGGCGGTCTCGATCTCGATTTCCTTGTCGTCGAGCTGGCCCTCGCGCAGCATCTTGCGGAATTTCTGCTTGGTGTCGGCGCTGGCGGTCTCGCCGACGAGGGCATTGACCACGCGCTCCTCCGCCGCGAGCTCGGCCTTGGCATGGACCGATTTGCGCATCTTCTCGCGCACCTGGCCGATCGCCACCTCGACGAGATCGCGGACGATCTGCTCCACGTCGCGGCCGACATAGCCGACCTCGGTGAACTTCGTCGCCTCGACCTTGATGAAGGGCGCCTCGGCCAGCTTGGCGAGGCGGCGGGCGATCTCGGTCTTGCCGACGCCGGTCGGGCCGATCATCAGGATGTTCTTCGGCTGCACTTCCTCGCGGATGTCGCCCGCGAGCTGCTGCCGGCGCCAGCGGTTGCGCAGCGCGATGGCGACGGCGCGCTTGGCGTCCTTCTGGCCGATGATGAAGCGGTCGAGTTCGGAGACGATCTCACGCGGGCTAAAGGCGGTCATGTGTTCTACCAACTTTCGGGCCAGTTTCCGGAAATGCCACTACTTCCGGCGATTTCAATCAGGTGTCGGAGTCGAGACCTTCGAGAGTAAGGTTCTCGTTGGTATAGATGCAGATATCCGCGGCGATCTTCATCGCCTTGCGGGCAATCGCTTCGGCATCCATGTCGTCGCGGTCGATCAGCGCCCGGGCGGCGGCCAGGGCGAAGGAGCCGCCGGAGCCGATTCCGATCAGTCCGTCCTCCGGCTCCAGAACGTCGCCGTTGCCGGTCAGGACCAGCGAGGCCGAACTGTCGGCAACCGCCATCATCGCCTCGAGCCGGCGCAGGTAGCGGTCGGTGCGCCAGTCCTTGGCGAGTTCGACGGCGGCGCGGGTGAGCTGTCCCGGATGCTTCTCCAGCTTTTCCTCGAGACGTTCGAAAAGGGTGAAGGCATCCGCGGTGGCGCCGGCGAACCCGGCGATCACCTCGCCGCCGCCGATCCGGCGGACCTTGCGGGCCTGCGCCTTCATCACCGTGTTGCCGAAGCTGACCTGACCGTCGCCGGCGACCACCACGCGGCCGTTCTTGCGCACCGAGAGGATGGTCGTGCCATGCCACTGGATCGGGTCCGTGCCCTGTCTGTCCATGAGAGCTCCATTGATTGCGTGCCCGTCCAATTGGGGCATGCGGAGCACAACGTCAAGACGGCCGTCCGTACAAGGCGCGGCAGCCTCGCCCGGAGATTGGCATTCTCCCGCGGTTCCTGCTACATAGCCGCCGTGCATTTCCTCGGAGCAGAAATCCATGTCCGACAGCCGCAGCGCAAGCGTGAAGCGCGTGACCAACGAGACCACCATTTCCGCCGAGCTCTCGCTCGACGGCACCGGCCGGTTTGATATCGAGACCGGGGTGGGTTTCCTCGACCACATGCTGGAACAGCTGTCGCGACATTCGCTGATCGACATGAAGGTGCGGGCCGACGGCGACCTGCATACCGACGCGCACCACACCACGGAAGATTGCGGCTGGGCGCTCGGCGAGGCGCTGACCAAGGCGCTCGGCAACCGCAAGGGGATCACCCGCTACGGCTCCTCCTATCTCCCGATGGACGAGGCCCTCAGCCGGGTTGCGCTCGACTGCTCCAACCGGCCGTTTCTGGTCTGGCGGGCGACGCTTCCGGCGCAGAAGCTGGGCGACATGGATACCGAGCTCTTCCGGGAGTTCTTCCAGGCGTTCTCCCAGGCCGCCGGACTGACCCTGCATATCGAGAACCTCTACGGCGACAACACGCACCATATCGTCGAGTCGATCTTCAAAGGCGTCGGCCGGGCGCTGCGCCAGGCGGTCGAGATCGACCCGAAGCGCGCGGATGCCGTGCCCTCGACCAAGGGAACGCTCGGGGGGTCGCTGTGACCGCCGCGGGCGGACCCACTTCCGTCGCGGTCGTCGATTACGGGTCCGGCAACCTCCGTTCGGTGGCGAAGGCCTTCGAGCGTGTGGCGTCGGAACGCGGACCGGGCACGGAGGTGGTGGTGACCTCGGACCCGGCAGCGGTGCGCCGCGCGGGCCGGATCGTACTTCCGGGTGTCGGCGCCTTCGCCGATTGCCGGGGCGGACTCTACGGCCTTCCCGGCATGGTCGAGGCGCTGACGGAAGCGGTGATCGAGCAGGGCACCCCGTTCCTCGGGATCTGCGTCGGCATGCAGTTGATGGCGGAACGCGGGCTCGAGCACGTGGTCTCCGAAGGGCTCGGCTGGATCGGCGGCGAGGTCAAGCTGATGACCCCGCAACCGGCGCCGGACGGTCTGGCGCTGAAGGTGCCGCACATAGGCTGGAACCGGCTCGATCTGCTGCAACCGGATCATCCGCTGCTGAAAGGCATCGAAGACGGCGCCTTCGTCTACTATGTGCATTCCTATCTCTTCGATGTCGCCGAACGCGCGGATCTGGCCGCGGTGAGCGACTATGGCGGCGAGATTGCAGCCGTCGTCGGACGGAAGAACTACTTCGGGACCCAGTTCCATCCCGAAAAGAGCCAGGCGAACGGACTTGCCTTCATCCGCAATTTCCTCGACTGGCGCCCCTGAGGGAGCCCGGCCATGAAAGAAACAGATACCGAGACGCGCCCGCCGCCGGTGGCGACGGTCGAGATGCTGACCGAATTCGGCCCCGGCGATCTGCAGGATCTGTCGGACGCGGCCGAGGCGGCGATCATCGACGGCGGCGGGTTCGGCTGGATTTCGCCGCCGCCGCGCGAGACGCTTGAAGCCTTCTGGCGCGGCGTGCTGATCATTCCCGAGCGCCAGCTCTTCGTCGGGCGGCTTGACGGTGTGATCGCGGGCTCCTGCCAGATCCAGCGCCCGCCGAAGAATAACGAGGCGCAGCGCCATACCTGCAAACTGACGACCAATTTCGTCGCGCCCTGGGGCCGCGGACACGGGCTGTCGCGGAACCTGGTCGAGATCGCCGAGAACCACGCGCGGGAAGAGGGCTTCAAGGTGCTGACCCTCGATGTGCGCGAGACCCAGCACGCGGCGATCCGTCTCTACGAGCGGCTCGGCTATGTCCGGTTCGGGACCCTGCCGCACTATGCCTATGTGCGTGACGGCTACGTCGCCGGTCACTTCTATTACAAGGAACTGGACGCGGCATGATCCTGTTTCCCGCGATCGATCTGAAGGAGGGCCAGTGCGTCCGCCTTCTGAAGGGCGAAATGGACTCGGCGACAGTGTTCAACGACGATCCGGGCGCCCAGGCGAAACTGTTCCAGGATGCGGGCTGCGCCTGGATCCACGTGGTCGATCTCGACGGCGCCTTCGCCGGCGAGGCCCGGAACGGGGATGCGGTCGACCGGATCCTGGAGGCGGTGGACGTCCCGGTGCAGCTCGGCGGCGGTATCCGCGACATGGCGGCGGTCGACGCCTGGCTGGAGAAGGGCATCGCCCGCGTCATCCTCGGCACGGTCGCGCTGCGCGACCCGGAGCTGGTGAAAGCGGCCTGCGCCCGCCATCCGGGCCGCATCGCCGTCGGCATCGATGCCCGCGGCGGCATGGTCGCGGTCGAAGGCTGGGCCGAGACCTCTTCCCTCTCGGCCGTGGATCTCGCCCGGAAATTCGAAGGCTGCGGCGTCGCCGCGATCATCTTCACCGATATCGACCGCGACGGCGCGCTCGGCGGGGTGAACGTGCAGGCGACCGCGGACCTCGCCAACGCGATCTCGACCCCGGTCATCGCCAGTGGCGGCGTCGCCTCTCTAGAGGACCTTGCCGCGCTCAAGGCGGCCGGGGCGCCGGGCATTGCCGGTGCGATCTCCGGCCGCGCGCTCTATGATGGGCGGATCGATCTCGCCGAGGCCGTCGGGCTTATGGCGGAACCGGCGAAGGAGGGCCCCCGATGCTGACCGCGCGTGTCATTCCCTGCCTCGACGTGAAGGACGGCCGCGTCGTCAAGGGCGTCAATTTCGTCGACCTCGTCGATGCGGGCGATCCGGTCGAGCAGGCCAAGATTTATGACCGCGAGGGGGCGGACGAACTCTGTTTCCTCGACATCACCGCGAGCCACGAGGAACGCGACACGCTGTTCGACGTCGTCGCGCGGACCGCGGAGCAATGCTTCATGCCGCTCACGGTCGGCGGCGGGGTGCGCACCCTCGAGGATATCCGCAAGCTGCTGCTGGCCGGCGCCGACAAGGTCTCGATCAACACGGCGGCGGTGAAAGATCCGGATTTCGTCCGCCGCGCGGCGGAGAAGTTCGGCAGCCAGTGCATCGTCGTCGCGGTGGACGCCAAGAGCGTCGGGCCGGACAAGTACGAGATCTTCACCCATGGCGGCCGCGAGCCGACCGGCATCGACGCGGTCGAATGGTCGCGCCGGATGACCGGATACGGCGCCGGTGAGATTCTGCTGACCTCGATGGACCGGGACGGCACCAAGCAGGGCTTCAACCTGCCGCTGACCCGGGCGATCTCCGACGCGGTCTCCATCCCGGTGGTGGCGAGCGGCGGCGTCGGCACGCTGGAGCATTTCGCCGAAGGGGTGCTCGAAGGCCATGCCTCCGCCGTTCTGGCCGCCTCGGTGTTCCATTTCGGGACCTTCCGGATTTCCGAGGCGAAGCAGGCGATGGCGGATGCCGGCATCCCTGTGAGGCTGCAATGAACGACCATATCCTCGACCGGCTCTATGCCGTCATCGATTCCCGCAAGGGTACGGATCCGGATAGCTCCTACACGGCGAAACTCTTCTCCAAAGGGCCCAAGAAGATCGCCGAGAAGGTGGGCGAGGAAGCGGTCGAGACCGTGATCGAAGGGGTGGCGGGCGACCCGGCTGCCCTGACGGCAGAGAGCGCCGACCTGCTGTACCATCTGCTGGTGCTCTGGAGCGCGAACGGTGTTGAGCCGGGCGACGTCTGGCGGGAACTGGCCCGGCGCGAGGGCATGTCGGGGATCGAGGAAAAGGCGCGCCGCACGACCTGAGAGGCGGCGTCCGGTTTGTTGAAAGAGGTATATCCGATGGCCTATGACGACCAGAATATCTTCGCCAGGATCCTCCGCGGGGAAATTCCGAACAGGACCGTCTACGAAGACGAGCATGTCCTTGCCTTCGAGGACATCCAGCCGCAGGCGCCGGTGCATGTGCTTGTGATCCCGAAAGGTCCCTACAGGTCGATGAACGAGTTCTCCGCCGAGGCGAGCGACGAAGAGATCGTCGCCTGGGTCCGTGCCATCGGCAAGGTGGCGGAGATCGTCGATGCCAAGGGGCCGGGTTACCGGCTGATCGTCAATAACGGCGACAACGCGATCCAGGAAGTGCCGCACCTGCATATCCACGTGCTTGGCGGCCGCCGTCTCGGGCGGATGCTGCCGAAGGGGGATTGAGTGGCCGGGGGGACTCAGTCCCCCTCCACGATCCGCATGCCGTCGCCCCGGAAGGAATGAAGCCCGTCCAGGGCCGCGGCGAAATCGTACGCGCGGTAGGCCCAGCCGATCTCCCGTCCGTCGAGGGCGAAATAGTCCGCATCTCCCTTCAGCGGGCAATGCGTGACCTTGTCCAGCTTCTCCAGCGGTACCGCGAGCGCCGCCCGCGGGAAGTAGAGGCACGGCTCGTAGGCCCGGTTTGCGATCTCGATCACGCGAACCGCATCGCGGCTGTCGGCGACGAGCGTTTCCCCGAAATAGATGCGGGCCCGCCGGCCGACCGGCTGGACGACCATGAAGTGATCGGGGTTTGCCGGATTGCGGATCGCGCCCTCTATCTGCGCGACCAGAGGGCGGTTGTTCCTCAGAGACATCGCATCTTCTCCCAGCCGGTGTGATCAATCCTTTCCAAGGTTGGTCCCGGCGCCCCCGGCGCCAAGACCATTTCCGAACAAGATGCAAGATCCTCTCTCGTGGTTTTGTCATTCCGGTTCGAGACTTCGGGCTTTTTATAAAATTAAAATATTAAAAGGCCGCTTTTTCACGCCGCCGTAGTGTGTTGATTTTATTGATTGATATGATTTTCTGATTTCGATAGAGTAAAGGCGTAAATAGCCGACCAATATATAGAGAAAACTTTTGTAGTTTTATCTACATCTTGTGCCGGTCTGGGCGGTAGAGCCACAAGTGGTCCGGGGTGGGACTATGCTGGTCGACGAATTGCAGCAAGAACTGGGCAAGATTGTCTCGAAACACGAGGCATTCCTGCGGCGTTATCCGGGCGGCGAAATCGCCGATCTGCGGCAGCGTGATCTGCGTGCAATCCATCTGCCCGGTGCCGATCTGCGCCAGGCGCTGCTCGCCGGTGCCAATCTGCAGAACAGCGTCTTTGCCGGTGCCAATCTTTCCGACGCGCAGATGATCACGGCGCGGCTCAGCAACTCGGATCTCTCCGGTTGTCGGCTGGTCGGAGCCAATCTGCGGGGCGCCTCGCTTTCGGGCGCGAAACTCATGGCCGCCGACATGACCAATGCCGACCTCCGGCCGATGAAGCTCCGCGACGTGCACCACGCGATCGAGCAGGTGGCGGACCTGCAGAACAGCGACATGTCGGAAGCCAAGCTGATCCGGACCGATCTCAGCAATGCCAATCTTTCCGGCGCGATCGCGGTGAGCGCGAATTTCTCCTCGGCGAAGCTGCTCGGCGCCAACCTGCACCATGCCGATCTCAGCAAGACCGTCTTCCGGGACGCGGTGTTGCAGGGCGCCAATCTGCAGGGCGCCAACCTCAGCCAGGCTCAGCTCCGCGACAGCGATCTCTCGGGAGCGGATCTACGTTCCTGCAATTTCGACGGGGTCGACCTCACCGACGCGGATCTGACCGACTGCCGGATCGCCAGCGGGATGGAAAACCTGCCCGAGGATGTCCGCGACCGGCTGGTGCAGCATTTCCACTGGGTTTCCTCCGGCGGCGTCAAGGGCACCCGCGGCGATTTCCGAGGCCTCGATCTCTCGGGTCTCGATCTCAGCGGCACCGAACTGAGCGCCTGCGAGATGTCCCGCGCGAACCTGAACGGAACAAAGCTGAAGGGCGCCTCGCTCAGGCTTTCCAACCTTGCGGGCTCGGTCCTCACCCAGACCGACCTGACCCGGGCGGATCTGCGTGGCGCCAACCTGAAGGACGCCGATCTGAGCGGGGCCACGCTGGTTTCCGCCCGGCTTTCCCGGATCGCGATCCTGAAACCGGGAACGCTGGAAGTGCTGCGCGAATGGCCGACGGACCTGCGCGGAGCCAAGCTGGTCGGCGCCGATCTGCAGCGTACCGATTTCGCCGGTGCCCTGGTCGAGGAAACCTGTTTCGATCATGCCAACGTCACCCATGCCTGCTTCACCGAGGTGGCCGTGCGTTCCTGCTCGTTCCATGACGTCCGCGGCGGCGATCCGGGCCTGCTCGAGCAGTAAAATCCCTCACATCGCCCCATAACCTCCGGGAGGCAATCCCGGGGGAGAGATCATGGTTGCACGGGTTCGGACGGTGGCGTTCCGGGGGGTGGATACCCTCGATATCGACGTCCAGGTGCATATGGGCAACGGTCTGCCCGCTTTCTCCATCGTCGGCCTGCCGGCCAAGGCGGTGGACGAGAGCAAGGACCGGGTGCGGGCGGCGCTGAGCGCGCTCGGCCTCGCTCTGCCGCCGCAGCGGATCACCGTCAATCTCGCCCCCGCCGACGTCACCAAGGAAGGCAGCCATTACGATCTGCCGATCGCCGTCGGCATCCTGGTGCAGATGGGCGTGCTGCCGGCCGACGAGATCGCGAACTACCTCGTGCTCGGCGAGCTGGCGCTGGACGGGCAGCTGACCGAGGTTTCCGGCATTCTCCCGGCGGCACTCGGGGCGTCCGTGCGCGGGGCCGGGATCATCTGCCCGGAGACCTGCGGTCCCGAAGCGGCCTGGGCCGGTTCTCTCGAGGTTCTGGCACCGCGCACGCTGCTCGCCCTGATCAATCACTTCAAGGGTAGCCAGGTGCTGACCCCGCCCGATCCGGCGGAACCGGAGCAGGCGGGCCCGCTGCCGGACCTCGCCGACGTGAAGGGCCAGGAAAGTGCCAAGCGCGCGCTCGAGATCGCGGCGGCAGGCGGACACAACCTCTTGATGACCGGGCCGCCGGGGGCCGGCAAGTCCATGCTCGCCGCCCGCCTGTCCGGCCTGTTGCCGCCGCTGGAGCCGCGCGAGGCGCTGGAGGTGGCGATGATCCGCAGCGTCGCCGGGGCCCTGAAGGGCGGGCGGATCTCCCGCACCCGGCCCTATCGCGACCCGCACCATTCAAGCTCCATTCCGGCCCTGGTCGGCGGCGGTCTGCAGGCGCGGCCGGGGGAGGTTTCGCTCGCGCATTGCGGCGTGCTGTTCCTCGACGAGCTGGCGGAGTTTCCCCGCACCGTGCTGGATTCGCTACGTCAATCCATCGAAACCGGGCAGGCGGTGGTCAGCCGGGCCAACAACCGGGTGACCTATCCCTCCCGCTTCCAGCTCATCGCTGCGATGAATCCCTGCCGTTGCGGTTATCTCGCGGACCCTGCCCAGGCCTGCGGGCGGGCACCGAAATGCGGGCTCGACTATCAGGCAAGGCTGTCGGGACCGCTGCTCGACCGTTTTGATCTTCGGATCGAGATCGAGCCGGTCTCGGCGCGGGCGCTGGCCGCACCGTTGGAGACGGAGCCATCGGCAGCCGTCGCCGGCCGTGTCGCCCGGGCGCGGCAGATGCAGCGGCGGCGCTTCGACACGGCGGGGGTGGAAACGCTCCACCGCATCAACGCCGCGCTGGAAGGCAAGCTGCTGGAACAGGCGGCGCGACCGGAACGGGAAGGGCAGGCCCTGATGGAGGAGGCGGCCCGGCGCCTGTCGCTGTCCGCCCGGGGCTATCACCGCATCCTCCGGGTTGCCCGTACCATCGCGGATCTCGAGGGGGCGGAAACCGTGCAGCGCCATCACGTGGCCGAAGCGCTGGCCTACAGGGGAATCGTTCTGAAACAGGCCGCATGATCTGAATATTTTTCTACTCACCCGAGTGAATAAAATGTTATTCGATCGCATCGATAACCATCGGTGCGATTGCCCATGTCTGCCCTGCCGCGACGGCTTCGGCCATCCGCTCTTCCGGCCGTCCTGCTCCTCCTGCAGCTGCCTTTCGGCTCTCCGGTCGCCGGGGAACCGCTTGACCCGAACTGTCTTGAGGCCTGTCCCCTGACCGCGGGCGACAACCTGATCGTCCGCCGGCCGAGCCACACGCTCTCCAACAATGCCGGAACCAAGTTCGCCGACTGGGTGGCCTACGAGGTTGTTCCGGCCGATATCGGGAAATCGCAGAAGCGGGTCTGGCGCGCCGACCCCGAGATTCCTGCGCAGCAGACGCTGGAGCCGTCGGACTACAAGGGAGCGCACAGGGCACTGCAGACCGACCGCGGGCACCAGGCGCCGCTCGCAAGCTTCACGGGTGCGCCGGACTGGCAGACGACGAACTATCTCTCCAACATCACGCCGCAGAAGAGCGCGCTCAATCAGGGTCCGTGGAAAAATTTGGAGAATGCGGTCCGGAAGCTCGCAAGATCCGAGGCCGGCAGGGTCCATGTCCTGACCGGCCCGCTCTACGAGCGCGAGATGCCGCCACTCCCCGAAGCGGACGAGCCGCACCGGGTGCCGAGCGGATACTGGAAGATCGTCCTGCTAACGCGCGGCGACACGGTGCAGGCCGCGGGATTCGTGCTCGACCAGGAAACGCCGCGCCGGGCAGGCTATTGCGACGGGAGCTTCGCCGTCACGGTCGCGGAGATCGCACGGCGCAGCGGCCTTGTCTTTGCACCCGGCATCGGCGCAGCCGGCGGCGGCGATCTCAGGTCCTGGCTTGGCTGCCGGGAGCCCGTCACGGTGAGCACTGTCGCCGATTGAGCGTCAGCCGAGCCGGGATTCGATCGCGTCCCAGAGCTCAGCCTCGATCGAGCGGCCCTCGAACCGGCCGAGTTCCTGCAGCCCGGTCGGCGAGGTGACGTTGATCTCGGTCAGATAGCGCCCGATCACGTCGATCCCGACGAAAATCAGGCCCTTCTCGGCGAGCGTCGGGCCGATGATCTCGCAGATCTCGAGATCACGCTTGGTCAGCTCGGATCTCTCCGCCCGGCCGCCGACATGCATGTTGGAGCGCGCTTCGCCCTCCGCCGGCACCCGGTTGATCGCGCCGACCGGCTTGCCGTCGATCAGGATCACCCGTTTGTCGCCCTGGCGGACCTCCGGCAGATAGCGCTGTACGATCACCGGCTCGCGATACATTTCGGTGAACAGCTCCAGCAGGGAGTTCAGGTTCTCGTCGCCCGGCTTCAGGTGGAAGACGCCGGCGCCGCCATTGCCGAACAGCGGCTTGACGATGATGTCCTCGTGCTCCGCCCGGAAGTCGAGGATCTGCTCGCGGTCGTTGGTGATCAGGGTCGGCGGCATGACGTCGTCGAAATGGGTGACGAAGAGCTTCTCCGGCGCATTGCGCACATGGACGGGATCGTTCACCACCAGCGTCTTCGGATGGATATGCTCGAGGATGTGGGTCGCCGTGATGTAGGACATGTCGAACGGCGGGTCCTGGCGCATCAGCACCACATCCATTTCGGAGAGATCTATCGTTTCCGGCGCGCCGAGGGTGAAGTGGTTGCCCGCCTCGCGGCGGACGTCGAGCGCGCGGACTCGGGCCAGCACCTTGCGGTCTCGGAAGCTGAGGTCCCTCGGCTGGTAATGGTAGAGCTTGTGGCCCCGGCGTTTGGCCTCCAGGGCCATGACGAAGCTGCTGTCCCCGTTGATATCGATTGCCTCGATCGGGTCCATCTGGATGGCGACGCCGAGCCCCATTGCTTCCTCCATGCGGTGGGCCCGCACCGGGCCGCTATTGTTCCGAGCGGCGACTATGTGGCGATTGCCGCCGCCGGATCAACCGCCTTTCCGGCTCAGTTCAATTGACTTTCCAGAACTTGAAGGACCCGGGCGACTTCGAGCCGTTCGGGCTCGCGGATGTTGCCGGCGGCGAGAAAGTCCCTGAGGCAACCGATCGCAGCCCGGTGTTCCCCCTTGCGGGCGAGCAGCATGCCTTCCTCGCGCATCAGCCCTGGAAGCTGCGGTGCAAGCAGCCGCATGTCGCGAATGACCCGGAGTGCGGGTTCGAACTTGCCGTCCCGGAGCAGCCGCAGCTTGATGTTGTTCTGCAATCGCAACAGAATATCGAGATCGCTGACATCCTGGTAATGTGATTGGCTGAGCTCCGCGTTCTCGCCCTGGAAACTGGCGAGCAGGCCGCGGAGCGCCGGCGCGTCCAGCGCCGTCCCGCCATGGAAAGGGTCGAGAATCTGTCGTATGCCGCCGCCCTGAACGCGGATCAGGAAATGGTTCGGGAAATTCAGCCCGCCGGCATTGAGGTCAAGCCCCCGGGCGGTCTCGATATAGAGAATGCCGAGCGCGACCGGCAATCCCTTGCGGCGGTCGATCACCCGGATCAGGTTGGCGTTCTGCGGGTCGTCGTAGGTCTTTCCGTCACCCTCGTAGCCGAACTCGCCATGGAGAGTCGCGGAAAGCGCCGCCGCCGGTGTGTCGGCGCCGGACGCCCTCGCGCTCTCGACCAGTGCCGCCAGATGATCCCGATAGCGCTCCAGCGGTACACCCGGCCGGTCGAGCGAGCCCAGGAGCAGCGCCGCTTCCGCCAGCCCGACCTCGCCAAATCCCCCCTCACCGATGCTGGCGAGCGTGGCGCGGGTGCTATCCGGATCGGGAATCATGATTTCAGGAGCCGCCCTTTATCCGGACATAGCTCACCACGTTGCGGACATAGTCCAGATTGCGGGCATGATTGATCACGCGCTGCAGCTCGGCGTTGTTCTGGGCGATCCCGAACAGATAGACCGTGCCGTTGACTGTATCGACATCGTAATTGATCGAGCTGATCCCGCCGTCGAACAGCAGCTTGGTCTCGAGCTGGGTCTCGATCCAGGTATCACGGGCCTTGTCCACGATATCGGATTGGTCGACAACCTGGATCTCGTTGATGACTTCGCGGACGCTGCTTGCCTGCCAGGCCAGCCGCGCCGCCTCGATCCGGTCTTCAGGTTTGGAAACCGACCCGGTCAGCAGTACCCGGCCGTCCTCGACCGAGAGCCCGACGGCGGAAAACAGATCCACATTGTTCTGGAAGAGGTAATGGTTGATCTCGGTCTTGATCGCGATGTCCATGGCGGTGCCCTCAAGACCGCGTTCGGACTGGCTCGCGGTTGCGGCGGTGGCGCCGGCGCCGATGGCGACGCCGACCGGCGTGCAGCCGCCGACGGCGAAGGGGAGGGCAAGCAATGTGAGAAGAAGAAGCGCGGCTCTTGGCATGCTGTCACTCTACATCTTGTGGTCGGCGATCCAGACATTCTGAATATGGCGGGGAAAGCGCCAGTGTGCCACCGCGAATAGGTCAAATCTAAGGCGATGGCGCGCAAGTCGCGTGTTTCCCCGTTGCACCCACAATGCCGCCTTTTGCAACCGCCTCCATTGCGAATGTGTAACGGATTCCCTGGCTGCGGTCAGGCTCGGACGGGCCTTGACCTCGACAATGGCGAGGGTCCGGCCCCGCTCCGCGAGGATGTCGATCTCGCCGACCTTTGTTCGCAGTCTGGTGGCGAGAATCCGGTAGCCCTTCAAACGCAGGATCAGGCGGCAAGACGCTTCGGCATAGAGTCCGAAACGCTGGGCGCGGCGCTTGGCGGCAATCCGGTCCGGAGACTGCCGCGCCGCGGGTTTCATGTAGCGCCGCCGTCCCGCAGCTGCAGGGCCCGGTCGTAGACGGTCTTGCGCGGCAGCCCGGTCTCGCTCGCCACTTCCTTCGCGGCGTCTTTCACGCTGAGCCGCGCAAGCGCCTTGGCAAGCAACGCGTCGAGCATCTCCTCGCTCGGCCGTTCCTCGCGCTCCGGCGGTCCGAACATCAGCACGGCCTCGCCCTTGGGCGGCTCGATCTCGGCATAGTGCCGGGCCAGTTCGTCGATCCGCCCGCGCGTCACGTCCTCGAACCGCTTGGTCAGTTCCCGCGCCACCGCCATCTCGCGCGGGCCGAGGATCGCCCCGGCATCCGCAAGCGTTTCCGCCAGCCGCCGCGGCGCCTCGAAAAAAATCAGCGTGGCCCGGAGCTGCGCCACTTCCTCGAGGGTGCGCCGGCGTTCGCCCGACTTGGTCGGCAGGAAGCCGCCGAAGAAGAAGCGGTCCGTCGGCAAGCCGGAAATCGAGAGCGCGACCACCGGCGCCGCCGGACCCGGCACGGCGGTGACCGCTGTGCCCTGGGCTGCCGCCTCGCGGACCAGCTTGTAGCCGGGATCGGAGATCGTTGGTGTCCCCGCATCCGTCACGAGCGCGATGCTCCTGCCCGCGGCAAGCAGGCGCAGAAGTTCCGGCCGGCTTTTCTCCGCATTGTGGTCCTGGTAGGCGACCAGCCGGGCCTTGATGGCAAAACGCTGCAGCAGGCGGCCGGTCAGTCGGGTGTCTTCGCAGGCGACGATGTCCACCGCCGCGAGCGTTTCCAGGGCGCGCCGGGAGATGTCGGCGAGATTTCCGATCGGGGTCGCAACCAGGATCAGCCCTTCGACCGGAACGGGCGCGGGCGCTTCGGGTGCGTTGCCCTCTCCGGGAAGAATGGCTGCAGTCACATTGGTGCCATGTTGCGGCGGTTTACTCTCGCCCGCGCCTTGATTAGCCTTTGGCGCCGAAGAGCGGGAGGATGTCTGAGGTGCGCGCTTTTTCATACCGTACCGGGAACCCACGGGGCCTGTGTCAGGGCAGTGATCGTGTTATGGGAGGAAGCGACGGCTTTCTCCAAGCGCTTTTCGCGCGGGGGACGCGTGCCGCCGGCCTTTCGGTGCTGCTGCTTGGTCTGGCGCTGGCCGGCTGCCAGACACCCGGATTGCCCGGTCTGCACCCGGAACCCGCGCGCCAGCCGGAACCGCAGGCCGCGCCGCGCGAGCAGCCGGAGCCCGTCGCACCGGGTGCCCCGGAGAGCGGCGTTACGGCGCAGAAACCGGACGCAGTCATTCCGGAAACGGAACTTTCTTTCGAGCGTCCCCAGACCGAAATGCCGCTGACCACGGTGCCGGGCGCGCCGGACGGGATCGCGCTGCTGCTGCCATTGAGCGGTCAGCGCGCCTCGGTCGGCCGTGCGATGCTCGACGCTGCACAGATGGCCGTCTTCGACATAGCCGGCGAAGATTTCAACCTGATGGTCTACGATACACAGGGCACGCCCGAAGGCGCGGAGGACGCCGCACGGCTCGCCGTCGCGGACGGCGCGCGGATCGTCCTCGGCCCGCTCTACGGACGTTCTGCAGCGGCCGTGCGGCCGATTGTCGCCGGGGCGGGGATCAACGCCGTCGCGTTTTCCAACGACCGCAGCGTCGCCGGTCCGCCGGTCTATCTGATGGGGCTGATGCCGCAGCAGCAGATCGAGCGCGTCATCCGCTACGCGGTGCAGAAGGGCTATCGCAGGCTCGGTCTCCTGCTGCCCCACGGAGGCTACGGGGATCTCGTTCTGGAGAGTGCGCGCGCGGCCGCGATTCTTGCCGGCGCCGAGATCACCCGGATCGCCTATTACGATCCGCTGGCCAGTGATTTCACGGAAACGGCCCGCTCCTTCGCCGAGTATGACAGCCGGCGGGAATCCCTGAGGATGCAGAAGGACGAACTTGCCGGACGGACGGACGAAATCTCGCGCCAGACCCTGGCCCGGCTCGAGGGAATGGATACGCTCGGCGATCCGCCCTATGACGCGATCCTGATCCCGGAAGGCGGCAACCTGCTCAGGACGCTCGCGCCGCTGTTGGCGTTTTACGATGTCGATACGAGGCGCGTGAAACTGCTCGGAACCGCGCAGTGGGAGGATCCGAGCCTCGGGACGGAGCCGAGCCTGGTCGGCGGCTGGTTCGCCGCACCGCCGGCGCTGTATCGGGAGAATTTCGCGCTGCGCTACGAGGCCGCTTTCGGCCGCCGGCCCTCGGGGCTTGCCGCGCTCGCCTATGACAGCATCGCCCTCACGGTCTCGCTTCAACGGGGCGAGACGGGTCCCGATTTCGGCGGCGGCGCGTTGATGGCGGATAGCGGCTTCGTCGCGCTGAACGGCCTTTTCCGATTCGTTGCCGACGGCACCAACCAGCGCGGCCTCGCGGTGTTCGAAATCAAGGACCGCGCGCTCGAGGCGATTGATCCGGCTCCGGAACGGTTTGACGGACTGACGAACTAGGCGGGTTCGGGCAAACGGGCGGTCAGGGCGGCGATCACAGCATTGAGCCGCTGCCTGCCCTCCAGCGTGGCGGCCAGCCGTGCGCCGACCGGTTCGATGTAGCCGGCCTCCTCGAGATCCGCGAGCAGCGGTCGCCCGAGGAGGGTCTCGATATCGCTGCCCGCTTCCGCCTCGAGCCGCGTCCGCTCCACCCCTTCGGCAAGCCGGAGACCCATCATCAACATTTCGGTCAGACGTCCGGTGCGGTCAATCGGCTCGCTCGCGGCAAGGCCGTGCCCGGACTTTTCCACCCGGTCAAGCCAGATCGCCGGCGCGCGATGGGTCTGTATCGCACGCGTGGCGGGGGCGCCGCCGCAGTCCGTCCCGCGGAGACGGGAATGGGCGCCGGGACCGATCCCGGCATAGTCGTGATAGCGCCAGTAGATCAGGTTGTGCCGGCATTCCGCACCGGCTCGGGCATGGTTCGAGACCTCGTAGGCCGGCATACCGGCGGCCTCCAGAACCTCCTGCGTCGCCTCGTAGAGCGCGGCCTGGTTCTCGTCTTCCGGCAGGACGATCTCGCCCTTCGCATGGCGGGCGAAGAAGGGGGTCTCGGGTTCGATGGTGAGCTGGTAGAGCGAAATGTGATCGGCGGCGAGCGCCAGCGCCTCTCTCAGCTCCGATTTCCAGGCCGCCACCGTCTGCCCCGGGCGGGCATAGATCAGGTCGAAGGACATGCGCTCGAAACTGTCGCGGGCGACGGCGATCGCCTCGCGCGCCTGCGCCGCGTCGTGGGTGCGGCCGAGGAAGGCGAGATCCCGGTCGTTCAGCGCCTGGATCCCGAGCGAGACCCGGTTGACGCCCGCTTCCCGGAAGGCGGCGAACTTTTCCGCCTCGACCGAGGTCGGGTTGGCCTCGAGCGAGATCTCGACCCGGTTGCGCCAGGGCCAGAGCCGGCGGATCTCGTCGATCACGGCGGCGACGGTTTCCGGCTCCATCAGCGACGGCGTGCCGCCGCCGAAGAAGATGCTCGAGACCGTCCGTTCCGGTGCGAGTTCGTGGAAATGGGCGAGCTCGCGCTTCAGCGCCGCGCGCCAGCGCCCGTGATCGACCCGAGCGGTGACATGGCTGTTGAAGTCGCAATAGGGACATTTGGAGAGACAGAAGGGCCAGTGGACATAGACCCCGAACGGTTCGGCTGCCGCACTCTCCATCACCGGCCTATCCGGCATCGTCGGGCGCGCCCGAGAGGCCGACCTGCTCCAGCAGCTTCTCGAAGGCGACGGCGCGGTGGCTGACGGAATGTTTCCAATCCGAATCGACTTCACCGAAGGTCTTGTCGTGGCCCGTCGGGACGAACATCGGATCGTAGCCGAAGCCGTTCTCGCCGCGCGGCGGCCAGACGAGATCGCCCCAGACCCGCCCCTCGACGGATTCCGTGTGGCCGTCCGGCCAGCAGATCGTCAGGGCGCAGACAAAGGCGGCAGACCTGTCCGTGTCGCCGGCCGCGGCCTTTTGCTGGAGCGCGTCCTCGACCTTGCGCATGGCCAGCGCGAAATCCTTCTCCGGCCCGGCCCAGCGGGCGGAATAGATGCCCGGATCGCCGTCCAGTACGGTCACGCTGAGCCCGGAATCGTCGGCCAGCGCGGGCAGGCCGGACCGCTCGGCCGCGGCGCGGGCCTTCAGCTCGGCGTTGGCGATGTAGGTGGAGCCGGTCTCCTCCGGCTCCGGCAGCCCGAGCTCGCCGGCGGACACCACCTCGATGCCGAGCGGGCCGACCAGATCGCGGATCTCCCGGAGCTTGCCCTGGTTGTGGCTGGCAATGACCAGTTTCGTCCCGGTAAAGGCGCGGCCCAACATTCAGCTCCCGATGGCGGTTTTCTGCAGCGCGACCAGTTCGCCGATGCCGGCGCGCGCCAGTTTAAGCATCTCGGTGAAGGCCTCGTCGCCGAACGGGTCCTCTTCCGCGGTGGCCTGGATCTCGACGATCCCGGCATTGCCCGTCAGGACGAAGTTGGCATCCGCCTCGGCGCCGGAATCCTCGACATAGTCCAGATCGAGCACGGGCGTGCCCTTGTAGATGCCGCAGGACACGGCGGCGACATGATCGATCAGCGGAACTTCCGGCAGGGCTCCGAGCTTCACCAGCTTCTGGAAGGCGAGGTGCAGCGCGACGAAAGAGCCGGTGATGGAGGCGGTCCTGGTCCCGCCGTCGGCCTGCAGCACGTCGCAATCGACCTTGATCTGCCGTTCCCCCATCGCTTTCAGGTTGGTGACGGCACGGAGCGAGCGTCCGATCAGGCGCTGGATCTCCTGGGTCCGGCCGCTCTGCTTGCCGCGGGCGGCTTCCCGATCGGTGCGGGTGTGGGTAGAGCGCGGCAGCATGCCATATTCCGCGGTCACCCAGCCGCTGCCCGAATTGCGCAGGAACGGCGGCACGCGGTCCTCGACGGAGGCGGTGCAGAGCACGTGGGTATCGCCGAATCTGGCGAGGCAGGAACCCTCTGCATATTTGGCGAAACCCGGCTCAAGGACGACGCTGCGCATCTGGTCGGGGCGGCGCCCGGACGGGCGGTCGGCGGTTCCTGCCATGGAAATCTCCTCTTTCGGTGTCCGGCCAGGACAGCCCGCGCCCTGCGGGTCCATGCCGGTTTCTGCGTCAGCTGTTCGAAATCGCGCGCAACCTACTATCGGCGACATCGCGCGTCCATCGCTCATGGCGCATTGACGGTCCCGCGGGGGCTGCCTAAATTTTCCCGCATGGAACACATGTCAGGCATCGGGGCATTGAACGCCCGCTCGCGGGAAATCCTGCAACAGATTGTCGACACTTATGTAGAGACGGGAGAGCCGATCGGCTCGCGCACGATTTCCCGTCGTCTCGGCGAGGTGCTGTCCCCCGCCACGATCCGGAACGTCATGGCCGACCTCGAAGAGGCGGGCCTGCTCTATGCTCCGCATACCTCCGCAGGTCGCCTGCCGACCGAGCGCGGCCTGCGCATCGTGGTCGACGGGCTGCTGGAGATCGGCGGCGATCTGAGTGAGGGCGAGCGGGACAAGATCGACTCCCTGCTGGCGGCCAGCGGCCGCGGCTATGACGAGGTGCTGGACGAGGCGACGCGTGCGCTGGCCGGTCTCTCGGCCTGCGCCGGGCTGGTGATCTCGCCGAAATCCGAGCCGTCGCTCCGCCATATCGAGTTTGTCCCGCTTGCCGCGGGGCGGGCGCTGGTCGTCCTCGTGAACGAACTCGGCCTGGTGGAGAACCGGGTCATCGAGTTGCCGCCCGACCTGCCGGCCTCGGCGTTGGTGCAGGCGACGAATTTTCTCAACACGCGATATCACGGTGCGTCGCTGGACGAAGCCCTTCGGGCGATCAAGGAGGAGATCGAGCAGCGCAAGATCGAACTCGACGAACTGACGGCCCGGGTCGTCGAAAACGGCCTCGCCCTGCTTTCCGGAGGCCCGGACGACGGTTCGCTCATCGTGCGCGGCCAGTCGCGCCTGCTCGAGGATGTGACCGCGGTCGAGGACCTGGAACGGATTCGGCTTCTGTTCGACCAGCTCGAACAGAAGCATGGCATGCTGCAGCTTCTGCAGGCGACCGGCGACGCCGACGGAGTGCAGATCTTCATCGGCGCGGAGAACCAGCTCTTCGAGCATACCGGCTGCTCGATGATCCTTTCACCCTATCGTGATACCAGGAAGCGCGTGGTCGGTGCGATCGGCGTGATCGGCCCGACGCGGATGAATTACGCCCGCATCATTCCCATGGTCGACTACACGGCACGGCTGATCGGCCGCGTCATCGGGTGACCAGACGGACGTTGATCCGGGGGCCGAGAGGCGCTAAAGCAGGCGCTCCGGGCCCGGAATGATTGATTTCCCGTTCCGGCCGCCCACATTTGGGCCTGACTTTCAGGATATCTAGACGGGAAAGAGCCAGACCGATGGCCGAAAAAGACAAGAAAACCGAGCAGCACGCGAACCAGGACGCGCCGGGCGACGATCCGCTTGTCAATCCGGACGACGGCATCCTCGACATGGACGCGTTGATGGGCGGGCTGAAGACCGAGACCTCCGACACGGAGACCGAGGACTCCGGGGCCGACGATGAGGTGCAGCAGGTCAAGGAGCAGCTGATCCGCACGCTCGCCGAGCTCGAAAACACCCGCAAACGGGCGGAGCGCGACATCGCACAGGCGCGCAAGTTCGCGATCACCGATTTCGCCCGAGACCTGCTGAGCGCGTCGGACAATCTGCGCAGGGCACTGGATTCCGCGCCGGACGACCGCGACGAACTGGACATCACGGTGAAGAACCTGGTGATCGGCGTCGAGATGACCGAGAAGGAACTGCTCGGCGTGTTCGAGAAGCACGGCATCCGGAAGGTCGATCCGCTTGGCGACAAGTTCGACTACAACCTGCACCAGGCGATGTTCGAGGTTCCGGACGACAAGACCGAACCGGGCACCGTCGTTCAGGTGATGCAGCCGGGCTACGTGCTGCAGGACCGGCTGCTGCGGGCGGCCATGGTCGGGGTTTCCAAGAGCCCGGACGACAAGAAGGAGAGTGTCGACACCACGGCGTGATACCCGCCCTGCTCCCCCTTCACTCGGCCGGCGCGGGAGGCATCAGCGTCTCGCCGGCCGGGTCATGCCGCTTGACGGCGGTCTTCGCCCGCTCCCGCCTGTCGACCGCATAGCAATAGACGCATCCGTGCGGGCAGCTGTCATAGCTGCCGATATCGCGGGACTCCGCACAGAGGCAGCCCGGCCGGTTGCCTTTCTGCCGGACCTTGAGCGGGCGTCCGGCGATTTCCGCGAGCCGGTCCGCGTCGATGCAGCGTGCGGGCGAGAACGCTCCGCCGAGAAGATCCGGCTGGGAACAGAGCGTCGGACGGAGACCCGCCTCCGAGGCGATCCCGGCGAGTTCACGCAACAGTGCCGCTTTCTCTTCCGGCTCCGGATCGCGCCAGTCGAACCGGTTGCGGCGGGCGCTCTCCTCTGTGTTGCGGCGGGTCTTGCGATAGATATGTGCGGCCGAGACGGTGACTTCGTCGACGCTCCCGGCGAGCGCATGGGAGAGGCGGGCGACGTTCTCCCGGTGAAATTCCGGCGGCGTGAGGCTGGACCAGAAAACCGGATCGTAGCGCCAGACGACCGTGCGCGGCCCAAACTGTTTTGCAAGGGAAACGATTTCGGCGAGCGCGTCCTCGACCGGTGGCACGCGCTGCTCGAGGGCGGAGGGGTAGCCCGTGACGGTGTACTGCACGACGAAAGGCACGCCGTCCTGCGCCAGCGCCTCGAAGATGTGCCGGGCGGGGCGGGCGTTGCGGGTCCAGAAGACGTACCCGTCGACTTCTCCGGGTCCGAGCCCGACCCGTGACGGTTTGCCGCTGTAGGGGTTGCGGACCATGGCATAACCGGCCGCGATCCGGGTCCGGAGCCAGGCACTGTAAAAGGCCGGAATGTCGGTGCGGTAGCTTGCGGAGATGATCATATCGGCGCCGATTCCCGGAATTTTGGCGATATTGCGGTGCGCGGGTCGCGAAATCCTATTCCACTTGGTTGCAGCGCGGCCACACCACGCCTATATAGCGGTTGGCTTGAACGTACCAATCGGGAACGGGAACGGCGCTTCGAGAAGGCCGTCAACGTTTGCTGAAAGACGAGGAAAACATGAGCAAAGTAATCGGTATCGACCTGGGAACCACCAATTCCTGTATCGCGTTCATGGACGGTAAGGACGCGAAAGTAATTGAAAACGCCGAAGGCGCGCGCACGACGCCGTCGATGGTGGCCTTCGCCGAAAGCGGCGAACGCCTCGTCGGCCAGGCCGCGAAGCGTCAGGCGGTGACCAACCCGGAAAATACCCTGTTCGCCATCAAGCGCCTGATCGGCCGTCGCTTCGACGACAAGGCCTCCAAGCGCTTCAACGACCTGGTGCCCTACAAGGTCATTTCCGGCGAGAACGGCGATGCCTGGGTCGAGGCGCGCAGCGAGAAATACAGCCCGAGTCAGATCTCCAGCTTCACCCTGCGCAAGCTGAAGGAGGACGCCGAAGCCTATCTCGGCGACACGGTCGACCAGGCGGTCATTACCGTTCCGGCCTACTTCAACGATGCCCAGCGCCAGGCGACCAAGGACGCCGGCAAGATCGCTGGCCTCGAGGTTCTGCGCATCATCAACGAGCCGACCGCAGCCGCGCTGGCCTACGGCCTCGACAAGAAGAACACCGGCACCATCGCGGTCTATGACCTCGGCGGCGGCACCTTCGACGTTTCCATCCTGGAAATCGGCGACGGCGTGTTCGAGGTGAAGTCGACCAACGGCGACACCTTCCTCGGCGGTGAGGATTTCGACCAGCGCGTCATCGATTACCTGGCCGACGAATTCAAGAAAGAGAACGGCATTGACCTGCGCCAGGACAAGCTTGCGCTGCAGCGCCTGAAGGAAGCCGGCGAGAAGGCCAAGATCGAGCTCTCCAGTTCGATGCAGACCGAAGTGAACCTGCCGTTCATCACCGCGGACCAGTCCGGCCCGAAGCACCTGAACATCAAGCTGACCCGCTCCAAGCTCGAGGCGCTGGTGGAAGATCTGGTGCAGCGCACGGTCGAGCCCTGCAAGGCCGCCCTGAAGGACGCCGGCGTTTCCGCGGGCGAGATCGACGAGGTGATCCTTGTCGGCGGCATGACCCGCATGCCGAAGATCGCCGAGACCGTGAAGGACTTCTTCGGCCGTGAGCCGCATCGCGGCGTGAACCCGGATGAGGTCGTGGCGCTCGGCGCGGCGATTCAGGCCGGCGTGCTGAAGGGCGACGTCAAGGATGTCCTGCTGCTCGACGTGACCCCGCTGTCGCTCGGCATCGAGACCCTGGGCGGCGTCTTCACCCGGCTGATCGACCGCAACACGACGATCCCGACGAAGAAGAGCCAGACCTTCTCCACCGCCGAGGACAACCAGACCGCCGTGACGATCCGGGTGTTCCAGGGCGAGCGGGAGATGGCGGCCGACAACAAGCTGCTCGGCCAGTTCGACCTGGTCGGTATCCCGGGCGCCCCGCGCGGCGTGCCGCAGATCGAGGTCACTTTCGACATCGACGCCAACGGTATCGTCAATGTGTCCGCCAAGGACAAGGCGACCGGCAAGGAGCAGCAGATCCGCATCCAGGCGTCCGGCGGACTGTCGGACGAGGATATCGAGCGGATGGTCAAGGAAGCGGAGGCCAACTCCGAATCCGACAAGGCCCGCCGGGAGCTGGTCGAGACCAAGAACCAGGCCGATGCCGCCGTCCACGGCACGGAGAAGATGCTGGCCGAACATGGCGACAAGATCTCCGAGGACGACCGCCGCGAGATCGACGAGCACATGGCCGCCCTGCGCACCGCGATGGAAGGCGAGGACGGGGCCGAGATCAAGGCCAAGATGGAAGCGCTCCAGCAGGCCTCGATGAAGCTCGGCGAAGCCATGTACAAGGCACAGCAGGACGCGTCCGGCGGTGAGGCGGGCCCCGACATGGGCGGCGATGACACCGGTGGTTCCGCCGGTGACAGCAACGCGTCCAGTGACGACGTAGTCGACGCGGACTTCGAAGAAGTCGACGATCAGAACCGCGACAACAAGTCCGCCTGATCCCAACGGGTCGGGCGGAGGAGCCGATGAGCAGACGGCCTCCTCCGCCCGGTTCCGATCCGGAAAAGCAGGCGGTTCACATCTTTGCCGGACTGCCGACACCGTTGCGGGGACGATGACGCGCCATGGCAAAAAGAGATTACTACGAGGTTCTGGGGGTTCAGCGCGGCGCTTCCGATGCGGAGATGAAATCCGCCTATCGCAAGCTTGCCATGCAGTTCCACCCCGACCGGAATCCTGACAACCCTGACGCCGAAGCCAAATTCAAGGAACTGAACGAGGCCTATGACGTCCTGAAGGACGAGCAGAAGCGGGCGGCCTATGACCGTTTCGGCCATGACGCCTTCGAGGGCGGTATGGGCGGCGGCGGCGGTGCCGGCTTCGGTGGCGCCGGGTTCGGCGGGTTTGCCGATATCTTCGACGAGATGTTCGGCGATTTCATGGGCGGACGGCGCGGCGGCAGCCGACGCGGCTCCGACCTGCGCTACAACATGTCGATCACGCTTGAGGAAGCCTTCAGGGGCAAGCAGGCCGAAATCCACATTCCGAGTTCCGTGCAGTGCGAGGAATGTAACGGCTCCGGTGCCGAGAAGGGCACCGAACCGGTCACCTGCACGACCTGTCACGGGCACGGCAAGGTGCGGGCCCAGCAGGGCTTCTTCACGATCGAGCGGACCTGTCCCCATTGCGGCGGCAACGGCACGCGGATCGAGAAACCGTGCAAGAGTTGCGGCGGCTCCGGCCGTACACAGAAAGAGAAGACCCTGTCGGTCAACATTCCGGCAGGCGTCGAGGACGGCACACGGATCCGGCTCAGCGGCGAGGGCGAGGCGGGCGCGCGAGGCACGCCGCCCGGCGACCTCTATCTCTTCCTGTCCATCGCCGCCCATCCGATTTTCCAGCGCGACGGTGCCGACATTTATTGCCGGGTTCCGTTGCCGATGACAACGGCGGCGCTCGGCGGACAGATCGAGGTTCCGACCATCGAAGGCGGTCGTGCCCGCATTCAGGTGGGCGCCGGAACACAGAGCGGCAAGCAGTTCCGGCTCAAGGGCAAGGGCATGTCGGTTTTGCGCAGCCCTGCCCGCGGCGACCAGTATGTCGAGGTCGCGGTCGAGACCCCGGTGAACCTGACGAAGAAGCAGCGCGAGCTGCTGGAGGAATTCGCCGGCGAGGAGAACGAGAAGACCAGTCCGCAATCGGCCGGCTTCTTCGACAAGGTGAAGGAACTCTGGGACGACCTGAGGGAGTGACCCCATCTCGATCCTCTTTTTGGACACCCAGCGCCGGCCCGTCGAGGCCGGCGTTTTCCTTTCCGAGCCGGTAGGGCCAACGACCCGGCCGGAATTCACACAAACCGAAGACACACCGGTATGCCCACCAGTATGGCCGGTTAGTTTATTGTTTTTCTTGATTCAATTTCGATCGCATTGACGATCGCGCGACCTTCGTGACGGAGGAACTCCAGCGCTGCCCGGCGTACCGCCAGGGCATAGCGTACCGTGAAGCGCTCGGTATTGGACATCTCGCGCAGCGGCAGGGCCAGCAGTGCCCGGATCTCCTGGTTCAGAACGCCCGTACGCTCCTCCATGAGCCGCTCGACCTCCCCCGGACCGGCCTGGTCGGAGAAATAGACCGCGGCGAGGAAGTCTGATCGAAGACGTTCGCCCGCGCCCGATGCTTCAACCCGACGACATAGCTCATTGCGACCTATCTCGGTGATTTCGAACCGGCGCTGCTCGAGAGCGGCATCCGGGGCGCCGGTCTCCGCAACCGCTCCTCTCGCCTTCAATTTCGCAAGGGCAGGATAGAGCGCACCGGTACTGACGCTCTGGAAATGCGCGTAATCGGCATTGATCCGGCGTCGGATCTGGTAACCGTTCGCCGGGCCTTTTGTGAGCGCGCCAAGAATTATATCACTGATTTCAAACATGATCTCAGGTCAATATATCATAAGAATTGAACAAAATCGAGCCTGGATTGGGTAATTTCCCAAACGCCAGGCCTGCAGGCTCGACAGCGGCTGAAAAGGCCGCTACGCCTTGCAGGGATCGCTGGAGAGCCGGGAGGGCCCCGAAATGGGAACAGTAAAAGTCGGAATCATGGGTGTTGGCGGCTTTATGGGCCGGATGATCGCGAAACAGGTGCACCAAACCGAGGGTGCGGCGCTCGCCGGCGGTACGGTTCTCAAGGGTAGTGCTGAAGAAGGTGTTGAAATCGCAAAGCTTTCTGGCTTCGAAGGTGACACCCCCGAAACCACTTCCGATGCGATGCCGGTCTTCGCCGCGGCGGATGTCGTGATAGATTTCACGGCTCCGGAGGCGACCGTCGCCCATGCGAGGCTGGCGGCCGCGTCCGGGACCGCGTTCGTGGTCGGGACAACCGGCCTGACGCCCGATCAGGAAACCGAACTCGCCCAGGCGGCGAAACGCATTCCTCTGGTCTACGCACCCAACATGAGCCTCGGCGTGAACCTGCTGTTCGATCTCGTGAAGAAGGTCGCGGCCGCCCTGGACGAAAGTTACGATATCGAAATCGTCGAGATGCATCACCGGCGCAAGGTCGATGCCCCGTCCGGCACGGCGCTCGGCCTCGGCAAGGCGGCGGCGGCCGGACGCGGCGTGACGCTGGAGGACAAGGGCGTGCTGTCCCGCGAAGGCGTCACGGGCGCGCGGGAGTCCGGGCAGATCGGTTTCGCGACCCTGCGCGGCGGCGACGTCGTCGGCGATCACACGGTGATTTTCGCCGGGCCGAACGAGCGTATCGAGCTGACCCACAAGGCCGCCAGCCGGGAAATCTTCGCCTCCGGGGCCGTGCGGGCCGCGCTCTGGGCAGCGGGCCGCGAGCCGGGGCTCTATGCCATGCCGGACGTGCTGGGTCTCTAGGCGACAGCGAAGCTTTTCAGGCGGTGCGAAGACCGGCAAGGGCGGCGCGCAGATTGTCCGCGAGATCGGTTTTCTCCGGCGGGGAGAGGAACGCGCCGATCTCGACGCTGCGGCCGTGGCTGCGAAGATAGAGCCGATTCTGGCCGCTGCGCTCTTCCTCGACCAGCACGTTCAGCCAGTAGGGTTGCAGATCTTCCGCCAGGACCCGGCGGCCGCGCACGAAACGTTCGAGGATCAGCCTGTCCCGGGTCAGCCGCAGGGTCTCGTAGCGGCGGGCATCGCGGTAGCTGAGACGGAAGGCGGCATAGATCAGCAGCACGTCGAGCCCGAGGAACCCGACCACCGGCCAGGCTCCGGCGATCCAGAACAGAATGCCGACCGCGGTACTGCACCCGGCGATCGCAAGCATGAGGATCAGGAAGCCGGTCGGCGAGAGGCTCCTGTGCGGATAGAGCACGGCGTCGAATAGCGCCTCGCCCCGTTCGCGGGAGGTTGAATCCTGGATCTTGTTCATTTCTCGCGCCCGGCTCTGTTGCATGGCGATTCGGGAAGGTTCTAACCTGTGTCCGCCGCGCCGCAATGACAAGAGACAAGCCGGGCGCGGCGTTTCCGCGCAGGAGAATGCTGGACCGATGGCCAAACGGATGACGAACGCGGCGGTCGACGCCTTTTTTCAGCGCCTGAGCGATCGCGACCCCGAGCCTGTAGGGGAACTGAATTACGTCAACCCCTACACGCTGCTGGTCGCCGTCGTGCTTTCCGCCCAGGCGACGGATGTCGGGGTGAACAAGGCGACAGGCCCGCTGTTCGAGATCGCCGACACGCCGGAAAAGATGGTCGCGCTCGGACTGGAGGAGGTCCGCGGCTATATCAAGACCATCGGGCTGTTCAATTCGAAGGCAAAGAACGTCATCGCGCTGTCGGAGATTCTCATCCGCGAGCATGGCAGCCAGGTGCCGCAGGACCGGGAGACGCTGGAAAAGCTTCCCGGCGTCGGGCGCAAGACCGCGAACGTGGTCCTCAACATCGCTTTCGGGCAGCCGACCATCGCCGTCGACACCCATCTGTTCCGTGTCGCCAACCGGACCGGGATGGCGCCGGGGAAAACCCCGCTCGCGGTGGAGAAGGCTCTGGAGAAGCGGATTCCGGAAAAATGGCTGCTTCATGCCCATCACTGGCTGATCCTGCACGGCCGCTACATCTGCAAGGCGCGCAGGCCGAACTGCCCGGTCTGTCCGGTCGAGGATCTCTGCAACTTCAAGGACAAGACGGTCGAGCCGGCCTGAGGCGGCCGGCCTGGGGTCCTTAGACGACCTCCGTGACTTACCGCCGGGCGGAGCGCGAAATGCCCTGGCGGAGAAGGGAGACGAAGCACTCGTCCCGTGCCACTTCCTGCTCCCGGCGGGAGCGGAACTCGTAATAGGTAACCGCGAGACCCTGACCTAATTCGTAGAGGAAGAGATCGAGGACACAGGCCTCGGTCCGATACTGCCAGATCTCCGCCGACATGTCCCGGCGCACAAAGGCCGGCTCGCCGAGGATCGCGGACAGGTCGCCGCGGTGCAAATCGAGCAGACGACTCGGGTCCCGCTCCGCCGCGCTGAAGCCGGGCGGCCGCTGTGCCGCAGGTTCGGGGGCCGGACGGGGGTCCGGTTCGGCGGCCGGTGCGGACCTGTCGGCCTTCGTGACGGTGGTCGGTGTACTGATCGCGGCGGCGCGGCCCGCGTCGCCGGTCTTCTGGACCCCGCTGCCGCAGGCATGCAGCGTGATCGCGATCAGGACAATCAGGAAAGGACGCACGGTAATTCTAGTCTCCGCGGCTGCAGGTCACGAACTCGTGTCGTCCTTGTAGACCGAGATGGTGCCGTCGATCTTACCGCCGAGCTCGACTTCCAGCCGGCCGAAACGCACGGTACCCGTCACATGACCGGTGCTGCGGACGCGCAGCGTGTCCCGGACCTCGAGGGTACCCTCGAAACGCCCGCCGATCTCCGCTTCGTCGATGATGACCTTGCCCTTGAAATGGCCTGTTTCGGTTACTTCCAGCTGGCGGCTGTTCTCAAGCGTGGCATCCACATTGCCCTCGACGACGAGAGAATCGCATGCGGTGATTTCGCCCGTCAGCGAAATCTCCGGCCCGACCGTCAGCTTCTTGGCCTCGCCGCCGCGCGGCGGCGTGCCGCGGCGGCTGGGCGCACCCGGAAGATCGAGTGTCCGGCGCGGGATCTCCGGGACATAACCGGATGAGGAAGGTTTGCTTGGTTGCATCTTGGACTCCCCGTCCGGCTTGCCTGATTTGACCTCTGTGAAGGACGGCGCCGCCGGTTCCAAGCGATCCTCCGCACGAGGCTCCCGCGCCTTCGCGTCGGGAGTGGTTTCTCCGCTGCTGTCCGTCGTAGCCCCGGAGCCGGATTTTTTACGCCGAAACATCAGATCGTCAACTCATATGTGGTGATTGGGATTAACGGCCATCAACCTTAATACTCAAAGGTTTATTATCATTTCTTCATGTCGTTCCGCAAGTATTCGAAGCGATGCAGCATAAAAGCGGTCGCAATCACGGGTCCGGCGAGGTTCAGGACCGGGATCGTCATGATCGCGGCGATCAGCACGCCGCTGACGAAGACGGCACCGGATTTGCGATTCCTGAGGGCCTTCGCCTCCGCCGGATCCATCCGGCGCAGCGCCACCATCTCGAAGAATTCGCGACCGAGCAGGTAACCGTTCGCCCCGTAGAAGACGACAAGATTCAATCCCGGCACAAGCAGATAGACCGGCAGAAGCACGACATTAACCGCGATCGTGACAGCGAGAAAACGCAATCCCTCGAGGATGGCTTCCGTGACGGGTTGCGGGCGGGCAGGGCCGAGGCCCGGATAGTGTTTCGCCTCGACCGCCTTGGAAACGGAGTCGAGAAAGAGGCTGGAGATCGCGTTGGAGGCGCCCGGGAAGAAGACCACTCCGAGGACGATCACGATCAGGCTGGCAACCCAGGCGGCCGCCTCGTCCAGCCAGCTGCCGAAAAAGGCGAACAGGTCGAGCACGAACCAGACCACGACGCCAAGCAGCAGGATGGTCGCGAGCGAGCCGACGACGCTCAGGACGATCGGGTTGCGCAGCCGTGGATCGGAAAGCTGGCCGAGTGTGGCTGTCAGGGCTGAAAACATCGATCCTCTCTTCTCTTCTGTCCGTACCGCGAGGGTTTAGATGGGGCCGCGCGTGCAGGGACCAAGCATTTCGTGCCCCTAAGAGCACAGCGCCCCGGTGAGTACAAGACCTGTCGGGTGAAGCGTCTTCCAATGCCATCGCCGCTCCAGTACCTTGTCGCCCGAATCCGGCGGACGGCAGTTCCGCAATCCAGTTCCTCATCCAGCTTCCGGGAGCCGCCCGCGCATGTCAGCCAAATCCATCGACGTTACCTGTATCGGAAACGCCATTGTCGACGTCATCGCCCGTGCCGATGATTCCTTTCTCTCCGAGAACGGGATCGAGAAGGGCGCGATGAACCTGATCGACGCCGAGCGCGCCGAGAGCCTCTACGACAAGATGGGGCCGGGGATCGAGATGTCCGGCGGATCGGCGGGAAACACCGCCGCCGGGATCGCGGCCCTCGGCGGTGCCGCGGCCTATATCGGCAAGGTGCATGACGACACGCTGGGAAAGGTCTTCCGTCACGACATCACGGCGATGGGTGTCAGCTTCGATACGCCGCCGACGCTCGACGGACCGCCGACCGCGCGCAGCCTCATCATGGTGACGCCGGACGCCCAGCGCAGCATGAACACCTTCCTCGGTGCCTGTGTGCAGCTCGGTCCGCAGGATATCGCCAGGGAGCAGGTCGCGGCCAGCAAGGTGGTTTATCTCGAGGGATACCTGTTCGATCCGCCGGAAGCGAAGAAGGCTTTCGTCGAAGCGGCGAAGCAGACCCATGCGAGCGGCGGCAAGGTCTCGCTGACATTGTCCGATCCGTTCTGCGTCGACCGCCACCGCGAGGCCTTTCTCGAGCTGGTGGATCACCATATCGACATCCTGTTCGCCAACGAGCAGGAGTTGCTGTCGCTCTATCAGACCGACGATTTCGACGAGGCCCTGCAGAAGCTCCGCTGGAGCTGCGAGTCCGCCGGCGTCACGCGCGGACCGAAGGGGTCGCTCGTGCTGCACAAGGACGAGGTGCATGTGATCGATGCCGAGCCGGTCGAGAAGGTGGTCGACACCACCGGCGCCGGCGATCTCTATGCCGCGGGCTTCCTCTACGGCTACACGCAGGACATGGCGCCGGGCGACTGGGGCCGGGCCGGCAGCGTGGCCGCGGCGGAAGTGATCTCGCATTACGGTGCGCGGCCCGAAGCGGACCTCAGTGAGCTGCTGGCGGCGCGGCTTGGTTGAGACCGCACGCGGTATCCGTGACTGGCTGACCGAGACGGCGGCGCTCTATCTGAAGCGCCGCGTCCTGGTCGTCCTGCTGCTCGGCTTCTCGAGCGGGCTTCCGCTGCTGCTGTCTTTTTCCACGCTCAGCGCCTGGATGCGGGAATCCGGCGTCGATCTGACGACCATCGCCGTCTTCGCACTGGTCGGAACGCCGTTCACTCTGAAGTTCCTCTGGGCCCCGCTGATGGACCGGCTCTCGGTGCCGGTGCTCGGCCGGCTGCTCGGTCGGCGCCGGGCCTGGCTGCTGGCGACCCAGCTCCTGCTGATGTCGGCGATCGTCCTCATGGGCGCGACCGATCCGGTGGCGACGCCCTGGCTGATGGCGCTCTTCGCGGTCATCGTCAGTTTCTGCGCGGCGAGCCAGGATATCGTCGTCGACGCCTACCGCATCGAGTCCCTCGGCGAGGACGAGCAGGGCGCGGGCGCGGCCGCCTATACGCTCGGTTACCGGGTCGGCATGCTCGCCGCCGGCGCCGGCGCGCTGATCGTGGCGGATCAGGCCGGCTGGTTCATCGCCTATCTCGCGATGGCCGGGCTGGTGCTGGTCGGCATCTTCACCGTTCTGGCGAGCCCGGAGCCAGAAACCGGCGTGAAGGAGCCGACCGGCGAGTCACCTTCCGAATGGCTCCGCAGCGCGGTCTACGAACCGTTCGCCGAGTTCCTGACCCGCCGGGGGGCGCTGCTGATCCTCGCCTTCATCCTGCTCTACAAGCTTGGCGACGCCTTTCTCGGCACGCTGACCAATCCGTTCTACATCGATCTCGGATTCAGCAAGACGGAGATCGCCGAGGTGACGAAGCTGTTCGGGCTGGTTGCGCTGCTGGTCGGCCTGTTCGCCGGCGGGGCACTGGTGAAACGCCTCGGGCTGCTCAACGCGCTGCTGGTCTCCGGCGTGCTGCAGGCGGCCTCCAACCTCATTTTCGTCGCCCAGGCGCTCGCCGGGCACGATGTCCTGATGCTGACCTTGACGATCGGCGTGGAGAATTTCACCGGCGGGATGGGGACGGCGGCCTTCGTCGCCTATCTCTCCAGCCTGACGAACGTTGCCTTCACGGCGACGCAATACGCGCTGCTCTCATCCTTCATGGCGTTCGGCCGCACGGTCCTCAGCTCCGGCGCGGGCGCGGTCACGGACCATATCGGCTGGATCGGCTTCTTCATCGCCTCGACGGCGATCGCCGTGCCGGGACTGATCCTGCTGCTGGTGCTGATGCGGATGTTCCCGCCGGAACGGGCCGGCGGGGCACGACCGGCGGACTGATCAGGCGGCGGCGGTCGGCCGGTCAAGCGCGTAGCCGGCGGAACGCACGGTGCGGATCAGGTCCGACTCGGTGTCGATGTTGATCGCCTTGCGCAGACGGCGGATATGGACGTCCACGGTGCGCGGCTCGACATAGATATCCGGTCCCCAGACCCGGTCGAGCAGCTGCTCGCGGGAGAACACCCTGCCCGGATGTTCGAGGAAATAGCGCAGCAGGCGGAATTCGGTCGGGCCGAGATGGATCTCGCGTTCGTTCCGGCGCACCTTGTGGGCGGCCAGATCCATTTCAAGGTCCTCGAACTGCAGGGTCTCCGCGTCGCTCGCGGGGCGGGTCCGGCGCAGCACGGCCCGGATGCGGGCGATCAGCTCGCTCGGGCTGAAGGGCTTGGTGATGTAATCGTCGGCGCCGGCGTTCAGGCCGCGGATACGGTCTCCCTCGTCGCCCCGCGCGGTCAGCATGATGACCGGGATGGCCTTGGTCTCCGGCGTGCGGCGCAGGCGGCGGCAGACCTCGACGCCGGAGAGCAGCGGCAGCATCCAGTCGAGCAGGATCAGGTCCGGGTTCTTCTCCATTGCGAGCAGCATGGCCTCCTCGCCGTCGCCGGCTTCCAGAACTTCGAAGCCTTCCCGTTCCAGATTGTAGCGCAGGAGGGTGACGATCGGCGCCTCGTCCTCCACCACCAGGATCTTCTGACTCATCATATTCATCGGACTTCTACTCTCGATTTCAACGCTTACTCAGGCATTTCAACGACGTAGCTGGCGTCCTCGCCCTTCGGGCGGTCCGCATCCATTTTTCTGCCCTCGATCTGGAAATGCACGGTCTCGGCGATGTTGGTCGCGTGATCGCCCATGCGCTCCAGGTTCTTGGCAATGAAGAGAAGGTGGGTCGATGCCGTGATGTTGCGGGGGTCCTCCATCATGTAAGTGAGGAGCTCGCGGAACAGGCTGGTATAGAGTTCGTCGATATCCTCGTCCCGGTGCCAGGCCGCCACGGCAAGCTCGAGGTCGTCGTTGGCATAGGCGTCCAGGACATCCTTGATCAGCGACTTGACCAGGCTGCCGATCCGCACGATGCCGCTGGCCGGCGGGATTTCCGGCAGGCCGCTCAGCACGATCGCCCGCTTGCCGAGGTTGGCGGCATAGTCGCCGATCCGTTCCAGGTCGCTGACGATCTTCAGGCTCGCGACGACGGTCCGCAGATCGCCGCCGAGCGGCTGGCGCAGGGCGAGCAGGCGCAGGCTCATGGTTTCGATCTCGGCTTCGAGCGCGTCGATCGGAGCGTCGGCTTCGCGGACCTTCTGGGCCAGGGCCTGGTCCCGGCGATGCACGGCGCGCACCGCGGACTCGCACTGCGCTTCGACCAGTCCGCCCATCTGGGCGATCTTGGCTTTCAGGGTCTCGAGATCCTCGTCGAAGGAACGGACAATGTGATCGTTCATTGGCATTCTCGTGCTCTTCGCGGCCCGGGTCAGCCGAACCGTCCGGTGATGTATCCCTGGGTGCGGGAATCCGTCGGGTTGGTGAAGATCTGCTCGGTATCGCCCACCTCGACCAGCTCTCCCAGATGGAAGAAGGCGGTGCGCTGGGAGACGCGGGCGGCCTGCTGCATCGAATGGGTGACGATCACGATGGTGAAATTCTCGCGCAGCTCGTCGATCAGCTCCTCGATCTTCGCGGTGGCGATCGGATCGAGCGCCGAGCAGGGCTCGTCCATCAGGATCACTTCCGGGTTGACCGCGATCGCGCGGGCGATGCAGAGCCGTTGCTGCTGGCCGCCGGAGAGACCGGTGCCGGGCTCGTGCAGCCGGTCCTTCACCTCTTCGAACAGGCCGGCCTTGGTCAGGCTGGTCTCGACGATCTCGTCGATCTCCGCCTTGGTCGAGGCCGTGCCGTGAATGCGCGGACCGTAGGCGATATTGTCGTAGATCGACTTCGGGAACGGGTTCGGCTTCTGGAACACCATGCCGACCCGGGCGCGCAGCTGCACCGGATCGAGGTCAGAGCTGTAGATATCCTCTTCATCAAGGGTGATCTTGCCTTCGACGCGGCAGATGTCGATCACGTCGTTCATCCGGTTGAGGCAGCGGAGGAAGGTCGACTTGCCGCAGCCCGACGGACCAATCAGCGCCGTCACCTCGTTCGGCTTGATCTCGAGATCGACATCCTGCAGCGCCTGCTTCTCGCCGTAGAAGACCTTGACCTTGTCGCCCTTCATCTTGGGCGTGGCGTCCGTGGCCGGTGATCCGCTCTTCTTGCTCATCTTTGTGTTCTCGCTCTTCGGTTATCTTACCAGCGCCGTTCGAACTTCTTGCGGAGCAAGACGGCCACGAAATTCATGAAAATCAGGAAAGTCAGCAGCACCATGATCGCGGCGGAGGTCCGCTCGACGAAGGCGCGCTCGGGACTGTCCGCCCAGAGATAGATCTGCACCGGTAGCACGGTCGCCGGGTCGGTGAAACCGCCCGGAACGTCGACGATGAAGGCGATCATGCCGATCATCAGCAGCGGCGCGGTCTCGCCGAGGGCCTGGGCCATGCCGATGATGGTGCCGGTCAGGATGCCCGGCATCGCCAGCGGCAGCACGTGATGGGTGACGACCTGCAGCGGCGAGGCGCCGAGACCGAGCGCGGCCTCGCGGATCGAGGGCGGCACCGCCTTCAGGGCCGAGCGCGCGGCGATGATGATGGTCGGCAGCGTCATCAGCGCCAGCACCATGCCGCCGACCAGCGGTGCGGAGCGCGGAAAGCCGAAGAAATTCAGGAACATCGCCAGCCCGAGCAGGCCGAAGACGATGGAGGGAACCGCGGCGAGGTTGTTGATGTTCACCTCGATCAGGTCGGTCCACCGGTTCTTCGGCGCGAATTCCTCGAGATAGATCGCCGCCATGACGCCCACCGGGAAGGACAGCAGAAGGGTGATCAGCAGGGTCAGGACCGACCCGGTCACGGCGCCGAGGATGCCGGCTTCTTCGGGCTCGCGGCTGTCCGCCTTCAGGAAGAAATCGGTGTTGAACCGGATCTCGATGCCGCCCGCATTGTCGAGCTTGTCGTACCAGACCAGCTCCTTGTCCGTGACGCGGCGGTCCGATTCCGGCACGGTCCGGTCGACATAACCCTTGGTCAGCATGTCGATATCGTCGGAGGCCTTGATCCAGAGCGTCCGCGTTGTGCCGACCAGCGACGGGTCGTCGATCAGCTTGGTGCGCAGGTCGAAGCCGGCATTCGGGGAGATGAAGCTGTAGAGCTTGCGCTTGTCGCTCCGGCCGCTGACCTCGGGGAAGTTGTTGCGCAGGTTTTTCTTCATCAGCCCGCCATAATCGGCGCTCTTGAGCTGGGCCGGGTCCCCGGTGCCCGCCGGATCCAGGTATTCCGGATCGAAATGGATTTCGAGCTGCACGTAGGTCTGCAGGAACGCACTCCAGCCGGTCCCGGCGATGCTCCCGACGAGGAACACGAGCATCAGGCCGGCGGCGAAAATGCTGCAGAGACCGTAGAGCCGGAAACGGCGCTCTGCGGCGTACCGTTTCTTGAGCCGCTCTGCGGCGCCGACGGGACGACGGACCTCGGTGGCCGGCTTCGAGTTCATGATCGTGTCAGTCATATTTTTCCCGATATTTCCGGACCACCCGGAGGGCGATCACATTCAGACCGAGGGTAACGAAGAACAGCACCAGACCGAGGGCGAAGGCCGCGAGTGTCTTGGCCGAGTCGAATTCCTGGTCACCGACCAGGAGGGTGACGATCTGCACCGTGACCGTGGTGACCGCTTCGAGCGGGTTCGCCGTCAGGTTGGCGGCGAGACCGGCGGCCATGACCACGATCATGGTCTCGCCGATCGCCCGCGAGACCGCCAGCAGGAAGGCGCCGACAATGCCCGGCAGGGCGGCCGGGATGATGACATGGCGAATGGTCTCGGATTTGGTGGCGCCGAGCCCGTAGGAGCCGTCCCTGAGTGATTGCGGCACGGAATTGATCACGTCGTCCGAGAGCGAGGAGACGAAGGGGATGATCATGATGCCCATGACCAGACCGGCGGCCAGTGCGCTCTCCGAGGCCACGCTCAGTCCCAATCCCTCACCCCAGCCCCGGATCAGCGGTGCAACCGTCAGGGCGGCGAAGAAGCCGTAGACCACGGTCGGGATGCCGGCGAGGATTTCCAGCATCGGTTTGGCGACAGCACGAAACTTCGGATTGGCGTATTCCGCCATGTAGATCGCCGAGAGCAGCCCGATCGGTCCGGCCACCAGCATGGCGATCAGGGTGATCAGCATGGTGCCGGCGAAGAGCGGCACGGCGCCGAAGCTGCCCGACGCGCCGACCTGCTCGGCGCGGATCGCGGTCTGCGGGCTCCAGTGGATCCCGAAGAGGAAGTCGAAGAACGGGATCCGGGCAAAGAACCGGATGCTCTCGAAGATCAGCGAGAGCACGATGCCGACAGTGGTCAGAATCGCGATCATGGAACAGACGATCAGCAGCCCGCGGATGATGTTCTCGACAGCGTTGCGGGCCCGGAAGGTTCTGCTCACTTGCGAGCGCGCCCAGACGAGGCCGGCAAGCGCCATGCAGACGACCGCCGTGACCATGGACCAGAAACCGATCGACTGCAGCGTCACGTAGCGATCGGTCGCGGCCTGGATCGCCGGGCTCGCCTCCCGGCTGACCGCATTGCCGCTCGAAAGGTTCCGGATGTCCGTCAGGAGCAGCGAGTATTCGTCGGGATTCTGCGGTGCGATCGAGGGATCGAGGCCGGACATCACCATGCTCTCGATGATCTGCGGCTGGATGACGAGCCAGAGCGCGAGGAGCAGGATGGCGGGCAGGCCGCAGCCGAGGGCGACGAACATGCCGTAATAGCTGGGCAGGGAGTGGAGGATGCGGAGATCGCCCGATGCGGCGATGACGGATCGGGCCCGTCCGACGGCATATCCGGCCACCGAGAGGCCGATAACAACCAGAATGAGAAAAAAGCTGTTCATGGCGCTCCGCCGGCAAAGGTTGTTTGGCGTCCGCCGTGACAGTCCGGGCGGAACAGATCCCTGTCTTCATGGACCCACGCCGCAGGGGTGCGGATCCATGAAGACAGGGGAGAGGCGGCGAACCGCCTCTCCCGCAACCTGATTACATGGTCAGGTTGGTCTTGTTGGCGGCAGCCGAGCGATACTTCTCGCGGTCGGCGGTCGGCAGCGGGATCAGACCCTTGTCGGTCAGGTAGCCGTCGTCGCCGATCGCCTTTTCGGCGGTGAATTCGGCAACATATTCCTCGATGCCCGGAACCACGCCGATATGGGCGGTCTTCACATAGAAGAACAGGGAGCGGGAGATGCCGTATTCGCCGGCAGCGATGTTGTCGAAGGTCGGCTGCACGCTGGCAACCGAGGCGCCTTTGATCTTGTCGCTGTTCTGGTCGAGGAAGCTGAAGCCGAAGATGCCCATGGCGGCCGGGTTGGCCTGCAGCTTCTGGACGATCAGGTTGTCGTTCTCACCGGCTTCGATGAACTTGCCGTCTTCGCGCATGGAGTCGGAGATCTTGCGGAAGGCTTTCTTGTCGGCCTTGCGCATGTCGGCCAGCATCTTGAAGGACTTGGCGCCCGGGCGCATCGCCAGCTCGACGAAGGCGTCGCGGGTACCGGAGGTCGGCGGCGGGCCGAGGACTTCGATTTCCTGATCCGGCAGGGACGGATCGATCTCGGACCACTTGGTGTAGGGGTTCTTGACCAGCTTGCCGTCAACCGGAACCTCGGCGGCGAGGGCCAGGAAGATCTGCTGCTTGGTCAGGTTGAGCGACGCGCCGCTCTTGTCGTTGCCGATGACGATGCCGTCGAAGCCGATCTTGACCTCGACGATGTCGGTGACGCCGTTCTTGGCGCAGGTCTCGACTTCCGAAGACTTGATCCGGCGCGACGCGTTGGTGATGTCCGGATGCTGGACGCCGACGCCGGCGCAGAACAGCTTCAGGCCGCCGCCGGAGCCGGTGCTTTCGACAACCGGCGTCTTGAAGCCGCTGGTCTTGCCGAAGGTCTCGGCAACCGACGTGGAGAACGGGAAAACGGTCGAGGATCCGACGATGCGGATCTGGTCGCGGGCTTCCGCGGCCGCGGCAACGGCGACAACACCGGCGAGGGCGAGCGGGATTGCCTTGAGAAGGGAATTCTTAAGCACGATTTTGCCTCCGGGACATAGGAGTGTGATCGGTTGAACCTGACATCGTGTATGTCAGGACGTCCCGTTCCTACGCTGGTCCGGAGTCCGTATTACTACGAAAATGTGAAGCTTTTGTTTCAGCCGGCGGCGAAATGTTGCTCTTTCATGACGCCGGAAGCCTTGCACGGAATGAAGACCGTGAATGTGCTGCCTTTTCCGATCTTGCTGTCGATCGTCAGCGCCCCCCGGTGCCGGCTGACGATATGTTTGACGATCGCAAGACCGAGTCCGGTTCCGCCCATTTCGCGCGAGCGCGCCGTGTCCACGCGGTAGAAACGCTCGGTCAGGCGCGGAATGTGTTCGCGCGGAATCCCGTCGCCCTGATCGATGACGCTGATGGCCACGATATCCTCGGCCTGCAGTGTGATCGCGGCCGGCAGATCGGCGGCGACGGCGGCGCGGATCGTGACCGTGCTCTGCTCGGGGCCGTACTTGACCGCGTTCTCAACCAGATTCTGGAGCACCTGCGAAATCTCGTCGCTGTTGGCGATCAGCGGTGGGAGCGCCGGGTCGATCTCCTGCGCGATGCGGATGCCGCGGCGGGCCGCGCTCAACTCCGTCGCCGCCGCGATATGTTCGACCAGCGGGCGCAGCGCCACTTCCTGGTCCGGTGCGGTATGTTCCGCCGCCTCGATGCGCGAGAGCGACAGCAGATCGGTGACGAGGCGGGTCATGCGGCTGGTCTGCTGGTCCATGATCTCGAGAAACCGCTCATGCGCTTCGAGATCGTCCCGGGCCGGGCCGCGCAGGGTTTCGATGAAGCCATGCAGGGTGGCGAGCGGCGTGCGCAGTTCGTGACTGACATTGGCGACGAAATCGACCCGCATACTCTCGATCCGGCGGATTTCGGTCAGGTCGCGGAAGATCACCAGGGCCGAGCGCTGCTCCTCCTTTTCGCCGGGAAGTGCCTCGATCCGTATGTTGAAAACCCGGACCACCGGATCCGAGAGCGAGATCTCCACGGTGCGGAAGCCGCCCTCGGCCAGCACGGCATCGCCGGCTTCGAGCAAGGCCGGGTCGCGCGCGACCTGCGACAGTTCGCGGCCCATGATGCGGCCACCGAACTGCTCGCGCGCCGCTCTGTTCATGCTCTGCACCCGGCCCTTCTGGTTGAGGAACAGCAGCGGGTCCGGGATATTGTCGATGATCGAGACGTGCCGCTCGTTCAGGGCCTGAAGCTGGTTGCGGCGGTCGGCCGTCGCGCGGAAGAGGCGGGTCAGGGCCGAGGCCAGCTCCGCGGTCTCGCCGATCCCGTCCGCGATGTTCGAGAGCACGTCGTCCGCTTTCGAGGCCCGCTCCGGCGCGTTCGAGCCGGCGCGGCGCTGGATGTGCCGCTTGATGGTGACAAGCAGGCTGTAATGCCGGCGCACGATGGCCATGGCGACCAAGAGGGACACGCCCCACGCGCCGACGGCATGCAGCGGCTCCACCGCATCGAGCGCCGTGATGACGCCGAGCGCGATTGCCGCCGGCAGCGAGACGACGAGGCCGCCACGGAACACGTCCCAGAGCGGCAGCGCGACGGGAAGGTCGTTCGTCGTACCGGACTCCGTTTCGCTCGGCTGTTCGCTCATGCTCTTTCGATCTAGGGACGGTTTCTCTCAGGCCGGCGCCTTGGCGGCTCACCTGACCGGGATCACTAACTCCCGGAGTGTGACGGTTTCTATCATACCGCCCGGAAAACATATCCGGGAGCCGAAAACCGACAAAAACCGAAAGAACGGCACGCTCCCAGGTCCGGGATGCGTGCCGTCCGGACCAATCCCCGATTGGTCTAGTCGGTCAGCGCGTCATGCGCCGCGATCGCTGCCGCATTGACCAGATCGGTCACGGTCGCGCTCATCTGCACGATCTGAACCGGCTTCTCCAGGCCGACCAGCATCGGGCCGATGATGGCCGCGCCGCCGATGGACTGCAGCATCTTGTAGGTGATGTTGGCGGAATGCAGCGCCGGCATGACCAATACGTTGGCCGGTCCGGTCAGGCGGCAGAACGGATAGTTCCGCTTCATCAGATCGTGGTCGAGCGCGATGTCGGCGGACATTTCGCCGTCATACTCGAAATCGACCCCGCGCTCGTCGAGCACCTTCACAGCATCCCGGATGCGCACAGCCTTCTCCCGGGGCGGGTAGCCGAAATTGGAGAAGGAGAGTAGCGCGACCCGCGGCGTGTGGCCGAAGGCGCGGGCCTGCTCGGCAGTCTGGATCGCGATGTCGGCGAGTTCCTCGGCGCTCGGCAGCTCGTTCACGTTGGTGTCGCTGATGAAAATCGTCCTGCCGCGTGAGATCACGATGGAATAGGTCATCACGCGCTGTCCCGGCTTGGGGTCGAGCACGCGGGTGACGTATTCGTGCGTCACACCGAAATTGCGGGTGAGGCCGGTGACCATCGCCTCGGCATGTCCGGCGGCGACCATGCAGGCGCCGAAGACGTTGCGGTCCTGGTTCACCATGCGCTGGCAGTCGCGGTGGATATGACCCTTCCGCTGCAGGCGCTTGTAGAGCATCTCGGTATAGGCCGCGTTGTGCTCCGAGAGCCGCGCATTGTGGACCTCGAGGGTTTCCGCGCCCTTCACGCCGAGTTTCGCCACCTGTTCCTTGATCACTTCCTCGCGGCCGATCAGCACCGGCGTTCCGTAGCCTCCGTTGCGGAAAGCGACGGCGGCGCGGATCACCCGCTCCTCCTCGCCCTCGGCGAACACGACCCGGCGCGGATTGGCGCGGATCCGGTCGAAAATGACCTGCAGGCTGGAGGAGGTCGGATCGAGCCGCGCGCCGAGCTCGGCACGGTAGGCGTTCATGTCCTTGATCGGCTTGCGGGCGACGCCGGTATCCATCGCCGCCTGGGCGACGGCGGAGGAGACCTTGACGATCAGCCGGGGATCGAACGGCGCCGGGATCAGGTAGCCCTCGCCGTAGTGCAGGGTCTTGCCATAGGCCTTGCCGACCTCGTCCGGCACGTCCTCGCGGGCGAGTTCCGCCAGCGCGTTGGCGGCGGCGATCTTCATCGCGTCATTGATCTCGCTCGCCCGGACGTCCAGCGCGCCGCGGAAGATGTAGGGGAAGCCGAGAACGTTGTTTACCTGGTTCGGGTAGTCGGACCGGCCGGTGGCGACGATCGCGTCCGGACGGACCGCTGCGACGTCTTCCGGGGTGATTTCCGGATCCGGATTGGCCATGGCGAAGATGATCGGCCGGGGGGCCATGGACTTCACCATTTCCTGTGTCATCGCGCCCTTGACGGAGAGGCCGCAGAAGATGTCCGCGCCCTTGACCGCCTCTTCCAGTGTGCGGAGCGGCGTGTCGACGGCATGCTTCGACTTCCACTGGTTCATGCCGCCGTCGCGGCCCTGGTAGATCACGCCCTTGCTGTCGCAGAGGATGACGTTCTCGTCCTTCATGCCCATCGATTTCAGCAGCTCGACGCAGGCGATGGCGGCGGAGCCGGCGCCGTTCACGACCATCTTCGCCGTCTCGATCGAGCGCCCGGTCAGGTCGAGCGCGTTGATCATGCCGGCGGAGGTGATGATGGCTGTGCCGTGCTGGTCGTCATGGAACACCGGGATGTCCATGATCTCCTTCAGACGTTGCTCGATGATGAAGCAGTCCGGCGCCTTGATGTCCTCGAGATTGATGCCGCCATAGGTCTTGCCGAGGAAGCGCACGCAGTTGACGAACTCGTCCACATCCTTGGTATCGACCTCGAGATCGAAGCCGTCGACATCGGCGAAGCGCTTGAAGAGGACGGACTTGCCCTCCATCACCGGTTTGGCAGCCTGGGCGCCGATATCGCCGAGGCCGAGCACGGCGGTGCCGTTCGAGATCACCGCGACGATATTGCCTTTGGCGGTATATTCGTAAGCCTTGCTCTCATCCTTCTCGATGGCGAGGCAGGGGTAGGCGACGCCGGGCGAGTAGGCGAGGGCGAGCTCGCGCTGCGTGGTCAGGTTCTTCGTGGCGGCGACTTCCAGCTTGCCGGGCCGTCCCGAGGCGTGGAATTCCAGCGCTTCCACCTCAAGCATGCGCTTCGCATCATCCATGACGTTTCTCTCCCTGAGAACTCTTGTTGGCCCGATGGATTGCGGGCGGACCGGGCCGTCCGTGCCGCTTCAGTTCATAAAGTTAAATAGGATTAGCTCACGATAGGCGGGCCCGGCGGCAGGGGCAATTTCATATCCCGGAATCGAAATCCATAATCGTGCCCGGACGAGACCGCTTCCGGGCATTGCCGGTTTCTCCGCATTGGAAGTGGCCGCCGCCCTCATGTTAAGGTCGCCGCCGTTTTCGAAGCGGCCCGCGCCGCGCCTTTCGATGCCATTGGGACCCGAGTGACATTCCGGCCGTGAACACGATTTCGCCTTCCGACAGCAAACCCGCCGAAGCACCCGTCTCCTCCCGCGCCCGGGCGGAAGCGACGCCGATGTTCCAGCAGTATTTCGAGGTCAAGGACCGGCATCCCGACGCATTGCTGTTCTACCGCATGGGGGATTTCTACGAGCTCTTCTTCGAGGATGCGGAACAGGCGGCGGCGGCGCTGGACATTACGCTCACGAAGCGAGGCCAGCATGGCGGCGAGCCGATCCCGATGTGCGGCGTGCCGCACCATTCCGCCGAAGGCTATCTCGCCCGCCTGATCCGCAAGGGCTACCGGGTCGCGATCTGCGAGCAGACCGAGGATCCGGCCGAGGCCAAGAAGCGAGGGTCCAAGTCGGTGGTGCGCCGGGAGGTCGTCCGGGTGGTGACGCCCGGGACGATCACGGAGGACGCGCTGCTCGACGCCCGGAGCAACAATTACCTGGCCGCGCTCGCGAAGGCGCAGGACGGGTTCGGCGTTGCATGGATCGACGTGTCGACGGGCGATTTCCATGCCCAGCCGGTAACTGCCGCCGGGCTTGGTGCGGCGCTGGCGCGAATCGGGCCGAGCGAGCTGCTGTTTCCGGACACCCTGCTGGAGCCGGAAAGCGGTTTCGCAACCCTGCTCGAGGAATGGAGCGGCGCAAGCGTTCCGCAGCCTGCGAGCCGGTTCGACAGCGAGAACGGGCGGCGGCGTCTCGAGACGCTCTTCGAGGTCTCGTCGCTGGAAGGCTTCGGCGCCTTCGAGCGGGCGGAACTGGCGGCGGCGGGCGCCCTCGTCGATTATCTCGAACTGACCCAGATTTCCTCGATGCCCCGGCTGCAGGCGCCGCGCCGCTGGCAGGCAGGCGGCCTGGTGGAAATCGATGCCTCGACCCGGCGCAATCTGGAGATCCTTCGCACCCTCGGCGGGGAAAAGCGCGGCTCGCTGCTCAGCGTGCTGGACCGGACAGTGACCGGCGCCGGCGGGCGTTTGCTGGCGCAGCGGCTTTCGGCGCCTGTGACGGATGTCGCCGAGATATCCCGCCGCCTCGATGCGGTCGCGCATTTTCGCGAGGGCGAACGGCTGCGCGGCGAGATCCGCGACACTTTGCGCGCTCTGCCCGATGTCGAACGGGCGCTGTCCCGCCTGGCGCTCGGCCGCGGTGGACCGAGGGACCTGGCGGCGATTCGGGACGGACTTTCCGGCACCGGGCCGCTGCGTGACCAGCTTGCCCGCGCCGATGCGATGGCCAGCGGTCTGACCGGCGATGCCGGCGGTGCGCCCGCGGAAGCGAAGGTGATCTTCGAGGACCTCGGCTATCACGTGCCGCTGACCGACCGGCTGGAGCGCGCGCTGGCACCGGAGCTGCCGCTGCTGGCCCGCGACGGCGGCTTCATCGCCCAGGGTTACGCGCCGGAGCTCGACCGGCTCCGCACCCTGCGCGACGAGAGCCGGCGCCTGATCGCCGGGCTGCAAGCCCGTTACGCAGACGAAACGGGTGTGTCGGCGCTGAAGATCAAGCACAACAACGTGCTCGGCTATTTCATCGAGGTCACGGCGGCGCATGGCGAGAAGCTGCTCGGGCGGGAGGATTTCATCCATCGCCAGACCATGGCCAACGCCGTCCGCTTCACAACGGTCGAGCTGGGCGAACTGGAACGCGACCTCTCTCAGGCTGCCGAGAAGGCGGTCGCACTGGAGCAGGGGCTGTTCCAGGAACTTGTCGAGGCGGTTCTGGCCGAGGCCGACGATATCGCGCTTGCGGCCCATGCTCTGGCACGGCTCGACGTTCTGACCGCGCTGGCCGAGCTTGCCGTCGAGCGTCGCTACTGCCGCCCGGAGGTTGACGGCTCGCGGGCCTTCGAGATCCGCGGCGGCCGGCATCCCGTGGTCGAGGCGCTCAATCCGGGCGAAAGCGGCTTCGTGCCGAACGACTGTGTGCTTCAGGACCCGGAACGTCTCTGGCTGATCACGGGCCCCAACATGGCCGGCAAGAGCACGTTCCTGCGCCAGAACGCGCTGATCGCGCTGATGGCCCAGGCCGGGTCCTTCGTGCCGGCGGAAAGTGCGCATATCGGCGTGGTCGACCGCCTCTTTAGCCGGGTCGGCGCGGCGGACGATCTCGCCCGCGGCCGCTCGACCTTCATGGTCGAAATGGTCGAGACGGCGACAATCCTCAACCAGGCGACCGAGCGCTCGCTGGTCATTCTCGACGAGATCGGCCGCGGCACCGCGACCTTCGACGGGCTCTCCATCGCCTGGGCGACAGTGGAGCATCTGCACGAGGTGAGCCGCGCCCGCGCGCTGTTCGCCACCCATTACCACGAGTTGACCGGGCTCGAATCCAAGCTCGACAGCCTCGCCTGCCACACCATGCGGATCCGGGAATGGAACGACGACGTGGTGTTCCTGCACGAGGTCGTGTCCGGTGCCGCCGACCGTTCCTACGGCATCCATGTCGCCAAGCTGGCCGGGCTGCCTCCCGTGGTCGTCGCCCGTGCGGAAGAAGTGCTGGAACGGTTGGAGAAGGGCAAGGTGGCCAGCGCCGCGGTCCGCCTCGCGGACGATCTGCCGCTCTTCCAGGCGCTCGCCCCGGCGCCGGCGGCGGCCGACCCAGTCGAGAGCGCGGTCGAGGCGCGGCTGGCGGATATCCGGCCGGACGACCTGACCCCGCGCGAGGCGCTCGAGCTGATCTACGAACTGCGGGCGCTGAAGGAACGGGAGCGCTAGACGATATTGCGCTCGAGCACGAGCGCGCCGCTGGCGAAGCGTTCGAAACCGAAGCGTGTGAGATCGATGGTCCGGAAGCCGCCGGTGGTGAGCAATTCGGCCACCGCCCGGCCGATCGCCGGCGCCTGCTGCAGTCCGTGGCCGGAAAAACCGTTCGCGAAGACGAAGTTCGACAGCTCCGGATGCGGTCCGACGATGCCGTTCTGATCGATCGTGTTGTAATCGTAATGACCGGCCCAGGCGCCGGTCAGCTTGATCGCCTCGAAGGCCGGCACGCGGTGCGCCAGGGCTGGCCAGACCACCTCCTCGAACCAGTGATACTCGACCTCGAGATCGCCGGTCTCGCCGTCGGGATCCTGGTCCGCCGGAGGCGAGACGCCGCAGATATAACCGCCGCTCTCGGGCCTGACATAGACCCCGGACGGGTCGATCAGCAACGGGACCGGGGGCTCCAGCGTCTCGCGGCAGTCGAAGACGAAAACATTGCGTTTGCGCGGCACGACGGGGAGAGAGATCCCTGCCATGGCGGCGATCCGGCCGGCATTCGGTCCGGCCGCGTTGACGATCGTGCCGGCCGGCAGACGGCCGCCATCCGCGAGCCGCACCGCCGTGACCCGATTTCCGTCCTGTTCGAGGCCGGTAACTTCCGCTTCGAGATAGGTCACGCCGAGACTGCGCGCCTTGCGCCGGAAGGCCTGCATCAGGGTGTTAGGGTCGAGCCAGCCCTCGCGCCGCAGCCCGAAAGCGCCGCCTGCGATGCCGTCCGTGTTCAGCCAGGGAAACCGTTCCGAAATGGCAACGGCATCGAGCAGTGCGATGTCGGCGCCAAGGCGGAGCTGTTCCTCATGGTTCTGCCCGAGCACCTCGAGGCCGGACGGTCCGGCGAGGAAGAGGTAGCCGCCTTCGACGAGGCCGGGGTCGGGGCATTCGCCGTCGACCGAGAGATAGTCGGCGAGATGGGTCGCAAAATGGTGTCCGAACAGCCCGATCTCGATATTTTCCGGATTGGAGAATTGCTGGCGGATGCCGCCGGCGGAGCGGGGCGTGGACGCGGTGGCATAGCTCGAATCGCGCTCGATGACAGTGATCGAGCCGGGATCGCCGGAGGCCGCCGCGAGGAAATAGGCGATGGCGCTGCCGATCACGCCGCCGCCGACAATGACGACATCGCTCGCTGGATTGTCTGCCAAGGGAACCGCTCCGAAACGGATGAGGAAACGCAGAAAGTCTCCTCTCGTTCATATCTTCGGGGACCATCGAGGTCCAGCGGCCATGTTGCGGCGCGGGACGTGGCGTGGCGGGCGAAATTGCACTAATGTCCGACAAGCCAATCTGTGAGGTGCGATAGGACATGGCCGTCGACAATCTGATGCCGGAAAGCGGGACCGGGACGGACACCGCCGTGGCCGCGCCGCCGCCGAAGATCAGGAGCCGGAAGAAGATCGTGGATCCGGCAGCGCTCGTCGAGGCGATCGATGCGCTTTGGCAGGACAGCGGCAACGCCGAGGCATTTCGCACCGTCTTGCTGAAACTCTTGCGTCACACGGTGGACGATGGCCGGGCCGAGGTGGAGCGCCGCTTTCTGGAAAGCAATGACGGCGCCGAGGCGGTTCGCGCCAATGCCTATCTGATGGACGTGATCGTCCAGGTGATTGCCGACACGGCAACGACGCGTATCTATCGGAACGCCAACCCGACCCAGGGCGAGCAGATCTGCGTCGCCGCCGTCGGAGGTTACGGCCGCGGCGAGATGGCCCCCTTTTCCGATCTCGATCTGCTTTTTCTGCTTCCCTACAAGCAGACGCCGTACAGCGAACAGGTGGTCGAATACATCCTCTACCTGCTCTGGGACCTGCGCTTGAAGGTCGGCCACGCGACGCGCTCGGTCGACGAGTGCATCCGCCAGGCCAAGGCGGACATGACGATCCGGACCACGCTGCTCGAACTCCGTTACCTCTGGGGCGCCGAGCCGCTGTTCGCAGATCTGCGCGAGCGTTTCCGCAAGGATGTCGAGACCGGGACCGAAATGGAGTTCGTCGAAGCCAAGCTCTCCGAGGCGGACGAGCGGCACGAGAGGCTCGGCGACAGCCGCTATTTCATCGAGCCGAACATCAAGGACGGAAAGGGCGGGCTGCGCGACCTGCACCGGCTCTTCTGGATCGGGAAATACGTCTACAAGGTCGACAAGGTCTCCAACCTGGTCGAGCGCGGCGTCCTGACGGCGGCGGAAGCCCGCAAGTTCGCCAAGGCGCAGAAGCTGCTCTGGACGATCCGCTGTCATCTTCACTACCTCACCGGCCGGGCCGAAGAACGCTTGACCGTCGACCTGCAGACCGAGATCGCCAAGCGCATGGGCTACACCAACCGTGCCGGCGCCGTCGCGGTCGAGCGCTTCATGAAGCACTACTACCTGGTCTCGAAGGATGTCGGCGATCTGACCCGGATTTTTTGTGCCAGCATCGAAGCGGAAAACCGGCGCAAACCGCGCCTGAGACTGTCCTGGGGATTTCAGCGCAAAAAGGACCTTGGCGATTTCCAGGCCGATGGAGACCGCCTGAATGTGGTCGACGACGAGATCTTTTCGCGCGACCCGGTGAACCTCATCCGCTTTTTTCACACCGCGCAGAAGCACGACATGGAGCTGCATCCGCACGCGCTGCGCCTGGTCACCCAGAATCTGAAGCGGATCGATGGTGACTTGCGCAGGGACGAGGAGGCGAACCGTCTCTTCGTCGAGATGCTGGAAGCGCCGCAGGGTCCGGAAAGGATCTTCCGCCGTATGAACGAGGCCCAGGTGCTGGGCAGGTTCGTGCCGGACTTCGGCCGCGTCGTCGCGCAGATGCAGTACGACATGTACCATGTCTATACCGTTGACGAGCACACCATCGTGATGCTCGGAATCCTGCACCGGATCGAGAAGGGCGAGCTTGCGGAGATCGCACCGATCGCGAGCGAGGTGGTCCACAAGGTGATTTCCCGTCGGGCGCTCTACGTGGCGGTGTTCCTGCACGACATCGCCAAGGGGCGCGGCGGCGATCACTCGCGTCTCGGCGAGCGGGTCGCGCGGCGGCTCTGTCCGCGTTTCGGCCTCAGCGAGGAGGAGACCGAGACCGTCGCCTGGCTGGTGCGCTGGCACCTGCTGATGAGCTATGCCGCCTTCAAGCGCGACGTGAACGACCCGAAGACCGTGCATGACTTCTCCGCCATCGTGCGATCGCCGGAGCGCCTGCGGCTGCTGCTGGTGCTTACCGTCGCCGACATCCGCGCGGTCGGCCCGAACGTTTGGAACGGATGGAAGGCGGCGCTGCTCCGCGAGCTCTACTGGGCCGCAGACGAGGCGCTCACCGGACAGGGCGAGGAGGCCGGCCGAAAGCGCCGCGTCGAGATGGCGAAGAAGGCGTTGGCCGCCGCGCTCACCGACTGGCCGGCGGAGGAGCTCGAGAACCATCTCTCGCTTGGCTATGCGGATTACTGGCTGGCCTTCGATCTCGAGACCCATGTGCGGCATGCCCGCATGGTTCGCGCCGCCGAGACCGAGGACCGCGAGCTGGCGATCGAGAGCCGGGTCGACGCCACCCGCGAGGTGACCGAAATCATCGTCTATACCTCGGACCATCCGGGCCTGTTCTCGCGCATCACCGGCGCGATGGCGATCTCGGGGGCGAGCATCGTCGACGCCCGCATCGCGACCTTCAGCAACGGCATGGCGCTCGACGTCTTCTGGATCCAGGACGAGGACCGCAAGGCCTTCGACCGTCCGGACAAGCTGGCGAAGCTCTCGGTGGCGATCGAACAGGCGCTGACCGGGCGGCTGAATTTGCTTTCCGAACTGGTCAAGCGCCGGCGCAGCCTCGAGCGCAGGGCCCGGGTGATGAAGATCCCGACCCGGGTTCTGGTCGACAACAAGGCGAGCGTCACGCACACGGTGATCGAGGTGAACGCGACCGACCGGCCGGGTGTGCTCTACCGCATCGCGCGCGCCCTCAGGGAAATCAAGATCCAGATCTTCTCGGCCAAGATCTCGACCTACGGGGAGAGCTTTGTCGACGTGTTCTACGTGAAGGACCTGTTCGGGTTGAAGATCGATTCGGAGTCCCGGATCCGGGAAATCCGTGACGCGCTTCTGGCCGCGCTTGCCGACGACGCGGCGCCGCCGCGCGCCGGCGGCGGGTCTTCATGATCCTCTGCGGCCTTTTTCCCGCCCCGGTTCCGATGCAGTCTTCCCTGGTCGCCTTCACAAAGCCGAAATCGCCATGTCCCTGATCCGCGCCGCCGCGACTGTCGGCAGTTTCACCATGATCAGCCGGGTGACGGGCTTCCTGCGCGATGTGCTGGTCGCCGCGATTCTCGGCGCGGGACCGGTGGCAGACGCCTTTTTCGTCGCCTTCAAACTGCCGAACTTCTTCCGTCGTCTGACTGCCGAAGGTTCGTTCACGGTGGCCTTCGTGCCCCTCTTCGCCGGCGCGCTCGAGGCGGACGGCAGGGCCGAGGCGAAGCGCTTCGCCGAGGACGCGCTGGCGATGATGTGCGCGGTGCTGGCGGCGCTGACACTGGCGATGGAACTGACCATGCCCTGGGTCATGCATGTGCTGGCGCCCGGTTTCGTCGCGACGCCGGAACGCTTCGGAATCGCCGTCGAGCTCACCCGCATCACCTTTCCCTACCTGCCGCTGATCTCCATCGTCGCGCTCTATGGCGGGGTGTTGAACAGCCTCGACCGCTTCGCCGCCATGGCCTCGGCGCCGATCCTGCTGAACCTGATCCTGATCGGCGCAATGGTCGGGTTCGCGGACCGGCTTGAGACACCGGGTCATGTGCTCGCATGGGGAGTCGCCGCCGCCGGCCTTGCCCAGCTGCTCTGGCTGATCGGTGCGTCCTCGCGGGCGGGGTTCTCGCTTCGTCTGCGCCTGCCGCGGCTGACGCCGGGCGTACGCAAGCTGTTCCGCCTGATGCTGCCGGCGATGCTCGGCGCCGGGGTGGTGCAGATCAACCTGCTGATCGACATGGTGCTGGCCTCGACCCTGCCGCTCGGCTCGATCTCCTTTCTCTACTATGCCGACCGGGTGAACCAGCTGCCGCTCGGGGTGATCGGCGTGGCCATCGGCACCGCATTGCTGCCGCTGCTGTCCCGCCAGTGGCGCGGCGGCGATGCCGAGGGTGCACTGGAGACGCAGAACCGGGCACTCGAGTTCGGCGCCCTGCTGACCGTGCCGGCCGCCGTCGGGCTCGCGGTGCTGGCGCATCCGATCATCACCGTGCTGTTCGAGCGCGGCGCCTTCACGGCAGCGGACGGCGCGGCAACCTCCGCGGCGATGATCGCCTTCGCGGCCGGTCTGCCCGCCTTCGTGCTGGTGAAGGTGCTGCAGCCCGGCTTCTTCGCCCGCGAGGACACCAAGACGCCGGTGAAGGTCGCCGCCGGTGCGGTGGTGCTGAACCTCGTGCTCAACCTGATCCTGATGCAGTTCCTCGCCCATGTCGGACTTGCGCTCGCAACCGCGATCGCCTCCTGGGCGAACGGGCTGGCGCTGGCCTGGCTGCTGCGCCGCGACGACGTGTTCCGCCTCGACGCGCGGTCCCGCTGGCGGTTGCCGCGGATCCTCGTATCGGCACTGGTCATGGGCGCGGCGCTCTGGGGGAGCCTGCGGCTGGCCGAGGGTGCGGCGCTGCACCTCTTCGCGCAGGGCACGCTGCCCGGCGCCGCGGCTTTGCTCGGCTTCGTCCTCCTGGCGCTGGTGATCTATTTCGGAGCGGCCACATTGCTGGGCGCCTTCCGGATGACCGAGTTGAAGGCCGCCCTCGGGCGCCGCGGCACCGCCTGAGCCAGTCCGGCCTTGACCACCGGCGAGCCTGCCGCGATAAATCAGGCCCTTTTTCGCTTCAGTCTTTTGGATCGCGTGACATGAACCGGATTTTCTCGGGCGTGCAGCCCACAGGTAACCTGCATCTTGGCAATTACCTCGGCGCGATCCGCAACTGGGTGCAGCTGCAGCGCGACTACAACTCGATCTTCTGTGTCGTCGACATGCATGCCATCACCATGCCGCCGCACGATCCGGCGGACCTGCGCCGCGCCACCCGCGAGGTCGCGGCCGGCATGATCGCATCCGGGGTCGATCCGGACGAGTGCATCATCTTCAACCAGTCCGCCGTGCCGGCCCATGCCGAGCTGACCTGGATCTTCAACTGCGTCGCCCGCATCGGCTGGCTGAACCGGATGACCCAGTTCAAGGAGAAGGCCGGCAAGAACCGCGAGAACGCGACCGTCGGGCTCTACGACTACCCGGTGCTGATGGCCGCCGACGTGCTGGTCTACAAGGGCACGCACGTGCCGGTCGGCGACGACCAGAAACAGCATCTGGAGCTGATGCGGGATACCGCGCAGGCCTTCAACTCGATGTACGGGGTGGATTTCTTCCCGCTGCCGGAACCGATGATCTTCGGTGCGGCGACCCGGGTGATGAGCCTGCGCGACGGTACCAAGAAGATGAGCAAGTCGGACACGTCTGAATATTCGCGCATCAACATGACCGACGAGGCGGACGAGATCGCGCAGAAGATCCGCAAGGCGAAGACCGACCCGCATCCGATCCCGGAGACGGTGGAGGAGCTGGCGGAGCGGCCGGAGGCGAAGAATCTGATCGCGATCTATGCCGCGCTGGAGGGCTCGGAGACCGACGCGGTGCTGAAGCAGTTCGCCGGCAAGGGTTTCGGCGACTTCAAAAAGTCCTTCGCCGAGCTTGCCGTCGAGGTGCTGGGGCCGATCGGGTCGGAGATGAAGCGGCTGACCGGGGACACCGCGGCGGTCGACGCGGTGCTGAAGAAAGGCGCCGAACGGGCCCGCGAGATCGCCGATCCGGTGATCCGCGAGGCCAAGGAGATCGTCGGCTTCCTCAGGTCGTAACCGGCTCCACGCCGTAGGGCGTGAACACCTCCACCGGTGCGCGCAGGCCGCGCACCGGATGGCTCCCGAGGGTCTGCAGCGATAACGTCGCCATCCGGGCGATGGATTCTGAAGCCAGAATCGTATGTCCGAGCTCCTTGCCGAGCCCCTGCAGGCGGCTCGCGAGATTGACCGCCGGGCCGATCACGGTGAAATCGAGCCGGGTCGGGCTGCCGATATTGCCGTAGCTGACATCGCCGACATGGAGACCGAGCGCGTGCTCGATCCGCGGCTTGCCGTGCTTTTCCCGGAGTGCGTTGCGACTGCGCAACAGGGTGTGCGCCTCCATCGCGGCTTTCAGCGCCGAGTCCGCTTCTCCGGCAGTGCTGTCGGGGCCGAGCGGGAAGATCGCCAGCAATCCGTCGCCGATGAATTTCAGGATCTCTCCGCCCCGTTCCTCGATCGGCTGCGACATGATCTCGAAATAATCGTTCAGCATTTCGATGATCTCAGGGCTCGGCAGGGCATCGGAGGCGGCGGTGAAACCCCGCACGTCGGCATAGAGAATCGCCGCCCGGATGGTCTCGGTCGTGCCTCTGAGAATTGCTCCGTTGAGGACCCGGCGCCCGGTATCCCGACCGAGATAGACCTCAAGCAGGTCGCGCGTCAGCTTCTGCCGCTCCAGTATCTCGATCCGCATGCTGAGCGCCGGGAGAAGCGTGTCGAGGGTCGCCAGCTGTTCCGATGCGAAACCGTTCTCGGCGTCGGAGGTCCAGGTCACGAAGTTCAGTTCTCCATCACTGAACTTCAGCGGCATGGCGACATAGTCAGTCGCCCCTTCCGCTCTCAGGTCATGCAGCACAGGGAAATCCATCGGCGTCGACGGATCGCAGAGGCGCCGGCGGATTGCCGCGGCGCCTTCGAAAATGACCGGCAGCGGGCTGCGCTGGAAGCTCTCGGTCTCTTCGATACCGTGCAGCACCATGAGTTCTTCCGGATCGCGCATGGTTTTCCGCCAGATCACCGAGCGTCCGCGGGCCTGGGGATGCAGGGTCCGGATGAAACAGGTGGCGCGCAGCATCGGCATGCCCTGGGCGACCAGCAGATTGCAGAGGTCGCGCATCAGCTCGCGCATCGACAGGATCCCGGCCGAGCGCTCCATCAGCCAGCGGTCGGGCGCCATGGTGAGATCTTCGGCGGAGAGCGAACTGCCGGCCGGAAGCGCCGCGTCCGGGTCGGCTCCCTGGTGGGTGATCCGGATATGCGGCCGTATGGGGTCGATCTGGCGATTCGTCGCCGATTTCGCTTTCAAGGGATCCGGGCTCCGTTCTGGAAAGACTGTCTTTCCTTGCGCCATGACGGCAATTCAATGATAAGGCAGCACGCTCGCGGCAAAAAGTGGGCTTGAATTCGCTTCCCCCAGGGTCACTCTATATAGTACCGATTTAGTGCCCGACGAGATGAAAGTCGCGGGCCTCGACGGGACCGGCGCACGGAACAGAAGGCGCTGGCCGATCCGGAGGTCCCTCAAGGAGAGAATGGGATGTTCATCCAGACTGAAGAAACGCCGAATCCGGCGACGCTGAAATTCCTGCCGGGGCAGGACGTAATGGGAACCGGGACGGCCGAATTCCGTTCGGAAGAGGAGGCGGCCGGCAAGTCGCCCCTGGCCGAGCGGCTGTTCGACGTGGACGGTGTGACCGGTGTGTTTTTCGGGGGCGATTTCATCACCGTGGCCAAGCGCGACGACAAGGAATGGTACCTGATGAAACCGGCGGTGCTCGGCGTGATCATGGAGCATTTCACCGCCGGCCGTCCGGTCGTGACGCAGGCATCCGAAGCTGGTCACAGCGCCGACGGCGAGGACAGCGAAGTCGTCTCTCAGATCAAGGAATTGCTCGACACCCGCGTCCGTCCGGCGGTGGCGATGGATGGTGGAGACATCGTTTTCGAAAGCTTTGACGAAGGCGTGGTGACGCTCTACATGCGCGGCGCCTGCGCCGGATGTCCGAGCTCGACGGCGACCCTGAAGATGGGAATCGAAAACATGCTCCGTCACTACATTCCGGAGGTTCGCGAAGTACGCGCCGCGGCTATGTAAGTATTCAAATCAAGAACAAATCGAATACCAGCTATGTGCGAAATGCGGTGGCGACTCTAATGCTGTGACTATATCTAGCGGTATGTTCGTTGTCGGCAGAATGAGGCAACGGTTCTTTTCGATGACAGATCAGTGTCTGAAAATGCCGTCATTCCATATAGTTGCTCTTATTGCCGGTGCGGCTGCACTGGCGACCCAGGTTTCCGTTTTCGTTGAACCCGCACCCGCGTCGTCGGATCATGCCGAGCGCGCGTCAAAGAGCGTGGCTGCGCCGAAGGTTCATGTCGTCGAGCCGGCCAGCACCCAGGCACTCGAGTTCGTCTTTGGCACCGTGGGTTTCGATCTCAAGGATATCCGCCGCGGATCGGATCTCGTTCCGGCGATCTATGTCTCTAGCCTGCCTGGAGATCTCGGCTTCATCGACGAAGTCGACCGAAAGAAGAGACTGTTCTTTTCGGCGGTGCTGCCGCTGGTCCTCAGCGCGAACGAACGTGTCCTGCGGGACCGTGCCAGGCTGACCCGTCTGCGCGAGCGGGTGCTCGACGGCGCCGGCCTGCAGGATTCCGAGAAAGACTGGCTGTTCCGCCTGGCGGACCGTTACGGCGTGACCTCCGCGGAAGACATCGACCGTTCGCTTCTCGATGTGCTGAACCGCCGGGTCGACGTGGTGCCGGTATCCTTGGCTCTGGCGCAGGCGGCGGTCGAGAGCGGCTGGGGTTCCTCAAGGTTTGCCCGCCACGGCAATGCCCTCTTCGGGCAACGCGCCTGGAGCGACGATCATGGCATCGTTCCCAAGGAGCGCACCGACGACGAGGGTCACGTCGTGCGTGCGTACGACACGCTGATGGGTTCGGTGTCGTCCTATATCCACAATCTCAACACGCATCCGAGCTACAGCGATTTCCGCAGGGCCCGCGAGTCGATGCGGGAGAACGGAGAGCGGCTGGACGGCAAGCGGCTTGCCGGCGGTTTGCTTGCCTACGCCGAAATCGGTGAACGCTATGTCGAGATTCTGCGCCTTGTGATCGAGAAGAACCGGCTGACGGAACTTGATGACGCGCTGCTCAGGCGCAACCTCCTCACCGCGTCGAACCAGACCGGCTGACGCCGGAGTTTCCGTCGCTCAGGGCACGATGAACTGTGTGCCGAACCAGCGCCAGCGATTGTCCGGTCCGGGCATCGTGCAGTTGATGCGAGAGCGGCCGGGAGGGAATGGTTGTTTGAGCCGCACCTCGACGCGCTGTTCCAGATATTCGAGGTGGGTCTCGCCTTCGCTCGAGGCGAAGCAGGAGAGGCTCTTCGGGCTGCCGATCGACTCGTCCAGAGTGAAGCCGAAGGCTGGCGGATTCTCGCTGAGAAGCGTGTCCTCCGGGAGCACATCGCTTACCGGAAGCGGCAAGGCGTTGGCGATCAGCCGGAACCGGTCGATTCCGCCGTAACGTTCGTTCAGGGCGAAACGCGGCAGGGTGAGGTGATCCATGCCGGAATAGGCGACGCCGGAATGCTGGCCGAAGGCGGCGGTGAAGCCGGCATCCGCGACGGATTTGCGTACCAGCAGGCTGTATTCCCCATAGGGGTAGGCGAAAAGGTCCGGTTTCGCGCCGAGTTCGTCAACAAATCGCTGGTTGGATTCCGCGAGTTCGCGGTCCAGCGCAAGGCGATCCAGTGTCGTCATGTGCGGATGCGAGCGGGTTTGGCTGCCGATCGTGACGCCACCATCGCGCATCTCCCGGATCTGGTCCCAGCTCATGTAACCCTTGACCTGACGGTCGATCGCCCCGGTGGCGACGAACAGGGTAAAGGGCAGACCGGCTTCCTTCAGGCGCGGCCAGGCGTGTTCGTAGACCGAGAGATAGGCGTCGTCGACGGTGATCGCAATCGTGCGGTCCTCCAGGGCCTGCCCGGATTTCAGCATGTCGATGACTTTGGGAAGCGGCAGAACGTGGTACCGCTCCTTCTTGAGTTCCTCGATATGCTCCTCGAACTGCTCGACGCGGATATTGGTCGACGGGAAGTCGTTTTCGCCGAAACGGTGGTACATCGTGATCACCGCTCCCGAGATTTCCTGTGCCGCGACCGGGCCGGAGAAGAGGGCGAAGAGGCAGGCGGTGGCCAGGAAGAAAGTGGCCTTGACGGTGCGCGCCGGGATCGAACCGAGGGCGGCCCACCGGTCCGAGCGGCGAAAGTGCGAGCGATTCGGCATAGACGCTATATTCCTTTGCTGTCGTCCGCCAACATGGTTTACAGGCAGCGATGCGACTGGAAAATTTGCACTTTCGGGCCGCATTGTCACTCTAACATACGCATTTCGTGGCGGAAAATAAGATGGCGCCCCTGCCCCGCACAATTCTCGGCATCGATAGCAGCACCGGCGCGTGCTCGGTCGCCCTGCGGCGCGGCCCGGATTTGCTGGCGGTGCGGCGCGAGGACATGACGAGGGGCCAATCCGAGCGTCTTGCCCCCATGACCGAGGCGGTCATGCGGGACGCGGGCATCGGATTCGATGATCTGGATGCGGTTGCGGTCAGTCGCGGTCCGGGCTCCTTTACCGGTCTCAGGATCGGCCTCGCCTTTGCCAAGGGGCTGGGGCAGGCGCTCGGCATCCCCGTCCTCGGGGTCTCCGGATTCGACGCGGTGGCACGCGCCGCGCGCGCCGCCGCCAAGGACGCCGGGAGCGTGCTTGCAATCCTCCTGGAAAGCCGCCGCGCCGACCTCTTCCTTCAGGTCTTCACGCCCGACGGCGTGCAGGCCGGTGCACCCGCCGCTCTGCCGGCGGACGCCATCGCGGAGCATCTCACGGCCTCTGCGGCCGCGGTACCGGTGCTGCTGGCGGGAGACGCCGCGGGCAAGGTCGCGCCGCTGCTCGGCGACGCCTGTGTCCGCAGTCCGGCGACGGTGCCAGATGCCGACCATGTCTCCGCTCTCGGCCTCGCTCTGCTGGAAGCCGGCACCGAGAGTCCCGCCGTACCGCTCTATCTTCGGGCGCCCGACGTGACGCGTCCGGTGGCGTCATGACGGAAAGCCGCCGCTTTATGGTGCTGGACCAGGACCTGCAGCGGTATCTCGACGAAGCTGCCGGACTGCACGGCGCGCTTTTCGAGCGGCCCTGGTCGCGCACCGCGCTTGAAGACCTGCTCGCGACTCCCGGCACGGCAGGTGCGGCGATGCTCGACCCGGACGGAGAGCCGCGCCTTGCCGGGTTCGTGCTTTTTCGCAGCCTGGGCGACTTCGCCGAAATCCTGACCGTCGCGGTCGCGCCGGACCATCGCCGCCGGGGCCTCGGACGGCTGCTGATGCGGCATGCGGTGCAAATGGCCCGCGAATCGGGGGCGGAGAGGCTGCTCCTCGAAGTTCAGGACGGCAATCTGCCGGCAATCCGACTCTATGAAGACCTCGGGATGGAGGCTTTCGACCGGCGCCGGAACTATTACAAATCGGGAAATGGCGGCCATGCCGATGCCATAATGATGCAGCTATCCTTCCACGACTGACGATGGCGGCCGCAGCGGGTGCCCGGAATCCGGCGAAGGTAGCGGGTTCACGCCATTTTTCGCTGCAACCAGACTGTCATGCGAATGTGGGAAAAATGTCATCGGTCTGTCGGTATAAGCGGGCACCGGTTGGGCCCTCCCGGGTCCGTCCGCCACGTGTTCGGCGTTCACGTCCGAATGATTTCTCTAGCGGTGACGCGACACGTGCCCATATCGGAGCTGAGGAATTGCGGCCGCGGCGGCTTCCAGGGTTCCGGTGACCTGCGGCCCCGAAGATAGGGATGCGACTGATCATGGGATTCTCGATTCCGACGCGCACTGTGCTCTCCGAAACCGTCCCGGTCTCCGTTACCGGACCTGACCGGCTGGGCGATCAGCCGCTGGTTTCCGGCACGCTGGAGGTCAAGCTCGCCGCCGGTAAGGAGGATATTCTCGCGGCCAAGCAGCTTCGCTACCGGGTCTTCTACGAGGAGATGGGCGCGATTCCTTCGGCGGCGGCCAGCGCCAGCCGCCTCGATGAGGATTCGTTCGATGATGTGGCCGACCATCTTCTTGTGCTCGATCATAGCCTTGGCAATGGTCCGGAAGCGGTGGTCGGCACCTATCGCCTGATCCGCCGCTCGGCGGCCGAGACCGCGGGCGGGTTCTACACCGCCGACGAATTCGACATTTCCAGACTGGAAGCCCAGCCGGGCGAAATTCTGGAGCTCGGCCGTTCCTGTACCGCGAGCGGTTACCGCACCCGTCCGACCATGCAGCTGCTCTGGAAAGGCATCGCGGCCTACGTTTTCCAGAACGACATCTCGCTGATGTTCGGCTGCGCGAGCCTGCCGGGAAACGATGCCGCCGCGCTGCAGAGCCAGCTTGCCTATCTGCATCACCAGCATCTGGCGCCTGAGCGGATCAGGGCGACGGCCTTGCCGGAGCGCTTCGTCGAAATGGACCGGATGGCGGCGAATGAGATCGATCTGCGCCGGACCGCGGCCGCGCTGCCTCCGCTGATCAAGGGCTATCTCCGCCTCGGCGGCTATGTCGGGCACGGAGCGGTGATCGATCAGCAGTTCAACACCACCGACGTCTGCGTGATTGTGGAAACGAGCAGCGTCTCCGATAAATACTACAAGCATTACGAACGCGAAGCGCGCGGGATTTCGATCCAATGAGCATGGTCGGTACGCTTGAGGAACTGACCGAGGAGGATATTCTCGGAGATCCCGGCTTGCTGGGTTCCTGGGAACGCAATCCCGATCCGCTCGAGGCGTCGGGCATGGTGGCGCCGTCGCGCACCCTGGTCTGGCGCCGGATCGCGCTCTACAGCGCCCTGACCTTCACGCTCCTGCCGCTCCAGATGCTCCTGCTGGCCTTACGCTCGCCGATGTCCTCGGCCCTGCCGGTCTTCTATCACGGGCTGTGCGCCCGCCTGCTCGGCTTCCGGGTGAAAGTGCGGGGGCGGCCGCTGGCCAAGGGGCCGGCGCTCTATGCCAGCAACCATGCCTCCTATTTCGACATCGTCATTCTCGGCAGCCTGCTTCGGGCGAGCTTCATCGCCAAGAGCGAGGTGAAGAGCTGGCCCGGCTTCGGCCTGCTCGCGATTCTGCAGCGCACGGTGTTCGTCGAACGCCGCCGGGGCCGCTCGAAGGTCCATGCCGATGTGATCGCAGACAGGCTCGCCGGCGGCGATCGCCTTGTGCTGTTCCCCGAGGGCACCAGCAACGACGGGAACCGCACGTTGCCCTTCAAGAGTTCGATGTTCGCGGCGGCCGAACCCCGGGATGGCGACGCGCCGGTTGCGGATCTCAGGGTGCAGCCGGTCTCGATCACCTATACGCGGCTGAACGGCATGCCGATGGGCCGCGGACTCCGCCCGTTCTATGCCTGGTACGGGGATATGGATCTGGTACCGCATCTGCTGGAAGCGCTGGCGCTCGGCCGTGTCGATGTGGAGGTCGAGTTCCACGAGCCGGTGGATCCGGCGACCTTCGCGAACCGCAAGGCGCTTGCCGCCCATTGCGAGCAGGTGGTGTCGCGGGGCGTGTCGCGCGCGCTTTCCGGGCGTGACGAGGACATCCGCTGAGCGCGTCGCGCCGGCTCATCTCCGTGGTCGAAAACCGGGTGCGCGCGCGGTTCTCTCGCTTGACTGTGGGCGGTCCGGTGTTAGCATTCTCCCGATGAAAGAAAACGCACGCTGGAATTTCAGTTGCACTCGGCGTATTTGTGCCGCCGACCTCCTGAAATTCGACCCTTCGAGCGACCGTAAGGCTGAGCGCGCGTGAGCAAGAAACTCTTCATCAAGACCTATGGCTGCCAGATGAACGTCTACGACAGCGAGCGTATGACGGACAGCCTCGTTTCCCTCGGATATGACCCCGTGACGACACCGGACGACGTGGACATGGTGATCCTGAACACCTGCCACATCCGCGAGAAGGCGACGGAAAAGGTCTTTTCGGAACTCGGGCGGATCCGCCTGGAGAAGGAAGCACGGGCCGCCGAAGGCAGGCCGCTGCTGATCGCGGTCGCGGGATGCGTCGCCCAGGCCGAGGGCGAGGAGATCGTCAGGCGCGCGCCGTTCGTCGATCTCGTCTTCGGACCGCAGACCTATCACCGGCTTCCGGACCTGGTGCGCGAGGCCGAGCGCAAGGCGGGCGAGCGCCAGGCCGCGTCCGGCGGGCGCGGGACCCGCGGCGCCGGCGTCGTGGACACCGATTTTCCGGTCGAGAGCAAGTTCGATTTCCTTCCCGAGGAACGTCACGCGAGCAGCGCGGCGGCGTTCCTGTCGATACAGGAAGGCTGCGACAAGTTCTGCAGCTTCTGCGTTGTGCCCTATACGCGCGGTGCCGAATTCTCGCGCCCGGTCGACCAGGTCCTGCACGAGGCGCGCCGCCTGGTGGCATCGGGCACATCCGAGCTCACCCTGCTCGGGCAGAACGTCAATGCCTATCACGGCGCGACCGATGACGGTGAGTGGGGACTGGGACGCCTGATCCGCGCGCTGGCCGAGATCGACGGGCTGGAGCGGATCCGCTACACGACCTCGCATCCGAACGACGTGGACGAAGAGCTGATCGCCGCGCATCGCGACGTCCCGCAGCTGATGCCCTATCTGCACCTTCCGGTGCAATCCGGCTCCGACCGCATCTTGCGGGCGATGAACCGCAAGCACGACGCGGAGACCTACCGCCGGGTCGTCGACCGGCTGCGCTCGGCGCGCCCAGACCTCGCCCTCTCCTCCGACTTCATTGTCGGCCATCCGGGCGAAAGCGACGCGGACTTTGCCGAGACGCTCAAACTTGTCACGGATATCGGCTACGCTCAGGCCTATTCCTTCAAATACAGTCCCCGGCCCGGTACGCCGGCGGCCGGAACCGACCTGCAGGTCGAGGAGGCCGTGAAATCGGACAGGCTGGAAACCCTGCAGCAGCTTCTGAACGCGCAGCAGCTTGCCTATAACGCAGCTTCCGCCGGATCGGTCCAGCCGGTTCTGGTCGAACGCTCCGGCCATAAGGAGGGCCAGCTAGTCGGGCGCGGCCCCTATATGCAGTCCGTCCATTTCGAAGGCTCGGAGCGGCTGGTCGGCCGCATCGTCGATGTCCGCATCGATGCGGGCCATGCCAATTCCCTATCCGGTACCGTGGTCACCAGCGAATGGGACGGCGTTCCCGGACTCTCCTCGCGCAACCCTGACCATGAAAGGGCGATTGCTTGAGCATCACGAACGAGGCCGCCGAAAGCGTCCGACTGGAGTTTGCCGATCACGATCTCTTGCCGGCGCTGCTCGGCGAGCATGACCGGAATCTTGCGCGGATCGAACAGAAACTTCCCGTTTCCCTTTCCTGTTTCGGAAACACCGTCACGGTGGCGGGCGACAAGGACTCGGTGACCACGGCGCAATCGGCCCTGACCTCGCTCTACAGGCGTCTCGAAGGTGACCGGGATACCGGCAAGAAGCTCAAGACCCTCGATGTCGGGACGGTGGACGCGGCGGTTAAATGGGCCCAGAGCGATGACGATATCGCCAATGGCTCCAATGGCTTCAACGACCGGTCCGCCTTCGTGCCGACCTGGAAGCGGGCAATACAACCCCGCTCGCCGAACCAGCATCGCTACATCCAGGCGCTGTCGCAGGACGAGCTGGTGCTCGGTCTCGGTCCCGCCGGCACCGGCAAGACCTATCTCGCCGTTGCGATGGCGGTCTCGATGCTGATGGACCGCAAGGTCGAGCGTCTGATCCTGTCCCGTCCGGCGGTGGAGGCCGGTGAGCGGCTCGGCTTTCTGCCGGGAGACATGAAGGACAAGGTCGACCCCTATCTCAGGCCGCTCTACGACGCGCTCTACGACATGATGCCCGGCGACCAGGTCGAGCGCCGGTTGACCGCGGGCGAGATCGAGGTGGCGCCGCTCGCCTTCATGCGCGGCCGGACACTGGCCAATTCCTACATCATTCTGGACGAGGCGCAGAACACGACGCCGACGCAGATGAAGATGTTCTTGACCCGTCTCGGCGAGAATTCACGGATGGCGATTACCGGCGATCCGTCGCAGATCGACCTCCCGTTCGGCGCCAAATCCGGACTTGTGGACGCAATGAGCGTGCTCGGCCGGGTTTCCGGCGTCAGCGTGGTCGAGTTTTCCGCCCGCGACGTTGTGCGTCACCCGCTGGTGACGAAAATCGTCAATGCCTACAATGATCGTGAATCGGCCCGTCTCGACGACGGACCGAAATAGGGACAATAGAAGGAGTACCTGCACGTGCCCGACGAATCGGAGCCAGGAAGTAGTCGCTTCAGCGCTTTGGCTGAACAGGATCCGCCGGAAGACCCTGAGCAACCGGACACCAACCTAGAAATCGCCGTCGCCGTGCCGAACCCGGCCTGGACCAAGGCCCTGCCGGATGCCGAGAGGATCTGCATCACCAGCGCCGCCGCGACGATCGGCGGCCCGTCACGCCCGACCGAACTCAGCATTGTGTTGTCCTCGGACAGTGAAGTCCGCGCGCTCAATCGTGACTACCGCGAAAAGGACAGTCCGACCAACGTGTTGTCGTTTCCATCCGGGCTTGTATCCGGGGTCGGCGAGACCGATATGCTCGGGGACGTCATCCTTGCCTTCGAAACGGTCTCCATGGAAGCGACCCGGGACGGTAAACCGCTGGACTCCCATTTGCGCCATCTCGTTGTGCATGGCGTGCTGCACCTGCTCGGCTACGACCACGAGACCGAGGAAGAGGCGGTGGAGATGGAGCGCCGCGAGGTGGAGATCCTGGCCGCATTCGGCCTCCCGGATCCCTATGGCGCGGTGGCGGAGCCGGTGCGATGAGTTCGGACACCGAAAAGGCGCTGCCCGATACCGAGCTGGCACTGTCTCCGGCGGAGCAGACCGAGGCGCCGGAGCGCCGCGACGGCACATGGCAACCGCTCAAGCAGATCGCAAAGGCGCTGGGGCTGAAGCGGAACGGCGGTTCGTCGGTCCGCGACGCTCTTGAGGAACTGATCGACGAGGACAGCACGGGCGAACCCGGCGAGGGCCTTGCGATCGATCCGCACGAGCGGGCGCTGATCCGCAATATCCTCGGCCTTCGGGATATCACCGCGCGGGACGTCATGGTCCCGCGGGCGGATATCACCGGGGTCGCGATCAACACCTCGCTGGACGAGCTGGTCGCCGACATGGTCAAGGATGCGCACAGCCGCGTTCCGGTCTATCGCGAGACCCTCGACGATGTCGTCGGCATGATCCACATGAAGGACGTGCTGGCGCACATCCATGCCGGCAAGGACGTGCCGCTCAGCTCGCTGCTGCGCGAGGTCCTGTTCGTTTCGCCCTCGATCCGCGCCATGGATCTGCTGCAGGAAATGCGGCTCACGCGGCGCCATCTCGCTCTCGTCGTGGACGAGTTCGGCGGGGTCGACGGGCTGATCACGATCGAGGATCTGGTCGAGGAGATCGTCGGCGATATCGTCGACGAGCACGATGTGGAGGAGGGGCCGAAGATTTCTATGGTCGGGCCCGACACCGCGGTCGCCGACGCCCGGGCCGAGATCGAGGAGTTCGAGGATCTGTTCGGCAAGGTTCTGGACGAGGAGGAACGCGAGGAGATCGATACGGTCGGCGGACTGGTCTTCTCGCTCGCCGGGCGGGTCGCGGCGCGCGGCGAGCTCCTGGCCCACCCCGCCGGCATCGAGTTCGAAGTGCTGGAGGGAGATTCCCGCCGGATCAAGCGGATCCGCATCCGCCGGGTGGAACCGGACGCGCTCTTGCCCGAGGCCGATTCGTGAGCAGCCGGGCGGCCGTCGCCCGGTTGGGCGCGGGCGCCCGCAGTACCATCCTCCGTCTCGTGCGGACGACAGGTGTCCGCAATATCGCGCTGATGGCGGGATCCGGCGCGGTGGCCGCGCTCGCGTTGCCGCCTCTGGCTATGGTTCCCGCGCTTTTCGCATTCGCCTTGCTGATGCTGTCGCTTGAGCATCGGCAGAGTGCGATCGGGGCCTTCGCCAGCGGCTGGGCTTTTGCCTTCGGTCATCATGTCGCCGGGTTGTACTGGATCTCGAACGCACTGCTGGTCGATGGCGAGCGGTTCGCCTGGGCGGTACCCTTTGCCGCCGCGGGACTGCCCGCTGTTCTCGCGCTCTACGGTGGTCTCGCCGCGCTGTTCTATCATCGGCTCCGGCCGCGCGGCTGGCTTCGGGCACCGGTTCTCGCCGGCGCCTGGAGTCTCGCCGAGATACTGCGCGGTACGGTCGCGACCGGTTTCCCTTGGAATCTGCCTGCTTCCGCCTGGTCGTTCTCCGATGCCCTGATGCAGCCTCTTGCCCTGCTTGGGGCCTATGGGTACGGCTTCTTCGTGCTGCTCTTCGCGCTCTCGCCGCCGCTGATTCTGCGAACCGGCGCCGGCCGTGCCGAGCGTGCAGTTGGTGTCTGCGCGCTCCTTCTGCCGGTGCTTTTTCTCGTCTACGGACAGTTTCGCCTTGAGGCGGCCGCCCCTCTCGACCGTGCCGCGACTACGGTGCGCGTGGTGCAGGGGAACATTCCCCAGCGGGACAAGTGGAACAAAGAGCTGCTGCGGGGGCATCTGGCGAAATACGCAATGCTGACGCGGTTGCGCGAAGCCGACGTCGTTCCGGCCGGCGCCGGGGCGCTGCCCCCCGCGCGGCTGGTGGTCTGGCCGGAAACCGCCATACCCTACGCACTCAACCGCGAACCGGAGCTCGCGGCCTATCTCGGCTCCCTGCTGCCGGCCGGCGACGCCTTGCTGATGACCGGCGCTCCTCTGCGCGAAGGCGTCTCGGGCGGTCCTGACGTGAGCCGGAACTACAACGCGGTCGTGGCGCTCGACCGCGACGGCCGAATCGTTGCACGGCATGACAAGTTTCATCTCGTTCCGTTCGGCGAATATGTGCCGTTCAGCGAATGGTTGCCGCTAGGGCCGGTGGTGAAGAGCGGACAGGGCTTTACGCCGGGACCCGGCCCCGGCAGCTTCGAGGTGCCGGGTCTGCCGCCGATCGGTTCCCTGATCTGCTACGAAGTGATCTTTCCGGGTGCCGTCACGGCACCCGGCGACCCGAGGCCGGGGCTGCTCGTCAACGTGACGAACGATGCCTGGTTCGGTTTCAGTTCAGGACCTTATCAGCATCTTGCGGCCGCCCGGATGCGCGCCGTCGAGGAGGGGATTCCGATCATCCGTGCTGCGAATACGGGAATCTCCGCGGTGATCGATGCCCATGGACGTATTGTCGCCTCGCTTCCCCTGGAACGGACGGGCACGATTGACAGCCCTCTACCTGCTGCATTGGCAAGTAAAACGCCCTATGCGCGCGTCGGCGACAGCTTGGCGATAGTGCTGGGTTTTCTGCCACTAATAGCGGCATTTTTTCGCCAGGCTGATTAGGTCTTTTTTTCTTTTTTTTGCTCGGGCTTTCCTGTTGACTGCATACGTTTGTATGGGTAACTGATTTCAGCGCAATTTTAGATTAATGGTTCAGAACATGGAGCAACCGTCGAGAAAGCGTCGTCCCGGTGGCCGGATGGCCAGCCTGGGAAAACCGAATCCGGTCGACGTCCATGTCGGATCCCGCGTCCGCATGCGCCGCACGCTTCTCGGCATCAGTCAGGAGAAGCTCGGCCAGGCGCTTGGCCTGACCTTCCAGCAGGTGCAGAAATACGAACGCGGCGCGAACCGGATCGGGGCGAGCCGACTCTACGATCTCAGCCGGGTTCTCGAAGTTCCCGTCAACTTCTTCTTCGAGGAGATGGCGCAGGAGGTCCGCGAGCAGTCGCCCGGACGCCTGTTCGAGAAAGAGCAGGAACCGGAGGCCTACCAGCTTCCTGACGATCCGATGAACCGGCGCGAAACCCTTGAGCTGGTCCGCGCCTATTACCGGATCGCGGACCCGGAGGCGCGACGCCGGTTGTTCGACCTCATGCGCTCGATCGCGAACACTTTCGATGGCGAAGAGTCCGAGTAGGAACCGCGACGGTTTCTGCTTGACCGGGATTCGCAAAAGCGGCACGTAATCCTACCTCTCGGTGCCTACGATAGATTCACCGGACAGAGATTCATGCACGGCGCCTCCGACCGAGGCAGGCGTTCACGGGTACGTTTTATGCCGTCATGGGTTGTAACTCATTTCCTAGGAGAGCCCCCGTTGACTCAATCCGACTACGAATTCACCAGCGAATCCGTTTCCGAAGGACATCCGGACAAGGTCTGTGACCGGATCTCCGATACGGTCGTTGACATGTTTCTTGCCGCGGACCCCCTGAGCCGTGTGGCGTGCGAAACCCTGGCCACGACCGACAAGGTCGTGCTGGCCGGCGAGGTGCGTGGACCGGGGTCCGTCACAAAGGATGCGATCATCGAGTCGGCGCGCGAGGCGATCCGCGACATCGGCTACGAACAGGAAGGTTTCAGCTGGAAGACGGCTGATATCGACGTCCTGCTGCATGAGCAGTCGACCGATATCGCGATGGGTGTCGACGCCGCGGGCAACAAGGACGAAGGTGCCGGCGACCAGGGCATCATGTTCGGCTATGCCTGCCGTGAGACCGACGCGCTCATGCCGGCGCCGATTCACTATTCGCACAAGATCCTGAAATCGATGGCCGAGGCACGGAAGTCTGGCGCCGAAAAGGGATTCGGTCCGGATTCCAAGAGCCAGGTTACGCTGAAATATGTCGGCGGAAAGCCGGTCGGCGCGACCTCCGTCGTTGTCTCGACCCAGCATGATGAGGGTCTGGAGCAGGACGAAATCCGTGAGATGGTGCGCAAGCACGTGCTCGGGGTTCTTCCCGAGGGCTGGATGTGCCCGGAGGACCATTTCTATGTGAACCCGACGGGACGCTTCGTGATCGGCGGCCCGGTCGGAGATGCCGGTCTGACCGGCCGCAAGATCATCGTCGACACCTATGGCGGTGCCGCACCGCATGGCGGCGGCGCCTTCTCCGGCAAGGATCCGACCAAGGTCGACCGTTCGGCCGCCTATGCGGCGCGCTGGGTCGCCAAGAACGTCGTTGCCGCCGGTCTTGCCGACAAATGCACGATCCAGGTCTCTTACGCCATCGGCGTTTCCCACCCGCTCTCGATCTATTTCGAGACCTATGGCACTGGCAGGGTGGACGAAGCCAAGCTGGCGTCGGTTGTCCGCGAGGCGGTCGATCTCTCGCCGCGCGGAATCCGCGAGCGGCTCGCCCTCAGCCAGCCGATCTACCGGCCGACCTCGGCCTACGGTCACTTCGGACGCGAGGACGGCGGCGAGGGATTCTTCACCTGGGAGAATCTCGATCTCGTGGACGACTTGAAGAGCGCCTTCGCCTAGGGACCAGACGAGGAACGGGACCGCACCGTGCCCACGGGCAAGGAAACTCCGAAAAACACCGTACAGCGCGACCGCGTCTTCTATGGCAGAAGGCGCGGTCGGCGCTTGCGCGCGGGCATGGAGACGCTGCTTGAAACGCGGCTGCCCGAGCTCCGTGTCGAACTGCCGGAGGCATCCGGCGCCCGGTTGGATCCGCGGACGCTTTTTCCGCCGGAAACGAAAGAAGTCTGGCTCGAGATCGGTTTCGGCGGGGGCGAGCACCTGGCTGCCCAGGCGGCGGCCAATCCGCGGACCGGTTTCGTCGGCTCCGAGCCCTTCATGAACGGTGTCGCAAGTCTGCTCCGCCATTGCGAGGATCTCGGCCTCGACAATGTCCGGATCTATCCCGACGACGTGCGCGACCTCCTCCCGGTGTTGCCGGACGGCTGCCTCGACCGGATCGCCGTCCTGTTCGCCGATCCCTGGCCGAAGAAGCGGCACCATGCGCGCCGTATCATCCAGCATGAGACGATCGCCGATTTTCACCGCCTGCTGAAGCCGGGCGGCGAACTCCGGCTGGCCACCGACGATATGCCCTATCTGCGCTGGATGCTGGCCCGGGCGACGGCGAACGAGGGCTTTCGCTGGTGTGCCCGCGGCCCGCAGGACTGGCGGGTCCGGCCGGATGACTGGCCCGAGACGCGCTACGAAGCGAAGGCCCGGGCCCAGGGCCGCCGGCCGGCCTTCATGCGCTTCGAGCGTCTCGATACTGCAGGTTGACCGAATCTTCTTGAAGCATTCGCCCACTGGGTTATATTGGATATTCCATTACATGACCCAATCGGTAACGCTGATAGGGTGGGCCAACGGCCCACTTTTTTTTTGCGCTTCCGGAGGGTGACTTACCCCGGTCGCGGCCGGGTCGGACTGTTAGAGGATCCGGGTGACGCAACAGCTGAACGAGCGCATTGCCGCGATGATCGGACCATCGGTCGAGTCGATGGGATACGATCTCGTGCGGGTGAGTTTCACCGGCGGCAGGAAAGCCGTTCTGCAGATTATGGCGGAACGAACCGACCGTGCCCAGATGACGGTCGACGACTGCGCCGATATCAGCCGTGCCATTTCCCTGATCCTCGACGTCGAGGATCCGATCTCCGGGGAGTACAATCTCGAGGTCAGCTCGCCGGGGATCGACCGCCCTCTGGTGCGGCCCGAGGATTACGACCGTTTCAGCGGTTTCGAGGCGAAGATCGAACTCGAGGTGCCGGTTGACGGGCGCAAACGGTTCCGGGGCGCGGTCCTCGGATCCGGGGAAGACGGAACCGTCGCGATCGAACAGGACGGGGAGCGCCTGAGCTTTCCCATTGCTGCGATCCGCACGGCGAAACTGGTGTTGACCGATGCTCTGATCGACGCTGCCGAGCGCGGCGAGATCTGAGGCGGTCTGGGGCAAACGAACAAACGGCAAGAAGACGCAATCCATGGAAACGGCAACCCAACCCAAGCTTGAACTGATTCAAGTCGCCGATGTCGTTGCGCGCGAAAAAGGCATCGAGCGCGACGAGGTCCTGGAGGCGATGGAGCAGGCGATCCAGAAAGCCGGCCGCTCCAAGTACGGCCACGACCGCGACATCCGGGCCAACATCGACCGGACGAGCGGTGCCATCGAACTGGTCCGTGTGACCGAGGTGGTCGAGGAGGTCGAGGACGAGATGACGCAGATCTCCACAGCCGCCGCACAAAAGCGGGATCCGAACCTCAAGGTCGGCGATCTGATCGTCGATCCGCTGCCGCCGATCGATTTCGGCCGCATCGCCGCACAGACCGCCAAGCAGGTGATCGTGCAGAAGGTGCGCGAGGCCGAGCGGGCCCGCCAGTACGACGAGTTCAAGGATCGTGTCGGCGAGATCGTCAACGGGATCGTCAAGCGGGTCGAGTTCGGCAATGTCACCATCGATCTCGGCCGGGCCGAGGCCGTGCTGCGCCGGGACGAGTTGCTGCCCCGCGAGAGCTTCCGCAACGGCGATCGCGTGCGCGCTTTCATCTACGACGTGCGCGAGGAGCAGCGCGGCCCGCAGATCTTCCTGTCGCGCACCCATCCGCAGTTCATGGCCAACCTGTTCAAGCAGGAAGTGCCGGAAATCTACGACGGCATCATCGAGATCAAGTCGGTCGCCCGCGACCCGGGCAGCCGTGCGAAAATCGCCGTGATCTCCTATGACGGCAGCATCGATCCGGTCGGCGCCTGCGTCGGCATGCGCGGTTCGCGCGTGCAGGCCGTGGTCGGCGAGCTGCAGGGTGAGAAGATCGACATCATTCCCTGGTCCGAGGACCCGGCGACCTTCGTGGTCAACGGTCTCGCCCCGGCCGAGGTTAGCAAGGTGGTCCTGGACGAGGAGCAGCGCCGTATCGAAGTTGTGGTGCCGGACGACCAGCTCAGCCTTGCCATCGGCCGCCGCGGCCAGAACGTGCGCCTCGCCTCGATCCTGACGGGCTGGGATATCGACATCCTGACCGAGGCCGAGGAATCCGAGCGTCGCCAGGAAGAATTCAAGACCCGGTCGAAAGCCTTCATCGATTCCCTTGATATCGACGACGTCATTGCGCATCTGCTGGTTGCCGAGGGTTTCACCACGGTCGACGAGATCGCCTATTCGCCGCTCGAGGATCTGATGGGCATCGAGGGTTTCGATGCGGACATCGCCGAAGAGCTGCAGAACCGGGCGCTGGCCTTTGCTGAGGCTGAGCGCACCCGGCTGCAGGAACGCACCAGCGAGCTCGGCGTTGCGGAGGACCTGCTGAATTTCGAAGGTCTCAACCTCGCCAGCATCGTTGAGCTTGCCGAGCAGGGCGTAAAGACACTCGACGACCTGGCCGATCTTGCCGGTGACGAGCTTATCGAGATGCTGCCGGAAGCGGGTCTCGACCAGAATACGGCGAACGAAGTCATCATGGCGGCGCGTGCGCACTGGTTCGAGGACGAGGAGTCCGAGGCCGGCGACGCCGGCAACGAAGCTGGGGAGGCTCATGACGAGACCCCGGCAACATGAAACCCTAGCGCGCGCCGATAGCGGCCCGCCCGGTCGCGGCGACCGCCGGTGCATCGCCACCGGCGAGAGCGGCGGCCCCGACGGCATGATCCGCTTTGTGATCGGTCCGGACGGCGAGATTGTTCCCGATCTCTCGGAAAGACTGCCCGGCCGCGGCCTCTGGGTCACGGCAAGCCGGGCTGCGCTTTGCGAGGCCAGTCGCAAGCGGGCCTTTTCCCGTGCGGCCAAGCAGAAGGTGACGGTGCGGGACGACCTCGTCGAGGCCGTCGAAGCCATGCTCGTCGCCTCGATCCAGTCCCTTATCGGCCTGGCCCGGCGGGCGGGTGCCGCCATCGCGGGCCATGCCAAGGTCGAGGACGCACTGCGTCACCGCAAGGCCGTCCTGCTGCTCGAGGCGGCGGACGGCGCGGCGGATGCCCGGGAGAAGATGAGGCGGCTCGGAACCGGACTGCCGGCCGAGGCGTTACTGACCCGCTCCGAGCTCGGAGCGGCCTTCGACAGAGAACAGACAGTGCATGCGGCCATACTGGCGGCAGGTGACCATTCGAGGGGCCTGACGGCCCGTTTGACGCGAGAATTTGCACGACTCGCGGGATTCCGAGGCGATATTTCTCGACTCGGCTTGGAAAACAACGGCTAGGGGTGTATTGAGGCCCCTGCCCGGTATCATGGAAAAGACGCACGACCGAGAATGACAACGAGCAACGAGACTGATCGCAAGAAACTGAGCCTGTCCGGACGGGGGAAACTTTCCCTCGGAAAATCCGTCGACAAGGATCAGGTCAAGCAGAGCTTTTCCCATGGCCGGTCCAAGACGGTTCAGGTGGAGCGGAGGCGCAAGCGCGTCGGCGGCCCGGGTGGGCCCGGCGGAGCCGGAGATGCCGGTGGGCTGAGCGCGGAGGAACGGGAACGCCGGACCCGCGCGCTGAAGGAAGGCCTGAAGCAGCAGGAAGCCCAGCGCGTCGAGGCGCCGGAGCCGACGACTGCTGCCGAGCCGGCTCCCGAAGCGGCTCCGCAGCCCGAGCCGGAAGCGGCACCGGAGCCGGTCGACCGCCGACAGGCCGAACTTGAGGAAATGCGCAAGATTGCGGATGCCGAAGGCAAGAAGCGCGAGGAAGAAGCCGCGCGTCTCGCCGAGGAAGCAGCCGCCCGCGAAGCAAAGGCGCAGGCCGAGCGCGCCGCCGCCCGTGCGGCCGAGCCGCGGAGTCAGACCGATCGTGGAGCGGGTCCCGCTGCGGCCGCCGTCCCGGCAGCCCCGGACGAGGATGCGGATGGACGTCGCAGCAAACGTCGCGGTGGCGGTGGCGGCGGTGCGCCGGATCGCCGGCCTGCCCCGACCCCGGCCAGGCGTGGCGAACAGCGCCGCCGGTCCGGCAAGTTGACGGTCTCCCAGGCACTCGACGACCGCGGCGGCGAACGTTCCCGCAGTCTGGCATCGGTACGCCGTGCCCGCGAACGCGAGAAACAGCGGATGCGCGAGGAAGGCGGCGAGCAGGTCAAGCAGGTCCGCGACGTGACTATCCCGGACGCGATCACCGTGCAGGAACTCGCCAACCGTATGGCCGAACGTGCCGGCGACGTCATCAAGACGCTCATGAAGATGGGCATGATGGCGACCATCACGCAGTCCATCGACAGTGATACCGCCGAGCTGGTGGTGGCTGAATTCGGCCACAAGGCGAAGCGGGTCTCCGAGTCGGATGTCGAGCTGCAGCTCCAGGGCAAGGAAGATGCCCCGGAGGATCTGAAGCCGCGCGCTCCGGTCGTGACCGTCATGGGGCACGTCGACCACGGAAAGACTTCCCTGCTGGACGCCCTCAGGCGCTCCGACGTGGCGGGGGGCGAAGCCGGCGGCATCACCCAGCATATCGGCGCCTACCAGGTGACCGTGCCGTCCGGCGCGAAGATCACCTTTCTCGATACGCCGGGCCACGAAGCCTTCACCGAAATGCGGGCCCGTGGCGCCAATGTGACCGATATCGTCGTGCTGGTGGTTGCGGCCGATGACGGCATCATGGCGCAGACCGTTGAAGCCATACGGCATGCCAAGGCGGCCGGCTGTCCGATCATCATCGCGGTCAACAAGTGCGATCTTCCGGACTCGGACCCGAACCGGGTGCGTCAGGAACTGCTGCAGCACGAGATCGTGGTCGAGGAAATGGGCGGCGACGTGCTTGCCGTCGACGTCTCGGCCAAGACCAAGCAGGGCCTGGACAAACTGGAGGAAGCGATCCTCCTGCAGTCCGAAGTGCTCGAGGTCAAGGCCAACCCCGAGCGTCGTGCCGAAGGTGCGGTGGTCGAGGCGAAGATGGAGAAGGGCCGCGGGTCTGTCGCGACCGTGCTCATCACCAACGGCACCCTGAATGTCGGCGACATCTTTGTCGCCGGCGCGGAATGGGGACGCGTCCGCGCCCTGCTGGACGATCACGGCCAGCGGGTGAAGACGGCGGGACCGAGCATGCCGGTCGAGGTTCTCGGCCTGCAGGGTACCCCGGTCGCGGGCGACGAGTTCGGTGTGGTCGAGACCGAGGCGCAGGCCCGGGAGATCGCCGAGTACCGTCAGCGCGTGCTGCGGGAGAAATCTGCCGTGGCCGGCGCGCGCGGCTCCGTCGAGCAGATGCTCTCTGCAATTGCCGCGGGTCAGGCCGAAGAGTTGCCGGTGGTCATCAAGACCGACGTGCACGGCTCGCTCGAGGCGATCCGGTCAACCTTGGAGAAGATCTCCAACGACCAGGTCGCAGTCAGGATCCTGCACGGTGCGGTCGGCGGTATCAGCGAGTCCGACGTGAGCCTCGCCAAGGCCTCCGGCGCCCTGATCATCGGCTTCAACGTCCGGGCGGTCCCGCAGGCGCGGGATTTGGCGGCGCAGGAAGGTCTCGAGATCCGCTATTACTCGATCATCTACGAGTTGATCGACGACATCAAAGCGGCCCTCACCGGGATGCTGTCCCCGGACCTCAAGGAAGAGTTTCTCGGCAATGCGGAAATCCGCGAGGTCTTCAACATCACCAAGGTCGGCAAGGTCGGTGGTTGCATGGTCACCGAAGGCATGCTCCGGCGCGCCGCCAAGGTTCGTCTGCTGCGCGACAACGTGGTGATCCACGAAGGCACCCTGAAGACGCTGAAGCGCTTCAAGGACGAGGTGAAGGAAGTCCGCGAGGGATACGAATGCGGTACAGCCTTCGAGAACTACAACGATATCCAGGTCGGCGACCTCATCGAGTGTTTCGAGGTGAAGGAAGTCGCGCGGAGCCTGGAATCGGTCCAGCAGGCCAGCACCTCGTCCTGAGCGGCGGGGTCCGACTGTCACACAGACTGACGGGAGCTAGAAAGTGGTTGGATCGCACCCTGACAAGGCAGGGCGGCGCGGGCGCGCGCCGTCGCAGAGGCAGTTGCGCGTGGGCGAGGAAGTGCGGCACGTACTCGCCGGCGTTTTTCAGCGCGGCGAGCTGCACGACCCGGAACTGGACGGTGTCTCGATCACGGTGAGCGAGGTCTCGGTCAGCCCGGACCTGCGCAATGCCACGGTCTTCGTCATGCCGCTCGGCGGCGCCCATGCCGACGATGTGCTCGCCGGCCTGAAACGGGCGGCACCGTTCCTGCGCACGATGCTGGCGAAGCAGATGACCCTGCGCACCGTGCCGCGGATGCGCTTCCTCATCGACACCGCTTTCGAGACCGCCAGCCGGATCAACCAGATGTTCCAGGATCCGGTGGTGCGCGCCGATCTCGAAAAAGACGACGACGGGGAAGAGGGCGGCAATGGCGCGTAGGAAACGCGGCAATCCGGTCAATGGCTGGGTCATTCTGGACAAGCCTTCCGGCGTCACCTCGACCCAGGCGGTCGCCGCCGTCCGGCGCGTGTTCGACGCCCAGAAGGCGGGCCATGCAGGAACGCTGGATCCGCTGGCAACCGGGATCCTGCCGATCGCGCTCGGCGAGGCGACGAAGACCGTTCCCTATGTCATGGACGCATCGAAGGAATATACTTTCGAGGTCACCTGGGGCGAGGAGCGCTCGACCGACGATCTCGAGGGCGGGGTGACCGGCACTTCGGAGGTCCGCCCGGACGCGGCCGCGATCGAATCCGCTCTGCCGGACTTCATCGGAGCGATCACGCAGGTCCCGCCGAAATTCTCCGCCGTGAAAATTCAGGGCCAGCGGGCCTACGATCTTGCGCGCAACGAGGAGCCGGTCGAACTCACGCCGCGCGAGGTCAGGATCGATTTCTTCGAGCTCGTCGAGATGCGCGGTGCGGATCGCGCGCTCTTCAGGGTCGGCTCGGGGAAGGGCGCCTATATGCGCAGCCTCGCCCGCGATATCGCCCGTGCGGTCGGGACCCTCGGGCACATCTCGATGCTCCGGCGGCACAGGGTCGGTCCGTTCCCCGAAAAAGATGCGATTTCTCTGGATTCCTTGAAAGCTTTGGAGCATAGTCCCGCCGCTTTCGAGCACCTATTGCCGGTGGAAACGGCGCTGGACGGCATCCCGGCGCTCACTCTGGCCGGTGCAGAGGCAAATAAGCTCAGATGCGGTCAGTCCGTCCCGGTCTTCCGGGCCATGGACCTTGACCGCTTCGGAGATCTCCGGGAAGGCGACCTGATGTACGCCGTTTCCGGGGGCAGCCCCGTGGCGATCGGACGGATCGACGGCGGCTGTATTTGCCCCATGCGCGTACTCAACCTTTGACCTAGGAGTATCCGATGTCGATTACGCAAGAGCGCAAGGGCGAGCTCATCAAGAAGTTCGGCCGCGAAGAAAATGACACCGGTTCGCCGGAAGTCCAGGTTGCGATCCTCACCGAGCGTATCGTGAACCTCACGGAACACCTGAAGACCCACAAGAAGGATTTCCATTCTCGCCGTGGGCTTCTGATCATGGTCGGCCAGCGCCGCCGCATGCTCGACTATCTCAAGTCGAAGAGCGTCGAGCGCTATCAGACCATCATCTCCGAACTGGGCCTGCGCCGCTAATCCGTGCCGCACGGCTGAAGAACAGAACCGCACCCGCCCCGCGATTTCCGTGGGGCGGTTTGCGTTTCTGCAGGGCCGAGACGCAAGACCGTTATCCGGGGCCGTGATTGGCATTTGACGCCCCAGACGATCCATGCGATTGAAAGCCCGCTCAATAGAGGAAAAAACCGAAGAACCGCACCGATATCGACACCGAGAAATATGAGCCGGGTGTCACCTCGTTCGAACTGTATTCGGTGACCGAGGGCCTCCCGGACCGTTCTCCCGCGCCAGACGAGGCGCTGCGTTTGAAGAACCGTCCCGGACAGCCCCATACCACACGAAACAGAATCTTGACCGAGGCTCGGAACCGAGCGGTTCAGCTTTGAAGGAAAGCTGAATGTTTCAGATTTACAAGAAAGAGATCGACTGGGGCGGGCGCAAGCTGACGCTCGAAACCGGCAAGGTCGCGCGCCAGGCCGACGGCGCCGTCATGGCGACGCTGGGCGAGACCACGGTGCTCTGCACCGCCGTCTACGCTCGGCAGCCAAAGCCCGGTGTCGATTTCTTCCCGCTGACCGTGAACTACCAGGAAAAGACCTTTGCCGCCGGCAAGATCCCGGGTGGTTTCTTCAAGCGTGAGGGCCGTCCGACCGAGAAAGAGGTGCTGACCTCGCGCCTCATCGACCGGCCGATCCGCCCGCTGTTCGTCAAGGGATTCAAGAACGAGACGCAGGTCGTCTGCACCGTTCTGTCGCATGATCTGGAGAACGATCCGGACGTCGTCGCCATGATCGGCGCCTCCGCCGCCCTGACCATTTCCGGCGTGCCGTTCCTCGGCCCGATCGCGGCCTGCCGCGTCGGTTACAAGGACGGTGATTACATCCTGAACCCGCGTCAGAGCGACCTTCCGGACTCGGAGCTCGACCTTGTCCTTGCCGGCACCCAGGAAGGCGTGCTGATGGTCGAGTCGATGGCCTCCGAATTGTCGGAAGACGTCATGCTCGGTGCCGTGACCTTCGGCCACAAGGCGTTCCAGCCGGTGATCGACGCGATCATCGACCTCGCCGAAGCCTGCGCCAAGGAGCCGATGGACCTGCCGGGCGAGAGCGAAGATGTCGCCCGCGTGCGTGACGCCCTGAAGGCAGGCATCTCCGCCGACATGACCGAAGCCTATGCCGAGCCGAACAAGACCCAGCGGCAGGCCAACGTTGCCGCGGTCCGCGAAAAAGGCCTGGCCCTTTTCGAAGACGACGCGGACAAGGACCTCGCCAAGGGCCTGATGAAGGGCATCGAGGCCGACGTCGTGCGCGGTGCGATCCTGAAGACCGGCCAGCGGATCGACGGCCGCGACACCAAGACGGTGCGCCCGATCGTTTCCGAGGTCGGCATTCTGCCGCGCGCGCACGGTTCCGCCCTGTTCACCCGCGGCGAAACCCAGGCGCTGGCCGTGGCCACCCTCGGCACCGGGCAGGACGAGCAGATCATCGACGCGCTCGAAGGCGAATACCGCGAGAACTTCATGCTGCACTACAACTTCCCGCCCTACTCGGTCGGTGAAGCGGGCCGCATGGGCTCCCCGGGGCGCCGCGAAATCGGCCACGGCAAGCTTGCCTGGCGTGCCGTGCGTCCGCTGCTGCCGGCCAAGGAAGCCTTCCCGTACACCATTCGTGTCGTCTCCGAGGTCACCGAGTCCAATGGCTCCTCCTCGATGGCGACGGTGTGCGGCACTTCCCTCTCGCTGATGGATGCGGGCGTTCCGCTGAGCGCGCCGGTGGCCGGTATCGCCATGGGTCTCATCAAGGAAGGCGACGAATTCGCGGTGCTGTCCGACATCCTCGGCGACGAGGATCATCTCGGCGACATGGACTTCAAGGTCGCCGGCACCGAGAGCGGCATCACCTCGCTGCAGATGGACATCAAGATCACCTCGATCACCGAGGAGATCATGAAGATCGCGCTGGATCAGGCCAAGGACGGCCGCAAGCACATCCTGGGCGAGATGGCCAAGGCCCTGACCGCCTCGCGCGAGGGCGTGTCGGAGAACGCGCCGCGTATCACCACCATCACCGTTCCGACCGACAAGATCCGCGAGATCATCGGCCCGGGCGGCAAGATGATCCGTGAAATCTGCGAGACCACCGGCGCCAAGATCGATATCGACGACGACGGCACCGTGAAGGTCGCGGCGGTCGATACCGCCTCCACCGAAGCGGCGCTGGAGCGCATCCGTTACATCGTCGCGGAGCCGGAGATCGGCGTGATCTACAACGGCAAGGTCGTGAAGACCGTCGATTTCGGCGCCTTCGTGAACTTCCTCGGTGCCAAGGACGGTCTCGTTCATATCAGCGAGCTGAAGAACGAGCGCGTCGGCAAGACGACCGACGTTGTCAATGTCGGCGACCAGGTGAAGGTCAAGGTCATCGGCTTCGACGATCGCGGCAAGGTGAAGCTGTCGATGAAGGTGGTCGACCAGGAGACCGGCGAAGACCTCTCCGAAAAGCCGGCCGAGGACTAAGCGCCATGAGCCTGCGGCTATCCCGTGTGATCGGACATCGCGGGGTGGCCGCTTCGGCGCCCGAGAATACATTGACCGGTTTCCGCCTCGCGGCGGAGGCCGGTTTTTCGTGGGTGGAGTTCGATGTGATGCTGGGCGCGGACGAGGTTCCGATGCTGCATCATGACGAGAGACTCGGACGTACCAATGATGGCCACGGCAGGCTCTGCGAGCAGGATGCGGCGGCCCTGAAGCGCCTTGATGCCGGTGCCTGGTTCGCTCCGGCTTTCGCTGGCGAGCGGATCCCGGACTTGGCCGAAGCGATATCCTGCTGCCGCGCCCTGGGTCTCGCGATGAATGTCGAGATCAAGCCTGCGGCGGGGCACGAAATCCGCACGGCGGAAGTGGTCTCGGAGACGCTGAACGCACTCTGTCCCGATCTTGTGGACCGCATCGTGGTCTCGAGCTTCGCGCCGGACTGCCTCGAAGTGGCCAAAGAAAAAGCCCCGGATTTTCATCGGGGCTATCTCTGTGAGACTCTGGCAGAAGGGTGGCGGCAAGCCGCCGAAAATCTTGGATGTGTTTCGGTCCATCCGAACCATCGCGCGCTCACCGAAGCGGCTGTCGCCGCGATCCGCGAGGCGGGATTCAGAACCCTGACTTATACCGTGAACGATCCGCTGCGTGCCGCGACCTTGATCGCGTGGGGCGTGGACGCGGTCATCACCGACGAGCCTTCCGTGGCGGCTGCGCTCGCCTGAGCCGCGCGGCCGGCATTCATCCGCGCCAGGTCGCGCCAGTATCCGAGCATGAAGACCCGCATTGCCGACGGTACCGAGCTGTCGCCGCGGGTCCGGTCGATTTCGTTGATCAGCGCCTTGACGTCATAGCCGAGCCGCTTCGAGACCATATCGAACATGTCCCACTCTTCCGGATGCAGGCAGATGCTCGTTCGCCTGTTCTCCAGACGGAAATGGCGGCGCACCATCCGGCTCGCGTCCTGATCCCCATCTTCCACCGTCTTCAGGGCCGAGTTGAGTATGTCTTTACCCTGTCCCGACGGTTTGAAGCTATCTGCCATGAGGTGTCTCCAGTAAGTAGGGTAATTGTGATTGTCACTATTCCCAGAAAAATGGGAAAACGCAAGCGTAAATTGTCTGGCCTACGCGTCTAGCGTGTTGATTTTGAATACCAATGTACACAAAAAGATATTAACTCACTGTTTTCGCGACATAAAAAAATTTGCCTTGTCCAAGGTCAGTTTTGACATCCCTGGAAAGATTCCCAGAAAATTGGAAATTGCGTTCCCAGAAAAATGGGAATAGACTTGAAATATGGGTCGATACAAGAAAGCGATTTCTCAACTCGAAGCGGAGCTCCGGTACCGCTGTCACCGCTATTATCTCGAGTCGGGAATACGGAAGTACAAACTCGCCTCCGCGGCGGGGATTTCCGACACCTTGCTGAAAGGCATCGACAGCCCGGATTTCGAAGCGTCCCTGAAGACCCTGCAGCGGCTCGACGAGGTCATCCCGGAGGATTGGGAGCCTGCGAGCGACGATGCGGACGAGCAGCTGATCATTCCGGCGAAGAACGATCCGGTCATCGGCTACAAGATCTGGGAAAGCGATCTCAGCCGGAGCCGGAAGATCTATGTCCGGGATGATGTTCTGCACGGGCTCGACCCGGACCAGGTAGAACGCTGCGCCGCCTATATCAACAAGGTGCGCGAGCCGGATGGCCGCCTACTGGAAGCGAAATTCAAGATTGCCGTGCTCCGGGCCCTGGCACCGCAATGCGCGATTCATATCTTCAATGTCGGCGAGGAGGACCCCGAGGGCTTCTATATCGAGCATTGGGACAACGGCACCGGCTTCTGGAAAGGTGCCGACATGACGGGCATGAAATTCGCCGAGCTCAATGACGAGGCCCTGCGTGGCTGTCAGCTCGAGGATTACCTGGTCTGCCGCGAGACCCAGTGGCCGAACCTGGCTGTGGTGCATCGCAATTATGCCGACGGAGAGGACCGGCGGTTCCTGCGTATGCTGTTTCCGTTCGAGGCCAAAGACGGATCGCCGAAAATCCTCAGCATCACCCGCCCGCAATCGAACGGACTCGCTGTCGATCTGCTGCAGAAAAAGCTTCCGGGTTACGAGCCGGCCGGCGGCGAAGGCGTTGTCGACCTCAGAACCCGCCGGCCCTGAGCGCCTGTCGTCTTAGAGACGTCCCGCTATTCTTCCTCGCGATCCGGCTTGGGAATGGCGACGGTGTGGAAACCGCCGTCGACATAATGGACCTCCCCGGTCACGCCGGTCGAGAGATCGCTCAGCAGATAAAGCCCGGCCTGCCCCACCTCGACGAGCGAGGCGTTGCGTTTGAGCGGCGCGTTCTTCTCGGCGAAGCGGAAGGTATGGCGCGCATCGGCAATCGCCGAACCGGCGAGCGTCTTCATCGGACCGGCGGAAATCGCGTTGACCCGGATTCCGTGTTCGCCAAGATCGGCGGCGAGGTAGCGCACACTGGCCTCGAGCGCCGCTTTTGCAACGCCCATGACATTGTAGTTGGGCGTCGTCCGGTTGGCGCCAAGATAGGACAGCGTCAGCATGCTGCCGCCATTCTTCATCAACGGCCAGGCGCGGCGGGCGATATTGGTGAAGGAAAAGCAGGAAATATCCAGCGTGTTGAGAAAATTTTCGCGGCTGGTATCGGCATAGCGGCCCTTCAGCTCACCCTTGTCCGAATAGGCAATGGCGTGCAGCACGAAGTCGAGGCCGCCCCAGGCGCTTCCGATCTCGTCGAACGCGCGGTCAAGCGCGCTGTCATTTCCGACGTCGCACATCACGGCAAGAGAGGAACCGACGCTGGCCGCCAGCGGCTCGACCCGCTTCTTCAGGGAATCGTTCTGGTAGGTGAAAGCGAGCTCAGCCCCCTGAGACGCGGCAGCCGAGGCAATGCCCCAGGCAATCGATCGCTCATTGGCCACACCCATGATCAGGCCGCGTTTGCCGGCCATCAATCCCCTGAACGGCGCATCTTCGGCCTCGCGCTGATCGGCAAGGTCGTCAATCAGGTCGGTCATCCCGCTTGCCCCTCCGTTCAGGCGTCGTACTTCTGGAATGCTAGCACGGCATTTGTTCCGCCGAACCCGAAACTATTGGAAAGCGCGAGGCGCATCCCGGCATTGTCCCGGCGCTCGCGCAGGATCGGCATGTCGGTCGCTTCCGCATCGACCTCGTCGATATTGGCCGACGCGGCCATGAAGTCGTCCTTCATCATAAGCAGAGTGTAGATTGCCTCGTGCACGCCCGTCGCCCCCTGGGAGTGGCCGGTCAGGGACTTGGTCGAGCTGATCGCCGGGATCGCGTTCCGCTCTCCGAAGACCTCGCGGATCGCTTCCAGTTCCTTGGTATCGCCGACCGGCGTGCTGGTGCCGTGCGTATTGATGTAATCGACCGGCTGGTCGATTCCGCGCAGGGCCATCTGCATGCAACGCACCGCGCCCTCGCCGGACGGGGCCACCATGTCGACGCCGTCCGAGGTCGCGCCGTAGCCGACGATCTCGCCGTAGATCTTGGCACCGCGGGCCTTTGCGCGTTCCAGCTCCTCCAGGATCAGAACCCCGCCGCCGCCGGAGATGACGAAACCGTCCCGGTTCGCGTCATAGGCGCGTGACGCCTTTTCGGGCGTTTCGTTGTACTTGGAGGAGAGCGCGCCCATGGCGTCGAACAGTACGGACAGGGTCCAGTGCAGTTCCTCGCCGCCGCCGGCCAACATCACGTCCTGCTTGCCCATCTGGATCAGCTCGTAGGCATTGCCGATGCAATGCGAACTGGTCGAACAGGCGGAGGAGATCGAATAGCTCAGTCCCTTGACCTGGAAGGCGGTCGAGAGCGTGGCCGAATTGGTGCTGCACATGACCCGCGGGACCATGTACGGACCGACGCGCTTCGGGCCCTTCTCGCGCGCGATGTCGAACGCATTCATCATGTTCGAGGTCGAGGGGCCGCCCGACCCCATGACCATGCCGGTCATCGGATTGCTGATGTCGTCCTTTTCCAGGCCGGCATCGGCGATCGCCTGTTCAAGCGCGATGAAGTTATAGGCCGCGCCGGGGCCCATGAACCGCATCTGCTTGCGGTCGATATGGTCCGCCGGGTCGAGCTTGATCGAGCCGTGCACGTGGCTGCGAAAACCGAGATCGGCATAGTCCGGAGCGAATTCGATGCCCGACTTTCCGGCCTTGAGGGAGGCGGTCACTTCCTCGGCATTGTTGCCGATGCTGGAGACGACCCCGAGCCCGGTAACGACGACGCGGCGCATATCAGCTGGCTCCCTCTGCGGTGGTGTTCTGGAACAGGCCGACGCGGATGTCCTTGGCTTCGAAAACCGTGGTCCCGTCGCAATCGACGCGGCCGTCCGCAATGCCCATATACAGTTTGCGCATGATCACCCGCTTCAGGTCCAGGGTATAGGTCAGCAACTTGGCGCTCGGCAGGACCTGACCGGTGAACTTCACCTCACCCACCGAAATCGCCCGGCCCGAACCCGGTCCGCCCATCCAGCCGAGGGTGAAGCCGAGAAGCTGCCAGAGTGCGTCCATGCCAAGGCAGCCCGGCATCACCGGATCGCCCTCGAAATGGCATTTGAAAAACCAGAGGTCCGGATTGATGTCGTACTCGGCCGTGACTTCGCCCTTGCTGTAGGCACCGCCCTCGGTCGAGAGTTTGGTGATGCGGTCGAACATCAGCATCGGCGGCATCGGAAGCTGCGCGTTTCCGGGGCCGAACAACTTGCCTTTCGCGCAGGCGATCAGGTCGTCGTAATCGAAGCTGCTCTTTTCCTTGAAGTCCAACAATGCTGTTCCTTCCCGCAGACCGGCCTTGATTGCGCTGCCGGTTTCATTCGGCTCTATAATAGACCGCAACCCGGCGACCGCGCCATCTCCCACATTTCATGCACCGCGTACCGCAGATAAGGTAGGGAACGCAAGCGATCACATGGTGCGCCTCATAGGATCTCTTGACATATGGGACTTATTGACGCTCTGTCTAAGGTTTGAAATGCCTAGGCAAAGGCGTCCCCGAGAGACCTAAAGGGAAACCGGGAATGAGCGGTGCGGAAGTGAACATCGACAACGAGAATCTGTCCGGGCGTCTGACCCGTGCAGGGCTGCGGCCGACGCGTCAGCGTCTCGCGCTCGCGGATTTGCTGTTCGCGACCGGAGACCGGCATGTGACGGCCGAACAGCTGCACAAGGAAGCTGCGGAATCCGGCATTACGGTCTCGCTTGCCACCGTCTACAACACGCTGCACCAATTCACGGAATCGGGGCTCCTGCGCGAGGTCGTGGTCGAGTCCGGCCGCTCCTATTTCGACACCAACATCACCGACCACCATCATTTCTTCATCGAAGACGAGCTCTGCCTGACGGACATTCCTGCCGAAAAGATCGGTTTCGTGAATATCCCGGACGCACCCGAAGGCACGGAAATAGAACGGGTCGATCTCATCATCCGTCTGAAGTCCAAGGATCAATAGGTCTTCGAGCGCGCGCTAGCGCAGTGACTCATCCACCCGGACACCCCAGATCGCCGAACGGTGCACCCAGCCGCTGAGGCCGGACACCTCGATCTCGCACCATTCACGCACGCAGCTGTCGAGCCAGGCCACGACGCCGGCCTCCATATGCGCGACCGCGGGCGAGCTGTCCGTCGCCTCGCGCCTCAGGGTCTGCTTGCGCCCGATGACCAGGACCGAGCGGCGTCCGGAGAGCATGCTCTGGTGAACCCAGCCCTCGGTGCCCTCGAAATCCCGGATCTTCCGCCAGTTCTCGAATTCGGAGACGATCTCCACCGGCATGTTCTCGCGCACGAAGACCCAGTCGACCGGATAGCGCACGCCGGGCCCGGTCCGGACATTGACCTCGTCGGCGCGCAGCGTGACATAGCGCGGGATCGGAAGGCCGGTGACGCTGCCGACGGTTTCGGCGTGTGCCGGCGCGTTGACCGTCACCAGAAGCGAGGCCGGTACGATCAGCAGAACGGCGAGCAGCGAGAGCAATCTGAGCGGCATGAATCGGATCCCGAATTTCGCTCCAGCATACCACTAGAGATGGGGGCTGATAAGAGGGGCGACGCTATATAGCGTGGAACCGGGGCACTTTATGGACAATTCGGCGGACCCCTGATATTTCCCGGTTGATCGAGCCGTTCCGGGGAGGGACCAAGCCCATGACCACCAGCAAGCCGCTTGTCATCGTGACGAGGAAACTGCCGGATCCGGTGGAAACCCGGATGATGGAACTGTTCAATACGCGGCTGAACATGACGGATGAGCCGTTCACCCGCGAACAGCTGCAGGCGGCGATGGCCGAGGCCGAGATCCTGGTGCCTACGGTCACCGACAAGCTGGATGCGGCGCTGATCGAGGGCGCCGGGCCGAATCTGAAGCTCATCGCTTCCTTCGGCACCGGCGTCGACCATATCGACGTCCCGGCGGCGAAGAAGAAGGGCATCATCGTCACCAACACGCCCGGTGTGCTGACCGAGGACACCGCCGACATGACCATGGCGCTCATCCTCGCGGTCTCGCGCCGGCTGGTCGAGGGCGAGAAACTGGTGCGCTCCGGGAAATGGGAAGGCTGGGGCCCAACCGTCATGCTGGGACACCGGATCCACGGCAAGCGGCTCGGCATCATCGGCATGGGCCGGATCGGCCAGGCGGTGGCGCAGCGGGCCCGGGGATTCGGTCTATCGATCCACTATCACAACCGGCGCCGGCTGCATCCCGAGATCGAACAGGAACTCGAAGCGACCTATTGGGACAATCTCGATCAGATGCTGTCCCGCATGGACATCATCTCGGTCAATTGTCCGCGCACGCCGGCGACCTACCATCTGCTGAACATGCGCCGCCTGGCGCTGCTGCAGCCGCATGCCATCCTCGTGAACACTTCGCGCGGCGAGGTGGTGGACGAGGATGCGCTCGTGCAGGCGCTCGCCAATCGGGATTTCGCCGGGGCGGGGCTCGATGTCTTCGAGCACGAGCCGGAAGTGGATCCGCGTCTGCTGAAGCAGC